>CAYMHF010000005.1:27574-155280 GCA_964390215.1 uncultured Dokdonella sp. | reverse complement strand
TCCCATCGAGGAGCGAAAATAAGTGGGGAAACCTCAGGCTGAAGCCGCTTCCTGCAACGAAGCGCGTACGCCTTCAACATCAACGAATCCCGCGCCCTCGATTGCCTTCTTTCGTAGGAAGGGCATTCATGCCCGATGCCTTTGGCCGGATTGACGGCTTTCAACAGGCAAACGGCTGGTCAGAGCATCGCCGCTGAAGCCGCTTGCTACGGAGGAGCAAGAAAATCATCGCGACCGCATGAAATCCCCTTTCGGGACGGCTGAACCCGCTCAGCTTGCGCGCGGACTACCGTTCTTGCGCCGATGAAACGCACCGCGTGCGGCCTCGGCCACGCCGGCGAAGCGATGCAGGACGATGCGCAGCCCGAGTGGCACGTCATCCCATGGCAGCTGATCAAGCAGGTTGCGTGCGGTCAGGCCGAGTTCGGTATCGCCGGTCACCAGCAGGCGGCGCTGGAAGAACAAGGTATCGGCATCCTCGCGACGGCTGGCCAGCAGGAGCAGATCGGTAGCACTCCCCTTGACGGTCGCTTCGGCCGATTCGCCAGGCGGACACACCTGCAGTTGCGATTGCTGATCGAGCCTGACCACCCAGCGCAGACCAAGATCACTGACCTCGATACCGATACGCCGCCCAAGCAACAGATCGAGTGAACCGCTGCGAATCGGCGCGGCCAGCACATGGCGCAAGGCCGCCTCAAGCGCACGGCCAAGCAGGCGATCGGGGACGACGCGCAGCAGCGGCGCCAACCGCATCGGCGGTGGCAGCAGGCCGAGGCAACGGGTCATGACGGGATGGAGGGCGGGATCGATCATCGTGGTCGGCAGCATAGCGGTGCTCGTTGCAGGAGTGGTCTGATCTGGATCATGCGCGAGCATGAATCCAGTGCGACTCTGGCGGGAAATGTTCTGCTGTTCGCAGGCGTCATCGATAAGCACGTCAATCAGACGCCCGATGCCGGGGCCGGGCAAGCCGAGCAGGCGCCCGAGCCGCTGCGCACGCGCATGCACCTCGGCTTCGCGGCCGGGGTCACGCATTGAGATGCCATTGTCCTGCTTGATCCGCGCCGCGGCGGCGACCAGTCGTCGGCGCGCAGCCATCCACCAGAGTAGTTGATCGTCGACCCGGTTGATCAGGCAGCGAATCGGGCGCAAGGCTCCGCGTGGCAGCTCAGGCAACAAGGTTTGCATCGATGTCCGCTCCGGCTGGGTCGAATTGGTGCAAGGCCAATGCGCGTGGCAGCACTTCGCGCCGATAGACCTCGCCTGCTTGATCCTGATCGAAATCCGCATGCTTGCGTTTCTTCACGCCAAAATCCGACAGCAATACGTGCTCGTTGGCGCTTACCTGGGCACGGGACAGGCAAGCCGATACACAGGCAAGCACGCAGCCATCCAGGGCGAGAATCGCCCGGCCACTCTGCGCCGTGTGCACCAGACCGCTGACGCCGCCGCCGACGCCGGCAATACACGACATCTCGGCCACGCCTTCACGATCAAGCCACAGCGCCATCTGATTGGCCATCTGCGCGGCACTCGAACAACCCGAACAGGCGTAGACCAGAGGCGGCTTGCGCCTCGCCGAGTGCTCGTTCATGACAAGTCCTCTGGCACGTTGGACTCACGCGATCGGGTCGACTCGGCGACTCCGTTCAAACGCCTGGCTTCGATGACAGCGGCATGATTCATGGATGTGATTGGACTGCCCACATCCTTGCAGTACATCCCGATCACGCCCACCCTGCCCTGATTCAGGTCAAGCCTCGTGAAACAACCCACGTTTGACCACGATCGAGCGGCCCATGACATGAACTGTCGTGCGGCGCCATCCCTCGTCAGTCGGGGCGAAGCCCGCCAGTGCCTGGCGTACCATTGCCGACCACGCTGCAAACCCAGTGTTCTATGTGCAAATCACCAGATCAGTTCGTTGCTGCTGACTCGATTCCAATACGAGCTTTCACCCTTCTCTTGACGGAGAGCCGCCCCTGAGCGCCCCACTGGATCGCCGCGGCTTGATCGCCGCCACCGCTGCCTTCATCCTCTGGGGCCTGATGCCGCTGTATTGGCATCTGCTCAAGTCGGTGCCGTCGCTGCAGATCATCGCCCATCGCATCGTCTGGAGTGCGCTGCTGGTGGCCGGCTGGCTGACCTGGCGTTATGGCCGCGGCTGGCTGCGCGAAACCCTTCGCTATCCGCGTGCAACCTGGATGCTTGCGCTGTCGGGCATGTTCATCGCGTTCAACTGGGGCCTGTATATCTGGGCAGTCAATGCCGGGCATGTGGTCGAAACCAGCCTCGGCTATTTCATCAATCCGCTGCTCAACGTCGTGCTTGGTGTCGGCTTGCTCGGCGAGCGCCTGAATCGCGTGCAGTGGGCGTCCGTGGCGATCGCCGCCGCAGGTGTGTTGTGGCTCACCTTCAACTACGGCAGTTTTCCATGGATTGCCATCGTGTTGGCGCTCTCCTTCGGCATGTACGGCCTGATCCGCAAGATTGTCGCAGTACCGCCGGTGCGTGGACTCGGCGTCGAGAGCCTCTATCTTTTTCTCCCGGGGCTCACCTATCTGCTCTGGAGCGAGAGTCACGGTCTAGGCGGCTTCGCGACCGCGCAGACTGCGGGAGGTTGGGGTATGACGGCTGCTGGACTGTTGGTTCTTGGCGGAGCGCTTACCGCGATCCCGCTGATCGCCTACGCCGATGCGGTACGTCGCATCCCGTTCTCCATGGTTGGCCTGATGCAATACATCGCACCGACCCTGCAGCTGTTGTGTGGCGTGCTGGTTCTGGGCGAACCCTTCGGCAGCGAACGCATGGTCGGTTTCACCCTGATCTGGATCGCCCTGGCCATCTTTGCAAGCGACGGCTTGCTGCGCTCGCGACGCCGATCGGCAATATTGCCGGTCGGCCCTTGATCAATCTTGTTCGTCGACTCGAGCGGGGATCAGGCGCGCCAGTTTGCATGCGCGTCCCAAAATGCGACGCTGCGTCGGTAAGCCTCCACATCGAGTGGCACACCGGAACCGCCCTGCTCCACGCCGAGCGCATTGCGCATCATCGTAATCGGCGCCATCGGGATCTCTTCGGCCTCGGCCGTGTACAGGCAGCCGACCACACCCCAGTCGGCGGCGATGGGGGTGCCTTCCTTCCGCAATTGCTCGCGACCGTAGAGAATGGCGATCAGGTAATTCGCCAGCGGCGGCTCGACGCCTTCGAACCAGCGCACCAGAACCGGCAGTTCCTCGGGGTTGCGCGCCTCGTAGGCTGAGCACAGGCGGTGCCGGTTTTGTTCGGTAATTGGCAGCGCGATGCAGCGTGTACTCGTCCAGTTTCGATGAACGTGCAACTGGCAAAATGGCGCGTAACCATCGAGCACCTTGAATGGCGCCACCTCGTTCAGATGCCGCTCGAATGCCTCCGGCGTGCAGTCCTGGATCGTGTTGCGGCGCGGGATTCGCGGGAAGAGCCGGGTGCGCGCAAATTCGGTAAGGATGATTGACATGTCGACAGCGTTAAGGCGGGCGGATCGTGGAGTATCGGCGAACTTCTGCTCAACCGCCCGAGCCAATCGCGTTCAATTCGGCGTGTTCAATTTGACTGCGGCACGAACCAGCGCGATAAGGGCCTTCTCATCGATCACATCACCTTCATGAAAATCAATGGCCCGCCGCGTGTTGCCTTCAAGGCCTGCGTTGAATAGCCCTGAAGGATCCTTGAGCGACGCGCCCTTGGCGAACGTCATTTTCACCGCCTTCTTGTAGACCTCGCCGGTACACAGAATCCCGCCGTGCGACCACACCGGAACTTTCCACTTCCACTCCTCGATCACATCGGGATCGGCCACATGCAAGAGCCGTCGCAGGCGCCCCAGCACCTCGCCGCGCCAATCGCCCAAGGCTTCGATCCGCGCATCGATCAGTTGCGCAGCCGAGGATTCCATGGCCTTGTTGGTCTGATCGGACTTCCTGGAAACCATTGCTCTTTCGATCCTCGATCAATCTGCAGACGATAACTTCACAACGCGCAACAGTGAGAAAGCTATTTCTGATCCAGCTCGTGATGAATCAGCACCACGCATTGCGAGGCGAAAAGCATTTTCGATCCCAGCGTGATTTTTTTCGCACCAAGGCGTTCGAGACCGTGGAAGGTCTTCTTCGGCATGGGGATGTGGTCGGTCAACAGGAAACACGGGTTGTCTGCAAACACCTGCTCACGCATCGACCTGCCCTTGCGATCCATCAGGAACAACTGATGATCCACGGCCAGTTCCTGCAGCAGCCGCTCGAAGCTGACCGTGCGCACGCTGACGCCGGCCTCCACCGGACGCGTCTCGTCCTTGCCCATGCCTCGGGAGACATCGAGGGCTTTCGCGATCTTGCCAAGCAGTGCCTGCTCGTGAAAGCCGCCGATGTCGTGCATTGCGTTCGCATCGAAAAGAATCGTGCGGGAAAAATCCTGCGTGCTCTCCAGCACCAGGTACACCAGCACATCCGCCCGATGCGACTGCGCCACGAAGATCGCATTCATCAGCGTATGTGCCAGGATCTCGGTATGCGCGTCCTTGCCCACGGACGCCAGCAGTGCCTGGCTTTCCGTCGGGGCCGCGCGTGCTCTCAATACAAAGGTGCGCATCAAAAAAGTCGCCGTCTAGTCTTCGCCGCGCGGCACATGGCGTGCCGCCCACATATTGTCCACCAGATTCGGATAGCGGCGGCCAGCCTCATCAGCGCGGGCACGCGCGGCTTCTTTCTGACGTGCAGTCAAGGGTTGCGATTTGCCGGGCCCTGGCTTGCGCTTCCAGGGCGGCAGCTTTCCGGGATCAACCGATTTATGGGCCATTCCGGGATCCTATCGCATCACGTCAATCGCAAGCGGCAATGCAATGCATTCACCCATGATTTCCAAATCTGATGAAACCAGGTCAACACCGCGCATCAACTGGCGCTCAGTGCCATAAGCTTTTCCCGAATCACAACCGCCTGATTCTCGGTCTCGCTTTTCGCACCATAGACCAGGGTCATCACCCCGCCGCGAACCGATTGCAGCAATTCGCTCAGCCGCTCCACCTGCTCCGGTTCATTCAACCACGCGCGGTAGCGATGCCGAAACTCCTCCCAGCGCTCGGGCTTGTGGCCAAACCATTTGATCAGTTCGGCATCAGGGGCGATATCTTTCGCCCATTCGTCGAGCTGGAGGGATTCCCTGCTGCGACCGCGTGGCCAGAAGTGGTCGACGAGGACGCGATAGCCGTCATGTTCACCGGGGTCTTCGTAGGCACGTTGAAGATGGATCTCGATGGGTTTGGATCTTGATTGTTTGCTCATGGCGAATCCTTGTTGCTCTTGCGCAGCACCTCGCGCACTTGCTGGCGGAGATTCGGCAACAGTTCGGCCTCGAACCACGGGTTACGCAGAAACCAGGCGATATTGCGCGGCGAAGGATGTGGCAGCGGAATCATCGCGGGTGCGAACTGTGCGTGGGCGGCGACGGTTGCGCCGACCCCACCGGCTGCGTTCTTGCCGAGAAAGTGTCGTTGCGCATACTGGCCAATCAGCAGGGTCAACTCGATGTTCGGCAGGCTGACCAGCAACCGATCGAGCCAGAGATCGGCGCATTCGCGGCGCGGTGGAAGGTCGCCGCTGGCACCCTTGCCGGGATAGCAAAAGCCCATCGGGATGATCGCGACCTGTTGCGGATCGTAGAAGGTCGGCTTGTCGATGCCGATCCAGCCACGCAGGCGTTCGCCGCTGGCATCGTCCCAGGGAATGCCGCTGGCGTGGACGCGAGTGCCGGGAGCCTGGCCGATGATCAGCAAACGCGCGTTTGCGCCGAGCTGGACGATTGGACGTGGCCCGTGCGGCAGATGGATCGCGCAGGCAATGCAGGCGCGCACGGCTGTGAGCAGAGAGTCGAGGTCTTCGCCCGCCGCCATCTTGCCAGCGGCCAGTGTTTCGGGCCGGCGTGGTCGGCTGCTGGGTTGGCCGGACTTGCGCATGACCTTCAATATGGCAGGAATACGCGCGGTCACAAGGGCTCTTTTCATCGGGATCTAAACATCCGGATCGGGTCGCGACTTTTTACGGCAAGCCCCGTTATTCCCTGGCGATCGACCGCCTCGAATGCCGCAAGACCCGGCCCTTTGGCCCGATTGCCAAGCGGGCTGCGGTTTTAGTCCGAACGCATATGCCTTATCCTGTGCGGCTGCATTGTCGTGAATCATCAGGATTGCGGGCTTGCAGCGCGGGGTTGCCTGGCTCTGACCCATGCGCCTTGCTCCTTTGCGCACGCCGGCGTAAGCGCCGGCTCCTTGTGGATGCACCGACAAAACCCCATCTTCCGCGCGACGCAAACGCGTGCGATCCGTTTAACCCAAAACTGGAGACTCCATGTCCGCTGACATTCTCAAGGCTCTTGGCCTGACCAAGACCAATTCCGGCACTTACCTCGGCCAGGGCGAATGGTCGAAGACCACGGATGCCGGTCTGATCCAGTCGATCAACCCGGCAACCAACGAAGTGATTGCTGAAGTCCACGCGTCGAACAAGGCCGATTACGACCTGATCATGAAGCGAGCCCAGGCGGCCTTTGAAGTCTGGCGCACAACGCCCGCTCCGCTGCGCGGCGAAGCCGTGCGCCTGTGTGGGGAGGCATTGCGCAAGCACAAGGATGCGCTCGGTTCGCTGGTTTCGCTGGAGATGGGCAAGATCAAGCCGGAAGGCGACGGCGAAGTACAGGAGATGATCGACATCGCCGATTTCGCCGTCGGTCAGTCGCGCATGCTGTACGGCTACACGATGCATTCGGAGCGTCCGGGCCATCGCATGTACGACCAATGGCATCCGCTCGGCCTGGTCGGCATCATCAGCGCATTCAATTTTCCAGTCGCGGTGTGGGCCTGGAACTCGTTCCTGGCCGCAATCTGTGGCGACATCTGCATCTGGAAGCCCTCGCCAAAGGTGCCGCTGGCCGCAATCGCTACGATGAAGATCTGCAACGAGGCCTTGAAGGATGCCGGTTACCCGGATCTGTTCTTCCTGTTCAACGATGCCGGCACGGATCTGGCCAAGGCGTTTGTCGATGACCGTCGCGTTGCGTTGGTCAGCTTTACCGGCTCGACCAGGGTCGGCCGCAGTGTCGGCGAACGCGTGGCGATGCGCATGGGCCGCAGCCTGCTCGAACTCGGCGGCAACAACGCGATGATTGTCGATGACACGGCCGATCTGAAACTTGCCCTGCCCGCCATCGTGTTCGGTGCAGTCGGCACGGCCGGCCAGCGTTGCACGACGACCCGCCGCCTGTTCGTGCATGAGTCGATCCACGACGAGGTGGTCGCATCGGTGGTCAAGGCGTACAAGCAGGTCGAAGGCAAGATTGGCGATCCGACCGATGCCAGGACCCTGATGGGCCCGCTTAACAGTCCGGACGCGGTCAAGCAGTTCCTCGGCGCAGTGGAAAAGGCCAAGGCGGCGGGCGGCACCGTGGTCACCGGTGGCGCGGCAAAGGATGGCAAGGGCAATTTCGTCCTGCCGACGGTCATCACCGGACTCAACAACAGCGACGAGGTCGTGCAGACCGAAACCTTCGCCCCGATTCTCTATGTGATGAAGTTCAAGACGCTCGACGAAGCATTTGCCATGCACAACGACGTGCCGCAGGGCTTGTCGTCGGCGATCTTCACGCAAAACGTCAAGCACGCCGAACGCTTCCTTTCCTCGGCGGGTTCCGATTGCGGCATCGCCAACGTCAACATCGGCACCTCGGGTGCGGAGATCGGCGGCGCGTTTGGTGGCGAGAAGGAAACCGGTGGCGGTCGCGAATCCGGATCGGATGCGTGGAAGGCCTACATGCGCCGCCAGACCAACACGATCAATTATTCCGATCACCTGCCGCTGGCCCAGGGCATCAAGTTCGAGTTCTGATCAAGCGCAAGCCTTGACGCCAAAACGAAACCGGTCGCCTTGGCGACCGGTTTTTTTGTGGCTGGCGAACTGCAGCGTGCTTTTCATAGGAGCCCGTTTTAAGGGTGAGGCTTTTCGCAATTTCCATTCCGCCTTCCCGGTTCTCGCGGAGAAGCCTCGCCCGTAAACGGGCTCCGGGTTTCCCGCGGAGGCTAATTTCCGCTGTCGAACCCGTTGCGGAAAATGACATCGCTGCCCACGACAAAGTCCCAGATGCCCCGCCCATAGGTGGCAAAGCGGGCGATACCGACGCCGCCTTCCTCGATATAGTCGACATCCCAATAGCGCTGATCAGGCGCTCCGAGGCCGCTGATATCGATCCAGGTGTTCAACGCGCGATCGAAATAGAACGGGCCCACCTCGGTGGCGGCGAACAGATGCGCACCATCCGCCGACATGGCCAGATCAAACACGAGCGTGTTTGGCAAGCCGGTTGCCATCGCGGTGAAAGTCGCGCCATCGTTGGTCGAGACGAAAACGGGTGGATTGGAGTAGCCCGCTCCCGCCACGTAAATCGTATTCGCTGCGACCGTGTCAGGCAGGATCTTGTTGCCGTAGAAATAGTGGTTCTCAGGCAGGTTGGACGCAGTATTCGACCAGCCCGCACCCGTGTTGCGGAAGAACTTGCGCGCCGAACTCATGGCATAGCGCTTGCCTGGGGCGGATGGCGCAAAAGCCACCGCAGTGACCTGGCTGCCAAAATCGAAACTGTCCTCGACCGCACCGAATGCGCTGCCTGACCAGCTCAGCTTGACCACATGGTTGCCGGTTGCCGACATCCTGCCGCCGGCCAGCAACACACTCATCGGGTTCGCGGGATCGGCGGCGATCGGCGCCATCCACAACGCACCCACCAGATTGTTGTCAGAAAAATTCCAGAATTTCAGACCGGCCTGGCTACCCACGCCGGGCGCGATATCGAGCATGGCGAAAGTGGGATAGACCATCCACAGGCTGGTGCCGCCATCGGTCGAGGTCATCTGTCCGTAATCGCCACTGATCACCTGCTGGAAACTGTCGATACCCGTGCCGGGTGTGAGCGCCTTTTGGTAGCCCTGATCCTGCGCACCGGCGAGCACAACCCGTCCGGCAACGCGCTGGGTATAGGTGGAGTAATACTGCGAAACATGTAGCCCGTTCAGGGACAGGTTGTGCACGGTCGCCAGGTTGTCGGTCGATTCGTAGAGCCCGCCATCGGTTGACACATAGACCCGTTCATTGCTCGCCGCGTCGCGCCACACGTCGATCTTGGGAACATCCGCATGCAGCTTGTTGGCCGGATCCGCGTAATAGTCACCCCAATTGTTGATCTTGGTCCACGTGCCGCCACCGTCCAGCGTTCGATACAGATTGACGCCGCCGACATAGGCGGAATTGGGGTTACGGGTGGACGCTGCCGCAGAGTTTGGTCCGAACGTGGTTTCCGGAACAGATGCGCGCGTCTGCCAGGTAAGGCCTCCATCCAGCGAGCGATAGACATCGGTGCGGTTGGCGTTACCACGCGAAACCATCGCATACAGAAAGGTCTGCCCGGCATCAACGCCGCCAGCAAGATGCAAGCGATCGCCACTGGCCACCGGCGGAGACACGGGTACCGTACTCACATCGGTCAGCGCCTGCGTACCGCTGACGATACGTTTGAGCGCGGCATCGATCAGCACATACACCTCGGCTGAACCGTAACGCGGCGAAAACAGCGCCACGCGATCGCGTTCGCCGACAAAGCCCAGAGACGAAAAGCTGCTGCCGCGATTGGTCGAGGCGAACAGGTTGGTTCGCCAATTTCCGCCAACCGAATCATAGTGGACACGGGCCAGATACACCTCGGACGCCGCAACGTCACGCACCGCCAGACCTGTCGTGTACCAGGGGTTGGGGAGATTCGTCCCGGTTGCGGCAGCGAAGCTCAAGCCTCCATCGTCGGAGCGGTACACCCCCAGTGGCGTGTCACTGGCCAGCAGCAGGCGCTCGGTCGCACCGCTCGTCAAACGGTCGAGGAAACCGCTCGACTGGAAGCTCGCACTGTCGTTCGTACTGGTCCAGGCCAGCGTTGAGCGCGGACTTCGCCAGAGGTTGCCACCCTGCGACAACGCGGTCAGGCGATCATTGGCGGAATCGTAAATCGCGCCGGTGATCCGACCGGCCTGGTTGCTGCTGCCGCGTTCACGCCAGGAGCCACTGATTGCGGCCAACTCCACTTGTCGCAGCGTGTCAGATGAAGCCCCGGCGGCAAGCAAGGCATGTCGATCGCCTTGAACGCGCTGCATGCGCAGCGAGCGCCACTGCGCGTCCTGTGTGCGCCAGTCCGTATCCGGCGCATGCCGATGCAGGGACTCGATCCACGCTTTGCGCTGGATTTTGAAGTCCGGATCCTGTTCACCCGGCCCGCCGTCAATCGGCGCCGGCCAGCGCTCGGAACGCGCCGAGTGAAGCCCCGTGTACACCGCAGCAATCGATGCCGTGCCGACCAATGCGACGCCCAGTAGAACAAGCCCCCATTTCATGACAACCCCCTGCCTTGAACTCCGTATGGAGCCCGATCATATTCCGCCTAAAGACCTACTGAAACCTTCATTCAAGAAGCTATTGCGTTTGCATACCCGTGGCGGCCGTTCGGACTTGAGCCCGACAGGCTGCTTGGTAGTGCTTTTGCGCACGCTCTGTCTCCGCCCGAATTTCAGAGCGTCGGCAGGCCCAGAAAAATGATGATGGCAGCGGCACGTCCACGGGTTGAACTCTATCCGGGCCCTTGGTGCGGTTAAACTGGCAGGCCGGAGGAAGCCATGAACCCACCCATTCGAACCAGCGGCACCGCAATCGCAAGCCTGATTTTCGGCATTGTCACCTGGGTCGGCTTGCCCGTTGTCGGCGCACTGGTTGCAGTCATCTGCGGCCATATCGCACGCGCCGAGATACGGCGCATGCCGCCGGGCACGATCGAGGGGGATGGCATGGCGATTGCCGGCCTGATCCTCGGCTACGTGCAATTGGCCTTGTGTTTGCTTGGCATCTTGCTGTTCATAGGCATTCTGGTTCTGGGCTTCGGCGTCGCCGGCTGGCATTGATCGATGTACAACCTCGCCCGATCCCTGCTGTTTTGCCTGGATGCCGAACGTGCGCATGATTTGTCGCTGAAGGCGATCGAGACGGCGTATCGAACCGGTTTCAACCCGCTGCTGGCGACTCGCCCCAAGCCCCTGCCGACAACGGCGTTCGGTATCGATTTTCCGAATCCGGTTGGCCTCGCTGCCGGGCTCGACAAGAACGCCGCGCATGTCGATGCGCTGGCATCGCTGGGTTTCGGCTTTATCGAGGTTGGCACGACGACACCACGCGCGCAACCCGGCAATCCGAAGCCGCGCATGTTTCGCCTGCCCGAGCATCAGGCGGTAATCAATCGGCTCGGCTTCAACAACGACGGCGTCAATGCCCTGGTCGCGAATGCCGAGCGTGCACGTTTTGATGGCGTGCTCGGCATCAATATCGGCAAGAACAAGGACACGCCGAATGAGCATGCCGTCGATGACTACCTCTACTGCCTGGATCGCGTCTACGCACGGGCCGACTACGTCACCATCAACATTTCCTCGCCCAACACCGAAGGACTGCGCGACCTGCAGGGCAAGGACAGCCTGTGGCGACTGGTCAGCACCCTGTGTGATGCAGGTGAGAAGCTCGCGGCACGGCATCGAAAGGCATGTCCGTTGCTGCTCAAGATTGCCCCGGATCTCGACGAGGCCGCACAGGACGTGATTGCCGAAGCCCTGTTGGCAAGCACGATCGATGGGCTGATCTGCACGAATACAACGACTGAGCGCAGCACCGTGGCCGGGCATCGCTTTGCCAACGAAGCCGGTGGTTTGTCAGGCAAGCCGGTATTCGGGAAATCGACGGCGGTTTTGCGCGGCATGGCCACTCGATTGGACGGCAAGTTGCCGCTGATCGGTGTCGGCGGCATCGTCAGTGGTACGGATGCCGCGGCCAAGATCGAGGCCGGCGCAAGTCTGGTGCAGTTCTACACCGGCATGGTCTATCGCGGCCCGGCACTGATCGGCGAAAGCGTCGGGGCGATCCGCGCCCTGCCCTCCCGAGCTGTCTCGTGAGCGGGCAACGCTATCCCGTCGATGCGGCGATTGCCGAGGGTGTCGGCTACACGATTGTTGAAAACGCCTCGCTGCAGGGGCGCAATAGTTTCCACGTGCCGGCGCGCACGAAACTGCTGATCGATGTGCGTCGCGCCGAAGCACTCGGTGAACTGTTCGACTATCCGCTGTTGAAGAACGTGCCGCTGCTGATCCTTGGCGAAGGCAGCAATGTGCTGTTCACGCGCGACTGGCCCGGTGTCGTGCTGTCGATCGCCGCGCTCGGCATCAGGGAGCTTGGCGTTGACGGCGAATACACGCGCGTGCGCGTCGAGGCCGGCGAGAGCTGGAACGGCTTTGTGCACTGGTCATTGGCTCGCGGCTATTGCGGCCTGGAAAACCTCGTCTTGATTCCCGGCTCGGTCGGTGCCGCGCCGATCCAGAACATCGGTGCCTACGGCGTCGAGGTGGGTGAGTTCATCACCGTGGTTGAAGCCTGGGACAGGCAATCGAGCCAACTCGTTCGCCTGTCGAATACGCAGTGCCGGTTTGGTTACCGCGATTCGGTATTCAAGCAGGCGCATGAGCGCTTTGTTGTCACAGCGGTGGAATTCGCCCTGCCTCGCCGTCGCCAACTGCAGATCGACTATGCCGGCATCCGGGAGGAACTTGATGTACTGGGCATCGATACCCCGACCGCGCCGGGCGTCGCCGAAGCGATCGCGCGGATCCGCACGCGCAAGCTGCCCAACCCGGCCCTGGTCGGCAATGCCGGGAGCTTCTTCAAGAATCCACTGGTTGACCCTGCACTGGCTGACACCTTGCACCGGGAGTATCCCTCGATGCCGTTCTGGGAAAGCGATGATTCGCGCGTGAAACTTTCTGCTGCCTGGCTGATTGAATCCTGCGGATTCAAGGGCTTGCAGCAAGGTCATGCAGCAGTTTCTGAGCAACACGCACTGGTTCTGGTCAATCTCGGCCAGGCCCGCGGCAGTGAAATATGGGCGCTCGCCGAACACATCCGAAAGACCGTGATCGAACGCTACGGGATTTCGCTGGAGGCCGAACCCCGCGTGGTTTGAGCGCCGTTCTGCCGTTGCCGGATCCAGTAACGTATTGACTTTTATACTCCAAGAGAGTAGCACCGGACACTCGTCAAACTGCAATCGGCACTCGGCTGAGGGAGGCTTGCATGACGATCCGGCTTCGTATTGGTCTGTATCTTGTACTGGCCGGCGCATCGCTGCCGGCATTCGCGATTGACGAATATCGCCTCGATGATGGCGTCAAGGAAGCCGGCATCGGCATTCAGAGCACCGGCAGCAACTCGATCGCCTGGCTCAACCACTTCACCATACAGCCGGGTTTGGAAACGATCGGCGCCATCCGCGTGAGCTTTGGCGGCGGCCCGGCTGGCAGCAACATTCCGGACAATTCGCCGATCACCCTGTATCTCTGGGGCGATGGCAACCAGGACGGAGATCCCTCCGATGCCTTTGTCGTGGCCTCGATGCCTGCTCTCGTCAGACGCTCCGGGATGAACATCCCTGCCACCTACAGCTTGCTGACGCCGGTCACGTTTCTGCCCGGCGAAAGCATCTTTGCCGGCGTCATCGCCAACTACAACGGTCAGGTGCAGGTGGCCAGCATCGACAACGATGGTACCGACAGCATCCCGAACTATCCGCCAGCCCTGCATAGCTGGATCGCCGGCAGTGGCAATGGCACGCCAGTCAATCCCAACCAGATGACGCTGGCCCAGATTCCCCTCAATCGGGTCAGCAACGTGCTGCCATCCGATGGCAGCTGGATGATCCGGCTGAATGCCGTTGTGGCGACGCCTTCTGCAATCAGTATCAGCCCCAACCCACTGAGCTTTGGTGCGGTCGCTGTCGGTGATCTGGCCGGTCCATTGCTGGTCACGATTTCAAGCTCAGGCATTGGTACTTTGAATGTCACCTCGATTTCGCCTGTGCTTGCACCCTTCAAACAGGAGCCCGGAGGCACGTGTCCACTATTACCATTCTCGCTGACGCCAGGAACCGATTGCACGATGGCCTTTTCATTCCGACCCAATTGGCTCGGCCCGGCGAGCAAGGATCTGCTCGTGCAAAGCAACGCGCCGAGTTCAGCGGACATCTTGAGGCTGGATGGCGCGGGTATCGCCTCGGATCCCGTGCTGAGTCCAGCGCTGCTTGCATTTGGTGAAGTCGACATCAAGAGCATCACTTCGATCGACATGACCGTCTTCAACCCGGGCGTGGCGACCCTTGATGTCGGCGCAATGGTCGTTTCCGGGCCGTTGCCCTCGGCGTTCACGCATGCCGGAGGCA
The DNA here is from genome assembly GCA_964390215.1 of uncultured Dokdonella sp. Classification (GTDB taxonomy): domain Bacteria; phylum Pseudomonadota; class Gammaproteobacteria; order Xanthomonadales; family Rhodanobacteraceae; genus Dokdonella. The sequence continues at coordinate 140,910 of CAYMHF010000005.1, read as the reverse complement.
GTTGTGGACCAATGCCGTTCAGTTTGCCGGCGGGCGCCACTTGCACGATGACCTTCCAGTTCCTGCCGCTGCACCACGGGCCGTATACCGAGCAGGCAAGCCTGATAAGCAACGCCAGGCCCGGCTCCGGCACGTTCATGTTCGACGGAACCGCCGTCATCTTCGACGATGGTTTCGAGCTTTGAGCGCAGCAACCGGCGCAAGCCTGTGCCGGATTCCCGGGTCGCGAGGTTGGTCACAGCCCTTGCAGCCAACCTCTGTTTCAATGTGCGGACAACTGGCCCCGCCGCTGCCGCCTCCTTGTGCGCCAGCCCGGCTGGTTGATCGTCAATCCCGCAATGGAGCCATGTCATGGCCGCAGCCCCAGCCAGCACTGCCTTTATCGCCTCGCGCCGACGCCTGTTCGGTGCCTTGTTCAGCAGCGCGGGAATCGAAGATGTCGATGGCGCGCTCCCGCTGCGCCGCCCCGGACGCAATGGCCTTGCCGCCAAGGATCTGCCGCAGAGTCCGAATGCGCTGAGCTTTCCACCGGCCCCGGTGCGCTGGCTGACGCGCTGCACATTCGGCTACTCGATCCCGGAGCATGTCGATTTCAATGCGCTTGGGGCCAACGACGATGCGCGCTGGACGGCCTGGGTCAACCGCCAGCTCAATCCTTCGAGCATCAATGACAGCGCCTGCGATGCGCGCGTTGCCAGTGCCGGTTTCGTTACCCTGAACAAGACCCCGAACCAGCTCTGGAACGATCATCACTCGGTGACCAACGATTATTCGCTGCGCATGAAACCGATCGCCGAGACCGAAAGCATGACGGTGATCCGGCAAACCTACAGCGCACGGCAGCTTTTCGAGGTAATGGTCGATTTCTGGCATGACCATTTCAGCGTATTCGGCTGGGATTACGACGGCGGGCCGATGTTTCCGGCGTTCGATCGACTGGCAATCCGACCGCATGTGTTCGGAAGTTTCCGCACGATGCTGGAGGAGGTCGGCAAATCGGCTTCGATGATGTACATGCTCGACCTGTATTCGAGCGAAGCCTCTCATCCGAATGAAAATTACGCACGCGAACTGTTCGAGCTGCACACGATGGGCGCCGAGAACTACGGCGGCATCGTGCAGAATCCCGACAGCTTCAACAACATGAACCTGCTCGGGCACTACACCGCGCCGGATGGCGAGGAGGAACGGCTCAAGTACGTCGACGACGACATCTACGAAGCGGCGCGTGCGCTGACCGGCTGGACGATATCAGGAGCCAACTGGCCGTACACGCCGATCAATGGCGTCGCGCTTGGCCAGTTCGCCTACAACTCCTCAACTCATGACCAGGGCATCAAGCGCATCCTCGCCCGTTATTTTCCGGCCTCGCAAGGTCAGGCGGATGGCGTCGGCTTGTTCGACATGCTGGCCCGGCATCCGCGCACCGCACGCCATGTCGTCACCAAGATCTGCAAGCGCTTTGTCGGCAGCAATCCGTCGACCGCATTGATCGACAGCGCCGCCACCGTCTTCAATCAGGCTTGGCAGGCCAGCGACCAGATCGCCCAGGTATTGCAGGTGATCCTGCAATCAAGCGAGTTCAAGTCGAGCTGGGGCACCGGCATGAAACGCCCTGCCCTCAGTGCGGTCAGCGCTTTGCGCGGCACCGGTGCGGATTTCACGCCAAAGCCCGACTACAACAGCAGCATCTATACGCCGACCGAGGAATTCATGGGCCGCCTGCAGGCCGCCGGACAGAAATTGTTCTACTGGCCGGCACCGAACGGCTATCCGGATGATCCGATCGCCTGGTCGAGTACCGGCACCCTCGGGATGACCCTGAAAATGCTGCCGCGCCTGCTCGAAATGCATCAGAGCGAAAGCTACAACAACGCCAATCCGTTCCTGATCGATGTGCAGGCACAAACACTCGCGGCATTCGCCGTGAACCAGAGGACAGCGGCCAACATCATCGGCTACTGGTGCGACCGAATTCTTGGCTACCGCCCGGAACCGATTCATACGGTCGCCGTCGACTTCCTGCGCCAGAACGTGGCGGCGACGGTTGCACTCGACCTGACCACCGACGGAACCGAGAACGGCCACCCTTCGCATACCGGCACCTGGAACATCAGCAACCTGTCCAGGCACTACACGATCGCCCGCCTGCGCACGGCGATTGGTCTGATCCTGTGCAGCCCCGAATTTCTGCGTCGCTGAGGAGCACCATCATGACCGCTATCGATCGACGCGATTTCCTCAAGGGTTGCACCGTGGCGACACTCGCCACCGGCGCCAGCAGCAAGGCCTTCGCCTACTTCGCACCAGCCGACCATGCACCCAACGCCGCCACCAATGACACCTTGGTCGTGGTCTTTCTGCGGGGTGCCATGGATGGCCTGAGCCTGCTGCCACCCGGCGCCAGCAGTCCGTACCGGTCAGCTTACGAGGCGGCGCGCAGCAGCACGCGAATTCCGACATCAGGAACCGGAGCGGCACTCACCCTCAATGGCACCAATTGGGCGATCCATCCGCGCGCAAGCAGTTTGCGCACCTTGTTCAACCAGAATCGCCTGGCCTTTATCGTCGCCGCCGGGCAGAGCCAGCCCAATCCGGTGATTCGCAGCCACTTCGACGCGCAGGCCAATCTCGAATTCGGCTTCGGTGGCGGCACCGGCAACAATGTCGGCTGGCTGACCCGCCATCTGGCCAGTGGCGGACTGCCTGCTGTCGTGCCGCTGCCGGCGACCTCGCTCGGCAACATCACGGCCGCCAGCCTGCTCGGTTCGTCGGATGCAATCACGATGAACAGCGCGTCCGATTTCCGGATCGACGGCTTCCACTGGTCGTGGGAAGAAGATGATTCGGCTTCCGGCCTGGTCGGTGCAGTCACGCGCATGCATGCGCTGTGGAACAGCAATGCGACCCAGCTCGAAAGCGCAGGCACGGAAACCCTGGCATCACTCGACTTGCTGCGTCCAATCAATTTCGGTCTGTACAACGCGACCAGCAATCCTGGCGGCTACCAGCCAACCGGAGGCGCCAACTACAGCCTGCAGTACAACAGTGGATTTGGTGATCAGTTGCGCAATGTCGCCCAGCTGATCAAGAGCAATCTCGGCTTGCGCGTGGCGACGATCGACCTGGGCGGCTGGGACACTCATGTCGGTCAGGGCAATCCGACAAACAGTTACGACTATTTCGGCAACCAGGTCGAAAGTCTGTCGCAGGGCCTGAGCGCTTTCTACACCGATCTGGCCAGCGCCTCATCGGGCAACCTGATGCAGAGAACCAGCGTGATCGTGGTCAGTGAATTCGGACGGCGCGTGCAGGAGAACGCCGATGGTGGCACCGACCACGGCTACGGCAACGTGATGATGGCGCTCGGCGGCGCGGTCAATGGCGGTCAGGTGTATGGCACGTTCCCCGGACTCGCCACCGGCCAGCTCTATGAGGGCACCGACGTCGCCGTGACCACGGACTATCGCCGCATCATGTCGGAAGCCCTGATCCGGCGCATGGGCAATCCGAACGTCTATTACGTGTTCCCGGGCTATTCCGGTTATACCCCGATGGGGATCTTCCAGGGCCCCGATCTGCCACCATCCAACTACGATGCCTTGTTTGCGAATGGGTTTGAGTAGAAGGAGCGGGAGTGGGGAATGGGGAGTGGGGAGTGGAAAACGCGAAATGCAATTCGCGGCCAACCCGTAGACACTCTGTTCCGCGTCAAGCGATTTTTTCGCAGGAATAGAGCTTTTTGGGGTCGTAGGGTTGCGGGTTGCGGGATCGCGAGCTTTTGATTTCCCACTCCCTATTCTCCACTCCCCACTCCCGGCCTTTCAGGCCTCCCCACACTCGAAATGCAGCAGATTTCCGCCTTCGGCGACGTGGGCCTGGCCGAGACTGATGGTGCCGATGCGGCGCAACGGATAGACATCGCGATGGATCAGGAACTCCTCGTTTCCGATCTTGACCCAGGTGCCGTTGGTCGAGCGATCGGAGAGAATGAAATGGCCTTTCTTCCACTCGATCATGGCATGGTCGCGTGACACCCAATCGGACTCGATGGTCAGGCTGTGACCTTCTTCGCGACCGAGTGTGAATGGATCGGAAAGCTCGTCGATCTGGAACTCGCGATCGAGGAAACGCAGTTTGAGAACGACGCGTTTGGTCTTGGTGAACTGAACCACCCGCTGCACGGTGGTGACATGCGAGACATCCTCCTGCCACATCACATCGACTATCTCGATCGGCAGCAACTTGCCGGCCACCCGCGCGGTACCAATCGAACGCACGCGGACGCCGGCGGCATTGGTAATGTTGAGCGCGGTGCTTGCGGTCGCCACGATCTGATCGCGCTTGGCGATCGCCGCCATGCGTGCGGCGACGTTGACCGCATCGCCGAAGACGTCGTTCTCCTCGACCAGAGCCTCGCCATGATGCAGGCCGATGCGGATACCGATGTTGTCCTGCACGAAGGCCATGTCGGACTTCATCCGGCGCTGCATATCGGTTGATGCAAGCAGGCCCTGCACGGCACCCGGGAAGGTGCACATGATCTCGTCGCCGATGGTCTTGATCAGCTTGCCACCATGACGTTGGGCGACCTCGATCAGCGCATCCAGTACCGCCGCGATGATCTCACGGGCGGTGACGTTGCCGCGCAGCTCGAACAGCTTGGTGCTGCCTGAGACGTCGGCGAAAAGGATGGTCAGCGTGGAATTGGCACTCATTGCGTCGGATGATAGGACATTCAGTGCGACGGCTCCAGATTCGCCGCTGCGCAGACGATGTCCGCATCGGCCGGCAACACCGCAAAAGCCGCTCCGGCCAGCGGCGTGAAGGTATCGGCACCGACCACGCGCTGCAATGGAATCGCGCCAAACCCGGCTTCCACGATCGCTGTAATCACGCCCTCACCGACCCCGGCTGAATGACGGCCCTCGTCGACGACGATGATTCTCCTTGCAGATCGCGCCTGTTCGGCGATGAAAGCCTCGTTCAGTGGCACCAGCCAGCGCAGATCGACCACGCGCACCTTCCAGCCGTGTCGGGCCTCGATCTCGCGCGCGGCGCGCAAGCTCATCGGCACGCCATTGCCGTAGCTGAAGATGACCAGGTCGCAAGCTTCCTGCGCATAGACACGTCCCTCGCCAAGCAGCATGGCCTGATCGGGCGCCGGATACGGAAACAGCCATTGGCCGTCGCCGGCTTCGTGCAGATCCTTGGTCATGTACAAGGCGATCGGTTCAAGGAGGATGCTGACCCGGCCATCCACCCTGGCCAGTGCGGCGAGCGTGCGCAGCATCGTCGCGGCATCGTCACCGCGGCTTGGGCAGCCGACGACGAGACCGGGAATGTCACGCAGGGCGGTCATCGAATTGTCGTTGTGAAAGTGCCCGCCAAAGCCTTTCTGGTAGCCGAGCCCGGCGATGCGCACGACCATCGGGTTTCGATATTGGTTGTTGGAGAAGAACTGCAGCGAGGCCGCCTCGCCGCGGATCTGGTCGCAGGCGTTGTGGAAGTAGGCCAGATACTGGATTTCCGGAATCGGCAGCATGCCCATGTTGGCGTAACCCTGGGCCAGACCGAGGATGATCGTCTCGTCAAGCAGGGTATTGAACACACGCTTGTTGCCAAACGCCTTGTGCATGCCCTTGGTCACCGTATAGACGCCGCCTTTCTGGGCGATGTCCTCACCGAACATCAGGGCTTCAGGGTATTTGCAGAACAAGTCATGCAGGGCCTGGTTGATCTGGATCGCCAGATGTCGTGGCGGCAGGTTTTCCGGCAGTTTCTGTTCACCGCCGAACACATCGAGGCGCTTGCCGCCGAAGTCGCTACGCGTGGCCTCGGCCATTACCGCCGCCGGGGTGTATGGTGCCAGCGGCGCGACAATCTCGGCCAGGGCTTCGAGCTTGGGTCGTCGATCGGCTTCGTCGGCAGCGGCGAAACATTTTGCCCGGATCGTTTCGTAGCGCGCGAGCAACTCGTCCTTGCCGAGCAAGCCGGACTCCATTGCGATCGCCGCCGATCGCAGCAGCGGATCACCCGCCTCGACCTTGACCAGTTCCTCGACGCTGCGCCATTCGATCTCGAAATCGGTACCGGCATGGCCCATGATGCGCGTGGTGCGCAGATGCAGGAAGGTAGGCCGGCGCGTACGCCGGCAATGATCGACGGCGCGCTGGACGTCGGCATAACCGCTGGCGAGATCGAGCCCGTTGGCCTGGAAATAGTCGAGATCGCGGCGCTCGCTGAAGTTGCGCTCGATCCAGCCTGCCGGCGATTTCACCGAAATGCCGATGCCGTTGTCCTCGCAGACAAAAAGCACCGGAGCCGGCAGCTTCTGATAGGAAGTCCAGCCCGCTGCATTGAACGCGGTTTGTGCGGTCGCATGGTTCGAGGAAGCATCGCCGAACGAGCAGATCGCAATCGAATCCGCCGGAATCGGCAGGCTGTGGCCAAGTCGCGGAGCCTGCTCGATGGCCAGCGCGGTGCCCAGCGCCTTGGGCAGGTGCGAGGCGATCGTCGAGGTCTGCGGCAAGACCCACAACGGCTTGGAACCCCAGACCTTGTGCCGCCCGCCCGACGCCGGATCATCCTTGCTGGCGGCAAACGACAGCGCCGAATCCATGACCGGATCCATGCCGGGCAACTTGCGGAAACGCTCGGCCATGAAGGCGCCCGAGCGATAGTGCAGGAAGGCCGGATCGGTATGCCGGGTCAGCCGCGCGACCATCGCGTTGCCCTCGTGGCCACTCGATCCGATCGTGTAGAACACCTTGTTGCGTACGCGCAGTACGCGTGCCATCAGATCGAGATGCCGCGAGATCAGTTGCGACTCGAACAGATCAAGAAAATCAGCCGCGGTGCAGGCACTGCCGGGCAAGACGGCTTGATCCATGGCTGGCGCGGCGCGCACCGAACCTTCCCAGTCACGGACAAACTCGATGAAGTTCTGGTCGCAGATATCGGCGCGATTGAGACCACGATGACGGGCCGCGATGAGCACAGGCTGGACAGGATTTGCAGCGGACATGAACCGATTCGGCAGACAGGAAAGCCGCTATTGTAGCTGGCGCCACGCGCCTTGCCGACGGCCTGTGTGGCGAAGCGAACTCAGCGTGGCGCGTTCAGCTCGATTGCCTTGCCGGCTGAATATTCACAACCGGGCAAGGCGCGCGCGATCAAGGGGAAGTCGTGGGTCCGGCAATGCCATTGCAGGCCCATCGACTCGATGCCGGTAAGGTCGGGCACCCATTCGATGACGCCGCCCTCCACGCCGGATACGGCATCAAAAGTGAGGATGAGGCTGCCGTCGGCGGCAACCTTCATCGAAAGCAGGCTTTGCCCCCGGTAGGTCTCTGGCGCCGGCAGACCGGCCTCGGCATTCGAGGCCGGCATGCGGCCGGTGCTCATGTAGCCTTCCGCAATCGCCGCTCTCGCCGCTGCGATGGCGACAACGTCATTGCGGATCGCCAGGGCGGCGCGTTCGTCGGCCAGGGTTTGTTCGATCAATTGCTGTCCTTGTCTGACGCTGGCCTGCTGCTCGGCTTCCGCTGCGGCGCGGGTGCGCGCGTCGGCAGCGTCGCGATAGGAGTGATAGGCGAACATGGCTGCCAGCACCCCGATAAAGGAGGCGACTACCGTTATCAATGCATGACGCATGTCAATTTCACTCCAAAGTCATCGCAGTCGACGAAACGTCTATCGAGCTGCAACCAAATCCGAAAACCGTGCGGGCATGGGATGAATGTTCCGGCGATCATCCACATCCATCAAAACGCGTTGATACCGGTCACCTCACGACCGACCACGAGCTGGTGCACGGTCTCGGTGCCCTCGTAGGTGATCACCGACTCCAGGTTCAGCGCATGGCGGATCGGGCAGTGTTCGGTGGTGATACCGGCACCGCCGAGGATGTCGCGCGCTTCGCGGGCGATATCGATGGCCATGCGACAGTTGTTCCACTTGGCCAGCGAGACCTGGGTCGGCTGCATGGTGCCGGCATCCTTGAGACGGCCGAGTTGCAACGACAGCAACTGGGCCATGGTGATGCGCCGGGCCATGTCGGCCAATTTGAGCTGCACGGCCTGTCGCGAGGCAATCGGCTGCTTGAACAGGATGCGCGTCTTCGAGTACTCGAGCGCTTCGGTAAAGCAGGCGATCGCCGCGCCAATCGGGCCCCAGGTGATGCCGTAGCGCGCCTGGGTCAGACAGCCAAGCGGGCCCTTGAGGCCTTTCACATTGGGCAGGCGATTGGCTTCCGGCACACGCACGTTGTCGAAGAACAGGGCCGAGGTCACCGATGCACGCAAGCTCATCTTCTTGTGGATCTCCTGGGCGCTGAAACCCGGAAAATCCTTCTCAATCACGAAACCCTGGATGCCTTCGTCGGTCAGCGCCCAGACGATCGCGATGTCAGCCAGGTTGCCATTGGTGATCCACATCTTGGAGCCGTTGATGATCCAGTCGGCACCATCCTTCTTCGCATGCGTCTTCATGCTGGCCGGATCGGAGCCGCCTTGTGGCTCGGTCAGTCCGAAGCAACCGATGACCTTGCCGGCGGCCATGTCCGGCAACCAGCGCCGGCGCTGATCCTCGGTGCCGTAGGCATAGATCGGATACATGCACAGCGAGGACTGCACCGAGGCGAAGCTGCGGATGCCCGAATCACCGCGCTCGAGCTCCTGACAGATCAGGCCGTAGCTGACGCTGTTCATGCCGGCGCCGCCGTACTCGGTTGGCAGGCTTGAACCAAGCAGGCCGAGTTCGGCCATCTCCGGAATCAATTCCCTGGGGAAGATGCCCTTGTCGAAACAGTCGCCAATGATTGGAATCACGCGCTCGTCGGTGAAACGCGCCACCGTGTCCTGCACGGCCTGCTCCTCTTCGGTAAGCAGCGAACGGACATCGTAGAGGTCGACGGGATTGAGCGGAGTGAGGGCCATGAACGGATTCCGGGAGTGGCAAAGCAGGCTATTGTAAACGTCGGCGTCGCTGGCGGACACCGCGAAAAAGCATCACCCACTTGGCGATGATCCTGCCGGCTCCTATGCTGACCGGCCCAGCCTCCTGCCGAGACCCCATGCGCGTCCCCGTTCTCGCCTATCACGCGATCAATATTTCCGGCAATGACTACGCCAGCAACGACCATATCGCCTTCGCCGCCGATTTGCGCCAGATCGACGATCTCGGCCTGCGCATCGTGCCCTTGCAGTGGGTGGTCGATCAGGTCACCGGGGCGGCCGATCGCATCCTCGATCGTTGCGTGGCCCTGACCTGCGACGACGGATCGGCATTCGACTACTTCGATCTCGATCACCCGACCCATGGCCGGCAACGCGGCCTTTATCACTGCATGCTCGATTTCATCGCCGAGCGCGGCGCCGCCGCGCAACCCGATCTGCATCTGACCGCCTTCGTGATCGCCTCGCCGCAGGCCCGCCAGCAGATGGATGTCAGTTGTCTGGTCGGGCGTGGCTGGATGGGCGACGACTGGTGGCGGCAGGCCGCTGAATCCGGATTGATCGCGATCGAAAACCACAGCTGGGACCACAATCACCCTTGCCTGCCCTCGCCGGGCATTGACGGCATGCCGCGTGGCTCGTTCCTCGATGTCAACAACTACACTCGCGCCGACGCTGAAATCGCCGCCGCCACACGCTTCATCAACGCGCGCATCGCCCCGCAGCAGACGAGAATCTTCTGCTATCCCTTCAGTCACGTCGCGGCCTACCTTCGCGAGGAATACCTGCCGAATTTCGCCGCAGCGCACGGCATGCAGGCGGCCATGGGGGATGGCGCAACGCCGGTGACCCGCACCTCCGATCGCTGGAACCTGCCGCGCTATGTCTGCGGCTGGCACTGGAAGTCACCAGAGGCCTTGCGCGAAATCCTGCAGGCTTCGAGCTAGTCCCCGCGCAAGCCGGCATACGTGGGCGTGGTTTCGGCGACGCGGTGTTGAGTCGAATCGGGTCAAGGCACCGCGATTGAAATCGCCTACGAAAGAGTCGCATCGGGACTGGAATCTCAGCGACAGAGCCAACACTTTGAACACTGTCAAAACGTGCCGAGCGCATGCACCTTGGCCAGCAAGGCGCGCTGGATGTTGGGATGCAGGGGCTTGTGCCAGTTGACGATGACGTGTTCGTGCTGGGTCTGGATGAAACCAGCCTGCAAAGCCACTTCCAGAGCACGTCGGTCGCCGCAATGGCCGAAAAACGCGTCACAACAATCGGCGTATTTGCGAAACGCATACTTGAGCAGGTAGAACCACAGCCCGCCGGCATCGCGCAGCGCATCGCGCTGCTCGGGCTGCATCAGGCGCATCGTGTCGCCATTGCTGCATGAACCACCGGAAAGATAAACATCACCGAACGGCATCATGTGCGAATAGCCGGCCAGGTGCAGACCACCGCTGGCATCCCGGTAAAAGCCGACCAGATGATGCGGCATGTCCGGTGGCGGATGACCGAACTTGCGCCGGAACAAGTCGCTGACCAGGAAATCCGCATGGTCGATTTCGCTGATCGTGATGAATCCGCGCAACGCGGCAGGCAGGATCTCGCTGGAATTGAAATGTTCGCCGCTTTGCATGGAGATGTCGGGCCTAGAACGGAATGAATGAAAACGCCTTGGCGACCATCTGCTGGCGCCGGCGCGCTTCGACCTCGCGGGTCCAGTAGACGAGCAGCCGCTCGTGTTCGGTGGATTCGAATCCGGCCGCACGATCGACACGCTCGGCCAGGGCATCTCCGCAATAACCGAAGATCGCCGTGAAGCGCTCGGCGAAATGCCCGATCGACCAGCGCAGCGCGTGCAGATAAAGACCGCCGGCATCGCGCACGCAAGCGCGCTGTTGATTGCTCATGCGTCGAAGCACACGATCGTCCGCGCAGGCGCCGCCGCCGAGCAGGATGTCGCCGCAATCGGTGAAGTGGATGTAGCAGGCCACCGAAAAACGTCCGTCGTCCTCGCGGTACCAGGCGACGACATGATGGGGGAAATCGGGTACCGCGAGCTTGTACTTGCGCGCGAAAACGCTGTCGGCAATGGCTGGACCGCGATCAGCTTCGTTGATGATGATGAAATCGTCGATGCTGGTCATGTTGTCGGATTCCCCGCAGCTCACGATGGAAGGTTGTGCACGCCATGCGGCACATGCCCGGTCGCGACATGCTGGCGCGCCGACTCGACATTGAGCATCGAATCATCGAAGAAGATGTCGGCGCCGAAGGCTTCGAGGAAGGGCCCCTTGGAACGACCGCCGAGAAACAGCGCTTCATCCAGGCGGATGCCCCAACTGCGCAGGGTCAGGATCACCCGCTTGTGCGCCGGTGCCGAGCGCGCCGTGACCAGGGCCGTGCGGATCGGTGAATGACCGATCGGAAACGCGCTCTGGATGCGATGCAGGGCTTCGAGAAAGGTGCGGAACGGACCCACCGCCAGTGGCTCGTTGACGCGTTCGGTTTCGTTGCGGTGAAACGCCTCGATGCCCTCGTGGTGCGATACCCGTTCGGAATCATCGCCGAAGATGACCGCGTCGCCATCGAAAGCGATACGCAACTGCTCGGTTGGCAGTTCCGGCGCCTTTGACGGCAGGATCGTCGCCGCGGCAACACCGGCCATCAGCGCCCGACGCACATCATCGACATTCGCCGACAGGAACAGGTTCGCTCCGAACGGATGCGCGTAAGCAGCAGTCGGTGCGCCATTGGTGAAGGCCGCGCGCACGATATCAAGGCCGTAGTGCTCGATCGCGTTGAAGATACGCAAACCGGTATCAGCCGAATTGCGCGAGAGCAGGATCACCTCGACGCGCGGTGCTTCAGGCACCATCGAATTCAGACGCAACAACTTCTGCACCAGCGGGAAGGCGATGCCCGGTGACAGCAGCTCATCCTCGTGCGCGATCTGGTAGCGCGCATAGGCATCCAGGCCCTCGCGCTCGAACAACTCGTGGCTGTCGCCCAGATCGAACAAGGCGCGCGAAGAAATCGCGACGACCAGCTTGTCGACGGTCGTCGCCGGGGAATTGTCGATCTCGTCGGACTGGACACTCATGCAATGGATCTTACAGGTGCCCGGCCCGTCAATCATCGAAGCCGTCAGCAAAGATCCTCTCGGCAACCAGGAACGCATTCCATGCATCGACACGTCCCGAGCCCTGCACATTGTTCGGAAAGGTGCTGGCCGGAATGCCGCCGCAGACCTGGGTATCGCTTATCGGGACGGCCGTTTCGCGAAGAATCTGCTCAACCCGGGCGGGATTGCCACGCAAGGATTTGTTCACCGACATGAGCAGGGCGACCACGCCAGCCACATGCGGCGTGGCCATGCTGGTGCCGCTGATCGTCATGTAGCTGGAGTCGCCGGTGTTGGTGATCGAACGCACACTGGAACCTGGTGCGATTACATCGGGTTTCGTGCCGAGCAGACCCGCAACCGGCCCACGGCTCGAAAAACTCGACATCGTGTTGCTGGAGGTCATCGAGCCGATCGTGAACGAAGCGTCATAGGTCGCTGGCGAATCGAAGATGCTGGAACACGAGGAGCCATCGTTGCCGGCGGCGGCGACAAATACGATACCGCCCGCCACGAGGTTTTCGATCGCCTGCTGCACTTCGGTTCCAGCCGTGCAGCCCTCGCTGGCCGGGCAGCCCCAGGAATTGCTGATCACATCGGGCGCCAGATCGGGCTGCGGATTGTTGCCGGCCAGATTGGTTGGCGCGAGCAGCCACTGCGCGCATTCGTTGTAACGCGCCGGGGTGCCGTCACCGGCATTCATGTTGCGGCAGCCAATCCAGCGTGCCCCGGGCGCAACACCGACCTGATTGCCGCTTCCGTCATCGCCAACCATCGTGCCGATGGTGTGGCTGCCGTGACCGTTATCGTCGCAAGGAACCACCGAATCGGCGCCACAGGAGCTGCCCGCCTCATGGATGGCGTCGTGCCAGTTGTAGTTGTGATCTGCGTTGAGCCCGTTCCAGCCACGGTATTTGGCCTTGATCGCCGTGTGTGTCCAGCGGATGCCGGTATCCTGGCCGGCGATGACGATGCCCTGCCCGGTGAATCCGGCAGCCCAGACCAACGGCGCACGCACCTTGTTGACACCCCATTCAATGCTGAGCGGCCCATCGGCAACAGCCTGTTCCGACGACCCATCCGGATTCGGACCGGTCTCCGGCCGCTGGAGTTTGAATGCGCGGTTGGATTCGATCTTGGCAACATCTTCGCGTAAGGCCAGCGCGTCCAGTTGGGCCGCCGTCAGCGAAGCCTCGATCATGTTGACGATCCAGAACGGCCGATAGACAACTTCTTGCGCATCGAGCCAGGCGCGCAAGTCGGCCTGGCTCACTTCGGCGGTCGCGCGCAACGTATCGACAAGATTGCGCCGGCGTTCCAGATAGTCGCCATCGGTGCGCAGCAATTGTTTCGGAGCCCTGGCTTCAAGCACGATCAAGGTGTCGACCGATCCGGCTTGTTGCGCGGCGGCGTGCAGACCGGGTTCGATTTCAGCGCCGTGCGCAGGCGCAAATGCAGCGGCGCACGCGATCGCCAGGGGCGCAAGGCGCAGGAAAGAAGATCTCATCAAGCAACTCCGGAAGGCGCCTGATCCATAGGCTGGGTACCCGGCGGTTGCCGGGCAGTCGGCGATTCTATGGCAAAAACCCGCGTTTCTAAACCGTGAACTGCTCGTTGAGAATGCGTTCTTCAAGATTGTGCTCGGGGTCGAACAGCAGGGTCATCGTGTGTTCGGTTGATTCGCGGATCAGCACCTCGATCACATCGCGCACCTCGCTGGAATCGGCGGTGGCGCTGACCGGACGCTTGTACGGATCGAGCACCTCGAACCTGATCTCGGTGGTCGCCGGCAACACCGCACCGCGCCAACGACGCGGACGGAACGGGCTGATCGGCGTCATGGCCAGCATGTTCGAACCGATCGGCAGGATCGGCCCGTGGGCGGACAGGTTGTAGGCGGTCGATCCGGCCGGCGTGGCGACAAGGACACCATCGCACATCAATTCCTCGATGCGTACGACGCCATTCAACACGACGCGGATATGCGCGGCCTGCTTGGTCTGGCGCAACAGCGAAACTTCGTTGAACGCGAGCGCCTCGACCGTGGCACCGGATTCCGAATGCGCGCGCATGCTGAGCGGTCGCATGACCGTGGCCTGGGCGCGGGCAATGCGTTCCTGCAGCTCATCGGGATGGAACTGGTTGAGCAGGAATCCGATCGTGCCGAGCTTCATGCCGTAAACCGGAATGCCGAGCGCCAGATGCCGATGCAGGGTTCGCAGCATGAAGCCATCACCGCCAAGGGCAACAATCACTTCGGCATCTTCGGGAGCGACATCGCCGTAGCGTTGCTTGAGCAGTTCAAGCTCGGCCTGGGCCTCGGCACCGTGACTGGCCACCAGCGCAATGCGCTTGCTCATGCGCCTGCTTCTCCGCCTGCCTGTTGCTTCACCGTGCCCCCTATTCGATTCGCCGACTCCTGCAATCAACTGACTGTAACACCCCGCCCGAATCGATCACGAACCGGGCGGGTGGTGTCGGCTCAGACCAGCTGGGCGAGGCGACGCACGGCAACCGATACGATCGGGTAATCGATGTTGACCTGGGTACGCATGTCGGCCAACGTCGCCAGGGTCGACTTGAGCACGGGATCCTCCCGGTTCATCCACGCAGCCACGCGTTGCGCGCCTTCGCTGGGGTGGTCGAAGGCAAAAATCTGATTCACCAGCGAACGCTGCTGGGCATTCAACTCATCTCGCAGCGCACCGCGCGCATGCGCATGCCAGCGTGTCTCAACCGGCAACTCCTCGACCTTTTCCATCAGCCACTTCAGATTAAGCGCCTCACCAACCGCAAAGTAGACCGACGCCACCTCGGTGACACTGCGATCACTTTGCCTGGCGACGAGGGCGATATCGAGCCCTGCGCCGAGGGCCGCCAGATGGGCCAGATTGTCGGCCAGATCGGCCGGGAAACCCTGTTCGATCCAGCCGACCCGACCGACTTCGAATATGGAGTGCTCGGCAGAACTGGTGACACTGTCGATGCGCTGCTTGAGTTCGTTCATCGCCGGCCAGTAGCGATCCACGGCGGCCGCAATATCGTGTACTTCGCCGGGATGGTTGAGCAGCCAGCGAGTCATGCCGCGCAGCAACCTCCAGATTGCCAGGTTGGCGTCGATCTGGGCGTTGCCATTGACCTTGCCGTCGAGTTCCTCGATTACCGCCCACAGGCTGCGTGCTTCGAGTACCTCGCGGGCGATGGTGAAGGCCTTGGCGACCGCCGCTGGGGTCTGCCCGGTATCTTCCTGCATGCGCAACATGAAGGTCGACCCCATGCGGTTGACCATCGAATTGGTCACCGCGGTGGCGATGATCTCGCGCTTCAGGCGATGCCGTTCCATGTGCTCGGCAAAGCGTTCGCGCAACGGCTCCGGGAAATAGCGGCGAAGTTCCTTCGACAGGTAAGGATCTTCGGGAACATCGGAATCAAGCAACTGCTGGAAAATCACGATTTTCGAATAGGACAGCAGGATCGCAAGCTCCGGCCGGGTCAGGCCGACACCGCGTGCCCGGCGCTCGGAGAGCTCTTTGTCGCTTGGCAGAAACTCGATCTGGCGGTCAAGCAGGCCCTGCGACTCGAGCGTGCGGATGAAGTGCTGCTTGGAGCCGAGGCGCGCAACCGACATGCGCTCCATGATGCTGATCGCCTCGTTCTGCCGATAATTGTCGATCAACACCAGGCGCTCGACTTCGTCGGTCATCTGGCGCAACAGCGTGTTGCGTTGCTCGACCGTCATCTCGCCCCGCTGCACGGCGTCGTTGAGCAGGATCTTGATATTGACCTCGTGATCCGAGGTATCCACGCCGGCCGAGTTGTCGATGAAATCGGTATTCAACAGTACGCCGTTGAGCGCCGCCTCGATACGACCGCGCTGGGTCATGCCGAGATTGCCGCCCTCGCCGATGATGCGCGCGCGTACATCGGCACCGTTGATGCGGATGGCATTGTTGGCGCGATCGCCGACATCACCATGGGTTTCAGCGCTGGACTTGATATAGGTGCCGATGCCGCCGTTCCAGAGCAGGTCGACCGGTGCCTTGAGCACCGCACTCAACAAATCATTCGGCGCCATTTTCTGCGCGCCACCTTCGATTCCCAGCGCGGTCGCGGCCTGTTCGGAGATCTCGATCGTCTTGGCCGATCGCGGATAAATGCCGCCGCCGGCGGAAATCAGGCTGGCGTTGTAGTCAGCCCATGAGGAACGCGGCACCTTGAACATGCGCTCGCGCTCGACGAAGCTGCTTGCCGCATCGGGATTCGGGTCGATGAAGATGTGACGATGGTCGAATGCGGCGACCAGGCGGATGTGTCGCGACAGGCGCATGCCGTTGCCGAACACATCGCCGGACATGTCGCCGATGCCGACGCAGGTGAAATCCTCGCTCTGGCTATCTTGCCCCAGTGCACGGAAATGGCGCTTGACCGATTCCCATGCCCCCTTGGCGGTGATACCCATGCCCTTGTGGTCGTAACCGACCGAACCGCCCGAGGCGAACGCATCGCCCAGCCAGTAGTCGTGTTTGGCACTGACCGCATTGGCGATGTCGGAAAACGTCGCCGTGCCCTTGTCGGCCGCGACAACCAGATAGGGATCGGCGTCATCGTGGCGTACCACGTCCTTTGGATGGACGAGTTCACCATCGACCAGGTTGTCGGTGACATCCAGCAGGCCATTGATGAACATGCGATAGCAGGCCACACCTTCGGCAAGCACGGCATCACGGTCACCGTTGACGGGTGGATGCTTGACGAAGAATCCGCCCTTCGAACCAACCGGTACGATGACCGTGTTCTTGACCATTTGCGCCTTGACCAGGCCGAGCACCTCGGTACGGAAATCCTCGCGACGATCCGACCAGCGCAAGCCGCCGCGGGCTACCGGCCCGAAGCGCAAATGCACGCCTTCGACACGTGGCGAGTAGACGAAGATTTCGCGATACGGACGCGGCTTGGGCAACTCGCTCAACAGCGATGGATCAAACTTGAAACTCGTGTAGTCATGCGGCTTGCCATCGACCATCTGGTAGTGGTTCGTGCGCAAGGTTGCCCGAATGACCGCCATGAAACCGCGCAGGATTCGATCCTCGTCGAGGCTTGCGACGCGGCCGAGCAGACCGTGGATGGTGTCCATGATCACGCGAATCTGGGTCGCTCGCGGCTGGTCGCGGCAGGCGATCAGATCATCGATCAGACCCGGGTTGTCGTTCAGCGATTCGGCAGGCGTCAGTGTTTCCATCTCGTGGCGCAGGCGCTTGCGCGCCGCCTCGATCGCATCCGTACCCGCATCGGATCGGTGCGGATCGAACTTCGCTTCGAACAACTCGACCAGCAAGCCGGTGATGTCCGGATAGCTGGCCACGGTCTGCTCCATGTAGGCCTGCGAAAACGGCACACCGGTCTGCAGCAGATACTTGCAGTAGCCACGCAGGATGCTGACCTGCCGCCAGTCGAGGCCTGCGGCCAGCACGAGCCTGTTGAAGCCATCGTTTTCGGCATCGCCGCGCCAGACCCGCTCGAAGGCCTGCTGGAATGGCTCACGCACGTCTTCCAGATCGAAGGACAAGCGTGATGGCCGCACCAGGATGTCCTGGATCGTGATCGGAGTATCGCCGCCGCTGATTTCGTACAGGTTCTCGGTCAGCACGCTGACACCGAGGTTTTCCAGCAGCGGAATCACCTCGGACAAGGTGATGTCGCCACCCAGGCGAAACACCTTGAAATGCAGCACCCCCTCGCGATGTTGCGTCGGATACAGATTGAGCTGAATGTCATCGGCATCGACCAGTGCTGCAGCGAGTTCGACATCGGTGGCTGCGTTCTGCGGTCTGACCTTCTCGATATAACCGGCCGGCAGCGCCTTTCCATAACGGCTGGCGAGCTTGCCACCCCGCTCCTCGCCGTGCGCCGCGACGAGGATCTCGCGCAGGTCATCCTGCCAGTTGCGCACGATCTGGGCGATTCGTGCCTCGAGTTCGGCGACATTCCACTCGATCGACTCGCCCTTCTTCGGGCGCACGATCATGTGCACACGGGCCAGCGGCGAAGCATCCAGCAGCACCGTCGAATCAATCCGCTCGGCATGGAACTGCTCGGTCAGCATGGCCTCGATGCGTTCACGCACATCGGTATTGAAGCGATCGCGCGGCACATAGGCGAGTACCGAAAAGAACCGACCGTAGCGATCCTGACGCACGAACAGCCGGGTTCGCGCACGTTCGCGCAGGTCGAGTACATCAACGGCGATCTCGTAGAGTTCGTCGACCGTACACTGGAACAGCTCATCGCGCGGCAGCGTATCGAGAATATGACGCAGCGCCTTGCCCGAGTGCGAATCACGCTTGAGCCCGGAACGCTTGATGATCGTCTCGTAGTTGTTGCGCAGCAAAGGCACTTCACGCGGTGGCGTCATGTAGGCCGATGAAGTCAACAAGCCGAGGAAACGCTGTTCAACGACCGGATTACCCGCCTCGTTGAAACCGAGCACGGAAAGGTAGTCCATGTGCCCTGGGCGATGCACGCGCGAGCGCGCATTGGTCTTGGTCAGGATCAAGGCACCGACTGAGCCCGATTTTTCGAGTCCGGTCGCGGCAAGGCTCTTGAGTGAACGCACGGCCATGCCATGGCCGCCATCCCGCATGATACCGAGGCCGGATTCGGCGATCGGCTTGAGCACCTCATCGCCGCCTTCCTCGACCACCCGGTATTCACGAAAACCAAGGAAGGTGAAATGATCGTCGGCGATCCACTTGAGAAACTTCTGCGCCTCGTTGAGCGTTTCCTTGTCGAACGGCAGATTGAGGGTTGGCAGCTCGTCGGCGATCGCGAGCATCTTCGCCTTCATCTGCGGCCAGTCGCGCACCGATGCGCAAACGTCCTCGACGCCTTCGACGATATCCTTGCGCAAGCTCTCGATCTCGTCGGCATTGCTGATGCGCTCGATCTCGAACAGCATGATCGATTCAGCCTCGCCCTCCTCACCCTGTTCGGGGCCGAATGTGAGGATATGGCCTCCCGGGTCGCGGGCAACGCGGAAAATAGGATGGATCACCGCATGCGTGGCGAGTCCGGCCTGGTTGATAGCCATCGAAACTGAATCGACCAGAAATGGCATGTCGTCCGTGCTCACCGCGATCATCGTGTGGCTGCTGTCGAAACCCTCTTCGTCGATGTGCGGATTGAACACGCGGATCTTTGCCGCATGCGGCTTGCGCTGACGCACGAATTCGAGCATGAACTGCGCGATCCGCGCCCATTCGGCGGCATCGCGCGCATTGATGTCATCGGCCGGAACATGGCGGAAGAAGTGGGCGGCAAATGCCTGCGCCTCGCGTTGACGAGCAGCACCTGCCTGCCCCGAAATGTGACTCAGAATCGGTTCGAGACGTTTGGATTCGCTGGCGGCACCGAGTGCGTTCATTTGGCTCTTCAGGAAGGTAGTAGTCAGTGGCCGCGGAGGATACGCTGCGTCATGGGGGGAATCCACCCGCCCGACCTTGGCACGCGACTTGCTGCAATCGCTCATGAAACTCCCACAAGTGATTGAAATGTCCGCCACTGTGGCTCCGACAGACAACGCTGAATTCGACTTTCCCGAGCGCCGACGCTTCGCGCGCCGGGTCAGCGCCCTGTTTCTGGTCCTCGGCCTGATTCTCGCGACCGTCGCAGTGCAGGTCTACAAGGTGGTCGGCGACTTTCTCGAAGCCTCGCAATGGGTGACGCATTCGATGACCGTGCGCCAGGAAATCACCCTGACCCTGGCCAGTTTGCACGATGCCGAAGCCAGCCAGCGTGCGTACCTGATTTCCGCGAGCCCCGAACGGCTGGCCGACTTTTCGGCGGTTGTTCCCCGGATCGCCCTGCACAGCGCCAGGCTTGCGGAACTTGTTGCCGACGATCCAGTGCAGGCGGAAAACGCGCGGGTACTTTCAATCCTGCTTGAGGCGCGTCTGAGCGCCATTCACCAGGTGCTTGAATTGTTCGATCGTGGCGGCATCGAAGCGGCGCGTGCGTCGGCTCAGATGAACAATTCCCGATCGGACGATTTCAAGATCGACAGCATCGGCCAACGCATGCTCCACCATGAAGAGCAGCTGCAATCGGTTCGTGAACGAAACAGTGCCGACCAGGCCATCCTTACCCGTGTCCTGACTGTCGGCGCAATCCTGTTCAGCGTGTTGATGCTCGGCGTTGCCCTGTTCCTCGTGCAACGTGAGCAGCGCCTTCGCGTAACCAGCATGCGTGAGGCGCGATCAGCCAATCGAGAGCTGCTTCGAAGCCTTGGCGATTCGCAGCGACTCGGGCAGTCCTTGCGCGAGCTGGCCGAACTGGGTGAAATGCTGCACGGCTGCCGCGATGTCAGCGAAGCCGCGATCGGGCTCGGCATTTCCCTGCCGAGACTCCTGCCTGGCAGCTCCGGATCCGTACATCTCATCAATGCCTCGCAGAATATGATCAAGGCGGTCGTCCATTGGGGCGCCGGTACCGACGCCCGCGAAGACAGGGCCGAAATCTTTGCCCCGGATGATTGCTGGGCGCTACGCCGGGGCCATGCCTATCCGCTCAGCGGAACCGCTCCGGCATTCACCTGCAGGCACCTGCAGGCCTCCATGGCGGCTCACCCCACACAGGATCATCTGTGTGTACCGATGATCGCCCAGGGCGAGATGCTGGGCGTCATCAGCGTGACCTCGGAGAGCCCGATCCACGGTTCCGAACGCAGCAACATCATCGCTGCATGTGAATCGATCTCGATGGCCCTGGCCAACCTGAAGCTGCAGGAGACCCTGCGCATACAATCGCTGCGCGATCCCCTGACCGGACTGTTCAATCGCCGCTATCTGGAAGCCTCGTTCGAACGTGAGCTACAGCGGGCCTCGCGGCGCGGGATTCCGTTGAGTGTGCTGATGCTCGATATCGATCACTTCAAGCACTTCAATGACAGCTTCGGCCATGAGGCCGGCGACGCTCTGCTTGCCCATTTCGGCATGATGCTCGGCAAGGTGGTGCGCAACGAGGACATCAGTTGTCGTTACGGAGGCGAGGAATTCACGATCCTCATGCCGGAGGCCGATGTTGAGCTCGCCAGGGTGCGCGCCGAGCAGATCTGCGCTGCGGTGAGGGCGATGGATGCCCAGTTCCACAACCTTTCATTGGGCCGGGTAACGGTGTCGATCGGCGTCGCCGCATATCCCGAGCATGGCCAAACACCCGACGAATTGCTGCGCAATGCGGACAACGCGCTCTACTTGGCCAAGAACTGCGGCCGCGACCGGGTCATGATTGCCGAAACGCTGCATCCGACAGTCACCCCGGAGCGGCAGGCGAAACCTTCAGCAAGGCCCCGCCTGGTTCCATCCGCGCCACGTTGAAATCTGCCCATCGGCAGCCTCCGCGCAGGATCATGCGGTTCAGCAGCCAGCCGGATCTTGCCGGTCGAGGCGAGAATCCGGCGCTTCGATGACGGATCCTTGACGATTTGCAGGCCCGCTGTCGGCTGCCTGGGCCAACGATTGGCGGACGATCGAACGCACCGACGGATTCGCAGCCTGGCCGAGCAAGACCCGACAGGCTGCCAGAGCGAAGACATCGTCCCTCAACCTCAGCGCAAGCCGGTCTCGTTGCGGGCAATGACCAGACGCTGGATCTCGCTGGTGCCTTCGTAGATCTCGGTGATCTTGGCATCGCGGAAATAGCGCTCCAGCGGCATCTCCTTCGAGTAGCCCATGCCGCCGTGGATCTGCACGGCCTGATGGGTGATCCACATCGCCGCTTCGGAGGCAAACAGCTTGGCCACGGCCGCCTCGGTACTGAAGCGCCCGCCGGTGCGCTCGGCCTCACCCTTGGCAAACGCCGCGCGCAGGGTCAGCATCTGCGCCGCATCAAGCCGGCACTTCATGTCGGCGATCTTGGACTGGATCATCTGGAACGAGCCGATCGCATGGCCGAACGCCTTGCGCTCCTGCACATAGGCGATGCTTGCCTCGTAGGCGGCACGGCACAGGCCGACCGCCTGCGAAGCGATGCCGATGCGACCGGCATCGAGCACACCCATGGCGATGCCAAAGCCCTTGCCTTGCGGGCCGAGCAGGTCGGCCGCCGGACAGACGTAGTCATGGAACTCGATCTCGCAAGTCGCCGAGGCGCGGATGCCGAGCTTCGGTTCGATCTTTCCGGCCTGGAATCCGGCGCGGCTGGTATCGATGATGAAGGCCGAGATGCCCTTGGCACCAATGCCTGGCGTGGTGATCGCGAACAGGATGATGTAGCGGGCCACCGAGCCCGAGGTGATCCAGCTCTTCTTGCCATTGATGACCCAGTCGCCATCCTTGTTCCTGGTCGCCTGCGTATGCATGGCGGAAGCATCCGAACCTGATTGCGGCTCGGTCAACGCATAGGCGCCAATGCATTCACCGGTGGCGATCGCACGCACGTATTTCTGCTTCTGCTCCTCACTGCCGTGCTGCAGGATGCTGTTGCAATACAGCGAATTGTTGACTGACATGATCGTCGAAGTCGCCGTGTCGGCCGCACCGATTTCGATCATGGCCAGCGCGTAGGCGACCGGATCGAGTCCGGCACCACCGTATTCATCGGGCACTTCGATCCCCATCAGGCCGAGTTGGCCCATCTCGCGGATGTTCTCCAGCGGAAACGTACCCGAAGCATCGAGCTCGGCGGCCACCGGAGCAATGCGCTTCTGGGCAAAATCCCGGGCAATGGACTGGATCGAGAGCTGATCCTCGCTGAGACGGAAATCCATGGGTGTTCCTCGAGTCGAAACCGGACATTCTAGTCGGAAGACACCGTTTTCGTGTGCCGCTGCCTGGCGCACGTGCGCATCGGCAGGTTGTCGCATCGGCTCCTGGCACGCCGTGGCGCGAGCCCGCCGCACTTGCCACGGATGGCCTGAGGGCATGTCACTCAAGCACGACGGCCTGGTTGTTTCGACCCGAACTGACTTTCGTCACGGGCATCGTGCGGCCGGATGGCCTAGGCTTGACGGTTCCACAGATGCCGGAAACCCGACGATGAGCTATCGCCTGACCTTGAGCGCCGCCCTGGCCCTATCCCTTGGCGCAACTTCGCCGCTGTACGCCGCTGATGCTGATCCGCCCGCCGATTCCAGGGCAGTCGCTGACCCCGGCCAGTCGAAAGCGGTCAATCCGCTTTTCGCACCGAGCCCGCTCCCCTACCAGTTCCCGCAATTCGACAAGATCCACAACGAGCACTATCGGCCGGCCTTCGAAAAAGGCATGAACGAGCAGCGCGCCGAGATCGATGCCATTGCCAACAACCCGCAAGCGGCAACCCTTGACAACACGATCGTCGCCATGGAGCGCAGCGGACAATTGCTGACCCGGGTATCACGCGTGTTCTTTTCGCAATCCGGCACCAACACCAACGACGAGATGCAGAAGATCCAGGCCGAGATGGCACCTAAGCTGTCGGCGCACAACGACCTGATTGTTCTCAATGGGAAACTGTTTGCGCGTGTCGAGGCCGTCTATGCGCAACGCGACACACTCGGTCTCGATGCTGAATCGAAGCGTCTGGTCGAGCGCTACCACACCGATTTTGTGCGCGCCGGCGCAAAACTTTCCGATGCCGACAAGACCAGACTCAAGGCGATCAACGCGGAAATGGCCAGCTTGTCGACGAAGTTCAGCCAGAACCTGCTCAAGGAGACCAATGCTTCGGCGATCGTCGTCGACAAACGAGAGCAGCTCAAGGGACTCGCCGATGACGCGATCGCGGCGGCAAGCGAGGCCGCGAAGAAGCGCAAGCTGGACGGCAAGTTCGTCATTCCGCTGATGAACACGACCGGGCAACCATCGCTGGCCTCGATCGAGGATCGCAGCCTGCGCCAGCGCATCATGCAGGCCTCGCTGGATCGCGCCAGCCACGGCGGCGAATTCGATAATCGTGCCGTCATCGCCTCGATGGTCAAGTTGCGCGCCGAGCGCGCCGCCCTGCTCGGCTACCCCAATCACGCCGCCTATGTGCTCGAGGATGAAACGGCCGGCAGCATTGAGGCAGTCAACAAGCTGCTCGCCCAGCTCGCTCCGCCAGCCGTCGCCAATGCGCAAGCCGAGGCGGCCGACATCCAGGCCGCAATCGACAAGGACGGCGGAAAGTTCAAGGTGTCCGCCGCCGACTGGGCGTACTACACCGAAAGGGTGCGCAAGCAGAAGTTCGACCTCGATGCCGAACAGTTGCGCCCGTACTTCGAGATGAACAACGTGCTCGAAAACGGCGTGTTCTTTGCCGCACACAAGCTCTATGGGTTGAGTTTCAAGGAGCGCAAGGATCTGCCGGTCTATCTGCCCGACATCCGCGTGTTCGAGGTATTCGAGGAGAACGGCGATGCGCTGGCCCTGTTCATCGTCGATTACTACGCGCGCAGCAACAAGCGCGGTGGTGCGTGGGCGAACGCGTATGTCGCCCAGTCCGGCCTGTTCGGCACCAAGCCGGTCATTGCCAACCACCTGAACATCCCGAAGCCGCCCGACGGCGAGCCGACCCTGATGACCTATGACGAGGTCAACACGGCTTTCCACGAGTTCGGCCACGCCCTGCACGGCATGTTTTCGAACGTCAAATATCCGCGCTTCGCCGGCACTTCGGTACCGCGCGATTTCGTCGAGTATCCGTCGCAGGTCAACGAAATGTGGGTAGCCTGGCCGGAAATCCTCAAGAACTACGCCAAGCACTACAAGACCGGCGAACCCTTGCCGCAGGCCTTGCTCGACAAGGTCAAGGCATCGGAGAAGTTCAACCAGGGTTTCGCCACCACCGAATATCTCGGCGCGGCCCTGCTCGACCAGGCCTGGCACCAGATCACGGCCAAACAGGCTCCGGACGCCGACGGCGTGCTCGCCTTCGAAGCGGCGGCGCTGAAGCAGGCGGGTGTCGACTTCGCCCCGGTTCCGCCGCGTTACCGGACAACCTACTTCTCACACATCATGGGTGGCTATTCAGCCGGCTACTACGCCTACATCTGGAGCGAAGTGCTTGATGCCGACAGTGTCGAGTGGTTCAAGGCACACGGTGGCCTGACCCGCGAGAACGGCGATCATTTCCGCAAGACCCTGCTCTCGCGTGGCGGCTCCGAGGATGCCATGGTTTTGTTCAAGGATTTCAGCGGCGGTGCGCCGTACGTGCAACCGCTGCTTGAGCGGCGTGGCCTGGTCGCGCCAAAGGAGTAGATTTGCCGAGCAAGCGCAAATTGCCGGGCACTTCCCCCCGATAGCGGGGAAGTGCTTGATTGCCACCCCGCATGGAACCGATCATCAGGCCCAGCCATGAGCAACCCACTCCAGCTTGCGAATCTGATCGATGGCCGGAGCGTGACGCCAGCGGATGACCGTTGGCTCGAAGTGTTCGAACCCGCTACCGGAAAGGTATTCGCGCGTTGCCCGGCATCGGCGCGAGCCGATGTCGATCGGGCCGTCGAGGCCGCCCGACAAGCCTCCACGGCCTGGGCGGCTACTTCGCCAGAAGAGCGTGCGCGACTCCTCAATCGGCTCGCCGACCTGGTCGGAGCCGAGCTCGATGCCTTGGCTGAACTCGAATCGCGCGACAGTGGCAAACCGGTTGCGCTTGCCCGCCAGGTGGACATTCCACGCGCCGTATCCAATCTGCGTTTCTTCGCCGCCGCGATCACGCAATGGTCGAGCGAGGCGCACATCAGCAGCGCGCAAACGATCAACATCACACTGCGCCAGCCGCTCGGCGTGGTTGGCTGCATCTCGCCGTGGAACCTGCCGCTCTATCTGTTTACCTGGAAGATCGCGCCTGCCCTCGCGGCCGGCAACACGGTCGTCGCCAAGCCCTCCGAAATCACGCCCTGCACCGCCGCACGCCTTGGCGAGCTGAGCATAGCTGCCGGTTTCCCGCCCGGCGTGCTCAACATCGTTCATGGCGAGGGGTCGGCCGTGGGTCAGGCCATCGTTGACCATCCCGACGTCAAGGCCGTGTCGTTCACCGGAAGCACGCGCACAGGTGCCGCGATCGCGACCAGCGCAGCACCGATGTTCAAGAAGCTCTCGCTCGAAATGGGCGGCAAGAACCCGGCCATCGTCTTTGCTGATTTCGATTTCAGCGAAGCCAATCTGGCCACGATCGTACGCTCGGGCTTTGCCAACCAGGGCGAGATCTGTCTGTGCGGCTCGCGTCTGCTCGTGCAACGCTCCATCCATGACCAGTTCCGCGAGCGCTATCTGACTGCGGTGACCGCACTGCGCGTCGGCGACCCGCGCGAACCGGTCAGCCAGATTGGCGCCCTTGTATCGAAGGCGCACTACGACAAGGTCATCGCAGCCATTGCAACAGCACGGAGCGAGGGCGGCCATATCGCCTGTGGCGGCGGCTCGGTCGACGTTGGCGGTCGCTGCACCGATGGCTGGTTTGTCGCGCCGACCGTCATCGAGGGCCTGCCTTCGCGCAGCCGAACCAATCAGGAAGAAATCTTCGGTCCGGTCGTCAGCCTGATTGCGTTCGATGACGAAGCCGATGCGCTCCGCATCGCCAACGACACCGACTATGGACTCGCCGCATCGCTGTGGACACGCGATCTGGGACGTGCGCAGCGGCTCGCCGCCCGACTCGAATTCGGCATCGTCTGGATCAACTGCTGGATGTCGCGCGACTTGCGCACGCCGTTTGGCGGAGTCAAGAATTCCGGCGTCGGTCGCGAAGGCGGCGTCGATGCCTTGCGCTTTTTCACCGAACCGAAAAACATCTGCATCGAATCCGCATGAGTTGGATACGCAAAAACCAGATGCTGGCCTGAATCCGGAGGTGCCCGATGATCCAATCCATCCCTGCTCGCCCGCCGCGTCGCGGCCACATGTTGTTGCAGACACTCCTCGTCGGGTGCCTTGCGATGCCGGCAACCGGACAGACCGTCGAACCAAGCGGCGCAGGCAGCGCCAGCGTGCATCAGCAGAAAGCCGCGGTCGCCCAATCCGAGAAGATCATGGCCGAGGCGCAGTCGCGCAGCGGCCTGCTTTCTCAATACCTGTTCATGCGCGATGCCTATGCCAGCAGCAAGGATCTCTCGTTTCGCGTGATCTTCAACCAGTATCTGAGCTGGTATCAGACCTGGGTCGGCGACTACGCCGGCGCACGCACGAGCTTCTCGATCGTGCAGAAGGCCGCCCAGGACGACGCACCATCGCCATTGCAAGGAACGCAATGGCGTGCGGAATCTGCGACGAGCGCGATTGCGCGACTGGCCAAGGATCGAAAAGCCGTTTTCTTCAACGAAAACCACAGCTACCCGCTGACTCGAATCCTGACCGTGCAGATGCTGGCTGCCTTGCGTGAGCAGGGTTTTGACACGTTCGCTGCGGAAACCCTGTACCAGTCCGATATGCCCGCACTGGCAAAACGTGGCTATGCGATCCCGGCGACCGGTTTCTATACCGAAGAACCCATCTATGCCGAAATGGTGCGCGAGGCGCTCAAGCTCGGCTATCGTGTCGTCGCCTATGAAGCGCTATCGGATGCGACTGGCGATGCCCGCGAAGCCGAGCAGGCGCGCAATCTCGTTCGCGATGTCTACGATGATCATCCGCAGGCCCGCCTGGTCGTCAATGCGGGTTATGCGCATATCCAGGAACAGGGCAAGTATCTGGGCGGTGCGGCCATGGCCCAGCATTTCGCGCGTCTGGCCGGCATCGATCCGCTGACCGTCGAACAGACCATGATGATCCCGCACGATAACCCGGCCAGCGACCATCCGTGGTATCGGGAGGTGGTCACGAAACTGGCGCCGAAACAACCGATCGTCTTCATGGACAACGCGGGAAATGCCTGGTCGCTGAAGAAAGCCTATGACCTCAGCGTTTTCTTCCCGGAAGAGATGCTGCAACGCGGACGGCCGACCTGGCTGGCCATGGGCGGCATGCGCGAGCCATTCCAGATCAGCGGCCGCATCTGCGACCTCGATTATCCCTGCCTGGTCGAAGCACGCTACGAAGGCCAGCCAGAGCAGGCCATTCCGGCAGACCGCTACGTCATCGAGTACAAGGGGCGCATCGCCGGTTATGGCGACATCCTTCGCCAGAGCACCGATTCCTATCCGATTGCGGAACTCTGGTTGCGTCCAGGCAAGTACGAAATCCAGGCGCGCAACCGCGCAAACGTTGTCCTTCACCGGCAATCCGTGGTCGTCGGCAAAGGCAAGCCGAATCCATGAGCGACATCGTGCATGCCGCAGCGGCTCCCAAGGCCGTTGGCGCCTACCCGCACGCACGTCGCGTCGGCAACCTGCTGTTCCTGTCCGGGGTCGGCCCACGCAGTCCGGAGGACAACTCGATCCCCGGCAACCTGCTCGATGCTGACGGCAAGCTCGTTGGCTATGACATCGAAGCGCAATGCCACCAGGTGTTCGCCAATGTGCGCGCCGTGCTCGAGGCCAGTGGCGCAGCCTGGCAGGATCTTGTCGACGTCACCGTCTTCCTGACCGACATGCAACGCGATTTCGCCATCTGCAACCGTATTTACGCCGAATACTTCACGGACGCCCAGCCGTGCCGTACGACGCTCGGCATCACCGCCCTGCCGACCCCGATAGCGATCGAGTTGAAGTGCATCGCGGTCATATCCTGCGAGTGATTCAACAGCGAAAGAAAAAGGGCCAGCAAGACCAAACTTGCTGACCCTTGTTCTTGTATGGCGCGCCCGGAGAGATTCGAACTCCCGACCACCAAGTTCGTAGCCAGATACACTTCGAATATATCACCTTGACTTAAATTCCGCAAATCACCCTTAATATCCTATCTCCCTGTATTACCTATGTTTATGATCATTCATTTTGATGTAGGTTTGTGACTGATTAAGCAATTCAGATCCCAGATTCAACCTCAGCAGCTCGATACTGTCACAAATAATACCAATCATGGATTACCATCAAGTGTGCGGCTTGGGCCGTATCGGTGTACGGCACGGGAACGTAGATGGCGAAATTCCGCGGAGAGGGCTGGTTCAAGACTCCTTGGTACGTGAGGAAGCGGGAGCGTGAAGAACTGAAGTTTTCGAGCTCAGTCTTTCTTGCCTTCCTTCAATCGCCAAGCGACGGACCTTGGGACTTGCAGCATGTAGTAGCGACACTACTTTCTCTGAGCATTGAGGACGCGGGGATTGTGCTCCGGGGAGTGCCGCTCACGGAAATCTTCGAGGACCTTGAACGCTTCGTGGCTCGTGGCTTGCCTCGACTCACAAAGTTGCGAGCAGCAAATTACTCTCGCTGGAAGGAAGCAACTGAGCCAACTCTTTACCGCGCATTGTCGACCCGCGATCCAAGCGACGAACTGCGCAACCTCGATAGACTGGCAGTCTGGCTGGCCTGCCTCGCGTGCGCATCGGATGATTGGTTTAGAAAAGATGTTGAGCAGAGCTACCGAGGCCACGTCATCTACCGGAGGGAGATAGTCGCACCCATCTTTCGTGGTCGCAGTGTCTTCGCAAAAGCACTTGAGAATCCCCCAACAGGCGACGCCCGTGCCGAACTCGCTATTTTGGCAACGGCGATCACGGCAGTTCCAGATACAGAAATCTGCCTCGCTACAGCGAACGAAATCCTCAGTAGACGTCCGGAACTCTCCGATGTTGTGAATGCTGTTCTCGTGCCCCTGCGGCTCGTAAAGCAATACGGCTATTTGGTCTCGGATCGGCTTTCACCCCCACCCACCGACACGGCTTCGCCAGAGCGCCCACCAGGAGCCGAGCCCCTGCAAGGTTTCGTGCTCGCCCAAACTCCAGCGCAGATGGAACCAACCTCTGAGGGCGAAGGTGCCACAGAGAGTCAAGTAGTTCGCAGATCCCCTGCCCCACGCGAACACAGACCCGGTTCGCGATCAGGAATTGTCCGTAGCGCCCCGACCCCGATTCACGACCGCATCACAGCCCGCGTTCTACGCGGATCGCTGGTCGCGCCATCGCCGGAGACATTGGCAGACCTTGCTCGTGATGCAGAGACAATCGAGGATCGCATCACGCCCGAAGAAGCCGTTGTCACCGAAAGCTCTCGCTCCGAAGCCTCGGTACCAAAAAGCCGGGCATTCGCCGTTCGAGCGCGTTGCGCCATGCGCCAAGGTGTATGGGCGCGAGGGCAGTGGGACGCTCTTACAGCGCCAGAAATGCGTTACAGCAAGGAACAGCTTTGGAAGAAGTGGCAATCCTGTCGGGATGACTCCAACTCATCCTTGCGTGAGGCTGCCGCCTTGGCACTCCTCTGCGCCTGTACGGGATTTTCCGCGAGCCGTGCTCACTGCCTTCGAACCGAAGATTCAGAAAATCTGGATGACAACGAAGACCGGGTGCGGCCCAATGACGGTCTGCTTTCGATGTCGCTTCCAGGAACAGATCCTCGTTTCAAACCAAGTGAAGAGCAACAAGCCTTCTTGGCCCCGGTTGGAGATCGAGTTGAGATCCACCTTCCGCAAGAGCTCTGTGAAATCGTGGCTTGCCTGCCACCAACTCCGGAGGGCTACCTTTTCGCTGCGCCCCTGAAAGAGTTGTTGGCACACATTGGTGATTGGCTTGCCTCCGAGCGAGATGCCGAGCCACGATTCACCTTGGCCAGGATGCATCGAGCACATCAATTGGAAGTGTTGGTGCAGTCAGGTGACGTTGGCCTATCCCAACTGGTTTGCGGAGATCCGCTCGGCGTCGCCACGACACCCACGTCGTACTACTCGGCACGCATGTCAGACATCCAGGCGAATTACGCCATAGCCATCGGACGTCATGGCTTTACTCCCAGCCTTTCGCCTAGTTCTCAAGGCCGGGCTGGAAGTCGATTGATGCTGACAAAAGAAGCTGCCGCCAGCATTGCACCATCGGTCTGTCGAAGGTTGATCCAGTCTCCGCGGGCAACGCGTACAACAGGGCGGCGTGCGATAGAACTGCACGGCGAAATCGTTCCAAGCCTTGCATTGATGCTGATGGCAGCAACGACATTTCGACCGACCTTTCGGCTAGGAAAACTCACGGCCACCGCCTTGTGCCTGCCAACGTCGATTGCGGTGATCTCCGACAAGGTTTCGGATGAACAACATTTCGCCCGTTTGGTTCCCTTGTGCCCAATGCTCAAGTCCTCATTCGCAGCCTACGGCGAGCATCTGGAGCGATTGGTCGTCAATCGAGCAATTACGCCAGCGCAGCGCGCCGCCGCCAAGGGTGCGCTGGATGGCTCCTCGCCGTTGCTGTTCATGTTCCATGGCGCTGGCGTACGCGCCATGGAACTCGAAGCGCTCGACTCCCGGTTGCCAGACGGATGGATCCTGCCTCGCAACTTTCTGCGCCATCGAACTGCCACTACTTTGAGAGAGGCAGGGTGTCCAGGCGGGTACGTTCAAGCGCTTCTTGGACACGTGGAGGCTGGCCTTCAACCTTTTGGGGAAGAGAGCTTTATGGATCCCCAACACTACTTGCAGACCACCAGCGAATACGTAAACGAGATGTTGAAGGCGGATGGCTGGCACCCGTTGATGGGCGGATCGAGCAACTTTCATGTGTTCGAACGACATCGCCCCCCACTGAAAGAAAATATCACCAAGGTGATTCAGCAGATTAATACAAGTCAGAAACGTCGCTTTCAGGAGCAAAGAAAGCACGTCTCTGAGTTGCGCAAATCATCGGGCACAACAATCACACAATTGGTCGAACAAACAGTTTTAGTGGCCATGCCTGATTTGCGCAGTTCACCCGCCAATGAGCATGTCATCAGTTCGGACCAGGTCTCGCTCCTGGCGGACCTCGTATGCAAGGAGGCGGAAGGTATCGCAGAGATAGAGCTGCGCGTAGAGGCCCTTCGAAAATTTCTGATGAGGGGAAGAACGGAACACGCTTGGAAGGTCAAACGTTTGCCGCGCTTCCATATATTTCCACCTACACCCAGCGTATTCCATTCGGACTTCGTTCCAGGCTATGCGGCAATAAACTACTTGCGGCATCATTTTTCCAAGGAGCTTGCCGATTGCAAAGCCATCCCTGACGGCGATAGATGCTTACTTCATCTGCTCTTGGCACTTATCTTTTGGCACGGAGTGGCCGACGAGACTCGCCTAGTGGGAATCGTTTCAGGAATTCGCCAGGCACAGCGACTGCGTGGACTCAATGACGCGATAGTGGTGCCAACATTTCTGCCTGATCCAAATTTGGGTCCGCCTAAAGCGACATCCGAATTGCTGCGCGGGGCGGTGGCATTGGCCGCCGTTGGCGCCCGCCAATACATACCAGACGCCATTGAACCGTCCGATCTCAAGGCCATTGTTTCTGCATGGGTACCCAGGCGCATCTTCGCGGGCGCACACACCGAAACGTTGGATGCTTTGTTGGCCGCAGCCGCCTTGACGCACCGCTTCGAATCCCCTCCCCCATTGCGGGCCATTTGGACGGGCGAAGTTACCTCAGCAGCAATCTCTTCCGATCGAGTAATCTCGTTGTTTCAAGGTGCGGTTGCAACAACAGGCAAAGCGCTGACACCCGAGCCTCTCGATTCACCGGCACCGAGCCGCTCAAGGGATACAGGAACAAAGCCACTAACCTACGAATCGCTCAAAGCGATTATTCGATACAAGAAGGGCCAGATCAAGACGTTCCCGTGCGATGTGGATCTGAGCAGCGAGACAAACTCAAAGAAGTTTGTCCAATTGAAATACGTCAAGGCCAAGGTGCAAACGGACGCTGCTATTAGAAAAGAGACTATTGAGCGCCTCGAAAAGTGCCTCGCCGCTTGGCCAGAAGACTACTCCTTCATGCGCGCCTTCACTGCATATGCACATGATCGATTGCGCTTTGGCACGCCATGGAAAAAGTTTGTCCAACAAAGTTCCGTATATGTGTATTTGCTGGGGGCGGCCACACAGATTCTGGCTCAACGTCCTGACGCCAGTATTCGCGACATGGATGCCGAGGACTTCCACGATCTTTATCGGGATTGTCTCGATTCTGTATCTGCAAGCTACAGCCGCAAAGTGGAGGATTATCTCGCATACTTCCATAGCTATTTGGTTGCCAAAGGCCTAGCACCGTCCGTCGCGATTGGCCGAAGCGGCCGAAACGGCCGGTGCTTTCCGGATGTCGGCTACGTTACTCCCTCCGAGATCTCGCAAGCCATTGAACTGCTGAAAGAAACAAAGCGTACCGCTCAAACTTCGCGTGGATCCACAAGTGATCTGGAGGCCGCGATCGCAGCGCTAAGCTTGGGTTTTGCCTCTGGAGCACGCACCTCGGAGACGCTGTTGCGCCAAGTGCGTGAGCTGATCATCTCTGATGGACGACGAGCATTGCTGGTTCGACGCAACCCATACGTGGGCGCTAAAACAAATCGAAGCGTGCGTCACCTGGGTTTGGAAGCGACGATGCCCGCGAGTAGCTGGGAAGACGTGCTCCGCTGGAGGGATGAAACAAACGACCTTCGATGGCGTGCAGACGGAGACAGGACCGCATTCTTTCTGGACGCAGAAACTTTGCGTCCGATGGATACCTCTCGCCTCACGTGTTGGATTACGCCGACGCTGCGTCAAGTAACTGGAGCAGCCGACGCGCGACCCTACTGGTGGAGGCATACTTCTGCCAGCAACGAATTCTTGGCGCTCATGGCTGACGATGATTTGTTGGCCGGATTGCGCGAGGCTGTCCCATCCTGGGCTCGCGGCTGGTTGCCCAAAAGAGACGTTATCGTCAGAGCCATTGGATCCAACGTGCCTATGGGCCAGGCACACGCGGCAGAATACAGATCCCGGCGCGGGCATTCGCGCATGCGCACGTCGCTGGAAACCTATATTCATGTAGCCGGGCTAATCCAACCTCCGGGTTCTCGAACTTGGGCCGCAGAACTCTCAAGCACTGCGCTTTCAGTTCTAGCAGGACTGGCGCCGGCCTCCGGCCGAAAGCGACTCAGTAGGGCGAAGATTTCTTCCTTCGAAGCCAACAGCGCAATTCCGTGTCTACTGGATACTTGGACTGATTTCCACCCGGATGAAGTCGACGGCGGTGACAAGGGCGAATCGTCCGAGACAGTCGGGCCAGACATGCGCAGGATTGCCAATGTCGCGGTGGCCAAAGCCATCTTGAGAGGAATTCGAACAGGTGAACCAGGCTTGGTGTCGAGTGCACTGCACTTGACGAAAACGGAGGCTGCGAAATGGCAAACAACACTGTTCGAAGCAACAAACGCCAATGTATATGGGCTGAGTCTGCCGGAGTTCGCTTCCGGCATCTCAAACGATGCCGCTAGAGCACCAATAGCTACGATGCGAAAAGCGATTGTGGTTCAGGGGACGCGTGTGGATGAATCCTGGATTTTGGATTGCCTGGCTCATGCGAACAAGGATCCAACTCTGCAGCCAGCGTGGGACATCGTGCTTCGAGGTGTTGACCCAATGAGCGGCTACATCGCAGTCAGCAGCGAAGAGGAGTTCGAGCTGGTGGCAACTAAACTCCCAAAAGCTATTGACTCACTAAATCCAACGTCCAAATTCATTTGCAACGCGGTAGTGACCAATATCGTGGGGGTAGACAGTCTCTTGGTCGCCAAGAGGTGGCTAGACCAGAAATCCATCCTGCTGCCTGTCTCCACTGCGCGCGACTTCTTTCCCCCAGCAGGCTGGCAAGGGCTGGGTTTTCTTGTGACCCGCCGTTCCAACGGCAGGCGCGTGCGCAATTCCGTGCTGCTAGCCGCACTTCTGGGACGCGCTCTCAGAGCACTACAGAGTTACAATCGCTGATCGGAACCAACTCCATGCTCTCCACCCGAAGCTTCCCATCTGTAGACAGTCGAGCTCCCCAAGATACAGACAGGTAGTGGGGTATCATGAGGTCAGGTTTTGAGGGATGTCGACATGCCCCCATCAGCTATTCTGCCTGCAGAGCTAGAGGAAGTCAGACTCCACCTCAAGTCAGCCCTCGACACGCAGAGGGCGGTGCCGCCCGGATTCGATTTCGATCAATGGTTCGAAGAGTGGCTTGCGCGACCGCAGCCGGCACTTGGTGGCTCGCGACCAACGGATCTTTTGATCGACCCAGACGGAATTGACTCCGTACGCAGGGCTCTCGGCGCGTACATTAGTGGTGCCTACCAGTAGCGCGGGTCGCTGACTGGCTGCAGTTGCGCACACCGATAAAATTGATCGTCTGAACCGATTGGCGGTGATCAGCACACCGGTTAGTTGATCAGCTTGGCCGGAATATTGCTGTGGCTGTTCATCGGTACTCTTGAAGGGCAGAAATCGCCCACAGCGGACCTTCAGTGTTGAAGTCCCTGGCACCTGGAGCTCGAAGAATGTGAGTAGGTTTCACTGCACGACCGCTTCGATGCGGCGGCCCGAGTCCAACGGAGTGGCGACACCTCTCCAGCCGGTAATCATCCCAATGCTATGGAGTCGGATAAGGCCGTGCGACGGACGCAACAGGGCGATTTTGCAGAGAGCCATGCTGCATCGCATCAAAAATGAGCAATATTAGGGTTATGGAATAGATCCCGTTTGGGGCTATCTTGGCGTTGGCTTTCAATTCAACCTTCCCGGAGACTTTTTCAGTGAGCGTGCTGACGCTTCATGACTACGAGCGAATTTTCCGCGTGATTCATGGCTTGCTTCTCAACGAAGATGGAGATCCCTCTTTAGCCTGTAGCTACTTTGGGATCATCGGCGCAGAACTTTTGAAGATGCGCCACGGAACGCACGCTGTGCCTGTATTTGGTGCGGCCGCATATAGACTTCCGATGGACGGCGCGGACGTGATTGCTTTTGGCTTGCCAACGCCGTACGGAGTAGCTTCTGAAGACAAGGCGTTTCATTGCTGGGTGGAGGCAGGTGACAAGGTCATCGACTTTCAAGCACCTTTGTTCCAAGAACAGGCGCAGCGCCAACGTCCAGGAGCGAACTTCCCGCCACGGATGCTTCAGAGATCGAAAGCTGCGGCCCGACCATTTCCCGAGGTCTTTTCTCTTTCTGCATCGCACGCGCATCTACCAAACAACTCACTCTCGCGCGAACTCATTGACGATTTCTATCGG
Source organism: uncultured Dokdonella sp. (assembly GCA_964390215.1). GTDB lineage: Bacteria > Pseudomonadota > Gammaproteobacteria > Xanthomonadales > Rhodanobacteraceae > Dokdonella. Next base: position 104,804 of record CAYMHF010000005.1, on the reverse strand, counting down.
CGCCGCGCCAACGAAGATTTGATCACGGCCGCATGCGATTGGTACCGACCATCACCTTGGAAAATCCAGGCCAGCTTGTCGATCGGTAACCAGAAGGGTGAGGTTCGGGAGGTTCCGCTGTCTCCAATTCGAGTAAATTCTGCATGGTAAAGGTTCGCCATGCTTTCAATTCGACTGGATACTACCTAGGCTTCGGCGGACATCGTTGGCCGGTCGTCAAATACTGAGCGTCGGGCGCTGGCCCGATGGCGACAGCTGCAACTCGACGCAAAGTGGACATTCGGCGATTAGTTTCTCCTTGAGTCGAACTGTTTTTGGCCCGAGAGAGCAGTACGCTCTTCCCACGCAACATATGACTACCAGTACCGGTGAGCTAAGTGCGCTACGCTGCTCATAGCCACTGGTACCGATACGCCCCAACACTCAGCCAAAGCGTTAATCGCTGGCTCCATGTTAGGAACCCCATCAACCGAGGAGTGCACCCTCGTAAAAGGAGCATCGCTCTCAGTGAGAGTGCACTCTGGTCCGGCCATGCGCGCGTGCGATCTCCCTCTCTCGGTTCGGAGCATGTCAGCGTTGACAGAAATCTTCGCGCCCATAGACAAGGCACGCTTAAGTTCCGATGCACTACCAGTAAACCAATGAAAGATGATGGTATTCGTCTCATGTACCTTGGTTTCTTCGAGCATCTCCAAAATCAAGCCTGCCGCGCGCAAGCTGTGCAAAGACAGCACGCGCCCCCGCACTTCGGTGCAGACCGAAAAGACCCGACCCAAGACCTTTCGCTGGTCAGGAAGGCTGTCCTTGTGCATCGGCGATGCATCAAGCCCGACTTCACCCACAAATCGACTGTCGCCGATCGCACGCTCCAGAAGAGGGAGTTCAGCCATACGCTCACGCACCACTTGCGGATGCAGGCCGACCCCGATCCGAACATACCGGCAATGGCGCGCGAACTCCTGCTCCGTCGCCCACGCCTTCGGCGTTGTAGTCACGGCAAGCGTGAACTGCGCCCTACGTTCAAGTTTGCGGATGACTTCCTGCCAATTGTCCAACAGATCGACATGACAGTGTGCGTCGACACGGCTTGGCGTGGACATCATCTCGGCGCGCGCAATCCGACTACACGCGCGACCTCGGCCAGCCCTCTGCGCACGCAACCGACGAGATCGGCGACCTGGTCCTCCACGTCCCGAAGCGGCGCCACAGTTGCCAAGGATAAGCGCAACTTCGCGTCCGGCTCACGCAGAATGTTGAGGCCGTATTGGATCGAACGGACCACATGCCCTGCTTCACCGGGCTCGTCGTGCAAATGAGACAATTGTTCATTCACATATCTGGTCGGGTCGCTCCAGGAAGGGAACGCGCGCCGCACGGCGGCTCGTCGAATCAGGCACGGCCAACAGACGCCGCAATGACTAGTTCCATGCTGGGCCCGATAGCGCCTCACCCACTTGGGCTTTGAGCAGGAAACGGTGGAACCGAGCCCCTGTCGAAGAAGTTTTCGATCTGCGCATTGCGCGAGCATCTCGCCCTTGGTCATTCCTTGGAAAGGATTCGACAACGCAGCCGACAGACCGAGGGAGGCCAGCAACTCGTTGAAACGTGCGATCACATACGGATGCGTCGTTCGCGTTGTAAGCGCGCCCAAGCGCCACGGATCGAGCGGCACATTTAAGGAAATGAAACCGTTTTCCGGGACAAGAATCATTCTGCTTCCATGTGCCGTCGCAACTAGGACGCTGGCGGCAAAAAATAGGAACGAACGCGCCCGCATCGTCAGCTCGCCGCTACCAGAAAACCCCTCTCCGAGGTCGCCCGCCTTGCAGGACATTTGCCACCGGAACAGCGCGAGGGGACTTTCGCGTCCTCGCTCCAGAAGCGCCTTCAGTTCATTTACTGTGACGGAGTTTCCGGCGTCGGTCTGACCGACGAAGACGGGCTGGACACGGTCCCCGCAAAGTGCATCGATGGCTCCGACGTAGCTGTCCAGCCCGCCCGAGAATAGCGCAATGGGCGGCGCATCTTGACGAGGCCGCGCATCGGCGCACTTGTCCTGGATGTAGGCGCGCAGCGCTTGGTCAGCCCGATAGAACCTGACCGTCCAGATGTCTCCGCTCAGCGTGCCCAGGATTCTCGCTAGCTGCGCGGCATGTTCCTCCCACGCGCCCGGATTTCTTACGGGCACAACAATTTCGATCTCGCGCGTCCAATTGTCCTCGGAGAACTCCGCACGCGACAGGCGCGTGTCTGCAATCCAGACCGCAACCGCGACGAAGGCGAGCTCCAGCGCAACAGGATCCGGCCGCCGGTGTTGGAGCTTTAGTTCTCGCAGCAGTTGGTGAAGCCCGAAGCGCACCTTCTTCTGTTGCGCAGCAAGCTGGACGGGATAGGAAAATCTACCACGGAACTTCCTCGGCAGTTCCCCGTTCCACGTCAGCACTATCCGTTGCCGGCTCATTCGCCTTCTCCCCATTCGCCGACGGCCGCGATCGCATCTCGCAGGGTCCCAGCAACAATCACATCGATCCGGCGGGAATCGTATTTCACTGGTAATCCGTGCCCTGCACGAGCACCCAGCCGCTTAGCGATGAACACGGATACCAGCGAACGAAGCGTCTGCATGTGGGCGAATGCCGCTGCCGCGGAAACACCGTTCTGCTCCAGAAGACTCCCACCCTCCTGGGAAAGTCTTTCGATAACGCATTCGCCGATGAAGCGTTCGAAAAAAGATGCAAGCTGCTCTGGATTCGCGTCGAGCAGATCCGTCATTCCATTGTCCATCTCCTGCTTCAGCGTCTGACAAAACGCTGCCTTGACGATGGCTTCATCGATCGATCCGCCGTCGGAGCAAACAAACTCCGCAAGCCGATCCCACACTTGGGATGTCGACAGGCCCGCGAGCGATCCAAGTCGCAGCACTCGCGCCAACTGCGACACGCCCCCTGCCGCGAGCGCCGAGAATGCCTGGACCAACCTGCCGCCGGCGCGACGCGCCACTCCCATCCGCTGCGCCCCCCGACTGGCACCGCCCATCGATTTGCTAACGAAATGACGTGCCGCTGCGCGCATTGCCCGAATCTCAGAGCCACCCGAGCGGGCCGAGATCCGGATTGCCGCACGAAGGGGTTTCAGCCTGTTGGGATCAAGTGCTGGTGCCGGTGGCCTGTCGAGCTCACCATCGAACGCGTCTTCGCCGCCGTCGGGAGGCTGCTGCCCGTCATCGCCGGCCGGCGCAGCTGCTTCGCCGGGAAGCGGCGTGTCCACCCAGGACGGAATCAGTGGATTGGTTCCTTTCGGACCGCCGTAGCTTGCCGATGTCCCCATTACTCTTCCCCTAGTTGCTGCGTTTCGACAGTAACGCCTGGATCAACGAGGCAAGCTGCCTGTTGGCGCCGTGTTCGACCGCCTGATGCAACCACAACCTGAAGTTGGTCCCCGACTCGACCAACTGACTGAGGTCGGATATCCAAGTCCCAATGGCCGAGATAGGCAGCGAGACGAAGGCCCTGTCTACAATACCCGCGACGCTAGGATCCAGGTTTATCAGGTCCTTCATGCCCTTGGCAGAGGCGGACTGCCTGCTGGCATCGGTCGCCGTGGTCAGCCGTGTCGCTAGCTCCGACGCGAGTAGCCCGCGTAGTTCGGGCGTCAGCTTTTGTACCTTGGCTTTCTCCGCGAGTAGCGACTTTCCTTGTCCGACCAAACCGACCAGTTCGGCGACCTCGGCGGGCAGATTGGATGCGGACACGAGCCTAGCATCGCGAATTACGAACAGGTATGGCCGTAAGTCAAGGTCGGCAATCTTCGGTTCCAAGGCCGCCCATTCTACAATCTTGGGGTCGTTTATAAAATCGCTCCGAACCGCTTCGCCTTTCTCTACCGGTTCTACGGTTTTGCCGCCCCTCTTCTTCGTTGCAGCGTCCTCCGCTGGCGGCGCCTCCAATTGCCGAGAGAGTTTGCTGTTGCCATCGCCATCGCGGCTCTCGCTGGCAATTGCATCGAACAGGTCACGGTGGAAATACTCGGCCAGCATAAGTTTCATCAGAGGAGCGATTTGAACTTCCTCCGCCAAACCGCGTGCTTCCGCAGCCCGTCGGCGTACGAAGACCGCATTAATGAAGCGCTTGATCTGCCGCGGGTTGCCTTCCGTCCCTGCAGCCAGCACCGGCGCAATGCCCAGCATCAGCGAATGCAGTTCCTTTGCCGACTCGTTCGTTGACAGAGCATCATGGATTGGCGCCATGTCCAACTGCTGGTCGATCCAAGGCCTCTTGGATAACTCCCTCGCCTGCTCCAGCACCTTGATGAAACCGGGATCGGCACTGCCGAATATCCCCTCGAGCAGGAGCAACTGCACGTAGATACCGACCTCAAGCGGACCAAGCACGGGAAGCACGAATGGGATCTGAATCAGCTTGTCGAGGTACTTCCTCGCATACTCGTCCCCCTTCATGCCCGGATGCTCAGGGAAGTGTTCACGTACCGCGTACTCGATCATGGACCTGTCACAGGCAAGGACGAAGACAGTGCGCTCTCCCGATATCAGTAGCCGTATGGCCTCCAAGGTACCAATAGCGGTTTTTGGAAGGCAACGATCCAGATCGTCTACGAGTACGACCAGCTGTGCGATGTCAGCCTTTTCCAGCATGGCAAGGAAATCCCGGCGAAAGCCATGCAGATCAAGTGGGTCGTCCTTACCATCGGCATCCTTGATAATGCCCGTCGCATTGTCGAAGTTCTCCCCCGCCTTGTTGGGGTCGAGCAATGTGGGAAGCATCAATGCCAGTCCCACCGGACCTGCCGCCAGCATTCCAGCACCGCCGACCACGGCGGCTCGAGCCAGTTTCATATAGTCGATGCGTTTGCGCAGGCGACGAAAGTGGTCCTTCGCCTTCTCGAAGTACTTCTCGTTCTGCTGGAGGTGCCGAACAATCCCTTCCAAGATCGCGATCTTGGCATCCTCGAAGCCCTCGTACTCCCATCCGTTGAACCAAAGAGTCGCCACGCTCTTTTGCTTGGCCAGCCCACTCTCCACCAGCGAAAGAACCGTCGACTTCCCTGCGCCCCAATCTCCATGGATGCCCAGTACTAGTCCGTGCTTCGGATGGGCCTGCATTACTTCGACGATGGTTCTTGCAAGCGGCTCCGCGTGCAACAGGTCAACTGCCGCGACGTCATCTGGAAATACAAGCAATCCTTTCATACCTTCTCCTGAAACCTGCTCATCGGACTCACAGCTTCACTAGAAAGATCGTTGAGCGACCATCTTTCATCTGTCTGCTAACCGGGCCTATATCACCAGAAGTCTGGGAACACGTAGCCCAATATCAATATACAACAAATGCATTGAAGGTCTGATTTCGAAACCGGCCGTAGATCAAGTGGATCAACTCTTGAATCTCTGACTTTTCGGACGTGCCATGTATTTCTCTGCACTAAAGGCATCAAGCGAGCGAACAATTTTCCCGATGGCACGCCCGCGCCGTTTGTCCTCACGGTATCCCCCGCCCGAAAATAGGCCATGGAGAACCAATCCCCCTTTCGGCCACTGGCGGCGAAGCCGTTGAAGTGACGGCAGCATGCGCTCCAATCCGAGATGCTCGTGACCGAGCTCTGCAGCTTCGGCGGTCAGCGTTCCGTTTTCGTAGCTCCAAATCTTGCCCACGTCATGAAGCAATGCGTAAACGATAGCGATGCAGAGATCCGTCTGTCCAAGATTCCTGAGCTGGGTGACCGCAGTCACCACTTCCAGGCTGTGTACGGCCAAACCTCCTGCGAATTCGTGATGATTTCGAATGGACGCTGGGCACGTCCAAAAATATTTGAATACGTCCTTGAGCTCGAAAACCTGGAGGACGAAGTTCCGCAGTTCCGGGACTTTGAGGTTTGCGACAACTTCGCGAACCTGAGCCACTGCGCCCTCCACCGGGCAGATCGTTTCAGGCAAGAGCGCAAGCAGATCAAGGCTGGAGTCGGATTTCCAATCCAGCAGTATAAGCTCGTCTCGACCCCCCTCGCGAGTTTCAAGTACGGTTGCTAGCCCGAGATGCACACGCGACGAGTCCTCGATCAGCCAGGTTTCCGTCCAGTCGATTGCCACTCGAATGAGATCCGCATTCATCAACTGGACACGTGCAGGTTCCTTTGACCCGGAAGGCGGATTCCGACAGCTCAGAATTGCTGTAGGGATGCATCTTGCTTGCTGGCTGTTCATTGCGTTCATTTCCGTTCCTCCACCTTGCGCACAGCGTTTTCTCTGAGCATGCTTTCGAAAGCTGATCCATCGCGCCTGGTCAAGTTCGGCACGTAACGGGAATAGACGCGAAACAGCATCTCGGTTGTCGAATGACCCAACTGGCGCGCAATCCATTCGGGATTTTCGCCAGACGCAAGCCACAATGTGGCCGCCGTATGACGCATCTGGTATGGCCTACGCCGCTTGAGCGCGAGGTGGTCGAGCAATGGGTTCCACACCCTGGATACGAAGTTTGCGAGGTCGATGGGCATTCCATTCCTACTACTGAACACGTAGTCACCCAAGTGTCCGGTCAACTCGTGCTGGGCTTTCAACGCTTCGAATACCTGCTCACTCATCGTGATCTCGCGCATGGATCCATCGGTCTTAGTGCCGTCTTGCTCGCCATGAGTAAAGGTTTCCCGTACCAGAATCTGCCGTCGGTCGAAATCCACGAAGTTCCATTTGAGGCCATGCACCTCACCACTTCGCATTCCTGTAAAGAACCGGGTGACAAAGTAGTGGCGGAAATCAGACCTTGCCGAATCGATGATGCGGATTGCCTGGTCGAGGCTGAAGGGTTGAATGTCCTTTCGAGGCACCTTGAGTCGCTTGATGCGCTGTGCCGGACTGACGAATTCGTAGCGATCTGCCGCCTCATCAAGAATATTGCTGAGAACGCCCATGACTTCGTTGACGGTTTTGGGGGAGATTGTCGAGTCCGGCTGCTTGCCCCGCCGCTTGGCCAGCTCTGCCCGAAACTCAAGCAACTCGGCACGAGTCACCTGCCCTACCCGCTTGGCGCCAAACTTGGGCAGCAGGTGACTTCGAATCATGTCCCTACGCAGCCCGCGCGTAGTGCGGCGCCACCGCACTTCGTTCTCCGCAAGCCACGTTTCGGAAAAGTCCGAGAACAACGGTGAATGGGCTTGAGCGGACTCCCCCATAGTGTTTCGAAAGTCCGCCCCGTTGCCGCTTTCCGTGCCAGGGAAGCCGGCTTCCAACTTGTCCGCGTTCTTGCTGTTTGGAAAATTGGCTCGGTAATCGAAAACGCCGGCTGCAATCTCGGCATCAAGGCGCTTCATCACTGCCCCAACTCGTTTGCGATTGGCAGGGGTATCTTCGAGAGCCGTCTGCTCCCGACAACGCTGGCCCAAGTAGACGAAGTCGAAGTACAGCTTTCCAGTCTCCTTTCGAGCTCGGACCTTACCCATGAGCTACGCCACCCGCACTCAGTGGCACCAGCGGTGCATTGGCGAGCGAAGCCAGCATCATGTCGCGTTCGATGGCTTCCCAGATAAAGAGCATCTTCCGGCCACCGAACGGGCGGAAGTAGTGGACTCCCTCCAGCAACACCGAGTCTTTGAGCTGATTGCGGATTGTGCGAGCGTCGTAGCGAATCCGGTCCGCCAGCTCGTCGGTAGTAAGGTAGGTTGCGTTCATCGGGCAGATCCTATGCTAGTGAGGTGCGAACGACACTAGAAAGTGTCATTCGTGACGCACCGTAGCACACGCTTGCAACTTGTCAAGCTAATACGTAACTTCATAGCATCATTCGTTCATGCTGGTGTCGCAGTGATCCGCTACCGACTAAAAGAACTCATCGCTGATCGGTCCTTCCGTCTCGGTCGAATCATCACCATGGAAGAAGTCGCTCGGGAAACAGGGCTTCATCGTATGACCTTGTCTCGAATGGCGAATATCCGCGGCTACGTCACGCGAACTGACATTCTGGACAAGCTGTGCGAATATTTTGAATGCCGTCTTGAAGCGTTGGCTCAGCACATTCCTGCCGCTCAGGTACCCGAGAGCGAAGAGACGCCTGACACCCCGTCCGAACAGTAATTCGCGCTCTACCAGCAACTGGCGTCGGTGCTCGACGCCAGCGCGTATTCGCGCGCACCTCTTTTGGGTTGGATCTCTGCATCGCAATGACAGCTAGCTCGCGCGAGCAGCAACTTTCGTTCGTGGAATCGTCCACGACCAGGCTCAGTCGCAACCAAGGCAAAACCATGACCGTCGAACCCCCAAGATCGCGCATGATCGGTGTCGGATGTTGACGTGCGGTGTAGCGCTTCACAAGCCGGGAGGGATGTCGAGCCAGGCGTCCAAATATTGCTCGAGAGGGAGGAATCGCCCGAAGTGTGCAAAAACCTCCGCGAAAGACGCGATAAACCGGCCTCGCGCGCCCCCCTCGGTGCCACCAAATGGCCCAACAATGGAGTCCCACAACAAAGGAGTGCGCCATGACCATCGAAACAACATTCGCCCTGACTGATGTCCAGTTCCCCGGATACGCTCTCGAGTCACTCCCGGACACCGAGACCCACGCCCAGGAATCCAGGAACTCACGCGAAAGCCAAACGGCCCTTCGAAACGCCCCCAAGTTTCAAGGTCCACGCGCAAACGTCTGCCTCAAGCGCGCCGGTAAGGCCGCAGCCGCCACTGCCAAGATTGAAAAACGCGGAGCCCCCGAAGCTGCCGAAGGCCGGGACGGCGCGTTGGGCCAGTGCGAGCTTGAGACGGAAATGGGAACGACGGTCGACATAGCCGAGACCCACGAGAAGCAAATCAACAGGAAGACTCACAACAAACCCGCAGCAGGAGCAGCATGAACATGCTACTCAACCCTCAGCAACAACGTGGTGTCGACTCGCCGGGCCATTGTCTGATTTCGGCCTGCCCGGGCAGCGGCAAGACCCGCGTCCTTGTCGAACGCGCCAAGCGCTTGCTTCAGAGCAACCCCGCCGCCCGCGTGGCCACAATCACCTTTACCAAAGATGCTGCGAAGGAGATGTCCGAGCGCTTGGAGAAAGCCTTGGGGCAGACTGCGAGTGGCCGCATCATCACCGGCACTTTTCATTCGTTGGCAATGAAGCAACTCAAACACTATCGCGAGAATGCAGGCTCGCCGCCCCTCAACGTTCTTTCCGAAGACCAGTCGTACATTCTTCGACGGAGGGCTTGGCAGGCCGAAGCGAGTGAGCAACCTGAACAACAGTTCTTGAAAGAAATGGCAGATGCCAAGGCGTCACGCATTCCGCCGCAGAATCCCAAGGGGCCACTCGCCCGCGCACTCATCTCCTACCAGAAACTTCTCTTTGAGCAGGAGGCGTACGACTTTGACGACTTGATCATTCAAGCAGCAAACGGATTGCATTCAGGAATTCTCGATCCGATTGACTGTACCCACCTGCTTGTCGATGAAATGCAGGATGTCGATCACACGCAGTACTCATGGCTCATGGCGCATGTTGACCGTGGGAAGATATTGACATGTGTCGGAGATGACGATCAGTCAATCTACGGGTTTCGCCATGCGCTCGGGTTCACGGCAATGCGCGCTTTTGCTGACGAAACTGAGGCCGAAGAAATTACGTTGGGCATCACCTATCGTTGTTCGGCGAGTGTCCTGACTTACGCCATTCGACTCATCATCAAGAACAGAGAACGCATTCGAAAAACCATAACAACCAACGAATCCGATCCCGGCGCAGTGGTCCGCAAGGATTTCTATGATGAGGCAGAAGAAGCCAAAGCCGCTGGCCTATTCCTCAATTCGCGACCCAATATTAACCGCAAGGGCGAGCAATGCACCGCCGCTATTCTCGCGCGCACCAACAACGTGCTGCGCTCCGCCGAAGTCATGCTGACTAGCGCCAATGTGCCGTACTACGTCAAAGGCAAGCCGAACTTTTGGTCAGGCGGGATTCCCGAAAAGATCCGCAACCTGCTAGGCGCCTTCGCCGGTCGCGGTTCGCGCGGCATCGTCATGCATCTCCATGAAGAGCAGGCCTGTCGCGATTTGACCAGCGCCGTTTCCAATGCAACCCGTGGCATGGATAGTCCTGTGCCGTTCCTTTTGACCAAGGACTGGCAAAAGAACCTCGACAAGAAAGCGCTTCAGGCTTGGGCTCCGATGGCTGCCTCACTATTGACCGTGAGCAAGAAGCTGGACGAAGCGGACTATGAAGGCGCTATCAACCATATTGCCGGCATGACAGTTGCAGTAGACCGCTCGCAGAAGGCTGCGAAAATTGCCGAAGCAGCCTGCCAATGCATCCTCGGTCTGCAAGGTGATGTCGCTAGCAAGATCCGAGCCATTGACTTGATGGAGCGCTTCGACAAGAAGCAGGAACACGATCCGCGCGCCATTGCACTAATGACTTTGCACGGCAGCAAGGGGCTGGAGTTCGACTACGTCTGGATTATGGGCATGGGGCATGGTTTGCTTCCACACATGGATTCCCCAATTGAGGAAGAACGGCGCTTGTGCTACGTCGGCATGACCCGCGCAAAGACCCACTTGACCTTGTCCACCGCGGTCGAGGAGGGCGTCGCGTCAGAATTCTTCCAGGAGATGGTGCTTCCCCATGAAGTCTTGTTGCGCGCACCGGACTGAGTGCTAGTTCTGTTGGTGCTCCCCCAAAGCCAGAAAATGGCGCGGAATATTGATGGCAGGTGCCAGCCAGCCAGATCGGTGCAAATAGCTAGAGGAGTTCGACGCATTCAATTCGCGTTTTTTGGCGTTCCTATGGGATAGCGTTGCCAATTCTCGCTTGCAGCGGTGGCTGTACGTCGCACCGCCTGACGCTTTGCACTTGTTGCAAGTTGATTTCGAATTAGCGACTTCAGCAGGATTCATCCTTGACCCAATTCGCCTGACGGAATTATTGTCGTTTCGACGGTTACATGAACCAGCTCTTCGTGCTCGGCCAAGTGAGTTCTAAAGTCATCGGCGCTCATGGAGCTATGAGTCACCAGACTCAAAACGCAAGCGAACTTGCCCTTGCCAACACGCCAGACATGCAGGTCGGTGATGATGGCTGTCGGGTCGCACGCGGCGATGACTTCGCGCACCTCTTGAACGACTGGCGAGTCCATTTCCGCGTCGAGCAACACCTTGCCGGTGTCGCGAAGAAGTCCAACAGCCCAGACCGTGACCAGGATCGAACCAACAATCCCCATCAACGGATCAAGCCATCGTGCTCCCCACAGCATGCCGCCAACCAGCGCAACGATCGCGAACACCGATGTCGCCGCATCAGCAAGTACGTGCAGATAGGCAGCACGCAGATTCAGGTCGTGATCATGCGCGTGGCCGCTGTGATGTTCGTGACCATGGCCATGATCGTGAGAATGATGACCACGCAGTAGCCAGGCACAGATCAGATTGACCGCCAGTCCCAATACCGCCAACACAATGGCTTGCGAATAGTGAATCGGTAGCGGCGTGATCAGGCGTTCAATTGACTGGAAGGCCATCAGCGCAGCCACGCACAACAATAGGATTGCACTCGTGTAGCCGCCGAGGACCTCAATTTTCCAGGTTCCGAAGGCAAATCGTCGATCCGCCGCGAATCGGCGTGCACATGCATAGGCGAATACCGAAAGGCCCAAGGCCAGGGCATGCGAGCTCATGTGCCAGCCATCAGCGAGCAAGGCCATCGAGTTGTAGATCCAGCCACCCGTGATTTCTACAAACGTCATGATGATCGTCAGCCACATGGCCCGACCGGTGTTTCGTTCGGCTAGGGGATTGCCTTCGTCAAACGCATGAGAGTGCGTTCGCTCAGCAGCGACGTCCTGAAGTGTCATCATGGGCAACTCGTGAGAATATACCCCCCTAGGGTATAACAAGGAGCCGCCCATGTCGCACGTTGTCCGCAATCAGTCGAAATTACTGGCCCGAACCCGCCGCATTGCCGGACAGCTCGCCGCCATAGAAAAGGCACTCACTGAAGACGCAGAATGCACGGCGATTCTGACTCAAATCGCGGCCGTACGCGGTGCTGTCCAGGGACTGCTGCTTGAGGTGTTGGGCGAGCACTTGCGCGAGCACATTGCAGAGGAGGCCAATAGCACTGTTCGGGAAAATGAAGTAACCAACGTAGTGTCACTGCTGCGTTCGTACCTCAAATAGCCGAGAGCCCATAGTCGAATCTCGAAGGGAGAACTACTAGGCTGGCATGCAGCCCTCCCCAATCTTTGGCAACCCGTTGTCACTTGTCTTCATTTGGGCGCGATGGGATTGCGTCGCAAGAAGATTGCTTCTACAGCCAAGATTGACAGCATTACTGCAGAAGCGACCCCCACGACCAGCGGATCGCTGGATATTTTGACCCAGAAAAATCCAACCAAGACGATAAGATCAAGAACGATAGCACTAACAAGAACAGCGCTACGGGCGCCAATTTCTCTCCGAAGATGACGCAATATGCCCCAATGAATTGCCATGTCCATTATCAGATAGAAGATGATCCCCAAAGCTGCGATACGTGTCAGATTGAAAAACGCAGTTAGCAGCAACCCCAAGACAACCGTGTAAACCAGGGTGTGTTTTTGGATGCTACCCGGCATCCCTAAATGACGGTGAGGAACGAGCTTCATCTCAGTCAGCATGGCCAGCATCCGAGAGACGGCAAAAATGCTGGCAATGATTCCGCCTGCTGTCGCCAGCATTGCCAGGACAACCGTAAACCACACCGCGTATTTTCCTAGTGCCGGCTTGGCAGCTGCCGCCAGCGAGTAGTTTCTCGTGTCGACAATTTCCTGAAGAGACAGATTGCTCGCGACCGCGAAGCCAACCAACGCGTAGATAACGACGCAAAGCGCGATCGAAATTACGATAGCTCTGCCGACATTGCGGTGCGGGTCTTTCAACTCCGAGCCACTGTTCGCAATGGTGGTAAAACCCTTGAAGGCCAGTATGCCGAGAGCAGTGGCACCAAGAAACCCTGTCAAAGATGCATCGAGATTCTGGGTTGTGAAATTGACTTCGATCGAATCTGCAACCGTGACGCCAACAACGCCAAACAGAATGATGCCGCCTACTTTGATGAATCCGAGCACCGTAGTCACACCCTCGATCATTCGGTTTGCAGATAAATTGACTAGGAAAGCGGCCAGCAACAATCCCACGCCCAACGTGGGCACCAGCAAGCTGGAATCCTCAATGTCGAACAACTGCAGGGTGTAGGCGCCAAATGTACGAGCCAAGAAGCTCTGGGCAATGACCATTGAGAAGTACATCAACAAGGCAAAAAAGGCTGTTGTCAGCGTACGTCCGTAGGCCTTTTCCAAGTACATGGCTATTCCGCCAGCCGACGGAAAAGCATTCGACATTTTTACGTATGAGTAGGCGCTGAAAGAAACAATCAATGCGGCTGAAAGAAAAGCCAGTGGGAAAAGTCGCCCGGTCATTTCAGCCATCTGGCCTGTCAGCGCAAATATTCCTGCGCCAATCATCACCCCGGTTCCAAGCGCAACCGCTCCGACCAAGGTCAGACTATCTTTTCGGTACTGGGGCGACCTGCTCTCAGAAGTTTTCATATCTCCACCAACATTCCGATTGTTCAAGATGGGTGACATCTATCCTGGTCACCCTTGGAGCTATCGATCCGAGTGGGCGCACGACGACAATCGGCCCTTCAATCGACGCTCCTACGGTCCGCTAGAGCTATTGGATACGGCAGCCTAGCATCCAATTCTTCCCTACCCTCGACCATGTTCCCCATAGTTCAACTGGTTCCCTGCACTAGAGCAGAGTGATCCGGTCAATTTTCTCGAACTGTCCAATGCTTGGCCAACCAGAAAGTCGTCGGTGGCAAGACGGCCATCTGAAGGAGTGGCCAGAACCCTGCTCCGAGATATGGAACCACCGGCATATCCGAATTGTAGGACCAGCGGCCAGTGCTGAGCGCGGCGTGTTCAATCAACGCCGCCACACCCAGTCCCATCAATATTGTTGTGAGGTATTGATTCCATTTGCCTCGCAATCCCCAGGTCGGATCAGCTGAAGCCAATGCGGCAATCGAGTAGAGGCCAAGCAGAATGACGACGTCACCGAACGCAGCAGGCGTGCAAAGTGCCAGGGTTTTCGTCCAAGGCTGGCCAGTCGTCTCAACGTATGCAGCCATCTGAGCCATTTCCCAGAATTCATTCAGGAAGAATCCAATTGCCACTGTCAGCGCCATAAACTTGGGAAATGGACGTCGTATGACGCGAGCCAGCTTATTCACGAGGCTGCTCGGCTTTCTTTGGATTTGGCTGAGACATGGTCAGTACGGGCGCGAATCCGCCGAGAGGCGTGCGAAAATTAGTGGTCTGCCCCTGGTACAGGCGTGCCGCATACAGCAACGCCTTGCCTTGATAGGCATAGCACCGAATATCAACCTTGTGCGGACGGCCATCATCGTTGACGTGACGCTCGCTTGGCTTTACTAGCTCCTGAGCAACAAAAGTGCCAGAGGCGATCTCATCCCAAACGCGCCGGGTCAATTTCTCGCCCCGATAGGCCGCCTTGCTCCCATAGCCAGCTGCGGGCTTGAAGAAGAACTGCCGGCGATTCGCCCACAACCAGTCTCTGCTCTCCGGCGAGACAAGCTGAGTCTTCGGAATTGCGTCGAACAAGACTTCCACTGAAGCGGGCGTGGCTCCTGCCTTTGCAAGAAAGGCCGAATCTCCCAGCAGCGTGAAATTGCGCTTGTCTGCTTGCAGCGCGTGAGCATGCGGATGTGGCGAGAGTGCCACGCCTCCGGCTTGGTAAGCGTCGCGCAACGCACGGTTTCCAGACTCCACTAGCGAAAAGTCTGTCAACCTATTGTAGACAAAATCCACAGGCGCATCGGCCAGCCAGATTCGTCCCTCTCGAAAGTCGAGATCCGATGGACTGCAGATCTCAGCTCGATAGCCGGTCCGTCGAAACAGATCCTGGTACAGGAAGAATTCCGGGTATAGATATTGTTCCTCCGGCGATTCATCGACGATCACCAGGAACTCCAGCTCTTGCGCTCCTCGCAGGAGGCGCCATTCTGTCGCAACAATGTCCATGATTGCACTGTCCACGCCCGACGCATTGCTCGTAGCCAACATTTGTTCTGGCACGCAGATGCGCTGCGCCTGTCCGAGCAGGGAATTGAGCAACACGCCACCTGGATTGGTGTTGATCTCGATGAGCCGGGGACCGGCGGTGGTCAGATGGAAATCCAGACCTAGAAGTCCACCAGGCGACCCTGGATTCTTTCGTGCAATGTCGGGCGCCCACTCCATGACGGCATTTCGAAACGCCGGAAGTGCCGTAACAGCCTCGACGGCTTCGACCACGTCCGCAATCTGCGCTATGGCGATCGGGGGAACGTAGACAGGCACCGAGGCGAACAGATGCGGGTGCGTTTGTGCCATTGATGCGAAAGCACCGCGCGCCACCAGCAATTGTTCCAATTCCGAGCGCAATCTCTCTGGCTCGATGGCGACACAGAAACACTTTTCATTGAGTGTGTCTGCAGAATAGTCCGGAGCGCAGACTCCACAGGTTGGCTTAACCTTATTAAGATTGTGTGATTCGTCCATTCCAGAAGTCCAGTCAACGCCTCGGAACCAATCTATACCAGAACTGTCTGAGGGTAAGTCGCATGGATTGCCACTACTTGACCTCGGTCAAGGGTCCACGTCCCAGTCTGGGTTATAACTAGGACATCATGAATCGCTTCCGCCGCCACCGCCTTCAGTCACGCCTCGCTTTGCTTGCAGGATTGATGCTGCTGTGGTCGCAATTTGCCCTCGTCTTGCACCCGACGGCGTCTCTGGCAAGTCTGGCATCAGGTCATGCCGATTATTCGCATGTGACCGCGCTGGCTGGATGTCATGAAGCGCCTCCGACTGATTTTTCGCCCATTTGCAAGATGCATTGCAGCCAGGGAGATCAAGGTGACACGTCGAGCCGCGTCCCCAGCCTGCCCTTCGTCCCAACTGCTTCTTTCATCGCCTGCCTGTCGACGGCCAGCGAGGCGCCGGCCCTTGGTCTGTCGGTTGCGCCCGCTCCTGCCCTTTCCTGGCACCGACCTACTCTCCATCCCGCCAGTTTGTTGCTGATCTGAGCTCCGTCCTGATGTCGGTCTGGCACTCTACTGTGCCGCCACCACACACATCGGCGTGGTTGTCTCACGATGACACCTAGCCATTGCACCTATTTTCTTGGCGTGAGCCAAGTCGTGTCGCAAGGCAACAAACATGATTTCCTTCACTGATTCATCGCGGCCCACGGGTTTGCGCTCGGTTCGACTGCTTTTCTGCACAATCTTGGTCTGGCCTTCATCTTGTTCGTGGGGCTGGATTCGTACTCGCTTGAGTACGGCGAATTCTTCGAGCTCGAAAAAGTGTGCACGCGTGATTTTGGTACATTTTGTCCGACTTTTTGCGGCGTCGGGACTGGTCGTGCTCGCGTCAGGAGTCATGGCGGCAGCTCCCTCAGTGCAGGCGGCCCACGCGCCCCCTCCGGCAGGTCAGCAGAGCGTCGACGCATGGCGACTCGCAAGGGTCGAAAAACTGCCTGACGCCCCTGAGCCTGCCACGACGGGGCTTTCCGCCGAACGGCTGGTACAGCAGGTTCTGCAACGCAATCCGGGCATTGAGGCGATGCAGGCGGCGGCCGATGCGGCCACCGCGCGGATCGAATCGGCGGGTGCGCTGGACGATCCGATGCTGAGCTATGTGGTGGCGCCGAATACCGCCGGTAGTCCACGACAGGGGCTGAATCAAAACGCGCAGTTCAGCCAGAAGTTGCCTTGGCCGGGCACTCTGGCTCTGCGCACCAAGATGGCGGCCGCTGAGGCGGAATCGGCCGAACAGCAAACGTCCGACCTGCGCTTGCGCCTGGTTACGCTGGCACGTGCCACCTACGCCCAGTGGTTCTACGCGTATAGCGCGCTCGCCATTAATACCGAGAACGTCATTTTGGTGACGCGTCTGCGTGCGGTTGCAGAAACGGCCTACGCCTCCGGGCAGTCGCCGCAACAGGATGTACTGCAGGCGGAAGTCGAATTGGTTCGCTTGCAGAATCAGGCCTTGGAGCTCACGCGTTTGCAGCGCACGGTGCAGGCGAAGATCAACGCGCTGCAAAATCTCGACCCGGATACCCCAGTACCCGCACCGTTCGTTCTGCCCCAAGAAATCGCGCTGCCGACCCCCGCAGCCCTCCAGGACGCTGCATTGGCGCACTATCCGATGCTGCGGAGCATCGATGCCACCATCCGCGCGAGACAGAATCGGGTCGATCTTGCGCACAAGAACAACTATCCGAATATCAGCTTGCTGGCCGGTTACAACAGCATCATGGACATGCCGGCAAAACGCCTCACCGTAGGCGTCGCGATCAACATTCCGTTCGGCGGCAACCATCGCGGCGAGGTGAGTGAAGCCAATGCACGTTTGCGTGAGAGTGAGGCCAAACTGGCCGATGCTCGTAACCAGTTGCTTAGCGATCTCGATCAAACGCGCGCCACTGCTGTTCAGGCCGTCGCAACGGTCCACCTGTACGAGGGCAAGATGCTGCCGTTGGCCGAGCTCAATATGCAGGCTGCAGAAGCCGACTACAGCAGTGGCAGTGGCGACTTTCTGAAGCTGATAACCGCTGAACGGCAATACCTGATGGCCAAACTCGAGCTGGCCCGTGCACGCGCCGATTTCTTTACCCAGCTGGCTTCCCTCAACTACCAGACCGGTGGCTCGTTGTGGCCGTCTCTGCAATCAACTACTTCTCAGGATACGACGCCATGAAAAAATCTAGATTGATTCTCTTGGCCCTCATCGCCGTATCGCTTGCACTGGTTGCCGGATATTTGCTCGGCAAGCGCGGCCACACGACGGCGAGTACGGATCAGGCCGCCGCTTCGGAAATTGCGACGCCGGAGCGCAAGGCTCTCTACTGGAAGGCGCCAATGGACCCGAACTTCCGTAGCGACAGGCCAGGCAAGTCACCTATGGGCATGGACTTGGTGCCAGTGTACGCAGACGGCAGCGGAAGTAGCGAAAGCAGTGATGTCAGGATTGACCCGGCTGTGGTCAACAATCTGGGCGTACGCACCGCAGAGGTTATGCGGGGATCACTGGCCAATCGCATCGAGGCCGTCGGCTATGTGGGCTATGACGAAGACACGCTCACGAGTATCAACACCCGTGCCGAAGGCTGGGTGGAAAAGCTGGCAGTCAAGAGCGTGGGGGACCCGGTACGCAAGGGTCAACTGTTGTATGCCCTGTTTTCGCCAAAACTGGCCACCGCCGAGCGCGAATACTTGACCGCTTTGGCCAGTGGCAGCCAGTCATTGATTGCCACCTCACGCGAGCGCATGCGCTCGTTCGGTTTCAGCAATGCACAAATCGAACAACTCTCGCGCACGCGCAAGGTCGGCAACCGGGTGGCACGCTATGCCGCATCGACTGGCGTGGTGATGAAGCTAGGGGTCAGCGAAGGCGCCTGGGTGATGCCCGCCACGCAGGTGATGCAACTGGCTAATCTTGATACCGTGTGGGTGCTGGTGGAAGTCGACCCGACCAATACCGCGCTGCTGCATAAGGGACAGGTGGCGGATGCCACCTTTGATGCTTTCGCCGGCGAAAGCTGGCAAGGCACGGTCGATTACATCTATCCCGACGTCAGCGCCATGACCCGCACGGTCAAGGTACGCGTGCGTCTGCCCAATCCGGACCGGCGCCTGCAGCCGAACATGTATGCACACGTCCGCCTGCAAACTGCTGCGCAGAACGATGCGGTGTACATCCCGGCGCAGGCCCTGATTGAGACCGGGCAAAGCAAGCGGGTCATTGTCGCTCAGGGTGATGGCCGCTTCGATGTCTGCCCGGTGCAGACCGGTGCCACATCCGGTGACCAAGTGGAAATTCTCAAGGGTTTGCGCGCGGGCCAGCAGGTCGTGACCTCGGCACAGTTCATGATTGACTCCGAGGCCAATATCGATGCCGCCACGCTGCGTCTGGGCACCGACAAGTCTGCTTGTGGAGATACCTCCGGCCCCAGGGCAGAACCCGCTGAACATAACCACATGCCGGGTATGGACATGACCACGCCAGACGCGGCGGCACACACGAAGGAAGACTCGGCCAAGGACGAAACAAAAAACGACGAATCCGAAGCCGTCAGCCCCCAATCCGAACATGACATGGAGATGAATATGGCGGAACCGGACCCGACGATGCACACGGAGGACGACTCCGAGGCCGTCAACGCCCATTCCGCACATGAGATGCAGCCATGATCGCCGCGATCATCCGCTGGTCACTGAACAATCGCGCGATGGTGCTGCTGGCGCTGGGTTTTGTCGTGGTCGCAGGCCTGTACGCGCTGCAACGCACGCCGGTGGATGCGATTCCGGACCTGTCGGATGTACAGGTCATCGTAAAAACGTCATACCCGGGACAGGCTCCTCAGGTGGTGCAGGACCAGGTCACCTATCCGCTGGAGACCGCCATGCTGGCGGTACCGGGGGCGACGGTGGTGCGCGGCTATTCGTTCTTCGGCGCCTCCTACGTATACGTAATCTTCAAGGACGGCACGGATCTGTACTGGGCACGATCGCGGGTACTCGAATACCTCAGCCAGGTTGCCGGCAGCCTGCCGGCAGACGCCCGTCCCGGCCTGGGGCCGGACGCTACCGGTGTGGGCTGGGTTTACCAGTATGCGCTGGTGGACAAGACCGGCCAGCACGATCTGGCGCAGCTCACCGGCCTGCAGGACTGGTTCCTGAAATACCAGTTGCAGACCGTGCCAGGCGTGGCCGAAGTGGCCACCGTTGGCGGCATGGTGCGGCAATACCAGGTGCTGGTGGATCCGGACAAACTGCGCGCGCTGGGCTTGACCCTGATGCAGGTGAAGATGGCCATCCAGAACGGCAATCAGGAGACAGGCGGCGCAGTGGTCGAACTGGCTGAAGCCGAATACATGGTGCGTGCCAGCGGCTACCTCAAGAGCATCAAGGACCTGCTGCAAGTACCGCTGATGACCGACATGAACGGCACGCCGGTGCAGCTCAAGGACGTCGCCGACGTACGTCTAGGGCCGCAGATCCGCCGCGGCATCGGCGAACTGAACGGTCAAGGTGAAGTAGTCGGTGGCGTGATCGTGATGCGCTTTGGCGAGAATGCACAAACGGTGATCGGTGACGTCAAAGCCCGACTGGCTTCGCTCAAAGGAAGCCTGCCGCAGGGTGTTGAAGTGGTAACGACCTACGACCGTTCAGAGCTGATCGGCAAGGCGGTCAGCAGCCTGCGCGGGACGCTCATCGAGGAGTTTGTAGTCGTCGCACTGATCTGCTTCCTGTTTCTGTTTCACTTCCGTTCGGCTTTGGTGGCGATCATCAGCTTGCCGGTCGGCATCCTGATGGCATTCATCGTCATGCATCTGCAGGGCCTGAATGCGAACATAATGTCGCTGGGTGGTATCGCGATCGCGATTGGCGCGATGGTCGATGGTGCGATCGTGATGATCGAGAATCTGCACAAACACATGGAGCGTGAACCCGTCACGGCATCGAACCGCTGGCGCATCGTCGCCAACGCAACGGTCGAGGTGGGTCCGCCGCTGTTCTTCGCGCTACTGATCATCACTGTGTCCTTTCTACCTATTTTCACGCTCAGCGGGCAATCGGGACGGATGTTCTCGCCGCTTGCGTTCACCAAGACCTATTCGATGGCTGCGGCAGCAATCCTGGCGATCACTCTGATTCCGGTGCTGATGGGCTACTTCATCCGAGGCAAGATCACCCCGGAGCATCGCAATCCGATCAATCGCCTGCTCACCGCGACGTACAGGCCCGTCATCAATCAGGTCGTGCGCTATCCAAAACTGCTGCTGGTCGGCGGCATCGTGGTGATTCTGGCCGGGCTCTGGCCGGCCTCGCAGTTGGGTTCGGAGTTCATGCCGCCGCTGGACGAGGGCGACCTTATGTATATGCCCTCGGCCCGCCCGGGCATCTCGGCCGACAAGGCACGTCAGGTTCTGCAGCAGACCAACAAGCTGATCATGAGCGTGCCCGAAGTGAAGTCCACCTTCGGCAAAATGGGGAGGGCGCAGACGGCAACTGATCCGGCACCGCTGGCCATGGTCGAGACCATCATCCAGTTCAAGCCCGAGTCGGAATGGCGCCCCGGCGTAACCCGGGCCGATATCCGCCGTGAGTTGGAGCAACGCGTGCAGATGCCAGGATTGACCAACGCCTGGGTGATGCCGATCAAGACCCGCATCGACATGCTCTCGACCGGCATCAAGACGCCGGTTGGCATCAAGGTAGGCGGCCCCGACCTAGCTGTGATTCAGAAGATCGGTAAACGGCTGGAAGAAGTCCTGCCGCAGGTGCAGGGCACCACCTCAGTGTATGCCGAACGCGTCGCCGGCGGGCGCTACATCAAGGCTGACATAGATCGCAATCGCGCCGCACGTCTGGGTCTCAACATTTCCGATGTGCAGGACGTGGTGCGCACCGCCATCGGCGGCATGAATGTGACTGAAACCATCGAGGGCCTGGAGCGCTACCCGGTCAATCTGCGCTATCCGCGTGATTGGCGCAATTCGGTGGCCAGTCTGCGGCAACTGCCCATCGTCACTGCCCGCGGTGGCCATGTCACCCTGGGTGACGTCGCTGACGTTTACATCGAGGATGGTCCGCCGATGATCAAGAGCGAGGCGGCCCAGCTCACGGGCTGGACCTTTATCGATATAGCCGGGCGAGATGTGGGCTCCTACGTGGAAGCCGCGCAGCAACTTGTTGCAGCCGAGGTGGAACTGCCGGCGGGCTACTCACTGACCTGGTCCGGCCAATATGAGTACATCCAGAAGGCCCGGCAGAGCCTAGTCGTGATCGTGCCGGTGACGCTGGCAATGATCGCACTGCTGCTGTACATGGCTTTTCGCAGCGTCGCCCATACCCTGATCATCCTCGGCACCTTGCCGATGGCGCTGGCTGGCAGCTACTGGTTGCTGTATCTGCTCGACTACAACATGTCGGTAGCCGTTGCGGTCGGCTTCATCGCACTGGCTGGCGTGACCACCGAACTCGGCGTGGTGCTGATGGTGTATCTGAATCAGGCAGTCGGCCAATATGTCGAATCATGCGACAAGGACGGTGAGGCTGTGCGCTTTGAAGGCGTGCGCGATGCCGTGCGCGACGGTGCCCTGTTGCGTCTGCGACCGATTTCGATGACGGTCGCCGCCGTGGTCGCCGGGCTGCTGCCGGTGATGTTCGGCACCGGCACCGGCTCGGAGGTGATGCGCCGCATTGCCGCGCCGATGGTCGGCGGCATGCTCAGCGCGCTGATCCTGACGATGCTTGTAATTCCAGCCGTATACCTGCTCTGGGAGTGGCGCCGCCTGCGCAGAACCGGCAAAGCCAGCCTCAGAAGTATCGAACCGTCATGAAAGATTCCGTGAATCCGAGGAGAGTGTGATGGAGTATCGAAAGATCACGGCGATCATCAGCGCCGGAAGCCTTTCGGCTGTCGAAGAGGCATTACAGCGCGAGGCAACCATCGAAGTCACCATCACCCGCATCAAGGGCTATGGCGACTACAAGAACTTCCACGATCCCGAGTGGATTTCTACCCAGGCCCGCGTCGAGGTTTTCGCCGCACTGGCCGATGTTCCGCAAATCGCCGAGGCGATCATGGGTGCCGCCCATGCCGGGCTGGACAACGACGGCATCGTGGCGGTTCTACCCGTGGAGACGCTGTACCGGATCAAGGATCACGTGGCGCCAGCTCCTGAGAGCGGGCACTCATGAAGCAGTGGTGGGTTCTTGACCTGTGCGTCGCGCACAGGTTTACCCTGAGGTTTCAATGAACAGAGCACATCCGAAATTGCGGAACACAGGCGCTGCCAAGGCCGCAAGGCATCATGGCCTGATGACAGTTTCACAACTGGCTGCCGCTGCGGACGAACCCGCCCACGCCGTGCGCTACTACTGCCGGATTGGATTGCTTGTTCCTTCGACCACGAGCGGCAGTGGCTACAGGCTGTTTGACCGGTCGAGCCTGAAGCGACTGCGTTTCATCCGCCGAGCCCAAAGTCTGGGTTTTTCACTAGATGAGATTTCGGGCTTTATCAGCCATGCCGCCAAAGGCAATGAGCCCTGTCCGCAAGTCATGGCAACACTGGATCAGAGGCTTCCAAGAATAGGCGCCGAGCTAAAGGAAATCGGCGAACTTCATGCACGCATGATCCGCGCCCAAAAGCGCTGGCGCTCCCTGGGTGAAGGCGGTCCAACCGGGTATGAGATCTGCCGGCTGATCGAGTCGGAAGATTTTGCAACAGAGGAGTCCGACGGAAGAGCTGACGACTCCCATCCACGTCCAGGCGAGGGATCGAAATGATCATCAAGAAAAGAACAACGCGAAGCTCGCCGGTCGCGTCCGCAAGTACATGCGATCGGCAGGTGCCAAGCTTTCAGTCTTCGGCAAAACCAGCAGTTCGGAAGCAACTCTTCGAAGACGTCATTCCGCACGAATGCGTACATTCGTTCACATTGAGCATATAGCTGACACCCTTGCTCCGAGTCCCGTGCGCACAACTATTGGAACTCTGAAAATGAACACTCCCCAACACGAAAAAAGCCCACCGCAAAGCCGGCGGCCATCTGGCACGCATGGAAACCACCCTGGCCGATCCTGGCGTCAGCGACTTGCTTTCTGGTTGCTGCTTGGCATCGCCGCTTTCTACCTGTTGACCGAACACCGGGCGCATCTGCTTGAGAATCTCGCCTGGCTGCCCTTTCTTCTGATTCTCGCCTGTCCGCTCATTCACTTGTTTGGTCACGGCCATCACGGTTCGCATGGCTCATATTCGAGCCAATCGGATATGCCGGCAGACGAGCGTAGTCGATCACGAGCTGAGCTGCCGGGACAGCAGGGTCAATTGGAAGATAACGCAATAGACCAAGGAGATCAGCGGCCATGAGCGAACACTTCTCAGGTTATGGATTTTGGCTGCTTGCCGCGCTCAACGCGGGTTTCTTTATCTTCTTCGCATGGAGCTTCTTCAAGCCACTCAATGCACGCGACTGGCGCAGCTTCGGACTGTTCTCAGCCTTCATCGTCGCCTTGTTCGCGGAGATGTATGGTTTTCCGCTGACCATCTTCTTACTATCCGGATGGTTGACGTCGCAGTTCCCAGAGGTCAATTGGTTGACCCACGATGCCGGCCATCTACTGGAAATGATGTTTGGCTGGCAGGTAAATCCACACTTTGGACCGTTCCACATCGCCAGTTTCGTGTTGATTGGTGGCGGATTCTGGCTGCTCTCTGCAGCATGGCCAGTCCTCTATCGTGCTCAACAGGAAGGCCGTCTCGCTACCGAAGGACCGTACGCACGCATCCGGCATCCGCAGTACGCAGGATTCGTCCTGATCATGACTGGCTTCCTGCTGCAATGGCCTACCCTGCTTACTTTGGCGATGTATCCCATCCTGATTTTGGTCTATGCACGTCTTGCTACGGCCGAGGAGCGAGACAGCCTGATACGCTTCGGCGAGGACTATCGCCGCTACATGGAGCAAGTACCGCGTTTTATTCCGCGTCGAATTCATGCGGCCCATAGGTCCGGAGATCAGTCATGACGCGGGACAGCTCGAGGGCCCGTGCGCACCTCTGGTCCGTAGGGCGGATGTGCACATCCGGCTGCGCGACCGTTCTCGAACGCGCTGTGGCGAAAATTCCGGGTGTTTCGAGCGCGCGGGCGAATTATGCCAGCGCAACCCTAAAGGTCGTCTACGACCCGGATCGCCTGGAACCTGGACGCATTTCATCGGTCATCCGGCACGAGGGCTTCTCGTGTGCCGATGGAAGCAAAAAGCAGCCGCACAAGAACCGCCCTGCGGATGATCACTCATCACACGCATTGCACGATCATGCAAGCCACGCAGGGAGTGCGACTCGGAGCCAGGCAACTCATGCACCCGATGCACACGAAGGCATGCACCACGGCGGCGACCTGCATGCGGCTGCGCGTGACATGTTCCGGCGCTTCGTCGTCGCCCTGATCTTCGGTGTTCCGCTGTTTGTGTGGTCGCCCATGGGCCTGTTCGACCCACCGCCCGTTCCCTTTGGCATGGGCAAACAGCACTGGTTGTTTGTACTCGCCTCACTTGCGCTGCTCTACCCCGGATGGCCGTTCTATACCGCTGCGGTTCGCTCGCTGCGCCACGGCATCCTTGATATGGCCGTGCTGGTCCTGCTTAGCGTAGGAACCGGGTACCTCTTCAGCATGGGGGCCACCTTCCTGTTCGAGGGCGCGGACTTCTACGAAGCGACCACGGTTCTCCTGATCTTCATCCTTCTGGGCCATTGGCTGGAAATGCGCGCCCGCGCCGGCGCTTCGGATGCGATGAAGTCGCTGCTCAAGCTTTCACCGGCACGCGCGCTTGTCAGGAAAGGATCAGACGAAGTTGAAATACCCACCAGCGACGTTTTGCTAGGCGACATCGTCGTAGTTCGACCTGGGGCCAAGGTCCCTGTTGACGGCGAGGTCATCGAAGGCAGTTCCCAGGTCGACGAATCGATGTTGACCGGTGAGTCCATGCCGGTCCGCAAGGATCCGGGCAGTCAAGTTGTCGGTGGAGCGATCAACAAGAGTGGCGCCTTTGTCTACCGCGCGACCAAGGTCGGTGCTGAGACGGCGCTCAACCAGATCATCAAGCTCGTCCAGGAAGCGCAGAATTCCAAGGCCCCTGCGCAGTTGCTGGCTGACCGCGCTTCGCAATGGCTCGTCCTCGCAGCGATCGTCATTGGGCTGCTGACCTTTGCGATCTGGTTCTGGTGGGTCGGCCAAACCTTGCTGTTCGCGGTCACCCTGACGATTACGGTATTTGTGATCGCTTGTCCCGATGCACTCGGTCTCGCCACTCCCATGGCAATCATGATTGGTACTGGAATGGGCGCTCGCCATGGCATCCTGTTCAAGCACGCCGAGGCCATCGAGCTCAGTGCGCGCCTGGACGTAGTGATCTTCGACAAGACAGGGACCCTGACCCTGGGCAGCCCGAAAGTCGTTGAAATTGTCGGCACACCGGATCGAGACATCGACGAGGTACTCCGGCTCGCGGCCGCTGTCGACGCCCATTCCGAGCATCCCTTGGCCCATGCCATTGTCGAGCGTGCAGGCCCGGTTGCAGAGCGTGCCCGTGCATTCACCAATATCGACGGCCGAGGTGCTCAAGGTGAAGTCGATGGGCAGCGTGTGATGCTGGGCAATCGCCTTCTGATGAACGATTCCGGCGTCGCGATGAATGGTCTTGAGGCAGAAGCCGAACGACTGCAAAGCGGAGGGCGGACGGTCATTCACGTGGGACTCGCAGACAAGGTCATCGGCTTGATCGCCATCGCCGATGCGATCCGTCCCAGCTCTCGCTCGGCGATCGATGCCTTGCATGCTCGCGATATCAAAGTGGCGATGATCACCGGCGACAACCGTGCGACCGCTGAACGGGTCGCATCCGAGCTGGGTATCGATATTGTTCTGGCCGACGTCCTGCCTGGAGGCAAGGCCGAGGAGGTCAAGAAACTGCAGGCACAAGGCAAGCGCGTGGCCATGGTAGGTGACGGCATCAACGATGCCCCTGCCCTGACCCAGGCGGATGTAGGTTTTGCGATCGGAGCCGGTACCGATGTTGCGATCGATAGTGCAGACGTTGTGCTGATGCGAAGCGATCCGCTTGACGCTGTTCGCGCGATTGCAATTGCTCGCGGAACATTGCACAAGATGCATCAGAACCTGGCCTGGGCGGTCGGCTATAACGTGATCGCATTCCCACTTGCTGCCGGAGTGCTCTATCCGTTCGTGCTCTCACCGGAAATCGCAGCACTGTCCATGTCCGGAAGCTCGGTGATCGTCGCAGTCAATGCATTGCTGTTGCGGCGCTTGAAGCTGCAAGACAACGCCGCGCCTAACGCTGGCAAAGCTGATGAGTTGCCTCCAAGGACTGGCTAAGGAGTGGTGCTCGCCCGGTAGTACACATGCCATGCCCACCAGCATCAAAAGACTATTCAGGAGTACGCCGTGAAAGAAGAATCCAACGCGACACTCAGATTCCTTGGCGCAGCCGGCACGGTAACCGGCTCGCGCTACTTGATTGACGCAAGCGGCCAGCGAATCATGGTGGACTGCGGTCTCTTCCAGGGATACAAACAGCTACGCGAACGCAACCGTGCAGACTTTCCGGTACCACCGAACAGCATTGACACGCTGCTCCTGACCCATGCGCACCTTGATCACTCTGGCTACATCCCGGCGCTGGTACGCAATGGATTCCGCGGAAAAGTGCATTGCACACCGGCCACAAAAGACCTTTGCGGCCTGCTGCTACTCGACAGCGGGCATCTCCAGGAGGAAGAAGCCCGGTACGCGAAGAAGAAGGGCTACTCGAGACATGCGGATCCGACACCGCTGTATACCGTGGAGGATGCGGAGGCGGCATTGAAGCATTTCGTCACCCACGAGTACGGTGAGGAAGTAGATCTTGGCAATGGACATACCGCCCGCTTTGACCCGGCGGGACACTTGCTGGGTGCCGCGCAGATCAACCTCAAACTAGATGGCACGGTTGTCCACTTCAGCGGCGACTTGGGACGCACACACGATCCGCTCATGAATCCACCGCAGCCCTTGCGGCACGCTGACGTGTTGGTGTGCGAATCAACTTATGGCAATCGCACGCATGCCAAGGTGGATGCCGAAGCCGAACTCGCACCCGTGATCCGGCGCGTCGCTGCGCGTGGCGGAGTAATTCTGATCCCAGCATTCGCCGTCGGCCGGTCGCAGGGTGTCATGCTGCATATCGCCCGTTTGCGTCAACGCGGAGAAATACCGCGTGTGCCCGTCTTTTTGAACAGTCCGATGGCGATCAAGGCTACCGACCTGTATCACCAATACCATGCCCAGCACCATGTCAGCGCAGCGGAATGCGAGGCCATGTACGAATTGGCCACGATGGTTCGCACGGTTGATGAGTCAAAAGCGCTGAACCTCCAGCACGGTCCGATGATCATACTTTCGGCCAGCGGCATGCTGAGCGGTGGCCGCATCCTCCACCATCTGGAAGCCTTCGCCCCCGATCATCGCAATGCCATCCTGCTTTCTGGCTATCAGGCCGGTGGTACTCGAGGCGCGTCCCTGGTCGCTGGCGCGGATTCCCTGCGAATGTTTGGTCGCGAAATTCCGGTTCGTGCCGAGGTCGTGACGTTGGGGAGCTTCTCGGGTCACGCCGACGCGAATGAAATACTGACGTGGATGGTTGGGGCCAGGGAAAAGCCCCCAGGCATCACCTACATAACACACGGTGAACCCGACGCGTCGGACGCGTTGCGCACGCGCATCGAAGATGACCTCGGTTGGAACGTCCGTGTGCCCGAGTATCTGGAGCAGGTCAATCTGGGCGCGCATCGATGAACGGATCACACAATAGAATGCGACTTGTGCGCGCCGGTGTCGATACCTACCAGCAAGCTGTCGTGTACATGCATCGCGATTGTGCGGTATGCCGAGCAGAGGGCTTCAATTCCCTGACGCGGATACGCATTCGAACAGCCGATCATGAACTGGTAGCCATACTCAACGTCGTCATTGATGATCGGCTGGCCCTGGATGTCGCCTCGCTATCAGAGGCCGCCTGGATCGCAATGAATCCTGGCCCTGATGAGTGGGCGACATTCAGCCATCCTGAGCCTGCAGCTTCGGCACAGGCGCTCAGAGCCAAAGTCTTCGGACAAACGTTGGGCGATGCAGACTTTCTCGCACTGATGCGCGATACCGTCGACAACCGCTTGTCGGATATCGAACTGGCCGCATTCGTCACCGCGTGTGCCGGCGATCGTCTGAACCGTGAGGAAACCACCAGCCTGACCCGTGCAATGGTCGCTGTCGGTCAACGCATCGACTGGGGAAGCGGTCTGGTGCTCGACAAGCACTGCGTGGGTGGTTTGCCCGGCAATCGCACCACACCCATCGTGGTCGCTATCGTTGCAGCGGCAGGGTTTCGCATCCCAAAAACCTCATCGCGCGCTATTACTTCACCTGCTGGCACAGCCGATACCATGGAAGTCATGACACACGTCGCGCTCGATCTCGCCGCGATGCAACGCGTGGTCGAGCGTGAGAATGGCTGTATCGTGTGGGGTGGCAACGTGAAGCTCAGTCCAGCTGATGACGTACTGATTCGCGTGGAACGACCCCTCGATTTCGACAGTGACGGACAACTCGTTGCAAGCGTCCTATCCAAGAAGGTTGCTGCAGGCTCCAGCCATGTCCTCATTGACATGCCCGTGGGCCCCACTGCAAAAGTCCGCTCCGATGTCGCCGCTGATGCGCTTACAACTCGCCTTGAGAGCACTGCCAGAGAAGTCGGGCTTGCTCTGTCGGTGTACCGAAGCGACGGCCGGCAGCCGGTGGGCTATGGAATCGGTCCCGCTCTCGAAGCGCGTGATTTGCTCGCCGTCTTGCGCAACAAACGTGATGCCCCCCAGGACCTGCGCGAGCGGGCATTGGATCTTGCGGGCGTTCTGCTCGATATCGCTGGCCAGGATGGAGGCCGCTCTGGTCGCAGCAAAGCTGAAAGCTTGCTCGACAGTGGCGCTGCACTTCAAAAATTCCTCGCCATTTGTGAGGCTCAAGGCGGCTTCAGGGA
This sequence comes from uncultured Dokdonella sp., assembly GCA_964390215.1. Classification (GTDB taxonomy): domain Bacteria; phylum Pseudomonadota; class Gammaproteobacteria; order Xanthomonadales; family Rhodanobacteraceae; genus Dokdonella. The sequence goes on along the minus strand of CAYMHF010000005.1, from coordinate 75,109 downwards.
GTCCGTTCCGGGCCTGCATATCCAACCAGTCAATGCCGCTCGGACTGGCTATCTGACTGACGTCGACAACCGTCGTCTGGCCAAGGTCGCCAAACTCGCCGGGGCTCCAGCCAGTGCAGGCGCGGGAATCGACTTCCGCTTGCGACTGGGGGACTCCGTCGAGATCGGTGAGCCGTTGTTTCATATCTACTCTGATACCCCGGGAGAACTGGATTACGCTATTGAGTATGCAACGGCAAATCCCGACATCCTTTCCATCAACGAGAGCTCATAAGCGATTGCCTGGCGCATCCAGGCACCTATACAAGCGCGGAGAAGAACATGCTGAACATTCGTCTAGCCACCGTCTCTACTTCCATTTTCACGACTCTTAGCTATCTGCTCTGTGTCGCATTCGGCTTGCTGGCTCCAGAAAGAATTCATATGCACCATCTCCTGGAACTTCTGCTCCCGTCGTTCACTTGGATTGATCTTGGATCCTTCTTCCTCGGTCTTGTAGAAAGCGTTCTGTGGGGTGTGTATCTCGGCGGCGGATTCGCCATGGTCTACAACATGGTCTTTCGTTTGTCGCCCCCGAGAGACGCACGATGAGCCGTGTCTTGTTCTCATTCCCGGAGCAAAACGAACTCGGTGCGCGCCTCACTCCTCTGGTTCAAGCGCGGCCAGGCCGCCTGGACTGGCGTCGTTTTCCTGACGGCGAATCTCTGGTCACCATTGAAAATGCCATTGATGGCGAAAGCGTGGCCTTCGTTGCCAGCCTTCACCGTCCGGATGAAGCGGCTTTGGCATTGCGTTTTGCCGCGGCCACCGCCCGCGAATTCGGCGCGCGCCGCGTCGGCCTCATCGCCCCCTACCTCGCCTACATGCGGCAGGACAAGCGATTCCATGACGGCGAAGCTATCAGCGCGCCCCTGTTTGCTCGCTTTCTCGAAGAGAGCTTTGACTGGTTGGTGACCGCTGATCCACACCTTCACCGGAATCCGGAATTATCGAGTCTCTACCGCATACCGGCGACGCGAGTGGTAACCGCACCGCTCGTTGCCCAGTGGATCCGCGACAACGTCATGGATGCGCTGCTCATTGGTCCCGATAGCGAAAGCGAACAGTGGGTATCGGACATTGCCCAACGAGCGAATTTGCCGCACCAGGTGCTGAACAAGATTCGGCATGGCGACCGGGACGTTGAGGTTAGTCTGCCCGATGTCGAATCAGCGCGCGGCAGGACGCCGGTCATTGTTGACGACATTGTCTCATCGGGGCGAACCATGATCGAAACGCTCGGGCATCTCAAGCGACTGGGATTACCTGGTGCAGTCTGTATCGCGATCCACGCCGTGTTTGCTGGAGATGCGTACGAGCAGCTCCTGGCAGCTGGTGCGAGTCGCGTAGTCAGCACCGATTCCATTCGCCATCCATCCAATGCCATTTCCATTGCCACCCTCCTTGCTGAGGGCAGTGGAAATCATTGGGAGGAACCGAATCCATTGTAGCCCCTAGGTCTGCAGGGCATTGCCTTTCCCAGATGTCTGGATAAGGCGGAGTTCCCGCCGGGGTGGACCATCCAACTGCTCGCCAACAACGCCTTCGCGCCGTCGACAAGGATCAGCCATGCAATCTTCCAAACAAACTCTGGAGAGGAATCAGGCCATCTCCAGCCAATCCGTGATTGATTCCGATGTGCTCGCGCGAATCGACGCCTATTGGCGCGCAGCCAATTATCTTTCGGTCGGACAGATCTATCTGTTGGACAACCCTCTGTTGCGGGAACCCTTGACGCTTGCACACATCAAGCCGCGCCTGTTGGGCCACTGGGGAACAACGCCGGGCCTCAATTTCATCTATGCGCATCTCAATCGTCTGATCCGCACACATGACCTCAACGTGCTCTACGTCACCGGTCCGGGACATGGTGGCCCCGGCATCGTCGCCAACACCTACCTCGAAGGCAGCTACACCGAGCACTTCCCCGACATCACGCAGGATATCGAGGGCCTGCGCAAATTGTTCCGGCAATTCTCCTTCCCCGGCGGCATACCAAGCCACGCCTCTCCCGAGACACCGGGTTCGATCAACGAGGGTGGTGAGTTGGGCTACTCACTGGCGCATGCCTATGGTGCCGTGTTCGACAATCCGGATCTCATCGCCTGTTGCGTGGTCGGCGACGGTGAAGCAGAGACCGGGACGCTTGCTACCAGTTGGCATTCGAACAAATTTCTAAACCCTGCCCGGGACGGCGCCGTCCTTCCGGTGCTTCATCTGAATGGCTACAAGATCGCAGGACCCACCATTCTTGGGCGAATGGCTGACTCGGAGTTGGAAAGCCTGTTTGAAGGCTATGGCTACACAGTGCATTTCGTCGAAGGCGATGAGCCACATGCTATGCATCGCCAGATGGCATCGACTCTCGACTTGGCAATTGAACAAATTCACGCCGCGCAAAACCTTGCGCGCAACGATCGCCAGATAGTTCGTCCACGCTGGCCAATGATCATATTGCGCTCGCCGAAAGGATGGACCGGGCCAAAACACGTGGATGGCGTACCAGTTGAGGGCACGTATCGCTCTCACCAAGTTCCGCTCTCAGGGCTCGCCGAACATCCACAGCATCTTGAACTGTTGGAATCGTGGCTGCGCAGCTATCGCCCGCAGGAATTGTTTGATGGCGAAGGGCGACTGGTGCCGGAATTGGCTGAGCTCGCACCAAGAGGAATCCGACGAATGGGTTCAAATCCTCACGCCAATGGGGGCCTGTTGCTGCAAGATCTCAACATGCCAGACTTTCAAAGTTATGCGGTCGACGTCACTGCGCCCGCGGCCAGCTCGGCCGAGGCCACCCGCGTCATGGGTCGCTTTCTTCGCGATGTCATGGTGAAGAACGCTGAAACTTTCCGCGTCATGGGACCTGATGAAACTGCCTCCAACCGCCTCACAGCTCTGTTTGAAGTAACAGATCGCACCTGGATGGAACCGGTCCTGGTTGGCGATGATCATCTGGGCGCAGATGGTCGGGTTATGGAGGTTCTCAGCGAGCAACTTTGTCAAGGGTGGCTTGAAGGCTATCTTCTGACTGGTCGCCATGGACTCTTCTCGTGCTATGAGGCCTTTATCCACATAGTCGACTCGATGTTCAATCAACACGCCAAGTGGCTGGATGTCGCGCGCGATGTTGCCTGGCGAAAGCCGGTCGCGTCACTAAACTACTTGCTGACATCGCACGTGTGGCGGCAGGATCACAACGGCTTTAGTCACCAGGACCCCGGCTTCGTTGACGTGGTACTCAACAAGAATGCTGAGGTGGTCCGCGTCTACTTACCACCGGATGCGAACACACTCCTTTCGGTTACTGACCACTGCCTGCGTAGTCGCGACAACGTCAATGTCATTGTGGCCGGGAAACAACCCGAGCTCCAATACCTCAACATGGATGACGCAATACGGCACACGGCAGCTGGCGTGGGCGTCTGGGGCTGGGCATCGAATGCAGGAAGCAGAGATCCCGATGTAGTGGTGGCTTGCGCAGGTGATGTGCCCACACTCGAAGCACTTGGAGCCGTGGATCTGCTTGGAAAGCACGCGCCGGCATTGAAGGTTCGCTTCGTCAATGTCGTTGACCTTTTGCGGCTTCAGTCAGAACGCGAACATCCACATGGGCTTTCAGACGAGAGCTTTGACGCCTTGTTCACTGTCGACAAGCCGGTGATCTTTGCCTACCACGGCTATCCTTCGCTAATCCACAGGCTGACCTATAGTCGCGCCAACCACAAAAATTTCCATGTGCACGGCTTCAAAGAAGAAGGCACGACGACTACCCCTTTTGATATGGTGGTTCGCAATTCGCTTGATCGCTACAACCTGGTGCTAAACGTTGTGAAACATTGCCCAGCGATAGGCGATAGTGGGCCGATTCTGGAAAAGATGATGCACGAGCAACTTGTCAGACACCGTGCCTACATCATTGAGAAAGGGGAGGATCTTCCAGAAATTCGCAATTGGATCTGGTCACGCTAGCCCCTGAAAGGAGTGCCTGACCTTCACACAATAGAAGAATTGATTCGAGGCAATGTCTTTTGCCAGAAAGTTTCGACTTGCAGCCAAACGACCGCAGTAGCACTGACCATGAAGAAAATCGCATTGACATTGAATCTTGGATCCACGTCGCTCAAGGCAAGCATCTTCGATTTGGACAAACTGAGTAGCTTTGAGGCTCCTCTCGATTCACGAACCTGGACCAGAAGTCCATCCAACCCCATGGACAGGGCAAGTGGCAGCAATCAAGTCAAGGGCCCTCCCCGCCAGTGCAGCGAAGCACTCAGTGCGACCCTGGATCAGGTAGCTGAGTGGATTTCAGATTGTTGGCCTATTCCCAGTATCGTTGTCCACCGTATCGTGCACGGGGGAACGCTGCACGGTCCTTGCCTTCTGAATTCTGAAACGCTGAAGATTCTCGCCAGCTTCTCAAACTGGGCGCCATCGCATCAGGCTCGCTCGTTGGCGCTTGCAAGAGCGGCCAACATACGCTGGCCCTCGGCAACCTCCATCGCGTCATTCGATACAGATTGGCACCAGACTTTGCCCGACCTGACACGAACCCTCCCAATCTCTGAGAGCCTTAGATCCGACGGACTTCGTCGATTTGGGTTTCATGGAATCGCCTATCAATCCGTTTGGCGGCAGTTCTGCGGTCTGCAAGCCGACGCAATGGAGCGCCGGGTAGTTCTTGCCCACCTGGGTGGAGGCTCAAGTTTGTGTGCGGTCAAGTCGGGATCCAGCATCGACACCACCATGGGCTTGACGCCAATCGATGGACTACCGATGGCTACCCGCAGCGGCAGTATCGACCCGGGCGTTATGGTGCACTTGCTTCGAAAGGGAGACATTTCTGCCGATGACTTGGAGCACGAGTTCTCTGAACACAGTGGGCTCCTCGGAATCTCCGGATCAACAGGAGACATGAAACAGTTGCTTTCACGCGACGATGAACCAGCGCGCCTTGCCATTGACATTTTTACCCACCGAACGGCTCAGGGCATTGCATCCATGGCTGCAACGCTGGGAGGCATTGACGACCTCGTATTTTCCGGCGGTATCGGGTCGAACGCTCCAGGAATTCGAGCGAGCATCTCGCAGCGACTGGAATGGGCCGGTCTGAAAATTGACCAACAAGCCAACGAATCACCCAATGCGGCAGTCCAAGACACGCGAAGTACGGTAGGGATATGGGTGCTGGACGCTAGCGAAGATCGTGAACTGGCTGGCAGTGCTAGTCAGTGGTTGTAGCCACCAAGCGAACGCCCCAAGTGCAGGGCTCACAGCCAACGACGTGCCCACCAACCAACGAGTTCTGCGATCGCCCGATGCCGCGCCCTTTCCTTCCACTGCACACCATCGATCTCGACCGACTCGGAAAGGTCCTGTTCAAATTGCGAAGCGATCTGGGCGTTGAAGCCTGCCTCCTCTACAACCAGATTTAATTCGTCGTTGAGAAAGAAGCTTCGATAGTCAAAATTGGCGGTTCCCACCGTTGCCCAGGTGCGATCCACGAGAAGTGTCTTCGCGTGCAGCATGCGGGTTTGATACTCCCAGATGCGCACTCCCGACTTCAACATATGGGCATACGCCGCACGAGCAGCCCATGCTGCAATCCCGACGTCACTCTTCCCGGGGACAAGAATTCGGACGTCAACACCTCGTCTTGCGGCGTCGCAGAGCTGCGCCTGGGTTCGACTGTCCGGAACAAAGTATGGCGTCGTGACCCAGATCCGCTCACGTGATGATTGAAAGTGCGCATTGTAGGCGCAGCGCAGGAGGTGGCGGCAACGTCGGCTATCATTGGGCACCAGATGCGTGCCGCCGGGAAATTGCTCCCAGTGCATACGCGGACGTCTGGGAAAGCGTTCGAATAGCTTGATTGCGTCGAGAACCAGGGGGCCTGTGATTCGGACATGTGTGTCGCGCCAACGCTCGGCTCCGGTTGCTCGCAGTGAACTCTGGCGATGAATATTGAACCCACCTACGTAGGCGACCCGCTCATCAATGATTAGCAACTTCCTGTGATTGCGCCTGTTCAGTGCAAAAGGTCTTCGCCAGCTCCATGGACGACTCCACTGCCAGCGCACGCCTGCACTCCGCAAGGTTCGCAACCTGGTGGCAGATACCGCACCCCAGGATCCGATGTAGTCCGCACGAATCGAAGCAGAGCGACGTTCACGACCCGCTGACTCCAGAGCCGAAAAGAACTTTCCGCCGATTTCATCGTCGGCGAGTATGTAGGATTCCAGGCGAACTACAGAGCACGCTTCTCGTATGTCCGAAAGCATTTCGTCGTAGAGCACGTCACCTTCGATGAATAGACGTTCCCCATGGATTGCGGACCTGCCTTTTGCAGCATTCTCGCAGTCAATGGGATCATGCTTTCGCATGGGTAGGCGCATTATTCGAGGCGATAGTCGACTTGCGAACGTGCATCGCGCTATTGGCGCTCCAAATCCTTGATCAAGTCTTTCATTTCCGCGATTTCCCGGACTTGCGCCTCGATGATTCCGTCAGCCAGTTCGCGCACGCGCGGATCGGAAATATGCGCCCGCTTGCTGGTCAGGATGGCAATGGAATGGTGGGGAATCATCGCTCGCATGTAGGAGACGTCATCGACTGTTTCCTGGCTTCGGACCAGCCAAAGTGAGGCTCCGAACAAGAGTACGCTGCCGAGAAGAATGCCCGCATTGGCCTTTTTGTTCTCATACATGCCAAGCATGAAAAGCAACATGACAATTGCCATCGTCGCTCCCATGATCAAAGCCATGTAGGCGCGAGTCTCGCTGAAGAAGACATGATCCAGCGCATAGGTGTTGAGGTACATCAGGCCAAACATGACAAGGGTCGATGTGGCGATCATCGAACCAAATTTCAGATATTTCGACATGTGCGATCTCCTCCCAGTGAAGTTCGAATCTGGACAAGCGACGTCGTTCGACGCTTGTGCTCAATCCCCATCATGCGGAGTTCGGATGTATGTGAGATGAGCTGCATCTCCAGCAACAAAACGATTCAGCTTCAAGCAAGGGATTGGCGACTCTCATCTGGAACCACCAATTCGAGCCTTTGCCAATCGAAGGGCATTGGTTACGACCGACACTGAACTCAGGCTCATGGCCAGGGCCGCTATCATGGGGCTCAGGAGCAGTCCGAAAACCGGATAGAGAATTCCGGCGGCAATTGGCACGCCGAGCGCGTTATAGAGGAATGCGAACCCCAGGTTTTGCTTCATGTTGCGAACGGCGGCATCAGAGATCGCGCGAGCACGCAGGATGGCGCCCAAATCACCTTTGACCAGGGTGATTTGCGCGCTCGACATGGCGACATCGGTTCCAGTGCCCATGGCTATGCCAATATCCGCTGCAGCCAACGCCGGGGCATCGTTGATGCCGTCGCCGGCCATGGCGACTCGATGTCCCTTCTCCTGCAACGACCTGACCAGATAAGCCTTGTCTTTTGGCCGGACTCCGCCTCGAACATCGTCGATGCCCAGCTGCCTGCCAACCGCGTCCGCTGTGCGTTGTGCATCACCCGATGCCATAACGACATGGATGCCGCTCTTTCGCAGCGCGTTCAGTGCGGGAAGCGTGGTTGGCTTGATAGCATCGGCAACCGCTATGGCACCAGCAAGACGGCCATCGACCGCGAGATACATGACACTGCTACCCTCCATTCGCAGCGCTTCCGCCGCCGATTCGAGCTCAGCAACGTCCACGGCGGACTGACTCATCATTTCCTTGTTGCCCAGCACCAGGCGATGCTCGCCCACCCGCCCTGAAACTCCATGGCCGGTGTGTGACTCGAATTCTTCAGCATCCTTGAGCTCAAGCACGCGATTGCGAGCTTCGGCAACGATTGCAGCGGCCAAGGGATGTTCACTGCCACGCTCAAGGCTGGCGGCCAGCTCTATGGTGCGGTCAGCGTCGAAATCTCCTGCAACCAGGACTTCACGAAACGCGGGTCGCCCTTCTGTCAAGGTTCCGGTCTTGTCGACAATCAGTGTATCGATTGTCCGTAGATGCTCTATGGCTTCAGCATCACGGAACAGTACACCCGCTTGAGCTGCACGCCCCGTGGCGACCATGATCGACATCGGTGTTGCCAGCCCAAGCGCGCAGGGGCAAGCGATGATAAGGACAGAAACGGCATTGAGTATTGCAAATGTCCATGCGGGGTCTGGGCCGAAAAATCCCCAGACCAGAAATGTGGCAACAGCAGCTGCGATCACCGCCAATACAAACCAATAGGCGACCTTGTCGGCCATCTTCTGCATGGGCGCTCGGGAGCGCTGCGCCTGAGCTACGAGTTGCACGATTTGCGCGAGCACAGAGTCCGAACCAACCTTTTCGGCACGGATGACCAAACTACCAGTGCCATTCAGTGTTGCCCCAATGACCTTGTCACCGGCACCCTTCTCCACCGGTATGGGCTCTCCGGTCAGCATCGACTCGTCGATACTGGAGCGTCCCTCAAGCACGGCACCATCGACCGGCACTTTTTCGCCAGGTCGGACGCGAAGTCGGTCACCGGATTGCACCGAGTCAAGAGGCACATCCTCTTCGTTGCCGGCTTCGTCTATCCGTCGGGCAGTCTTCGGCGCCAGACCCAGCAAGGCCTTGATCGCTGCGGAGGTCTTGCTACGCGCCTTCAGTTCGAGCAACTGACCGAGCAAGGTCAACGAAACGATGACTGCCGCAGCCTCAAAATAGACCCCGATCCGCCCATGCTCTTGAAATGAAGCAGGGAACAGATCAGGTGCAAGGGTCGCGACGAGACTGTACACATAGGCTGCCGCAACGCCCGTTCCGATCAGCGTCCACATGTTGGGACTGCGATTTCGGATGGACTGCAGACCCCTTGCGAAGAACGGCCAGCCCGCCCAGAGCACCACTGGCGTACTCAGGACCAACTCGATCCAGGTCCGCGCTGTCGTGCTCAACCACGGCCATTGATGACCGAACATGGCGAGTACCAAGACAACAAGGCTTAAGGGCAGCGTCCACCAGAAGCGTCGCGAAAAATCGACCAACTCCGGATTCTCGTCGTCGTCCAGGCTGGGCGCCTCCGGTTCGAGCGCCATCCCGCAGATCGGACAGGTTCCTGGACCGGCTTGGCGAATTTCCGGGTGCATTGGGCAGATATAGATGGCCCCGGGCACAACCTCCTGAGTGGAATCCGCTTTTTCCGGACTCAGATATTTTTCAGGATCGGCCGTGAACTTCTCGCGGCAGCGTGCCGAGCAGAAGTGATAGTCACGCTCCGCATGTGCGGCATGGTGCTTGGTGGTGTCTGGATCGACATCCATGCCGCAGACCGGGTCAAGTATCTTGTCGTCAGTGGAGGCTGTACGTCCGGTGTGGCGTGTGGAGGGGTTCATGCTGCATCCTTGGAGAGTGCGTCGAGGATCGGGCACTGTTCAAGGGCACCCTGCCCCTGACAGGACGCCGCCAAGGTTTTGAGTCCATTGCGCATGCGCTGCAGTTCCGTGAATCTGCCCTCGACATCGGCCATGTCGGAGCCGCGGTGATCGGACAAGAGCAGCTCGCGGATCTCCACTATTTTGAAGTCCAGCGCCTTTGCACGACGCACGAATCGCAGGCGCGCCACCTCCTCGCCCCGATAGTTGCGGTATCCCGAGGTTTGGCGTTGCGAAGGCGACGGCTGGCCCTGGCGCTCGCAGTACCGCACGGTGTCGATGCCGACACTGGCGCGCAGCGCAAATTCTCCGATCTTCATGCGTATCTCCCAATAGTGTCCTGGCAGGCGTCGATCCCAGCCTGCACCCTTGATCATTGTGCAGAGGCAAGCGCTGCCGTCCGCGGCCGGCGGCGTGCTCGCCTGCGGTACGCGCGTCCCATGCCGCTACTCTCCTGATCCCGGGTGATGCGCGAAAGTACGGGTGCCGCCATCCCGGGTCACCAGCTCGACGGTATGCGGCTGCACGGTCCCATCCGGCAACTCCATGCCCGGAGAACCGAGCGGCATCCCTGGCAAAGTCAGTCCGCGGGCGTCCGGGCGTTCGGCCAGCAGGCGTTTGATGTCGCCGGCCGGGACGTGCCCTTCCACGAAGTAGCCGTCGACCTCGGCGGTGTGGCAGGAACCCTTGCCGTAGGGCACGCCGAGCCGAGACTTGACCGGTTCGAGATTGTCCGCGTCACGCACCTCGACCGGGAAGCCTGCCGCGCGCATGTGCTCCACCCAAGCGCCGCAACAGCCGCAGCTCGGGCTCTTGTGCACCACGACGTTGGGCAGCGCGATATCGCGAGATGCCGGGATCAGCACGCCCTGCGGCGATCCCAAGGCGGTTTCGCGCACATCCATGCGAGGGACCACGGCGGAATCCGCGGCGGTGGATTCTGCCTCCGTGGAGGGTGCACAGGCCGTCATCGCCAGCGCAAGGATCATTGCGCCCGCGGTCGACACCAAGCGGGGTGTGTTCATCTCGATCTCCTATTTCTTCGGTCGCGACGACCAGTGGATGTGGACGATGCGCCAGTCATCAGCCTCCAGTTTCAAGACCATGGTTTCACTGCTGAGTAGCGTCAGGGGCTTGCCATCCTTCTGGGTATGAACTTCACTTTCGGTTCCGACCCAGACCAGGTCGCCGTCGCGTCGGGCGGTCCGGTGCGTCATCTGGATATGTGCGTCCTTTAGAAATTTGGCATCTGCGGGTGCGTGGTGGCCGAGGTATTCCTTCCGGTTGCGTTCCGCCCCGCCGCTCTCGAGTATGAGGACGTCGGGATCAAGTATGGCTTCGACTGTCGCCAAATCAGCCTTCTGGAGTGCGGCCCCGAAACGATCGACAACTGCAGTGGCGCCTTGCGCGGCGACCGGAACATCCATCGATGATGTCGGATCCTTGGTTGCTTCTTCGTGGGCACTGGATGAGGCCGAAAGGGCAAATACGAGCACGGCCAATACAGCTGCTACTGGTTTCTTCATTGTCATGATCTCTTTCCTCAATGTTTGTGGTCGTGGCCGTCGTCAGTTTCGACTTCGGGTTTTACTGGATGACTCTCCACTGTGCCATCGGCATGCGTGTGCGTCGTCATTGCCTGATCTTTTGAGCTATCGCCATGTCCATGGGCCTCTGCGGTTTGCGCGTTTGCAATGGACTCCTTTGCCTGCATCGCCGCGTCGTCATGGTGATGGTCCGAATCACTGCCGTTGTGTTCGACGGCTTCACCTGTCTCATGTGAGTGAGCACCTTCGTGAGCATCATGAGTATCCTCCGAATCGGTCGAGGCTTCATGCTCATGCTCGTGCCCACTTTCACCTCCCCCGTGCGAATGACCACCGCTGTTCGCAACCATTGCCTGGTATTGTTTGGCATCGAGCGCTGGCAGCTTTTGCAGGAATGCTGCCATGTTCCAGATATAGGCATCTTCCATGCTCTTGCCCCAGGCCGGCATTCCCGAGGCCTTGATTCCATGCTTGATCACCCAGAACGCTTGGGCCAGTTCAACAGGATATTTCGAGAGATTGGGAGGCGCCGGATAGAGGCCCTTGCTCAGTTCTGACTCAACCATGCCCGGCGCGAGATGGCAGCCGACGCACATCGCGTTGTAGTTGCCAGCGCCTTGCAAAGCCTTTGCCGGATCGGAGAGGTCAGGTACGGTCAATTTCGACGCGCGACTCTCGATGGAACGCTCCCGCAACGTTTCAAGAAGCATGTGAGTGGCTCGCATGTGCGGATCGTCTGCCCCGATGTTATAGACCCCGGACCAGATGAAAATGCCAGCACCGAGTGCAACCAGGATCAGCAGCGTCAAGGCTGATTTGAGTATTCCTGAAGTGGATTTCATGGGGTGCTCCTGTTTTTCAGAACCATAGTCGCAGGCCAGCTACGAGCTGGGTGTCTTCAACATTTTCGTCCGCGGCTTGGGCGTAATCGGCCGTCTGCCCGTATTTCTTTGACCACACTACGCCGACGTAGGGGGCACATTTGCGCGTGATCTCATAGCGCAGGCGCAATCCGAATTCGACGTCGGAAAGCCCACTGCCAATTTCGCGTGCCGGATCATCCTTACCGTAGAAATTGGCTTCGAGGTCGGGCTGCAGGATCAGCCGCTGTGTCAGCAAGATTTCGTACTCGGCTTCCAGCCGAAACGCCGTACGACCGGACTCGCCAACGTAGACGGTCGCATCAACTTCGAACCAGTACGGCGCCAAACCCTGGAATCCAAATGCAGCCCAGTTCTGGTCCGGTCCGTCCTCGAAATCGTGGCGAATTCCGGTCTGGAAGTTCCAGTAGGCCGATACGGCCTTGCTCCACAACAGTTCGCTACGAGTCGATTCCATGCGTCCGTCGATGCGCTCGCCTTCAAGCTTGAACCAGATCTTGTTCAAATCCGATCCGTACCAGGCCTGCATATTGATCGCCTGCCCGTTTTCGTTGTCGCCATCGAATTGCTCGAGCTGGTCAAACAGGACACTGCCTATCCTGGAATCGCCGTGCATGTGATGCATTCCATGCATCGGGCCCGCACTTACGCCATCCGAATAGTCCGGGTCACGCGCATCGGGCGGTGGCGATCCACCCTGCATTCGACCGTGGTCCATACCTTCCATCTGGCTGTGATCCATGCCTTCCATCTTGCTGTGGTCCATACCGTCAATCTTGCTGTGATCCTTACCCTCCATCTTGCTGTGATCCATGCCTTCCATCTTGCTGTGGTCCATACCGTGCATCTGACCATGGTCCACGTCGTGCTGCGCGCCAGCCGCTTTCGGGTTGGCATTCTTTTGCTCCGCGGTTTTTCCGTCGCCCTCCTCCGCTACGCCTGCGCTATTCACTTGGTGTTCCGCATGCTGCGCGTGCGGATTGCCAGTCGTGCCCGTATCCGTTTGTGCCAATCCGACGCCTGGTGCAATCAGCAAGGCAAGAAACGCTACGGAGCACGCGCCATTGACCAGCGGGCAGACAGGTATTTTTCTGTTGTCGATTTTCATCATCCTCATGACACCACCACTTCGCGGAACATGCCTGCTTCCATGTGGTAGAGCAGATGGCAGTGATAAGCCCATCTTCCGAGCGCGTCGGCGCTGACCAGATAGGTAATACGTTGAGCCGGCTGCACCATGATGGTGTGCTTGCGAACCTGGAACTCGCCATTCGGATTCTCGAGCTCGCTCCACAGGCCGTGCAGGTGGACCGGATGCGGCATCATCGTGTCGTTGACGAGAATCACGCGCAGACGCTCTCCATACCGAAAGTGCACAGGCTTGGCGTTGTTGAATTTCTCGCCATCAAACGACCACATGTAGCGTTCCATGTTGCCGGTCAGGTGCAGCTCGATCTCGCGACCGGGGCCCCGTGGATCGATGGGTCCGCCAATCGTGTGCAGGTCGGCATAGGTCAATACCTTGCGACCATTGTTGCGAAGGCCGATGCCGGGATCATCGATATTGGTACGCGGCATGTCGACGCGCATGTCGATACCCGGCCCATATTCGGTTCGTGCGTGATTGGCGATGATCATTGGGGCCATTAAGCCTTCGGCCGCTCCATGCTGCATGCCCTTCATGTCGCCATGGCCGTGCTCCATACCGGCTCCCATCGCCATCGCTCCCATCATGTCCTTCATGGTCAGCCATTGCGGCGGATCGACGGCAGGCACTTCGGCTGACATCCCCGCACTCGGTGCCAGCGTGCCGCGCACATAGCCGGTGCGATCGATGGTCTGCGCAAATACCGTGTAGGCAACTTCATCGGATGGCTCGACAATCACGTCATACGTTTCTGCAACTGCGATCCGGAATTCATCGACACTGACCGGCTCGACATCCTGGCCGTCAGCGGCGACCACGGTCATTTTCAAGCCCGGGATACGCACATCGAAGATGCTCATGGCCGAGCCATTGATGAAGCGCAATCGAACTTTCTCGCCACGATTGAACAAGCCGGTCCAGTTGTCGCCCGCGGTCGCCCCGTTGATCAGATAGGTGTAGGTGTGCGCAGTGACATCGGCCAGATCGGCCGGGCTCATGCGCATCTCGTTCCACATCTTTCGCTTGGCCAGGGCCTGCCTGAAGCCCATCTTCAGTGCGTCGTTGGCAAAGTCGACGGCCGTGGGCTCATTGAAGTTGTAGTAGTCGCCCATTTTCTTGAGGTTGGCGAACAGGACTTCGGGATCTTCATTGGTCCAGTCCGAAAGCAGCACGACGTAGTCGCGCTGGGTCGGAATTCGCTCTCCTCCTCGCGGGGAAACCACGATGGCGCCATAGAGCCCGGTCTGCTCCTGGAATCGCGAATGGCTGTGGTACCAGTAAGTGCCGGATTGCTTGAGTTCAAACTGGTACTCGAACGTTTCCCCCGGGGCGATACCGTCAAAACTGAAACCCGGCACGCCATCCATTCCGGTCGGCAGCAGGATGCCGTGCCAGTGAATGGAACTCGGCACACTGAGATGGTTCTTCACGCGCAGGGTGACGGTGTCCCCTTCCCGCCAGTGCAATATCGGCGCGGGCACGGTTCCGTTGACCGTCGTAGCCGTTCGTCCGGAACCGCTGAAGTTCACCGGTGTCTCGCCGATGTCCAGATCGAATTGGGTGCCATTGAGAGTTTGTTGCTTGCCAGGGGATGTCGATGACCATGCAAAGCGCGGTGCAAGACCAAGCCCGGCTATTGCGCTACCGGCGAGCGCAGCTTGCAGGAAGCGGCGTCGGGACGCCGCTATCGGAAAATCGGAACTCGAAAGTTGAATACGGGAGGCCATGGATCACTCCGTTGAACGTCAGGAAGTCGGCTGCGCACGCAGCGCGGAACAGGTCGACATCCCGCCTTTCCCAGAATGGAAAGAATGGGCGCGACCACAGATGCCTTAAAGGCACCGATGACGTTCAGACGATGGGAGGTCGGCTCAGCCGGGAGAGAACTGGTGTCGCGTGGTGAATCACGATGGGGCGCACGATGGGGCCGCGAAGACTGACGACATCGATCCTGGCGATAGATGGCAAGGCGAATACTGCATGCACACAAGCGCAGTTGCACTTTCCTGACTTGCAGCAACCCGAGAGCGCTAGCTTCGAAGGCGTGTCTGACTCGGCCGCCGTTGAGGAAATGTCTTTTTCGATCGACTCTGAGTTGGCCACCGATTCATGGCACGGCGGCATGGCAGTCAAATCATTGCTGGCGCCAGACGAAGACGGGGCGGCACCCTCCATCTCCAAACCAGCATGGGCGGAGGCCATTGAATAAGATGACCCGTTGAGGATCAATCCCAAGCTCAACAGCGACCGCAGCCATGTGGATCTGATAGACATCAATACAGGATACACCTGATTTTTCACGCTTGAAACTCAACCCGAAGCTGGTTGACGAGCAGCGATCCCGGGAATTGTCCTTGATAGACCCGATTTTGCCAAATAGGTTCATCTCAGCCGCATTCGCGCCTTGCGAGGGCATCAGGTGCAAGACCACTCTGTTCAGAAGCTATGTCCGTGCAGATTGCGGTTCAAGAACCTGATTCAACACTGACCTGTCCCGAATTCGGGCACCAGTCAACAGACCTCATGCCGAGTAACGACTATTCCGTCCCAGTGTCATCCATTTCGAGCAAGCCATCGCCATTGCGTTCCCGCCACCGCCTCCCGATTGCACTGCGCGTCTTCGTGCTGCGCCTGCTTGCGTTTCCACATGGGTGGCATCACGCTCGCTCAGTTCGACCGGTCGCAATTCGCGGCGATAGTTCCTTATCGTGCAACTCATGTCGTGCCGCGACGTACCCGCCCGTTGGGACTTGGACTGTTGATCCATATCCGGATTGATGCGATCGATTGCCTGATGCTGCGGTGAGCCTACATCGAGGGCCGCCAGCTTCCATCAGCCGGCGCGTGCCTGGAATGAGCGTCCTGATCACTCCGGATGCAATCTCATCGCGCCGCTATTTGCCGCTCTCCACCGAACCCATCCGCAACAAACGCAACCCGTTGAAGATCACAAGCAGGCTTGCCCCCATGTCGGCAAAGATCGCCATCCACATGGTGGCGGTTCCGAAGATCGCCAGCACCAGAAAGACAGCCTTGACGCCCAACGCGAGCACGATGTTCTGCAACAGCACGGTCCGCGTGCGGCGCGACATGCGAATGGTTTCGGGAATACGCCGTAGATCATCATTCATGATCACCACGTCGGCCGCTTCCATCGCGGTGTCGGTGCCTGCGCCTCCCATGGCGAAGCCCATGTCGGACCGTGCCAACGCTGGCGCATCGTTGATTCCGTCTCCGGTCATCGCGGTGAGCCCATAGCGCGTCTGCATTTCCTCGATAGCGGCCAGCTTGTCCTCGGGCAACAGATCACCGCGTGCATCGTCGATGCCGGCCTCGCGGGCGATGCTCTGCGCGGTGGCCGTGTTGTCGCCGGTCAGCATGACGGACGACACCCCGAGCGCGTGCAGCTGCACCAGCGCCTCGCGCGAACTGTCCTTGATGGTGTCAGCCACCGCGAAGATCACCAGTACCTGCGACTCCGATGCCATTAACGTGACCGACCGTCCCTCGGCTTCGTGCACGGCCAGTCGCGCTTCAATGTCGACGTTGCACTGCTTGCGTTCCTCGATCAGGCGATGGTTCCCCAGGACGAGAGTCTGTCCGTCGACGATGGCGCGGACGCCGCGTCCCGGCAGCGCGGTGAATTGCTGCACGTCACCCTCGCCTTGAGGCAGTCCCTGGGCAATCGCCCTCGACACGGGATGATCGGATTGGCCGGCAAGCACGGTCGCCCAGCGCAGGACCTGTTCTTCGGGTAAGTTCTTGGCCATCGTTTCGGTCGCGACCAGTTTCGGCTTGCCCTCGGTGATCGTTCCAGTCTTGTCGAGTGCGATCGCCTTGAGCTTATGGGCACCCTCTAGATAAATGCCGCCCTTGATGAGGATGCCGCGCCGCGCCGCAGCGGCCAGACCGCTGACCAGAGTCACAGGTGTTGCGATCACCAACGCGCACGGACACGCGATCACGAGTAGCACCAGCGCCTTGTACACTGATTGCGACCATGTCCAGTCCATCAGCCACGGCGTCAGCAGGGCTACTGCGACAGCCAAGGCAAAGATCACTGGTGTATAGATTGCGGCGAATCGGTCCACGAATTGCTGTGTTGGGGCCCGGGTGCCTTGCGCTTTTTCAACCGCATCGATAATGCGCGCCAGGGTTGTATTGTTGGCGGCCGCGGTGACCCGCATCTCGATCATTCCGGTGTCGTTGATGGTCCCGGCGAACACGGGGTCGCCCGGTGCCTTGTCGACGGGAATGCTTTCTCCGGTAACAGGTGCCTGATTGACCGCGGTGGTGCCGACCGTGATTACGCCGTCCAGCGGTACCCGCGCGCCGGGTTTGACCCGGACGATCGTTTCCAGAGCAACCTTGGTCGCGGCGATTTCCTTCCAGTCGCCGCCAGCCTCCCGCACTTCCGCGGTGTCAGGGGCGAGATCGAGCAGGCTCTTGATGGCGTTGCGCGCGCGATCCAGTGCCCGTCCCTCTATCAGTTCGGCAATCGCATAAAGCGCCATGACCATTGCGGCTTCGGGCCATTGCCCTATCAGGAACGCCCCGGTCACCGCCACTGCCATCAATGCATTGATGTTGAACTGTCCGCGACGAAGCGCGGCCAAGCCTTTCTTGTACGTCAACAGGCCAGCCAGGCCGATCGCGGCGGCAGCCAGCACCATGCCAAGGATCTTGAACGGCAATGTTTCCGGCGCGAAGAAGGCCAGCAATTCCGCCACTACGGCAAGCGTCAAGCCAAATCCCAGCCGCCACAGTCCTTGGGAGACAGGCGCAAATGCGCCCGGGGCTGGGCCATCGTTCGCAACCGGTTGGGGGTCAAAGCCTGCTTTCCGAATCGCCACCAGCGCCTCTGGTATCACCAGCTCCGGAGCATCGATGGTGAGGATCCGTGCGCCCAACTGGAAACTGAGCCCGCGCACCCCGGTGACCGGCGCCAGAGCGCGGCGGATTTCGCTTTCCTCAGCGGCGCAATCCATGGCGTCTATGCGGAAAGCTGTTCCACTGCCAGCCGCCGCGATCTGATCTGGTGCAGGGGGAGAACCAGAGTCACAACAATAATCTTTGTCAGCGTGCGAACCACCGGCGCCTGCCACGTCAACTTCTTTTGTATTCACAAACTTCTCCGGTAACTGTTCCTCTAGACGTTAATGCACTAAGGGAACATGCGAAATCAATGTAGGCCGTGGCCCAATCGAAAATCAGCGATCTTGATGTTTGCTTGCTGCAACAACGAAGCGAGTCCTTTACGCATGCGTGGGACCTTCGATCACCGTGGAGGCGTCTACCTGCAACGTCGCGTCTTCGATATCAAATGCTGCTGTCAACGCCGTCGCCAACGACTGCCGCACCGCATCCGGCGGTTGCGTTTCGTCAGTAAGGATGATGTGCGCAGTCAATACGGGTTCCTTTGACTCGAGTGCCCAGACGTGCAGGTCGTGAACCTTTGCGACCCCGGGATGCGCCAGCATCATGTCGCGAACTCTGTCCAGGTCAAGACCTGCAGGTACGCCTTGCATCAACACCTGGCCCGCCTCGCGCAACAGCGTCCATGTGCGCGGCAGAACCCACAGGCCGATCAGCACGGCAATAATTGGATCTGCCAACGTCCAGCCGGTGGCCATGATTACTACCGCGCCGATGATGACGCCTACCGACCCGAGCATGTCGGCCCACACTTCCAAATACGCGCCCTTGACGTTCAAACTTTGGCCACTGCCTGCCTTGAGCAGGCGCATTGAAATCAGGTTGACCAGCAAACCCAGTGCGGCGATCACCAGCATGCCTGTCGAGGCAACTGCCGTTGGCTCGCGAAAGCGCCCCACCGCCTCCCACAGGATGTAACCCGCGACCAAGAACAGCATGCCGCCGTTGATCATCGCGCCGATCGCTTCCATGCGAGCAAAGCCATAGGTTCGCTTGGCATCCGGCGGGCGCCGACTCATGCGCACGGCGAACAGGGAGATGCCGAGCGCAAGCGCGTCCGTACCCATGTGCGCAGCATCGGACAACAACGCCAGGCTGTTGGTAAGGATGCCACCAACGATCTCGGCGACGAGAAAGACGGCCGTTAGACCGAAAGCCCACCAAAGTGGCTTCTCATGTTTCATTTCGCTTACGCCGTGATCATGTTCTGCACTCACATTTCCTTCTCCATGTTGCCCTCGGAAATTGCCGGTACCTGCGCGTGGGAAACCCGCAGGCACCGGCACCCGTTTGGCGCTAGTCGGGATCGCCAATGGCGTAGGACTGCTCGACGGAGGCGACATAGACCCACCCAGCCTCACGGCGTCCTGTTCGACCGACGCGACGGAATATCTCCACCGCTCGACTCACCTCATCGTCCTCACAAAACAATTCCATCTGCATTTCGCTGATGACACGGTCGCCAAAATCAATCGAATATTCCTGCTCACGCGCACTGATTGCGCGCAACAGGCCCTTGACGTCGAACAAGCTCAGCTTCCGAAATCCCGCTTCCTCCAGAGAATGGATAAGGTCGGGCACGCGATTCTTGTGCACGAATGCCTTGATCTGTTTCATGACGCAGCCTCCTGTGTTTGTGACTCGAGCATTTTTCGCTCCGCACGGTTTTCCATCCATTCGTAGAGAACCGGAAGCAGGATCAGCGTGAGCAAGGTCGAGGTGATCAGGCCTCCGACCACCACCGTGGCCAGGGGGCGTTGGGTTTCCGCGCCGACACCACTGGAAAGCAGCATGGGCACCAACCCGAGTATCGCGACGCTCGCGGTCATCAACACCGGTCGCAGGCGCAATGCCGTTCCCTGCGTCACCGCGTCACGCGGATTGAGTCCCTTGTCGCGAAGCTCGTTGAGAAAACTCACCAGGACGATGCCGTTGAGCATGGCTACACCAAAGACTGCGATGAAGCCGATCGCGGAAGGCACCGAGAGATATTGACCGGTAACGAACAATGCGAGCAGCCCGCCGATCGTGGCGAACGGGACGTTGGCCAGGATGAGAACGGCGTACTTCACCGAGTTGAACGCGGTATAGAGCAACACGAAGATAAAGAAGATCGTGACCGGTACGATCAAGGCGAGCTTGGCCAGCGCACGCTGCTGGTTTTCGAATGCACCGCCCCACTCGATCCAGTAGCCCGAGGGCAAGGTCACCTGTTTCTGGATGGCCGCTTCAGCATCCTTGACGAAGCCGTCCACATCGCGGCCGCGTACATCCATCTGGATCACGGCATAGCGCTGCAACTGCTCCCGGCGCACGAAGGAATAGCCCTCCGCCACGCTGACATCGGCAACCTCGGACAGCGCTACCAGAGCGCCGGTAGCCGTTCGCATGGGGATTTTGCGCAGGGCTTCCACTGAATCGCGTGTCACATCGCTGAGACGCACCGCAATGTCAAAGCGCCGAACGCCATCGAGCAGTACGCTCACCGGTTCGCCACCCAAACCATTACGGACGATGGTCAGCACTTCCTCGGCATTCATGCCATGGCGCGCCAGCTCGTCACGATCGACCTGGATGCGGATCTGGGGCTTGCCCACATTCGCCTCCAGGGACAGATCGGCCACGCCTTGTACACCGGCGAGCACGTCCTTCAACTGCCCGCTGATCCGATCGAGTTGCTGCAGATCTTCACCGTAGAGCTTGAGTGCCAAGGTCGCAC
The DNA here is from genome assembly GCA_964390215.1 of uncultured Dokdonella sp. Taxonomy (GTDB): domain Bacteria; phylum Pseudomonadota; class Gammaproteobacteria; order Xanthomonadales; family Rhodanobacteraceae; genus Dokdonella. Next base: position 54,432 of record CAYMHF010000005.1, on the reverse strand, counting down.
GCACGCCGGATATGAGCTCTTCCACTCGCATCTGGATCGGTTGGGTATAGCCGGGTACAACATTCGGCACCACCTCTTCAAGCGTCTCCTGCATGGCCTCTTCAAGCTGCTTGATGTTGCGCCCGCTTTTCCACTCATCCTGTGGCTTGAGCGCTGTGTAAATTTCCATGTAGTTGACGTCAGCAGTCTCGCCCTTTTCTGCGCGACCGATCATCGCCAGTGTCGTCTCGACCTCCGGAAACTTCTTGAACGCCTCGGCGATCGTGTTGCTGGTCTTGATGGACTCGTTGAGCGAGGTGGAAGGAATTCCCGTCACCCGCCACATGATCGATCCTTCCTGCAACTGCGGCATGAATTCCTTGCCCAGAAACGGAAACAGCGCAAGGCTCGCCACCAGCGCCACCAATGCGCTGATGACGACAACACGCTTGTGCCCGAGCGCCTTGGCCAGTAGAGGTTGATAGCCGCGCTTGATGCGCGCCACCAGCCAGGTGTCCCGCTCTGGTTTCGGCTTGAGGATCATCGAGGCCAGGACCGGAATCAGGGTCAGACTCAGGATCATCGAACCGGCCATGGCGAAGGCGATATTGAAGGCCATCGGCTTGAACATCTTGCCTTCGAGGCCTTCCAGTGCGAACAGCGGCAGGAATACGACGATGATGATCGTGATGGCAAAGCTGATCGGGTTGGCCACTTCACGAGCCGCCGCCAGCACGGCCGAGGTGCGGTTGACCTTCTCGCCGTGTTCAAGACGCTCGGCCATGATGCGAAACGCATTCTCGACCATGACCACGGCGCCATCGACCATCATGCCAATACCGATGGCCAAACAGGCCAGTGACATCAGGTTGGCCGACAATCCCGCTTCGCCCATGCCGATGAACGCAATCAGCATGGCCAGCGGCAAGGTCACGATCACGACCAGCGCCGAGCGCAATTCGCCAAGGAAGAGAAACAGCACGATGGCAACCAGAATCGATCCCTCGATCAACGCCCTGACTGCGGTTCCTACGGCCTTGTTGACCAGGTCGGTACGCTCGTAGATGGGTTTGAGCACCATGGTCTTGGGCAAGGCATCGCGGACGACATCGAGCTTGCCCTTGACCGCTTCAACGACGGCCTTGGCGTTCTCGCCGATACGTGCCAACGCCATGCCGAGCACGACCTCTTCGCCGTCACGCGTCACCGCACCAAATCGAGGCGCAGGTGCTTCGACCACGGTGGCAACATCGCGAAGATAGACCGGAACGCCGTCCTCGGCTTTCAGCACGATGGCGCCGATATCGGCGGTTGATTTCAAAAGCCCCAGACCGCGCACGAGGAACTGCTCGCGTCCGACATCCATGACATTGCCGCCGACCTGGCCATTGTTGGCCGGAATCGCGTTGATCACATCGGCGAAACCGAGGCCACGCGCGTAAAGCCGCTGTGGATCGATCAGGACCTGATATTCACGCTCGCCACCACCCCAGGAGGTGACGTCATCCACGCCCGGAGCGGTACGCAAAACGAGTCTTACCATCCATTCCTGCCAGGTACGCAGGTCCATGTCGGTAACTTCTTCCTTGCTGACCCCTTTTGCGCGCTCCACGGTGTACCAGAACACCTGGCCCAAACCCGAGGTGTTCGGCCCCATGCCCGGCTTGCCGTAGCCCGCTGGCAGACGATCACCGATTTCCTGCAGGCGTTCGTTGACCAGTTGGCGGGCGAAATAGATGTCCATGTCATCTTCGAAATAGACCGCGACATAGGACAAGCCGAACAGGCTGACCGAGCGGATTTCCTGCACCTTGGGCAGACCGGCGAGCGCCGATTCGACGGGCGTGGTCAGTAGCAGCTCGACATCTTCCGCGGCGAGACCCGGTGATTCGGTGTACACGTTGACCTGCACGGGTGTGACATCGGGGAACGCATCGATCGGCACATCGCGCACGGCGCGCAGGCCGAGAAAGGCGATGACCGCAAAGCTGATCAATACGAGAAACTTGTAGCGCAGGGAGAGTTCGACCAGGTGGTTCAGCATGGTGCACCCCCTGGTTTGCGTGGAATGCGATCAATGCCCATGACCTTCTCCCAATTCGGCCTTGAGCATCTGCGACTTCACGGCAAAGGCCCCGGCCACAACGATGACATCGCCGGTCTCGACACCTTCCCTGATAACGGTGTGATCTCCAATGACTTCGCCTGCTCGCACGGCTACGGGTTCCAATGCGCCATCCTTTGCATCTCGACGGAACACGACGGTTTCACCATCGATCTGGACAAGCGCACTGGTCGGCACGGCCAATCGTGTGGCCGATTGAGATCGACCCTCTTTTTCGGAAGTAGCCTCGAAATACACATCAACGTAGTCGCCGCTGTGCAACAGGTCATGAGGGTTGGGCACTTCGACCCTGACCGTCGCATTTCGCGTCGCTTCCGACGTACGATGTGCACTGCGCATGACCGTACCTGCAATACGTTGGCCGCCGGCTACAATCGTGGCTGGCGTCCCCGCTTTCACGTGCGATGCGGATTCTGATGGCAGCTTTGCGTCGACCCATACCGTGGATTCATCGACGAGGCGGAACAGGGTCGTACCCGGCTCGATGCGCTGTCCCACCACGAAATCGTCTTCGGTCAGTCTTCCTGCATGCGGCGCGGACAAAGTGAATTCGCCATTGCTGCGGCCGTCTGCCGTTCCTGAGAGCCCGTAGGCACGAGCGGTTGCTTTGGCGCGATCCAGATTGACTCTGGCTTCGTTTATGCGACGACCGGAAACTGCTTCCCGACCCAACTCGGATACTCGCCTCCACTCTTCCTGGGCGATGCGCAACTCGGCTTGCGCATTGGCAACTTCGACACTGGACAAGGTAACCAGCGGCGCACCGGCCTCAACTTCATCGCCGATTCGGGCATGCCGACTAACAACGAGCGAATCCACCCGAGGGGTAATCAGCGTTGTGCCATATGCGTTATCGGTAACCTCGCCGGGGGCACGCAGTTCTTCACTGAGTCGGGAAGGTGCCAGCGTCTGCAATTCGATGCCGGCTGCCACAAGCGCCGCGTCGTCCATCGCTACGCCCTTTTCGGACTCATCGTCATCACCGTGCCCGTTGGCGTCGTCATGTTTTGGGGCGCCGGACGATGGGTGCGTGTTGTCTGCCATCGCAGCATCGGGCTCGGATGACTCTGAACATGCCGACAGGCCTGTTGCGAGTGCTGCAAGTATCAAAAGAAAAGCGATGTTGCGAATCTTCATGTGAGCGGTTCTCATGGGGTTCCCTCCAGTCCGGACCAGCGTTCCAGCTGTCCAGTGGCGGCAAGATATTCAACAAAGCCGCGCCAAACGCGCGCTTCAAGTTCGGCGCCGGCAAGCGCGGTGTCCAAGGTCTGCTTGAGCTGCAACAGGTAGTCCGATGTCGACAACTCGCCTTGCTTCCAGAGTCGTTCAAGCAGACCCGCCCGGAGCTCGACGTCGGTGCCACGACTAGCCTGCCATCGGGACCAGGCCGTGCGGGACGAATCGTATGTTGTGATAGCGCGTCGACGCTCAGTGTCGAGTTGCAGGACAACTCGTTCAACCTCAGCATCTGCGGCGTTTGCGTCCGCTTGGGCCGCAACGACTTCCGCCCCGAACGAATTGCGCACAAACAGGGGTACGCTTAGCCTCACGCCGATAACGTTGTCGCGAAAGCTTCCGTAGTCGATGCGTCCCCCATTGATTCCTACTGTTGGATCAGCGACTCTGTTCTGCCGCGCTACCAGTACTTCGCGCGCAAGGGTTTTTGCAGTCGCCTGTGCAACTTGCCAATCAGGTAGCTCCTCGAGACTGGCGTTCTGGTACGCAACAGGGGCTGGCAGTTCGCTGGTCGGGAGCGACTGACCCGTTGCAGGGTTGATGGTGCCCCCAAACTCACGAAAGCGAGCTTCGGCATCGGTCTGGTCTGCCAGCAATTGCGATTGCTGTAGACGCGCTTCTTCGCTCGCCAGGGATGCCAAATCCCTATCCAGTCCCGAGATGTCGTCCGCCGCGTACTGCCTCTCCGCTAGATCCGCAAATCGGGAGACCAGTTGCAATCTTCGATTGCCAATTTCCACGCGCTGGGTAGCGGCTAGGTAATCTGCCCAACCTTCGAACCACTGTTTGGTGAATTCCCGGCGAATTACGCGTGCTTCCGCTGTGGCCAGATCAACGCGAGCTTCGGCGGCGTCATGGCGGAGCCGACGCTTTCCGCTCAGATCAAGAGTCAGATTTACCCCGGCAACGGCCGAGCGATCCGGCCCCTCTCTGTCAAGAAGTACTTCGAGTTCGGGGTTGTAGAGGGGTTTCGAGGCCGCATCAAACCGGGCATTGGCTGCCGCAATCAGCGCTTCATTGATGCGATAACTCGGGTGCTGTTGCCACGCGCCCTGCACTGCCTGTCGAATTTCCGGCGGCGCAAGAGTGGGGGGGATCTCGGCGGAATGCGCCGGAATTGGCCAGTATATGGCACAGGAAACAGCCACGGTCAGACGCACGAGCGTGCATCGTCGCGGCAGGCGGAAAGGGAACATCTGGTAGTCCTCTGAATGAAAATCTTCCTTCGACTATCAGAGCCGAAGGGCTGTATCGATTCATTCAGACGATGGGTGGGCGTAACTCTTTGGGCAGGAGGACATGGCGGGTCGGAATGGCGACCCATCCAATCGCGACTCCCTCCCGCAGCGACTCAAGAAACTCAACAGTGGGAACCATGGCGATAGTCTGATGACAGCCACAATGTTCGCAAGTCCCGTCAAAGTCGAACGGATTGCCCGTCGGATCTTCGCTCGATGCGGTGTCAACCCAGCTCATCCCCGTCGAGGAACTGCTCGCATCGCCAGTGTAGTCAAGCATGTCATGTGTCGTGCACGCCACCACGGCACCTATTTTCAAGGCGAACACCATGATCATGAAGATCGCCAATCGCGAAGATCGGCGAATTCGGGCAAGTAACGTGGCGTTGGAATTGAGCGACATGCGGGAAGGATACAGGCAAGCCGCAGCGTTATAAAATAGCGCTGGCCACCCGGGCCATAGGTTGCGCGAACAAATCAAGAAATTGCACGGTGGTCGAAATGAAGTCGCATCTTGGTGAGCTTCCCCCGGGGCTTGGCAAGGACTGCCGATTACCGATTGCAGAACAATTCCCGGCAGTTGAACATTTGCAAGGGCAGGCCTGACATTTCACATGCAAGTCGCTCTGGCTCTCCCAGGACCCTAGGGGCTGTTGGAGAACACCTTTTCCCGACTGGCTACCGAACCCAGCAAGTTGTTCGTCACGGGACTTGGTAGTCAAATGCGAGTGCTCTGGCCGCTCAACGCTAGAAGGCTTTGGCACAGATTCGTCACAGAAACGTCACAGCGGGCCTTTTGGGCTCAAAATTGGCCCACAGAAAAAAGGACCAATGAGCGTTAACTCATTGATCCTTCGTTCTTTTTTATGGCGCGCCCGGAGAGATTCGAACTCCCGACCACCAAGTTCGTAGCCTGGTACTCTATCCAGCTGAGCTACGGGCGCATTGGTCTTCGTTTCGGCGGTATGACCTGCGTTGCGCAGTTGCCCGGTTCAACGAGGGGGCGGATTATTCGGTGCGGCGGCGGTTTCGTCAACACCTGGTGACAACTATTTTACGCAATTCCCGGTAAATCGATTGCGCACGGGCATTCCGATCAAGCGCAATGACGAGCGCGCGTGCCGCCCGCAGTATCCACCATCATCCTTTTTTCTTAAGCGGCCGCACATACAGCACGAGACTGTGATCATGGATCTGATATCCATGTTTGGCCGCGATCTCTTTCTGCAGGCGCTCGATTTCGGGGCTCTTGAATTCGATCACCTTGCCTGACTCGACATCGATCATGTGATCGTGGTGCTCGCCACGATCAAGTTCATAGACAGCCTGGCCACCCTCGAAGTTGTGCTTGAGCACGAGCCCGGCCGCCTCGAATTGGGTCAGCACGCGATAAACCGTGGCCAGGCCGATGTCATCCTCGCTGTTCAGCAACTGCCGATAGATGTCCTCAGCGGTGACGTGCTGGCCATCGAGACCTTCCAGGATCGCGAGTATGCGCATGCGCGGATGCGTGACCTTGAGGCCGGCCTTGCGCAGATCGGTCGATTCCATGGGCTGTCCTCCATGCGACGCTTTCGCCGCTTCATAACGATCACAAAATGAGCGCTAGTGTATCATCCGGCGTTTCGACAACACCGGGTCTGAACGCATGCTGCTCCGCCTTATCACCTTGATTGCCCTGTGCGCGCTGATCCCGCTGAGCGGTTGCGGGGTGCTCTACAAACTCGACATCCAGCAAGGCAACCTGTTCGACAAGGAACAGGTCGAGACGCTCAAGCCCGGCATGAGCAAGCGCCAGGTTCTGCTGGTCATGGGCTCCCCGTCAATCATCAGCCCGTTCGACCAGGATCGCTGGGACTACGTCTCAAGCATCAAACGTGGCCGCGGCAAGATGGAAAGCAAGGATCTGACCCTGTTCTTCGAGAATGAATCGCTGGCACGCATCGAGGGCGACTATTTCCCCGAAGATCCCGAAGTGCTGATTCGCGATGCACGCAAATACAAGCGTCAGTATCCGGACGAGAAGCGTGAGGACGACAAGAAGAAAGGCCAGGGTCAGGGCTGATTCGGCTCGATCAAGCCGACTTCGCCTTCGCCCGCTTGCGCCGCGCATCCTTGGGGTCGATTTTCAGCGGCCTGAGCAGTTCGACACGATCGCCATCCTGCAACGGCGCGAGGCGATCGACCACTTTCGACCAGATGCTGACAGCGAGGGCTTGCGTATCGATCGCGCATTCATGAGCGAGATTCGATGCGGCGATCGCATCGGCCACCGTGGCACCCCGCGGCAGTTCGAGCGCACGCAGGAACTGCCGCGCCGGTTCGGCATAGGCCACCTCGACACGCAACCGATCAAGTTCCAACAAGCCGCGCCTCCCGGCAAAAGTCGTCGACCATGCGATTGGCCAGGTTCTGGAAACCGAGGCGCAGCGCCGGGGCCGTGAGCCGGCCTGCATAGTCGAAATCAAGCGCAAAGGCGATCTTGCAGCCGAATTCCCCCAAGGCAAGGAAGGTCCACTCGCCTTCCAGCGTGCGGAACGGACCATCGAGCAGATGCATGTGCAGGCGTTGCGGGCGCACCAGCGTATTGCGTGTCGTGAAACTCTGGGTGATTCCGGCCAGGCGCACATCGAGCCGCGCCGAGAGAGCGGCTTCGTCGCGGTCGAATACAGCGGAGCCGGCGCACCATGGAAACCGCCTCGGGTATGCTTCGACCTCGTTGACGAGATCGAACATCACCTCCGGAGTCTGGCGCACAAGGGCACTGCGACGAATCTGGATCAAGAACGCACCTTCCATCGACTGTTACAACACCGGCGCGCTTGAAACACCCTGCGAACCGCTCCATACAGCAAGTCGGCGACCTGTCGGGCGCGCCGCCAAGGAACATCTGAAACAGCATGACCAAACAGAACGCCAAGGACAAGAAGAGCGGCGGCACGATCGCCCTGAACAAGCGCGCACGTCACGAATACCACATCGACGAACGCTTTGAAGCGGGCGTGGCCCTGCAGGGATGGGAAGTAAAGAGCCTGCGCGCAGGACGCACCAACCTGACCGATGCCTACGCGATCGTGCGCAATGGCGAGATCTATCTGTTCGGCGCCTCGATCGTGCCCCTGATCTCGGCGTCGAGTCATGTCGTCGCCGATGACCGACGCACGCGCAAGTTGCTCCTGCATCGCCAGGAAATCGACAAACTGGTCGGTGCCGTCGAGCGCAAGGGCTACACCCTCGTGCCCATGGCGATGTACTGGAAAGGCAACAAGGTCAAGATCGAGGTCGGTCTCGCCCGCGGCAAGCAGGAACACGACAAGCGCAACACGCTCAAGGAAAAGGACTGGCAGCGCGACAAGCAGCGCGCCATGCGGGCACACAACAAGGGAACGTGAAGGGCTGGATTGCGCTGAGCTTTTCGCAGGAGAGGCCTTCAGGCCCGATGCCGTTCGCCACGTTGCCGAGGAGCATCATGGCTGAAGCCATTTCCTACAAAGATCCAGCCAACGAGGTGGCGACAAAATGGGCACTACCGATGCCCCTTGAACCGGCCACAATCAACCCGATCTGATCAACACGTGCCAGCCAACGTGCTAGCATTCGGTTCCCCGGGGGTGTCATGGCTTCGACGGGGGTAGTGAGATAGCTTGGTGCATGCCGAGGGGGCGACTTTCCTCGTTAATCCAGTAGCAAACTTTTAGTTGCCAACGACGACAACTACGCACTCGCCGCTTAAGGCGTAAGCCGGGAACCCACTTGTGCTCATGCTCGTGGATGTACCGTCATTATCATGAGATAGCCTGATTTCGCCGTCTGACGGATGAAGGGCGAAACTTTTCAGACTGGTCAACCGGTGCGTTTCGCACGCTGTACTGCCGGGAGACGAGATCGAACAGTGAGCTAAGCATGTAGTACTGGGCGTCAATCGCCTTCGGACGCGGGTTCGACTCCCGCCACCTCCACCAATGCAACGCAAAAGGGCCGCCGCAAGGCGGCCTTTTTGCGTTGTATTGCTGCATGAGTTGAGCGGGAGGCGAACCCGCAGGGTTCGACTGCGGAGGCAGGAAGCCGAAGCGAACATTCGCAGCGCGAATGGCCCGAAGGGCGAAGGCCAGGATCGGCCTGCGTACTCTCGCCACCTCCACCAAATTGAAGGGCTCGGATATTCTCCGGGCGCTTTTTCTTGCCTGCCCCGCACCACGCCAACATCTTGATCACATCTCTCATGCTTCGAAAATTGGCTGCATGTCGCATGCTGCCTGCTCTGCGTCTGCGTGCAGCGGCTCGGCAGGCGAGGCATTCATGCCCGATGCGGTTCGTCACGTGACGGCTTTCCGCAGCCGAACGCCTGCTCAAGACATCGCGACCGAAAGAAGTCCCCTTTCGGGACGGCTGAAGCCGCTTCCTGCAGGAGCGCCGATGGCTCGCTTGTTACCTGGCTGAACCTTGAGGCTGATCGGGCAAGGAGTCGGTTTTCCCGGGTAGCGAGCCGGCGCCGCAGAGATGTGATCAACAGACAGGCGCCACGCGAGGTTCCGCCTAGGCGATACCTGTCTGCGCGCATCTCCTTGTTACGCTGCCTTGAAGGGACTGCATGGATGCACGAGATAGGATCGCGTCGGGAACAGCGGTCGAGAGGGCCAGCCATCTGCGCCAGTGCGCCGAGATCTGCACGCAGACAGGTGTCGTGACGATTATTCCAATTGATCAGCGTTGCCTTAAGCTGAGATGGCTTTCCAAGTCAGAACCAGATGCTCTCGCGCTGCTCATTCCACACCGGTGGCGGGTCAACTGCCAGAATGCCGTCGATATCGCCGATTCTTCACAGAATGAACACATTGGACTTCGCCACCCTCGACACCCTGCGCACCCATCACCCGGCGTGGCGGCTGTTGCGCTCGGACCATGCGCCGCTGCTGACGAGCTTTCTGCAACGTGTGTTTGTGGCGCCCAATGTGCGCGTGATGGCGGCGGCGGATCTGGCCGAGGCGCTGGAGGACGAGTTGTTCGCCCTGCGCCTGCATCTGGGTGAGACTGCGTTCCCCAAAGCGGCCTTGGAATATCTCAACGACTGGGCGGCGCCGGACAAGGGCTGGTTGCGCAAGTTCTACAAACCCGGCACTGACGAGGCCCAGTTCGATCTGACCCCGGCCACCGAGAAAGCCATCGCCTGGCTGACGCAATTGTCCGAACGGCAGTTCGTCGGCACCGAATCCCGCTTGCTCACGCTGTTCGACCTGCTCAAGCAGATGAGCGAGGGCAGCGAGGCCGACCCGGACAAGCGCATCGCCGAGTTGCAGCGGAAGCGCGCTGACATCGACGCCGAAATCAGCCGCGTGCTGGCCGGCGATGTGCCGCTGCTCGACGACACCGCGTTGAAGGATCGCTTTCAGCAGTTCATGCAGGGCGCGCGCGAATTGCTCACCGACTTTCGTGAAGTGGAACAGAATTTCCGCCAGCTCGACCGGCGCGTACGCGAGCGCATTGCCCTGTGGGAAGGCAGCAAGGGTGCGCTGCTGGAAGACATCATGGGCGAGCGCGATGCGATTGCCGATTCCGACCAGGGCAAGAGCTTCCGTGCATTCTGGGATTTTCTGCTTTCCAGTCGTCGTCAGGAGGAACTGAGTGCCCTGCTCGATCGCGTGCTGGCCCTGCCTGCGGTCAGCGAGCTCAATCCCGATGTCCGCACCCGTCGCGTGCATTACGACTGGATGGAAGCCGGCGAGCACACCCAGCGCACGGTCGCAGCCCTGTCCCAACAACTGCGCCGTTTTCTCGACGATCAAGCGTGGCTGGAGAACCGCCGCATCATGGATATCCTGCATGGCATCGAAAGCAAGGCGCTGGCGTTGCGCGATACGCCTCCCGCAGGCATCCTGATGGAGATGGCCGAGGCCAGAGCGGATGTCGAACTGGCCATGGAGCGCCCGTTGTTCACCCCGGCGATCAAGCCGCTGATTGCCGATCTGGCCCTGCTCGCCGGTGATGAGGATATCGATCCCTCTGCATTGTTCGATCAGGTAGTGGTGGATCCGACGCGATTGACCCGTCACATCCGCCATGCTCTGCAGGATCGCGCCCAGATCACCCTGAGCGAACTGGTATCCAGCCAGCCCCTGCAACACGGCTTGGCCGAGTTGGTGGCCTATCTGCAACTGGGCAGCGACGCATTCAGCAGCGTGGTGGATGAGGACACCGTTGAAACCATCCACTGGCAGGCGACGGCAACCGACGGCCTGGCCATCAGCCGCTGCGCACGACTGCCGCGCGTGATTTTCATGCGTTGAGCACGAACAGGAATCAAGGCAAAGGGATGGACGAGGAATTCTCGAATTCGGCAAGCGCAGCAAGCTCGATGGCACCTGCCGCCGACTTGTCGGCGCTGCTGATCAGCTTGCTCAAGAGCGTGCTTTACCGCGATGGCGATGAGCGCCAATGGGCGGCGCTGCTGAACTTGCAGGCACGCGTGCGTGATTACGTGGCCGTGCTGAACCTCGATCTGATCCTCGACGAGGCTGAAGGCCATGCTTTCCTGAAAAGCCGACCCGAGCCCGCCGACGATGATCCATCACCGCGCCTGCCCCGCCTGGTGGCGCGTCGGCCGTTGTCGTTTCCGGTCAGTTTGCTGCTCGCCTTGTTGCGCAAGAAACTGGCCGAGTTCGATGCCGGTGGCGGCGACACACGGCTGGTGCTGAGCCGCGACGAAATCGTCGAACTGGTGCGCGTATTTCTGCCGGACGGCCCCAATGAGGCGAGGCTGATCGACCAGATCGAAGGCACGATCAGCAAAGTGGCTGATCTGGGCTTTGTGCACAAGCTGAAAGCCACCGGCGCAGCGGCAACCGCTCCATCAAGCTACGAGGTGCGGCGCATCCTCAAGGCCTTTGTCGACGCCCAATGGCTGGCCGAGTTCGATGCACGCCTGGCCCACTATCAGTTCCAACTGGCCGGGGTGACAAAGGCCAGCCAGAGATCCGCCGAATGAATGACCGGCAGCAAACACGATTCGCACCGCCACGGCTTGAAGCAAGTGGACGTGCGGCATGAATGACGCGCAATCCCTGGGCCTGGACTTCTGCGCCGATGACAGCTTGTCGGGCTTTCGCCTGAGCCGTCTTGAGGTATTCAACTGGGGCACCTTTGACAGCCGCGTGTGGAGCTTGCAACTGGATGGCAGAAACGGCCTGCTTACCGGCGATATCGGTTCCGGAAAATCTACCCTGGTGGATGCCATCACCACCCTGCTGGTGCCGGCCAACCGGGTGGCCTACAACAAGGCGGCTGGTGCCGACAGCAAGGAGCGAACCCTGCGCTCCTATGTGCTCGGGCACTACAAATCCGAGCGCAACGACGTCACCGGCGCGGCCAAGCCGGTCAGTTTGCGTGACCACAACACCTACTCGGTCATTCTCGGCGTATTCCACAATGCAGGCTATGACAAGACTGTAAGCCTGGCCCAGGTGTTCTGGATGAAGGAAGCGCAGGGGCAACCGGCACGTTTCTTTCTGGGTGCGGAGCGCGAGCTCTCGATTGCGTCCGACTTCGCGAATTTCGGATCGGATATCGCCCAGTTGCGCAAGAAGCTGCGTGGACTGGGGGCCGAGTTGCACGACAGCTTCCCGCCCTATTCGGCCTGGTTCCGTCGGCGTTTCGGCATCGACAATGATCAGGCCCTGGAGCTGTTCCACCAGACCGTATCGATGAAATCGGTGGGCAACCTGACCGATTTCGTGCGCAGCCACATGCTCGAACCCTTCGAGGTAGCGCCGCGCATCCAGGCCTTGATCGGTCACTTCGACGACCTCAATCGCGCCCACCAGGCGGTACTGAAAGCCCAGCGCCAGGTTGAATTGCTGACCCCGCTGATCGCCGATTGTGGACGCCATCAGGGCTTGCTGGCCGAGGTTGAGCGATTGCGCGTGTGTCGGGAGAGTCTTCGCGCGCACTTCGCTGCCTTGAAGCTGGGCCTGATCGACAAGCGCCTGGGTTTGCTGGCCGAAGAATGGGCACGCGTGGATGCGCAGGTCGAAAAACTCGATGCGACCCATGAACAACAGGCCCGACAGGTTGATGAGCTGAAGCAGGCGATCAACGAAAACGGTGGTGATCGCCTGGAACGTCTCGCTGCCGACATCCGCAAGCAGGAACACCTGCGCGACGCGCGCAAGACCAAGGCTGAACGCTACGCGCAATTGGCAACGCAGTTGGGCGAGGGGGTGGCAGCGGATGCCCCCGGCTTCATCGCCCAGCGAGCCAAGCATCAAGGCTGGCGAATGCAAGCCCGCGACCAGGACGCCGAATTGCAGAATGCGCTGACCGAGCACACCGTCAGCCTGCGCCAGGGCAAGCAGGAGCACACCCAGCTGAGCGCCGAGATTGACAGTCTCAAGCGTCGTCGCAGCAATATCGACGATCAGCAGATCCAGATCCGTACCGCGCTGTGCACCGCGCTGGGCCTGAATGCGGAGGAGATGCCGTTTGCCGGCGAGTTGATCCAGGTGCGCGAGGATGAACGTGACTGGGAGGGCGCAGCCGAGCGCCTGTTGCGCGGTTTTGGCCTCGCCCTGCTGGTACCTGACTCACACTACAAGTCGGTTGCCCAATGGGTGGACAGCAACCAACTGCGCGGTCGCCTGGTGTACTTCCATGTACGTCCCCGCAAAGCCGCTGAACTGCCCGATCTGCACCGCGATTCGCTGGTGCGCAAGCTCGTCGTCAAGCCGGATTCAGCGCACTACGATTGGCTGGAGCGCGAACTCGCCCATCGTTTCGACGTCGCCTGCTGCGCCACCCAGGAACAATTCCGCCGCGAGACGCGCGCGATCACCCACGCCGGCCAGATCAAGGATCCCAGCGGCCGCCACGAAAAGGACGATCGCCACCGCATCGATGACCGCAGCCGCTACGTACTGGGCTGGAGCAACAACGCCAAGATCGCCGTACTGGAAGGCAAGCGTCAGCAACTGGAAACGCGCCTGGGTGATTGTGCCAGCCAGATCAGTGCAATCCAGAAGCAGCGCGACGCGCTTGCCAGCCGCCTCGACACCCTGACCCGCCTGGAAGAGTTCACTGCTTTCGATGAACTGGATTGGGCCAGTGTCGCCAGCGAAATCGCGCAACTGCTGGATGAACGCAATCGGCTGGAATCAGCCTCGGACGTGCTCAAGCAGTTGAACGAGCGCTTGCGCGAACTGCATAAGGCGCTGAAGAACACCGAAACCGATTTGCGCAGCGCCATCGAAAAGCGCGGAGACGTGCTGCGCCGCCAGACAACGGCCGAGGAGTTGCGCGAGCAAACCAGCGCATTGCTTGAGGACACTACGGTGGACGAGGCGCTCTCGGCAACGCTCGAAGCGATGCGCGCCGAGGCGCTCGGCGAGCATCAACTCAGCGTGGAATCCTGTGACAACCGCGAGCAGGATGTGCGCGGCTGGCTGCAGACACGCATCGACAACGAGACCCGGGCGCTGCACCGCCTGGCGGAAAGAATCATCAAGGCGATGGCTTCGTTCAAGGAGGCTTTCAAGCTCGAGACAGCCGAGATCGATGCCAGTCTCGAAGCGGCCTTCGAGTATGAAAACCTGTTGACCCAACTGAACCGGGATGACCTGCCACGCTTTGTTGCGCGCTTCAAGGAGCTGCTCAATGTCAACACGATCAACGAAATCGCCAACTTCAACGCGCAGTTGGCGCGCGAGCGCGAAACCATCAGGGAACGCATTGCACATATCAACAAATCACTGGGCGAAATCGACTACAACCCCGGCCGCTACATCGTCCTCGAAGCGCAGATCAGCCCGGATGCCGAGATCCGCGATTTCCAGCAGGAGTTGCGCGCCTGCACCGAAGGCGCGCTGACCGGCTCCGACGACAGCCAGTACTCCGAAGCCAAATTCCTCCAGGTCAAGGCCATCATCGATCGCTTTCGTGGACGCGAAGGCCTGTCCGAGCAGGATCGACGCTGGACCGCCAAGGTCACCGATGTGCGCAACGGGTTCCTGTTTGCCGCCAGCGAACGCTGGCGCGAGGACAACACCGAGCACGAGCACTACTCGGACTCCGGCGGCAAATCAGGCGGCCAGAAGGAGAAGCTGGCCTATACGATCCTGGCGGCCAGCCTGGCCTATCAGTTCGGATTGGAATGGGGCGCGGTGCGCTCACGCTCGTTCCGCTTCGTGGTCATCGACGAAGCCTTTGGCCGAGGCTCGGATGAATCGGCGCAATACGGCTTGAGACTGTTTCGCCAGCTCAACCTGCAATTGCTGATTGTGACGCCACTGCAGAAAATCCACATCATCGAACCCTATGTTTCCAGCGTCGGCTTCGTGCATAACGAGGCGGGCAAGGCCTCCCGCTTGCGCAACCTGTCGATCGAGGAATACCGCGCCCAGAAAGCGACCATGACCGCGCAAGGCAGCGGGGAGTTGTCGCGATGACTCGCCATTCAGCGCCGACCTGGACCGGGGCAAGGGAATTGGAGGCACAACTGGCGCGACTGTGGCAGCGCGGCGAACTCCTGCGTGACGCGGTGACCGGAAATGCGCGCTTTCCTTTGCGCCTGACTCTCAAATCTCCGACCTCAACCGACATCACCGATCGTTTTGATGCCGTGCGCGCCTGGGCCGCCGAACTGGCCGCCACGGGCCCGCTGCGTCTGCAATGGCAGGAACTTCGGCACCGCGTGCAGGGCGCGCAATCCATTCCGGCCAGCGCCTGGATCGACAGCCTCGAGGATGCCCTGGCCTGGCTCGGCAAACGCCGTGAGTGGGAGCGTTTTTCAGCCCAGGTTGCGGCCACCCGACAAATACAACCTGCCCTCTTGCCCTGGCTGGAAAAGCGCCCCTTGCAGGCCCTGGAACTGTCGGCCGACTGGTCGCGCTTGCTGGCCGTGGTGGCCTGGGTTGTCGCGCATCCTCGCCCGGGCATCCATCTGCGCCAGGTCGACTTGGCCGGCGTGCACAGCAAATTCATCGAGACCCATAGAAATGTGTTGGCCGAGTTGCTCGATCTTGTTCTGCCGATGGATGCGGTGGATCCCGCCAAGACCGGGGTCAGCCAATTTTCTGCCCGTTATGGATTTCTGGATAAGCCGATCCGCATCCGCTTCCGCGTGCTCGATCCGATGATTCATGCCGTGCCGGGTTCAACATGTCCCGACGTGACCCTGGATGCCGACAGCTTCAGCCATCTGCAACTGAACCTGTGCCACGTATTCATCACCGAAAACGAGACCAACTTTCTGGCATTCCCACCAGCACCTGCCGCCATCGTCATCTTCGGTGCGGGCTATGGTTGGGATGCGCTGGCGCGCAGCGCCTGGATGAAGCGGTGCGCAATCCACTACTGGGGCGATATCGATACCCACGGCTTTGCCATCCTCGATCAGCTGCGCGGCTGCTTTGCCCACGTCGATTCGTTTCTGATGGACAGGCAAACCCTCGATGCTCATGCCAACAACTGGGGCCGCGAGGACAAGCCCGTGTTGCTCGACTTGCAGCGCCTGACGCCAGAGGAGAAATCCCTTTTTGATGACCTCCGCAACAATCGGATCCGCCCCGGACTACGCCTCGAACAGGAACACATCGGCTTCCACTGGCTGACTCAACGTCTGCGCAAGGTCCTTGACCGCACGCCCATTCGAGCAGCTCGCCCAAAAACCGAATAAAAGACAATATTTGGTCTTCGACGAATCGGTGAGCACGGCCAAGCTACTCATCCCTGGTAAAGCCAATCGGTTGCCTCAAAGCTAACGCGGCCGAGATTCTGACCCGGCTCACCGAGCGGAGCGAACCCTGGTCATCACCCGAAATGGTGAGACCAGGGCTGTATCGCTGACCGGAGGCGTGACATGCAATCCGCGCTGGCTCGCTGACTGCTCCGTGCTTGACCCCGTAGCAATCTGATCCCGCCCCGATTTCCGAACATCGTTTCCGGCCCGAACTGGCGACCTGGGCTTTCCGCTCAATCGAGCTCGTCTGCGGGTCTGCGTTCACGGCCGGGCTTCTTGGCCAGTTTTCGTTGCAGCGAGCGCCGATGCATGCCGAGCAAGCGCGCGGCGGCGGAGATGTTGCCGTTGCTGTCGATCATGGCTTGCTGGATGTGTTCCCATTCGAGTCGGCTTAGCGGGGTCATCGTGGCTTCGGCTTCCGCACGCTCGTCGGCTGCGTCAGCGCTGATCGCGCGCAGAATCGCCTCGATCGTGGTCGGCTTGGCCAGATAGTGGTCGGCGCCACGCTTGATCGCTTCGACGGCGGTGGCGACGCTGGCATAACCGGTGACCAGGATGATGCGCATCGATTCATGTGCGGCACGGAGTGGTGCAATCAGGTCGAGGCCATTCCGCTCGGCGAGCTTGAGGTCGACGAGGGCGTAGTCCGGCTTGTGCGCGTGGGCGCTTTCGATCGCGCTCGTCGCGTTCGTCGCGGTCTGGATGGCGTGACCCCATCGTTCCAGCGAGCGCTGCAAGGCACGCAGATAGAGCGCATCGTCATCGATCAGGAGTCCTTTTTTCATGATTCGGCCTGACTGGCGAGTGGAAGCTGGAAACACACGCGTACACCGCGACCATCGGTCCTTTGCACCGACAACTCGCCGTTGAGGCGCTCGACCGTGGCATGCGAAAGGGCAAGGCCGACACCGAGACCGTCCGGTTTGCTGCTGGCGAACATGCGCGATGGCAGGAATGGCTCGGCCTCACCGAAACCGGCACCGTAGTCGCGGATTTCGCCATGCAGGGAATGTCCGTGAACCTCAAGCCTGAGATCGACCTGCGCCATGCCGACCGCCTCGCCGGCATCGGCGGCGTTGTTCAGCAGTGCCTGCAGCAGGTGGCCGACGGCGGCGACCACGCGGGTCGATGGATCGATGTGTCCGCTGCGCACGAGCCTGATCGTCGGCCGAACCAGTTGCCAGCGCTCGATGATGGTTTCGATGTCGACGCGGGTGGATTCCGACTGCCCTGCTCCGGCCTCGGCCGGCGCGGCGAGCTCGCGCACGCGATCGCGGCAGACATCGATCAAGGCGCGCAGGGTCTGGTGATCGTCGCGAAGACCCGGCGCCGAATCGTCTTCGATCAGGTCATCGAGCATCAGGGTCATCGTTGCCAGCGGAGTATTCAACTCGTGCGCAACCGAGGCGGCATGCGTGGCCAGGGCGACGATGCCTTCATTGCGTGTGAAGCGTTCGCGCAGCAGTGACAGCTCGTGCTCGCGACGCCGCAGCAGCTCCGACATGCGCGCGAAAAAGATCAGCAGCACGATTGCCGAGACGAGGAAGTTGGCGGCCATTCCCCACAGGTGCAGATCAAAGCCATCAGCCATGCCATGGATATGCGGAAGCGGCTGGCCGAATACGACCGACAGCGCATAGCCGGCGCAGCACATCGCCGCCACGGCGTAGATCCAGCGCGCCGGCAAGGCCAGTGCGGCAAAGGCAATCGGCAGCAGGAACAGCGAGGTGAACGGGTTGGTGACGCCGCCGCTCCAGGCGATCAGCCAGGCCAGCACGGCGACATCTACGCCGATATGGATCAGCACCTCGGCGTGCGACGGATCGTCGTCGCGGCGAACCCGCCAGACTGCCAGCAGGTTGAATGCGGCAAGCAAGGCAACACCGGCCCACAAGGCCATCCGATCCAGAGCAACCCCGAGCAGGCTAACGACCACGACAATCGTGGCCGACTGGCCAGCCACTGCCAGCCAGCGCAGCGTGGTCAAGGTGCGCAACAGGGTCGAGAGCGATCGTTCCATGGCCCAAGTATGCCGTCGCGAAGGTGCGTTTGAAGTGACGCAGCGTCGCATGACTCGCTGGGAAGCAACGCTCATGTCCAAACGACCGCTGCCGCAACCGGCATCAAGACTTCATACCCCCCTCGGACAGGCGTCGGTTGCGGCAGCCCAAAATCAGCAATCGGATCCACGTATCGGCCGGCAGCCGACTACAATGGTCGACTTTCCGCGACCGGCCCGCGCATGGCACCCAACGCAACCATCTACAAGATCGAGCTGCAGATCAGCGACATGGATCGTCATTACTATGCGACCCATGCGCTGACTCTGGCCCGCCATCCGTCGGAAACCGACGAGCGCATGATGATTCGCGTGCTCGCCTTCGCGCTGTACGCGGACGAGCGCCTGGAGTTCGGCAAGGGCTTGAGCACGGATGACGAGCCGGATCTCTGGCGCAAGGAGTTGAATGGCGACATCGCATTGTGGATCGATCTGGGTCATCCTGAACCTTCACGCGTGCGCAAGGCCTGTGGCAAGGCCAATCTGGTCGTGCTGATCAACTACGGTGGCCGCGGCGGCGATATCTGGTGGGAGAAATCCGCCAGCGATCTCAGGCGATCAAAAAACCTGACCGTGCTCGATATTCCAACCAGCGTTGTTGACGCACTCGCGGCATTGGCACAACGAGGATTGCGTCTGCAATGCCTGATCCAGGATGGCCATGTGCAGATTATCAGTGGCGACACCGTGATCGGCATCGATCCGCAATCGCGCATGTCCTCCGAGAATTCCGGACGCTGGAGCAATGCCGGATAGTTTCGATGTCGTCATCATCGGCGGCGGGGCAGCAGGATTGATGTGTGCGTTGACCGCCGGCAAGCGTGGCAAGCGCGTGAGCGTGATCGAGCATGCCAACCGGGTCGGCAAGAAGATCCTGATGTCCGGCGGCGGGCGCTGCAACTTCACCAATACCGGAACGACACCGGCCAATTTCCTCTCGGCCAATCCGCACTTCTGCAAATCGGCCCTGGCCCGCTACACGCCATCGGACTTCATCGACATGGTCGATGCGCACGGTATTGCCTGGCATGAGAAGGAACTCGGCCAGTTGTTCTGTGATGACTCCTCCAGGCAGATCGTGCGCATGCTGCTCGACGAATGCGAGGACGCGGGTGTGCAGGTGCAGACGAGCTGCAGCATCGAGGCGGTGCGCAAGCTGGAAGACGGATTTCGCCTCGATACGACCCTCGGCACGCTCGACTGCCCCGTCCTGGTTGTCGCCAGCGGCGGCCTGTCGATTCCAAGCATGGGCGCGACCGGTTTTGGTTACGAGCTCGCGCGACAGTTTGGCCACAACGTGCTGGCGACCCGCGCCGGCCTGGTTCCGCTGACCCTGAGCGGCAAGCATCAGGAGCGCCTCAAGGACTTGAGTGGCGTTGCCCTTGCGGTCGAGGCGCATTGCAATGGCAGGCAATTCCGCGCCGACATGCTGATCACCCATCGCGGCATCAGCGGTCCGGCGATCCTGCAGATTTCCTCGTACTGGCAACCCGGTGACGACCTGCGCCTGAATCTGTTGCCGGATCGCGATGTCCTCGCCTTTCTGCTCGATCAGCAAGCGCAACGCGGGGCGGCGGAGCTGAAAACCGTGCTTGCCGAAGCCTTGCCGAAGCGACTGGCCTAGCGTCTTTGCGAACTCGGGTTCGCCAGCAGGCCGATGCGCCAGTATGCGCAAGCCGAGTTGCGCAAAATTGCCGGGCAACTACAGGCGTGGCCGATCATCGCCAGCGGCACCGAAGGCTACCGCACTGCCGAAGTCACCCTGGGCGGCGTCGATACCAACCAGCTTTCATCGAGCACCATGCAATCGCAACTCGTCGACGGCTTGTACTTCATCGGCGAAGTTATCGATGTGAGCGGCCATCTGGGCGGCTACAATTTCCAGTGGGCCTGGGCCTCCGGGCATGCGGCCGGCAATGCTGTCTGATCGTCAAACTCAACGCCAGGCGTCTTCCAGCCCATGTTGCGACTGACTGAAATCAAGCTGCCACTCGAGCATGCCGCCGAGGAGATTCCGGCGGCGATCTGCGCGCGCCTCGGACTGAAGTCCGATGAGCTGATCGGATTCACGATATTTCGTCGTGGCCTCGATGCACGCAAGCGATCGGCGATCCAGTTCATCTATACGCTCGACATCCAGTCGACGCGTGAGGCGGAACTGCTCGCCCGATTCTGCAGCGACCCGCATGTCGTGGAGACACCGGACACTTCCTATCGATTCGTTGTTCGTGATGGCTCGCTGTCATCAGCAGCGCCGCGCCCGGTCGTCATCGGTACCGGCCCTTGCGGAATCCTCGCTGCATTGATCCTTGCCCAGATGGGCTTGCGGCCCCTGATCCTCGAACGTGGCAAGGCCGTGCGCGAGCGCACCAGGGACACCTGGGGCTTCTGGCAGAAAGGCATCCTCGATCCCGAATCCAACGTGCAGTTCGGTGAAGGCGGTGCCGGAACCTTTTCCGACGGCAAGCTCTACAGCCAGATCAAGGATCCGCACCACTATGGGCGCAAGGTATTGGCCGAATTCGTCAAGGCCGGTGCACCGGAGGAAATCCTCTACGTCAGCAAACCGCATATCGGCACGTTTCGCCTGGTCAAGATGGTCGAGCACATGCGTGCAAGCATCGAGGCCCTCGGTGGCGAGTTCCGCTTTTCGAGCAAGTTCGATGATGTCCTTGTCGAAGATGGCTGCCTCCGTGGCATCACCCTCAAGGGAGGCGAGCAGATTCGCGCCGACCATGTGATTCTCGCCATCGGTCACAGCGCACGCGATTCCTTCGAGATGCTGCATGCGCGCGGCGTCTACATCGAGGCGAAACCCTTCTCGATCGGCTGTCGCATCGAACACCCGCAATCGTTGATCGATCTCGCGCGCTACGGCCCGAGTGCCGGACATCCGTTACTCGGCGCGGCCGACTACAAACTCGTTCATCATGCGGGCAACGGACGCTCGGTCTACAGTTTCTGCATGTGCCCGGGTGGCACCGTGGTCGCCGCCGCCTCCGAACCGGGGCGCCTGGTGACCAACGGCATGAGCCAGTATTCACGCGACGAGCGCAACGCCAACAGCGCCATCGTCGTCGGCATCACACCCGAGGATTATCCCGGCAGTCCGCTCGCCGGTATCGCCTTTCAGCGCCACTGGGAGGAACGCGCATTTGTCCTGGGCGGATCGAACTATGAGGCACCCGGCCAATTGGTCGGTGATTTCATCAAGGGACGCCCGTCCCGTGAACTCGGCAGCGTGTTGCCTTCCTACAAGCCCGGCCTGCATCTTTGCGATCTTTCGCCCGCCCTGCCCGAATTCGCTCTCACCGCGATGCGTGAGGCGATTCCGGCGTTTGGCCGGCAAATTCGCGGGTTCAACCAGGGCGATGCCGTGCTGACCGCCATCGAGACGCGAACCTCATCGCCAATCCGCATCAAGCGCAATGACGATGATCTGCAAAGCCTCAACACCCGCGGTCTGTTTCCGGCCGGCGAAGGTGCGGGCTACGCAGGTGGCATCCTTTCGGCCGCCGTGGATGGCATCCGGGTTGCCGAAGCAGTTGCGCTTTCGATCAAGGCATCGACGCGCCGATAGGCCTGCATTCAGGGAATTGATCGCCACCGCGGCATCGATGGCGCGGCGACCTGCGGATACTCCCGATCGCCTGGCGCAAGGTTCCGCTGCTGCACGATGCGCAGCACCGGCGGCAACCTTGCCGGCTCGCACATGAACGCTGAAACCAGCAGGGCCTCCAGACAGCGCAAACCCGTGCAGAATGGGTGGCTGTCCATGCCATGGAAATGTCGATGACTCCCAGCGACGAGAAAGAATCGATCCCCGCAGGATCGACAAACACCGACGCCAACGAGGATTCAATCGAACCTGCGACCCCGGTTGCGCAAACTGCATCCGTCCCGGGTGGCACACTGAATCGGGCCATCCGCGAAACCCAGATCGAGATCAGCACCGGCATCCATCGCCTACTCGGGATCCTGGTGATGGGCGGCGTGCTTTACACCTGCTACTTCGCCAGCGAGCTGATCCTTCCGATCCTGCTTGCCGCATTCTTCTCGTTGCTGCTGAGCCCGGTAATGAAGCGCCTGGCCAGCGGCTGGCTGCCGCGCTGGATAGCCGCCTTGCTGCTGATTTCGATCTCGATGGCCAGCCTGGTCGGCATCGGCAACGTCCTGTACGCGCCGGCGGCGGAATGGGTCGGGCGCGCGCCACAGGTCGTGCGCAACGTGAGTCCGAGACTCAAGTCGCTGCTGCGACCGATCGCCGAAGCGAACAAGATGGGCGAGTCGCTCAGCGAAATAGCAGGTGAATCGAAGAAGGGTTCCCAGCGCGTTGTCGTGCAATCACCGGATCGGCCGAGCCTGCTGTCGACCACGCCACGTGTGTTGGCGAGTGCGCTGGCGGTCGTTCTTCTGACCTATTTTTTCCTGCTCTATGGCGAAAGCCTGTTGCGGCGAACCTTGATGATGCGTTCGACCTGGCAGAAGAAACGGGTGACGGTGGACATTGTGCGATCGATCCAGAATGATCTCTCACGCTATTTTCTGACCGTCTGCACGACCAGCATCGCGTTGGGTACGACGACCTCGATCCTGCTGTGGGCCCTCGATGTCGAGACACCCTTGCTCTGGGGCGCCCTTGCCGCCTTGCTCAATCTGACACCCTACGTGGGTCCGTTGATCATGGCGGCCCTGCTCGCGATGGTCGGTTTGTCACAGTTTCCCACGCTCGGCGCAGCGGCCTTGCCGGCAACCGGATATCTGCTTTTGCATCTGCTCGAAAGCCAGTTCGCCACACCGCTCGCGCTGGGTCGGACGATCAATCTCAATCCGCTCGCAATCATCCTCTGGCTGATGATCTGGGGCTGGATGTGGGGCATCCTCGGCCTGCTGCTGGCCGTGCCGATGCTGGTCTGCGTAAAGATCGTCTGCAGCCGCGTGGAAGGATTGCAGCACTGGGCAATCATGCTTGAGAAATGATCGGCCTTCCCTTGAAGTGAGTATTTCTTTTCGGCGATCAGAACACTGAAAAACCGGTCAGCTCGGAAAACCGCTCAAGTGCGGCGGCACCGGCCAGCGAATTGCCCTTGTCATCCAGTCCCGGCGACCAGACCACCACGGACATCGCGTTCGGCACCACCGCAACGATGCCGCCGCCGACTCCGCTTTTGGCCGGCAGACCGACCCGGAAGGCAAATTCGCCCGCGGCATCGTAGGTACCGCAAGTCATCATCAGGGCATTGATGCGTCGCGCCCGGTCTGCCTTGATGACAGGCATCCTGCTGCGCTGGCAGATGCCGCGATTGGCCAGGTAGAGGAAGGCCCGCGCCAGATCCAGACAGTTCATTTGCAATGCGCACTGGTGGAAATAGAAATCGAGGACGCGCTCGACGTCGTTGTCGAGGTTGTGGAAACTGCGGATGAAGTTGGCCAAGGCGCGATTGCGGAAACCGGCCTCACGCTCGGAATGCGCCACATCCTCATCCATGATGATTGCCGGATTGTCGGCACGCTCGCGGACAAAGCCGAGCAGATCCTCTCGCGCAGTCGTAGAGCTCGAAAGAATCACATCGGCAATGACGTGCGCACCGGCATTGATCAGAGGGTTGCGCGGAATGCCGCGTTCACGCTCAAGCTGAACCAGCGAATTGAACGGATTGCCGGATGGCTCGCGCCCGACCCGCTTCCACAGCTCGCCACCAAGCGCTTCCAGCGCAAGGGTCAGGGTAAAGACCTTGGAAATGCTCTGGATCGAGAACAGTTCATCGGCATCGCCGGTCGCGAACAGCTCGCCATCGAGGGTCGCGATGGCCATGCCAAAGCGATCAATCGGAACGCTGGCGAGGCGAGGAATGTAGCTCGCAACCTTGCCTTGGCCGATCAATGGACGAACATGGTCATGAACCTGGGCGAGTACTTTGGCCAGATCAGGGCAGTTTGAAAGCGGGTGGTTGGGATTCATGCGCACATGGTCGCATGCGCGCATTCATCACCCAACCCATCACGATCAGCGCGTTGGCTTGAGGTACTGTCTGCTTGCAGGTGCTCTGAAAATGAAAACAACACTCGCTGCGGCAAATGACTTCAGTGTTTGAAGATCGAAATGACCTCGCGGCCTCGCTGTGAATGGTGCCAGCAGCACCGAAGGCGCAGCCAGCGAACCCTCAAGCGATTCCGCTGCGAGCCAACCAGGGCGTTTTGTCGGCCATGTATGATGCCAGTCTCGCAATGATCGAGCATCCCGCTTCCCGATGAGTCAGGTTCCGCCCGATGACCCGCATGAGCACCCGCCGGTGTCTTGGCGTGCGGCGGCACATCGACTCTTTTCACCGGTGCAATGGCGGCGTCGCGTGTTGTTCTGGTCAGGCGCGATTCTGGTCGGCCTCTCCGCAGTCGGATTCGCGCATCTGGCCGATCTGTCTTTTGGATTGTTCAAACGCGCTCTCGACCACAGCCGCTATTGGCCGTTCCTGATCACCCCGGCCACATTTGCCCTGCTCGCCTGGCTGACCCAGGGTTTTCTCAAGACCACGCGCGGATCCGGCATTCCGCAAGCGATCGCCGCCTTGCAGATCGACGACGAGCCATTCCGACACGGCCTGCTCTCGTTGCGCGTCGCCGCGGGCAAGATGGTGCTGACCCTGGCCGCATTGATCGGTGGCGCATCGGTTGGCCGTGAAGGCCCGACCGTCCACGTCGGTGCAGGCCTGCTCTATTCGCTCGGTCGCCGCTTCGGATTCAACGATCCGGCCGCGAGTGCACGATTCATCCTGGCTGGCTCCGCTGCGGGTCTCGCCGCCGCCTTCAATACACCGCTGGCCGGCGTGGTGTTCGCCATCGAAGAAATGAGTGGCGCATTTGAGCATCGCATGAGCGGCATCCTGCTGACGGCCGTGATCATCGCCGGCGTCGTTTCGCTCGGCATCCTCGGCAACTACGCCTATTTCGGCCACATCAATGTCGGCCTGCCACTCGGCAAGGCCTGGCTTGCGGTACTGGTCACCGGCGTTCTCTGCGGACTGGCCGGTGGCCTGTTCGCACGTACGATCATTCCTGCAGCAGGCGGCTTTCGAGGGCTGGTCGGCCGCTTGCGCAAGCGTCAGCCGATCGTGTTTGCCGCCGCCTGCGGACTGGCACTTGTCCTGCTCAGCCAATTCAGTGAAAGCGGACTCTACGGCACCGGCTACGCGCAGGCACGCTTGATCCTGGAAGGCGGCACGGATCAGGTCGACGCCTATGGATTGCTCAAGTTCTGCGGCAACATCGCCTCCTACTGGGCCGGGATCCCGGGCGGCATCTTCTCGCCGGCGCTGTCGGTCGGGGCCGGATTCGGCGCCAATATCAGCAGCTTTCTTCCCGGCACCGCTCCGTCCGCAGTCATCCTGCTGGCAATGGCCGCCTATCTTGCCGGGGTGACCCAGTCACCGTTGACGGCCGCGGTGATTTCCATGGAACTCACGGCCAATCAACAAATGTTCCTGCCGATCCTCGCCGCCTGCCTGCTTGCCAGGGCGAGTTCATCGCTGATCTGCCGCAAGCCGGTGTATCGCGCGCTGGCCGACAACTTGATCGACGCCTATGAGAAGCTGCAATCAGAAAGCAAGGCCGCTGAGCTCAAGGTGTCCAACGCGGGTGCCCTGCCTGTTGCGGATGAGCCTGATGCAGTTTCCGAACACCCCACGCGCTCTGCAAACAAACCCGATGCAGCAGCACCCTATTGAGCAGGGCGAGCTTGGCAATCAGGCAAGACCACCGACAATCGCCTGACCCACAAGAGCCCGGCGGTTGCCTCAGCCGAGCGGATTGTCCACTTTGTCGAGAAAGTACGGCACCACCTCGCCCATGACCTTCAATGTGATCGGTCTTCCGCGCCGGTCAAGCGACTTGCCGGCAGCAACCCGGATCCAGCCCTCGCTCACGCAATACTCCTCGACCGTGGTTCGCTCTTCGCCGTTGAATCGGATGCCGATCCCGCGGGCAAGCAGGTCTGCATCGTGGAACGGACTCTTTGGATCGACGGACAGTCGATCGGGTAGCGCTTCTGACATGCCAAATGCTCCGCATCGGTTTTTGAGATTGCTGGTTCGCAATGCTACGTGATCAGGCCCCCGATCGCCGAGCCGACGTGCGACCGGAATCACTCGATGCCGCCAATTCCCTGCGGGTTCAGCAAACAGAAAGAGCCGCATTCGCGGCTCGTTCCGTTTCTGGCGGAGAGAGTGGGATTCGAACCCACGGTGGGCGTAAACCCACGGCAGTTTTCAAGACTGCTGCCTTAAACCACTCGGCCATCTCTCCCTGTTCAATTGTCCACCGCAGGCGCGCGTTGCGCGCCACCACGGCAGTTTGACTCCGGGCGTCCCGCCCTGCGCCCTTCGGGCCATCGCCTGCGGCGATGTTGGCTCCGGCTTCCTGCCTTCGCACTCAAGACTGCTGCCTTAAACCACTCGGCCATCTCTCCCTGTTCAATTGTCCACCGCAGGCGCGCGTTGCGCG
>CAYMHF010000005.1:0-27474 GCA_964390215.1 uncultured Dokdonella sp. | reverse complement strand
GCCTGCGGCGATGTTGGCTCCGGCTTCCTGCCTTCGCACTCAAGACTGCTGCCTTGAACCACTCGGCCATCTCTCCCTGTTCAATTGTCCACCGCAGGCGCGCGTTGCGCGCCACCACGGCAGTTTGACTCCGGGCGTCCCGCCCTGCGCCCTTCGGGCCATCGCCTGCGGCGATGTTGGCTCCGGCTTCCTGCCTTCGCACTCAAGACTGCTGCCTTGAACCACTCGGCCATCTCTCCGAATTTTCCTGCTCGTCACCGCTTGCTGCGCCAGGACAGCGGGCGGCGAAGTTTAGCCTAGTCGGGAGAATTGCCCAAGATTTGTCCTTCTCCCGCGGGGAGAAGGAATGGAACTGGATTTGAGGCGCTACTCCCGCTTTGCTTGCGACCAGTCAGCTCAGGCGCGTAATGCCGCCCATATACGGAAGCAGAACCTCGGGGACATCGATGCTGCCGTCGGCGTTCTGGTAGTTCTCCATCACCGCGATCAAGGCGCGTCCGACGGCCGTACCCGAGCCGTTGAGGGTGTGCACCAGCTCGGGCTTGGCGGATTCGGGGTTGCGCCAGCGGGCAAGCATGCGGCGCGCCTGGAAATCACCGCAGTTCGAGCACGAGGAGATTTCGCGATAGGTGTTCTGGCTGGGCAACCAGACTTCCAGATCGTAGGTCTTGATCGCGGCGAAGCCCATGTCGCCACTGCACAGCAGCATTCGTCGATAGGGCAGACCGAGTTTCTCCAGGACGACTTCGGCACTGCGCGTCATGCGCTCGTGTTCGGCCTCACTTTCCGCCGGCTTGCTGATGCTGACCAGCTCGACCTTCTCGAACTGATGCTGGCGGATCATGCCGCGCACATCACGACCACCCGAGCCGGCCTCGGCGCGGAAACACAGCGAATGTGCAGTCATGCGCATCGGCAATTGCTCGGCATCGACAATCGTGTCGCGGACAATATTGGTCAGCGGCACTTCGGAGGTCGGGATCAGGTATCGCTTCGATTCGTTGACCTCGATCGAAAACAGGTCTTCCTCGAACTTGGGCAACTGGCCGGTCGCCTGCATCGAATCGCTGTTGACAATCAGCGGCACATTGGTTTCAAGATAGCCATGCTGCTCGGTATGCAGATCGAGCATGAACTGGGCCAGCGCGCGATGCAGGCGGGCCAGCTCACCGCGCAGCACGGTGAAGCGCGAACCGGACAGCTTGGCGGCGACTTCGCCATCGAGCCAGCCCTTGTGCGCGCCAAGTTCGACGTGATCCTTTACCGGAAAATCAAAGCTGCGTGGCGTGCCCCAACGATTCTTTTCCACATTGTCATTTTCGTCGGCACCGTGCGGCACCGACGCATCGGGCAGATTGGGCACGCCCAGGGTGACCGCTGCAAGCTGTTGCTGGATATCGGCAAGACGGGTCTCGTTGGCCTTGAGCTGATCGGCAATGCCGGCCACTTCAGCCATCAGGGCCGCGGTGTCTTCGCCCTTGCCCTTGGCGACGCCGATGGCTTTCGAGCGGGTGTTGCGCGTGTTCTGCAACTCCTGGGTTTCGACCTGCACGGCCTTGCGCTGCGCTTCCAGCGATTCGATCGCTGCGGTATCAAGCACGAAGCCACGTGTAGCGAGGCGCTGGGCGACGACATCAAGTTGCCCGCGCAGCAGGTTGGGATCAAGCATCGGAGAATTCCGCAATACAACGAAGGGCGCGGATTATCGCCGCGCCAACCGCTGGCCGCAAACCAGGGTGCCTGGATCAATGTTTCGCTGGTGCCGGGGTCTTGCGCGCCGGCCCTGGTTCAGCGTGCGATTCCCCTCGTTGCACCGTTCAGAATCGACGGGGTTTTGTCCTTCCGAGCCACCACGCGATCAGGATGCCGGCGAGTAGCCAACCAACCACATGCTCGATCAGGCCGCCAATCATGAAGTCGGTCGGAAAACGGTACCAGACCGCCATCGGCACGACCGAGCCAGCCCAGACGAAAACGCCCATGCCGACCGCACCGAGCACGCGCGAAGCAAACCCCCAACTGGTCGCTGCCAGCAACCAGGCCATGATCAGGCTGCCAAGAAAATTGCAGCCGAACTGCTTGACCAGTTGCGGCGTCATCTGCATCGGGTCGCCGTACGGCGGGCTGACGACCATGTAGACGAATGGCTGCACCTTCGACTTCTCGGCAAAGGATTTCATGAACGATTCGTCGTTCCATTGAGCCGAGCTCGCGTATGGAAGCACATAGATACCCGGTGTCGGCGTGCCGCTGGTGACGGATTCGAGGACGACATCCTCGTTGACCGGTGCCTGAACCCCCATCTCGCCGATCGGCAGGAACATGTGCGCAACAAAACCCCAGATGAAAAGAATGACAGCACCGAACAACGCGGCAATCACGATACGCATCGCATCTCTCCTCCCCAAGGAATCAGGCTAGCCCGGACTATTCATGAATACGCGCGATGATCGCGCAGGACATTGGATTCATGCGGATTTTCGTGATTGAGGTGATAGCGGTTCCTATCGCCGAATGAGCGAAAAGTCGTATGGATTCAAGGCCCAAGCGAGGGCGCGTGTTTTTCATGGATAGTCCGGACTCGCACGCTACGCCTGCCTGGCGACTGCCGCAACATGGCAGTGGGGGCGCAAACGCATTCGATCGAGCCAGTCAAGGCTGACTGCGCTCGCTCAACTCGGCTAGCATGATTGCGATTGCGTCGAGTTCGGCGGTCGGACGCCCGGCATCCACCGGGCGACGGTAGTTGTTGAGCATGATCGCAAACGCCAGTCGCTCATCGCTGGCGGTCAGCGCATAGCCAGCCAGCGAATAGGTGAAGGCCATGCTGCCTGTTTTGGCGTGAATTCGCCCTTCGGCAGCACTATTGCGCATGCGGCCAGTCAGCGAGCCATCGACCCCGGCTTCGGGCAGAGCCACGCGAAAAGCCTTGGCTGCGGGTGTCTCGCCAAGATGCGCAAGCAGGCTGGTCAGCGCAGCCGGCGAGGTCAGATCCCGCCGCGACAGCCCCGGCCCATCTTCAATTAGCACGCCATCCATGGGTACACCGATCTTGCGCAAATAGCTGCGCAGCGCCTGAATCCCGCGCGATTCGCTCGATCGGAATGGCGCTGATTCCTCGCCTGCCGCACGCTGGTCGGCGGCCGCTTTTGCGCCGACCATCAGCAGCATGTTCTGCAGGTAGAGGTTCTGGGAAACCTTCAATCCACGGTTGACGATCTCCGCCAGGGGCGGCGACCAGACATCGGCGATGCGCAGGATCCTGTCGCCCGCCAACGCATCATTGCGTGCGGGCCAATAGACGCTACGCGATTTGCCCTGCACGCTGACGCCCTGGCGGGCCAGGGCGGCACGCAATTGCTCGGCGGCGATCAGGGCCGGGTCGTGCGCTGCGAGTCGATAGAACTGCACCTCCGCGTTGCTAGCCATTGAGCCGAATACGTGCAGGATGGATTCGCCGGGTGCGCGATAGAGGCTGATATCGGTTCGCGCTGGTGCACGCAAGGTGAGCAGCTGGTTGTCCAGTTCCAGCGCTGATTCCGGCGGGTCGAAGCGAACGCGTGCCAGGGTACCCGGTTGCGGCGCCGGACGGACTTCGACGCGAACAACATTCTCATCGACGCTCAGCGCCGAAACCGGTGCGCCGAACCAGCTCTGCAGATCGGCCGCCTCCCAGCCGCTGCCATACAGCGGCGCGGCAAACCAGGTGGCATCGGCAATCAACGATCCGCGCACCGATCTGACGCCCGTTTTCCGCAGAGCTATCGCCAGCGTATCCGCCCAGGACACGCGCTTGTCGACGCCAAGGGTTGGATCACCATAGCCAACCAGCACGAGATCGCCACGCAACTCGCCATCCCTGCCCGCCTTCTCGGTGGCGAACAAACTCGTCGGAATGCGGTAATCAGGGCCAAAGGTATCGAGCGCCAGCGCCGCCGTGTACAGCTTGGCCGTCGAGGCCGGCACCAACAGCTTGTCGGCATTGTGCGAATACAGGGTCTTGCCGGTATCCAGCGAAACCACCTGCACGCCCCAGGCAGCATCGGCGAACGCCGGTTCGGCCAGATGCGCATCGATGCGCAGCGCCAGTGCGGCCAGCGTCGATTGATCGTCAACCGCCGTAGCTTTGTCCTGCGCCAGCGCCGTAGTAGCGACCAGCACCGCACAAAACACGAGCATTCGTGCGATGAACCAGAAGCGCTTCACGATTCACCCTCCGCCTTGCGTGCCTGACGCCGCGCGTTTCGCAACGCCGCCAGCTTCTCGCCAATCTTCACTTCGAGTCCACGATCGACCGGCGTGTAGAACTCGCGACCGACCAGGGCATCGGGCAGGCATTGCTGGTCGAGCGCGACACCGTCCTTGGCATCGTGATCGTATTGATAACCCTGGCCGTAGCCGAGGCCCTTCATCAACTTGGTCGGCGCGTTGCGCAGATGCATCGGCACTTCCAGCGTGCCATTCGCGCGGACCTCGGCTCGCGTCGCGTTGAAGGCCGCATAGGCGGCATTGCTCTTGGCCGCGATGGCCAGGTAGATTGCCAGTTCGGCAAAGGCCAGCTCGCCTTCCGGCGAACCGAGGCGATCCCAGGTATTCCAGGCCTCCAGCGCCAGGGTCAGTGCACGCGGATCGGCCAGGCCGATGTCTTCGATCGCCATGCGTGTCAGCCGTCGCGCCAGATAGGCCGGATCGACGCCGCCATCGAGCATGCGCGTCAGCCAGTACAGCGCGGCATCCGGATCGGACGAGCGCACCGATTTGTGCAGGGCCGAGATCTGGTCGTAGAACTGCTCGCCGCCCTTGTCGAAGCGACGCGTGCGATCGGCCAGCACCTGGGTCAGCGTGGTTTCGTCGATGCGGCCGTCATCGGCCAGTTCGGCGGCGATTTCCAGCAAGGTCAATGCGCGCCGCACGTCGCCATCGGCAGCCTGGGCGATCAGGCGCAGCGATTCGTCTTCGATCTTGAGGTGCTGGTCGCCGAGGCCGCGTTCGCTGTCCGCCAGGGCACGATTCAAGGCCGCGACGATCTGCTCGATGTTCAAGGATTCGAGCACATGCACGCGGCAGCGCGAAAGCAAAGCCGAGTTCAGCTCGAATGAGGGATTCTCGGTGGTCGCGCCGACCATGATGATGATGCCGCGCTCGATATGCGGCAGGAATGCATCCTGCTGGGTCTTGTTGAAGCGATGCACCTCGTCGACAAACAGCACGGTGCGTCGACCCTGGCCGAAGTTCACTTCGGCCTCGGCCAGCGCGGCGCGCACATCGGGCAAGCCGGAGAGCACCGCCGAAATCGCCTTGAAATCGGCATCGGCATAGCGTGCGAGCAGCAAGGCCAGCGTGGTCTTGCCACAACCCGGCGGCCCCCACAGGATCATCGAATGCAGCTTGCCGCTCTCAATCGCGCGGCGCAGCGGCTTGCCGGCATCAAGCAGGCGCGATTGGCCAACGATTTCGTCGAGCGTACGCGGACGCATGCGCTCGGCCAGCGGCTTGAGGCCTTCGAGTTCGCTGAACAAGTTGGTGGTTGCGGGAGACTTCTTGCGTGCCATGCAGCCATGATACGGAAAAGTGCGTCAACGGCAGACCGGTATGTTCAGCTCAGGCGGATTGAGTGAAGTTGCCGAAATTTCCGTTCTTCGAGCATCGACGTCATCGCTGACGAGTCGTCGCGGCTACTGCCGGATCCTGGCGATAGAACTGGCATAGCAGCCGGTACACCTCCGGCATTGTTGACTTCATGTGCTCTGGAGCCTCGAAAAACGACTCACTGCACACCGCGAAAAATTCCGCCTCGTTGGTAAGCGCATAGTCATCTATAGGCAACGAGCGGCCTTCTTCATCGTCGTCGTGCAATCGCTCCCAGGCGGCCGAGAAAATCTTGTGCCACTCTCCGGCGCGCATGTCCGGATGCATGGGAGGCGCGCCGTTGGCGCCATCACGCAGCATGTCGAGCTTGTGTGCCAGCTCGTGAATGACCACGTTGCTGGCATGGCCATCGCGCGCATGTGCCCCGGATTGGCGAATCGAACTCCACGACAGAATCACCGGCCCGCGAAGCCACGCTTCGCCGCTCAGCCCCCGCACGCCGGGGTGAACGACACCGTCGTCACTGCGATAGGGTTCATGCGAAACGTAATCATCTTCGTAGACGATGACCGTCTGGAAATGGTCGTACCAGTCCAGGCCGAGTTTGAGGATGGGTACGCAAGCCATGGTCGCGAGCTTCAGGCACATGGCGTCGGTAACCACGAAGTCGCCGCCCGCCGTGATCCTCTTGCGCGCAATGAATCGAATTGAAACCTCGCGCAACGCATCACGTTCGGCGCCCTGATACCGCTTCGCCACAGACCAGTCGGAAATCGCAGCCTCCCACTGCTCGGCGCTGACGCCCATCTTGCTGATGCGCCGATTCTCAAACCAGTTGCTGATCCACTTCATTCTTGTTGACTCGGTCGGTATGCGTCGGCCGCAGTTGCTTGGAGAGGTTGTTGATCGTGCTGCCATCGAGGGCGGTGCGGTCAAATACCACCCCCCGGCCAAGCCAAGAAATACCTTGTTCGACCTTTATCTTGCCGCGAATGCAAACAGACAACTGAGTGAAACCGCGCTTCCTCAAATCTTCGTATTGCGCAGTCGCAAGGCATTGCTGATCACCGAAACCGAGGACAGGCTCATGGCCGCCGCAGCGATGATCGGGCTGAGCAGCAGGCCGAAGAATGGATACAGGACTCCGGCGGCGATCGGTACGCCGAGGGTGTTGTAGCCGAAGGCGAAGCCGAGGTTCTGGTGGATGTTGCGCACGGCGGCGGCGGACAATCGGCGTGCACGCAGGATGCCGGCAAGCTCGCCCTTGACCAGGGTGACCTGGGCGCTCTCCATCGCGATGTCAGTACCATCGCCCATGGCGATACCGACATCCGACGCAGCCAGTGCTGGTGCGTCGTTGATGCCGTCGCCGGCCATCGCCACACGTGCGCCGGCTTTCTGCAATGCACGGATCATGTTGGCCTTGTCTTCGGGTGACTGGCCGGCATGGACTTCATCGAGTGGCAGGCTGCGCGCGACGGCTTTCGCGGTCGCCTCGTTGTCGCCGGTCAACATGATCAACTTGAGACCTTCGTGCTTGAGCTTTTCCAGCACGTCGGCCGCGTCGGCCTTGAGCGGATCCTGTACGGCGATAAGGCCGATGACCTCGTCCCCGACCGCGACGAACATCACCGTCTTGGCATCTTCGCGCAGCGTGTCTGCCTTGGCGGCGAGATCGTCGCCCAGCGTGCATGCTTCGACCATCTTGCGATTGCCGAGACGGATCGATTGGCCATCGATCTTTCCGCGCACGCCACGCCCGGTTTCCGAGGCGAAGTCGTCGGCATTCTGATAGCTGACTCCGCGCTCCTTCGCCCCTGACAGCACCGCATGGGCGAGCGGATGTTCGCTGGAGGCCTCAAGCGCGGCAGCCAGTGCGAGCACGTCGGATTCATCCTTGCCCGGCGCGGCCACGACGTCGGTCAGGCGCGGACGGCCTTCGGTGATCGTGCCGGTCTTGTCGAGAACCAGGGTATCGACCCGGCTCAGCATTTCGATGGCGGCCGCTTCGCGAAACAGCACGCCGGATTCGGCACCGCGACCGCTGGCGACCATGATCGAGATCGGCGTGGCCAGGCCAAGGGCGCAAGGACAGGCGATGATCAGCACGGCAACCGCATTGACCACGGCATAGGCCAGGCGTGGCTGCGGACCGAAAAGCCACCACAGCACAAAGGTCAGCAGCGAGATCGCGACCACGGCCGGAACGAAATACAGCGAGACGCGATCGGCCAGACGCTGCAACGGCGCCTTCGAACGCTGCGCCTTGGCGACCAGTTCGATGATCTGCGCCAGCACGGTTTCATCGCCAACCTTGTCGGCACGCATGACGAAGCTGCCGGTGCCGTTGATGGTGCCGCCGGTGACCTTGTCGCCCTCACCCTTCTCGACCGCCACCGGTTCGCCGCTGAGCATCGATTCATCGACATTGCTGCGGCCTTCGAGCACGCTGCCGTCAACCGGGATCTTTGCCCCCGGTCGCACGCGCAGGCGATCGCCGACTTCGACTTCTTCCAGTGGAACTTCGCTTTCCTTGTCATTGGCATCGAGTCGATACACGGTCTTCGGGGCGAGATCGAGCAGGCGACGCAGGGCCTGGGAAGTCTTGCCGCGCGCGCGCAGTTCCAGCCATTCACCGAGCAATACGAGGGCGACGATCACACCGGCGGCTTCGAAGTAGAACGGCACATCACCGTTGGCGTCGTGCATCGATGGCGGAAACAGATGCGGCGCGAACATGGCGACCAGGCTGAATGCGTAGGCGACGATCACGCCGAGTCCGATCAAGGTGTACATGTTCGGCGAGCCTGAAATCGCGCCGCTCCAGCCGCGCGCGTAATAGGCCCTGCCGAGCCAGAGCACGATCGGCGTGGCGAGCAGGAACTCGGCCCAGCGCAAGATTGTCGAGAGCGGCGGGTCGAAATGCAGGCCGAACAGATGCGGCACCATGGCAACCAGCAACAGCGGCAATGCCAGCACCGAGGCGATCACGAAGCGCCGGTAGACGGCGCGCAGTTCGCTGTCATCCTCGTCGGCGCCCGGCCGTTCCGGTTCCAGCGCCATGCCGCACTTCGGGCAGGAGCCGGGGCCGACCTGGCGCACTTCCGGATGCATCGGGCACAGGTAGATCGCGTTCTTGTCCTGCTTGGCCGGCTTGGCCTTGCGCGCCGGATCGAGATAGAGAGGCGGGTCGGCGATGAATTTCGTGCGGCAGCCGGCCGAGCAGAAATGGTAGGTCTGCCCGGCATGATCGGCCGAGAGCCTGGAAGTTGCCGGATCGACGAGCATGCCGCAGACCGGATCCTTGACCTGTCCGGACGCTGCAGTCGCGGCCTTTGCCGCGTGATTGCAACAGGATGTCGAAGAATCGTGATCGTGCGTGCTCATGTCTACTCCAGACGGGAAGTGTTTGCCGACGCAGCCGCCAGGGAAAGCTTGCGGCGGCGCTGGAAGATGCGCAAAAGCAGCGCGGCCAGCGATCCGGCCAGTGGCACGGCCATCACCAGCATCGAAAACTGCAGCAGCGCATGCAGCCCCCGGCCGAACGTGTCTCCCCGCACAGCGAGGGTGGCTGATACCAGCAGCAGCGGAAGCAGCCAGCTCAGGGCGAAGACCCGGCGTGCACGAGACAGTTCGGCGGGAACATCGTGGCGAATTTCCAATTCGGGAGCGGGCAATGCGGCCGCGCCATCGGCCCTCAACGAGGCTTCAAGCTCGCCAGCAAGAACATCGTGCAGCGACGGCGATGGCAGCTCCGGCTCGACGTTATCCGGCGCATCTGTGCGGAGCGAATTGAACTGCTCCAGTCGATGACGTCTGCGTACGCCGTCGAGCAGATTGCGCACCGTCACGATGCAGCACGGAAAGGATTGACGCTCGGCACGCTCGGCGACCGAGCCGGCAATGGGCTGGTTCATGAAAAAACCTCTTTGTTGAGCAGGGCGCGCAGGATCGGGCAATCTCCATCCATGCCTTCACGCGGGCATTCGGACATCAGACGGCTCAACGCATCGCGCACGCGATGCAGTTCAACGATGCGCTTGTCGATTTCATCAAGGTGGAGCTTGGCGGCCTGGTACATGGCGGCAACATCGCCACGCCCGTTGATGGCAAGCAACTCGCCGATCTCGCTGAGGCTGAAGCCCAGATGCTGGGCGCGGCGGATGAAGTTCAGGCGATCGAGCTCGTTTTCGCCGTATTTCCGATAGCCCGATGCCGAGCGTGCCGCGGGTTTGAGCAGGCCGCTGCGCTCGTAGTAGCGCACGGTGTCGATGCCGACCCCCGCTGCGCTGGCAAGCTGGCCGATTGCAAAGCTGGTCATT
Organism: uncultured Dokdonella sp.; assembly: GCA_964390215.1. Taxonomy (GTDB): domain Bacteria; phylum Pseudomonadota; class Gammaproteobacteria; order Xanthomonadales; family Rhodanobacteraceae; genus Dokdonella. The sequence goes on along the minus strand of CAYMHF010000005.1, from coordinate 17,563 downwards.
GCCGCCTCCGATCAATCTGGTTCGACGCGGAAGATCCTGCTCAATGGCCTGATTTTCGCAGGAGCCCGCGTCACGAGGCTGACAGCTTGCACCCTAGACCCTAGTCCAGAGTCAAGGGTTTTCTTGGCTCATTCAGGATTTACTCAGTTTCGCCGGCAGCCATCAGTCCTTGATCGGAAAGATCTCCGCATCTGCACCCGGATCGCCGACCACGTCAACGCCCTCGGGCGGCGTGAACGAGAACGTATCGGCGGGCAATTTCGGGTCGCGCTGCCAATCCGAAAAGTGGATCTCGGTGATGTTGCCGAGCGCATCCTCGAAACGCATGCGGGCCAGGATGTTCTTGTCGAACCCGAGCTCGGCGAATGCGAATTCGGGCTCCTTGGCCTTTGAAACCAGTTTCAACCAGTGCAGACCTTCACGTTCGCCGGCCTCGCTGGCACTGAATTCAGCATCGAGCCGGGACAAATCGGTGAGTACGGACAATGGACTGTGCGCCTCCTCGGCACCCTGCCCGCGCACGCTGACCTGTTCGAGATCCGGATCGTAGATCCATACGCGGTTGCCATCGGCAACGATCAGTTGCTGGTACGGGGTGACCGTCTGCCAGCGGAACTGGCGCGGCGCCTTGAGTGCGAGCGTGCCGGATGACGTCTCGCCACGATTGCCCTTGGCGCCGATCACCGATTGCTCGAAATGCGCGCTGATGATCTGGATGTTTCTTGAAAACGCTTCGAGCTCGGTTCGCGCGGAATCCGCCGCACTGGCCATGGCCGGGATGAAACAGGCAAACGCAAGGATGACGCGCAACATCGAGGAATTCCTGAGGATAAACCGGGCAGTGGCCGACAGATGACGCAGGATCACATGATCAGGCTTAAGCGCAGCTGGCCGGCTCAGTCGCGCGGTGGTGGCGGCGCGATCACGGTGCGATTGCCATTGTGCTCCGGACCACTGACCACGCCATCACGCTCCATCTGCTCGATCAGGCGCGCGGCCCGGTTGTAGCCGATACGCAGATGACGCTGCACGCCGGAAATCGAAGCACGCCGGGTTTCGGTGACGATGCGCACGGCCTTGTCGTAGAGCACGGCATCTTCACCGCCTTCGGCGTCGACGGCATCCTGCGGCAGGCCGGTCTCGCCGATGACCTTGCCATCGGCCATGGTCTGGGTTTCTTCGAGTACACCGTCGATATAGTCGGGCTTGCCCTGGGCGCGCAGCCATTCGACCACCTTGTGCACCTCGTGATCATCGACAAAGGCGCCATGCACGCGCTCGGGCGTAGCCGTGCCGGGCGGCAGGTAGAGCATGTCGCCGTGTCCGAGCAGGGTCTCCGCGCCGGATTGATCAAGAATCGTGCGCGAATCGATCTTGCTCGATACCTGGAAGGCGATGCGGGTCGGGATATTGGCCTTGATCAGGCCGGTGATGACATCGACCGAGGGCCGCTGGGTGGCGAGGATCAGGTGCACGCCGGCCGCGCGCGCCTTCTGCGCGAGTCGCGCGATCAGCTCTTCGACCTTCTTGCCGACGATCATCATCATGTCGGCGAACTCGTCGATGATGACGACGATATAGGGCAGTGGCTTGAGCGGCTCGGCCTTCATCGACGGCTGCGAGGCATCCGGGCGGAACAGCGGGTCGAGCAAGGGCTGGCCCCTGGCTTCCTCTTCGCGCACCTTCTTGTTGAAACCGGCCAGGTTGCGCACGCCGACGGCGGCCATCAGCTTGTAGCGGCGCTCCATTTCGGCCACGCACCAGCGCAACGCGTTGGCCGCCTCCTTCATGTCGGTGACGACCGGCGCGAGCAGATGCGGAATGCCTTCGTAGACCGAAAGCTCGAGCATCTTCGGGTCGATCATGATCATGCGCACGTCGGTTGCGCTGGCCTTGTAGAGCAGGCTCAGCACCATCGCATTGAGGGCGACTGATTTGCCCGAACCGGTGGTGCCAGCGACGAGCAGGTGCGGCATCTTGGCCAGGTCGACGACGACCGGCGCACCGCCGATGTCCTTGCCGAGAGCGAGGGCCAATGGTGATTTCAGCAGGTCGTACTTGTCCGAGCGCAGGATTTCCGAGAGGTAGACGATCTCGCGATTGACGTTGGGGATTTCGAGGCCGATCACCGACTTGCCCGGAATCACGTCGACGACGCGCACGCTGATTACCGACAGGCCGCGGGCGATGTCCTTGTCCAGGCTCGATATCTGGCTGCCCTTGATGCCGGGAGCGGGCTGCATCTCGAAACGCGTGATGACCGGCCCCGGATGCGCGCTGACCACTTGTGCATCGATGCGGAAATCCTTGAGCTTGAACTCGACCTGGCGCGACAACGCATCGAGGGTTTCCTGCGAATAGCCCTGCACGCGCTGCTTGGGTTCGTCGAGCAGGGCCAGCGGCGGCACCTCGCCTTCGGTCGACGAGCCGACGAACAGCGGAATCTGGGTCTCGCGCCGTGCGCGTTCACTCTTGCCTATCGGCGCCAGGGTCGGTTCGATCTTGAGCGGCTCGCGCCGCGACTGTCTGATCGTGTCGACCTTGCGCACGACCTCGCGCTCGACTCGCGCCTGGCGCGCCGCGCTCCAGTCCTCGGCCCGCCGCGAGCGATCACGCGCCCATGCAAACAGCCAGAGCAAGCCACGACCGATTGCATCCATCAGCTTGATCCAGGACAAACCGGTAACCAGGGTGACCGCAATCAGGAACAAGGCGAACAGGAACAAGGTCGCGCCGAGAAAGCCGAACCCCTTGATCAGCGAACCACCGATCAAGGCCCCAAGCACGCCACCGGCTTGCGCCGGCAGCATGCTCGGCCCGTGGAAATGCAGATGGGCAAGACCCGAACCGGCAATGAAGAATGCCAGCCCGCCGATCAGGCGCAGCGCGGGCTCGATCGGAGATCCATCGCCGCCCTCGCCCCCCCGAAGCACCAGTCCGCCAACGAGCAACAGCAGGGCCGGAAACGCGTAGGCGAGCACGCCGAAGAAATAGAACAGGAAATCAGCGAGATAGGCGCCGATCTTGCCGCCAAAGTTGACCGTTTGCTCAAGGCCGCCGGCGTGCGACCAGCCCCAGTCGCCCGGGTCGTAGGTCCACAGGCAGACAAACAGATAGACCGCCAGTGGCAGCAACAGCAGAAAACCCACCTCGCGCAAGCGGCGTTGCAGCTTGTCGTTGAGCGGTATCGGTTTCTGGTTTCTGGATTCTCGCGCCACGCGCAGAACTTACCTTAAATTACCGTGGCAAGCGATTGTTTTTGTTCAAACGACGCCTTCCAGTGCCGGATGCACGATCTTGCCTGCATCAATATTGATGCCGCCCTTGAGCGGAGCGTAGTCGCGCCAGGCCGGGCCGCTCGCCAGGCGTTGCACGTAAGGCAGGATCGCTGCCGAAATCGCCTGCGACGAAGTCTGCGGAACGGCACCAGGCATGTTGGTCACGGCGAAATGGGTGACGCCATCGACGACATAGGTAGGATCCTTCCAGGTGGTCGGCTTCGAGGTTTCGAAGCAACCGCCCTGATCGATCGAGATATCGGCGAGCACACTGCCCGGCTCCATGTCCTTGACCATTGCGGCGGTGACGACACGTGGCGCACGTGCACTCGGCACAAGCACCGCGCCGACCACGAGGTCCGCATTGCGCAACTCGCGCGCCACATATTCCTCGTACGGATACAGCGCAGTGACGTTGGATCCGAGCGCCATCATCTGGGCCAGACGATCCGGTCGCTTGTCGAAGACAACGACATTGGCGCCACCGGCCGCCGCCAGCGAGGCCGAATTGCCACCGGCCGCACCTGCGCCGAGCACGACGACCTTGCCGCGTTCCGTTCCAGGCAGACCACCCAGCAGTTTGCCCTTGCCACCGGCCGGCTGATGCAGCAGATGCGTGCCGACCTGCACCGCGATGCGACCGGCAATGATCGACATCGGCGCGAGCAACGGCAACGAGCCATCCATCTCCTCGACCGACTCGAAGGCGACACCGGTCAGACCGATATCGAGCAGGCTCCTGGTCAACGCCGGCTCGGCTGCCAGATGCAGGTAGCAGAACAACAGGTGATCCTTGCGCAGGCGCTTGAGGTCGCCCGCGATCGGCTCTTTGACCTTGACGATCATTTCGCCCATTTCATAGAGCTTGTCGGCATCAGCCACGACGGTGACACCGTTGCGCACGAATTCCTCGTCGCTGAAACCACTCTTCATGCCAGCACCCGACTGGATGAAGACCTCGTGGCCGCGACGGACCAGATCGAAGCAGGCTGCCGGGACGAGGGCGACTCGCCCTTCAAGGGTCTTGGTCTCGGACGGAACACCGATGCGCATCAGAATCTCCAGATTGGTCAGGCGAGGCAGCGGCCGGATGCCGCTGCGCGATTTTCGACAAGGGCGACACCGGCTTTCAGCCTGCGTCTTGATTCATCCTCTCTGGCACCCCATCCTGACCAGCCTTGCCGCAGACGCTCGATTTCCGGAGCGCCTGAGACACAGGTTCTGGAACTGGAACATGACGGCAACAACGGCGCACATCGCATCGTCTGCCGGCATCGGATTCATCACCAAACAAGAGGCCGTAGAGCGGCCGGGATTATACATGACGACCCCGAAACACACGCGTCTGCTCATCCTCGGAACCGGCCCGGCCGGCTACTCGGCCGCCGTCTATGCGGCGCGCGCCAATCTCAAGCCGACCATGATCACCGGGCTGGCCCAGGGCGGCCAGTTGATGACCACGACCGATGTCGACAACTGGCCCGGCGATATCGAGGGCCTGCAGGGACCGGCCCTGATGGAGCGCATGCGAAAGCACGCCGAGCGCTTCAATACCGAAATCATCTTTGACCACATCCACACCGCCGACCTCAAGCAGCGCCCGTTCCGCCTGCTCGGCGACAGCGGCGAGTACACCTGTGACGCGCTGATCATCGCCACCGGCGCGACCGCGATGTATCTCGGTCTGGAATCCGAAGACAAGTTCAAGGGCCAGGGCGTTTCGGCCTGTGCAACTTGCGACGGATTCTTCTTTCGCGATCAGGATGTCGCCGTGATCGGCGGTGGCAACACGGCGGTCGAGGAAGCCCTGTATCTGGCCAATATCGCGAAGAAAGTCACCCTCGTGCATCGACGCGACAAGCTGCGCGCCGAGAAGATCATGCAGGACAAATTGTTCGAGAAGCAGGCGGCCGGCAAGATCGAGATCATCTGGAACCACAGCGTCGATGAAGTCCTCGGCGACCAGACCGGGGTGACTGGCGTCCGCGTCCGGAGCACCCTGGATGGAACGACGCGCGACATTGCCGTCAGCGGCATGTTTGTCGCCATTGGGCACACGCCCAACACCGGCATATTCGAAGGCCAGCTCGACATGCGCAACGGCTACATCACGATCCGCACCGGCCTCGAAGGCAACGCCACCGCGACCAGCATTCCCGGCGTGTTTGCTGCCGGTGATGTCGCTGATCAGGTCTATCGCCAGGCGGTCACTTCGGCCGGCTTCGGCTGCATGGCCGCGCTGGATGCCGAGAAATACCTCGACAAGCTTGGCCCGCTTGGCTGATCGCGGCTACGTAGGAGCTCCCCTTCCGGGGCGATGCTCTTCGCACAGCTTCAAAAAGAGCATCGCGCCTGAAGGCGCTTCCTACGAAGAGCAGATCGACGCTTTATGACGTCCCTTGAAATCCGCATGCACCGCGGCGTCAGCGAGATCGGTGCCGAGGCGTGGGACGCCTTGGTCGTCGGAGATCATCCGTTTGTCGCGCACGCCTTTCTCGCCGGCCTCGAGCAGCACGGCTGCATCCAGTCCGGACTGGGCTGGCAACCCTGTCCGCTCGGAATCTACGAAAACGACCGGCTGGTGGCAGCCGCCCCGCTCTATCTGAAACGCAATTCACACGGCGAATTCGTGTTCGATTGGTCGTGGGCAAGCGCCTACGCGCGGCATGGACTCGACTATTACCCGAAGCTTCTCTGCGCGGTGCCCTACTCGCCGGTGAGCGGCCCTCGCCTGCTGGTCGGAGACACAGCCGAGGCCGATTCAATACGCCGCACCGTGATCGAGGCGATCGAACTTCATGAACAGACGCTGGCGCTTTCGTCCGCTCATCTGAACTTCGCCGAACACGACGATGCGAATGCGTTTTCTGGCAGCACCTGGTTGCCGCGCTTCGACTGGCAATTCCACTGGAACAATCGCGGCTGGGTCGATTTCGACGAATTTCTCGCCGCGCTGAAACCGAAGAAGCGAAAGAACATCCGTCACGAACGCGGGCAGGTCGCGGCGGCAGGCGTCACTTGCGAAGTCCGTCACGGCGACGAACTCGATGGAGACGATTGGCGCACCCTGCATCGACTCTATCAATCAACCTTCGACACACATGGCAATCACCCGGCCCTGAGTGAAGGTTTTTTCCGCCATCTCGGCCATACCATGCCGCGTCAGGTCGTCGCCGTGCTGTGTCGACGCGCGGGTCGTATCATCGCCGCCGCATTTTGCCTGCGTAGTTCGGATACCTTGTATGGGCGCTATTGGGGGGCCGAGGAACAAGTTCCCGGCCTGCATTTCGAGGCCTGCTACTACCAGGGCATCGACTACTGCATCCGCCATGCCTTGCAACGCTTCGAACCGGGCGCTCAAGGCGAACACAAGGTCGCAAGAGGATTCCTTCCGGTGCGGACACGATCGTTCCACCACATCCGCGACCCACGCTTCGCCAACGCCATTGCCGACGCGTTGCAACGCGAGGCAACGGGACTCGAAATGTACCGCGACGAGCTGCTGACCCACTCGCCCTACCTCGAAGCGCCGGAATCGACATGATCCGGCTGCCCCGGCTCGGCGCAGATCCGTTCGCCTTTCCCGCTATCGAGAAGGCGCTTGACGAACCCGATGGCTTGCTCGCCTGCGGCGGCGATCTCGGCAGCGAGCGCCTGCTCGCGGCCTATTCGCGCGGAATTTTTCCATGGTACTCGAAAGGTCAGCCGATTCTCTGGTGGTCGCCGGATCCGCGCATGATCCTGGCAACGGCGGCAGCGCATGTGCCACGCCGGCTGCGCCGCTGGCTGAAATCCTGTACGTGGACAATCACGACTGACCGCGCGTTTGCCGAGGTCATGCAGGCCTGCGCCGAGCCGCGCCATGACGGTGGCGGGACCTGGATCACCGAAGCCATGTGCGAAGCCTATGGCCGTCTGCACGCCGAAGGCCACGCCCACTCGCTTGAAGTCCATGATCGCGATCAGCTGGTTGGCGGCATCTACGGCATCGCAATCGGTCGCATGTTTTTTGGCGAATCGATGTTCAGCCGCCGTGACCATGCCTCGAAGGTCGCCCTGCTCTGCCTCTGCCGTGGACTTGCCGAACAGGGATTCCCCCTGCTCGATGCTCAGGTTTGTTCCGCACACCTTGAAACGCTCGGCGCGCAGCCGGTGTCGCGCGCCGATTTCCGGCGCGAGATCACCAGGCTCTGTTCGCAAACAGGTATCCCGGGAAGCTGGATCGGCCTGTTCGACCACATCGAACCACGAAATCTTTGAAACCCGGCCCGAGCCGATCGCATCCGGCGAAATTCGCAGTTCAGCCCGCATGATCCGGATGGCGGCGACCTGAATTCCGCAATCGCACCGCCGACGGAGCATTTGCTCTGTCGCACTTTGCCGGTTGCAGCAGGAACTTGGCCGGGTGGGAACGAATGCTCGGCGCTTTGCCGGCCCAGCATGGTTGCCTGGCTCAAGATGGCGGGAAGTGCCCCGCACGACCGCATTCACAGGCCAACCGGGCAAGATCCGAGGGTCGGCTGGAATCCGAAACTTATTGTGAAACGCCGTGATAGTGTAGAATTCGCCGCCTTCTCGGCCCCCCCGAGTTCCAGCCCCAGGGAAAAATGTCCAAAGACGATGTCATCGAGATGGAAGGCGCGGTCCTCGAGACCCTTCCAAATACCATGTTCCGCGTGAAGCTCGAAAACGGTCACGTGGTCACAGCCCATATTTCTGGCCGTATGCGCAAGAACTACATTCGCATCCTCACCGGCGACAAGGTCAAGGTCGAGATGACTCCCTATGACCTGACCAAGGGCCGCATCACCTACCGCATGAAGTGAAGGCAGGATGACTTCATCCCCGAACAGCACAGGGTGTGCTGCTGATTCGGGATCCAGTGCCTTGAAGGAACTCATTCCGTGCAGTGCATGGATGCACGCTGACACGGGATCCATTTCCAGGAATCCCTTCACTCCCGGCAGCACAGGATATGCGCTGATCTGCGATCGCGTGCCTGATCGGCCATCGTCTCAGGCGGCCTTGCGAGCAAGGCATGTACCCAGAGCCTGGATCACCCGATCGACACTTTCGGCATTGCTGCCCGCGCCCATCAGGCCGATACGCCAGATCTTGCCGGCGAGTTCGCCCAACCCGGCACCGATCTCGATACTGAAATCCGTGAGCAAGCGCTTGCGCACGACGGCTTCATCGACGCCCTCAGGTACCTTCACGGCATTCATTTGCGGCAAACGTGCACTTTCCGCGACCAGCAGTTCCAGACCGATCGTGGCCAACCCGTCGACCAGGCGCAGGTGGTTGGCGCGATGCCGGGCAAACGCCGCCTCCCGGCCTTCCTGCCTGAACATCAACAAGGCTTCATGCAGGGCGTAGAGCATGTTGATCGGCGCGGTGTGGTGGTAGGCGCGCGCAGCACTGCCCTGCCAGTAGTTCATGACCAGGCTCAGATCGAGGAACCAGCTTTGTACCGGGGTCTTGCGCGATTTCAGCGCGGCCACGGCGCTTTCGCTGAAGGTCAGCGGAGACAGGCCCGGAGGTGCCGAGAGGCACTTCTGCGAGCCCGAATACACGGCATCGGCAGCCCATTTGTCCACCGACACCGGGATGCCGCCAAGGCTGGTCACGGCATCGACGATGCTCAACGCGCCGTGATCCTGCGCCAGTTTGCACAGGGCCGCCGCATCCGACTCGACGCCGGTCGAAGTTTCCGCATGGACAAAGGCCAGCGCCTTGGCGCCGGGATTGGCCTTCAGCGCGACCTCGGCCTTGCCCAGGTCGATCGGCATGCCGAACGGATCAGTGACCATGATCGGTGTCGCACCGATTCGTATCACGTTCTCACGCATGCGTGCGCCGAACACGCCGTTCTGGCAGACCACGACCTTGTCGCCAGGTTCGATCAGGTTGACGAAGGCTGCTTCCATGCCGGCCGAGCCCGGTGCCGAGATCGGCACGGTCAATGCGTTCTTCGTCTCGAATGCGTAGCGCAGCAGATCCTTCAATTCGTCCATCATGCCAACGAATCGCGGATCCAGATGACCGATCGTCGGTCGCGCCATTGCGTCGAGGACACGCTGCGGAACCGGCGAGGGACCCGGGCCAAGCAGCAGAACTTCGGGCGGATGAAAGCTGATCATGGAATCCTCATGTTGGCTGTGCCGGCGAAGGAGTCTATCGCATTGATTTGACCGCGCATCCCGCGCGATATGCGCGGCGAAGGTCAGGATGATGCCCGCTCAGACCGCAGCAAGCGCCTGGGCAATGTCCTCAATCAGAACATCCGCCTCTTCGAGACCGATCGACAGGCGCACCAGGCTGAGCGGAAGCGGCCCCGCCCGCATCGGCGTATTCGGCGGATATACGGCGCAAACCGGAAACGCGAGCGATTCATAGCCGCCCCAGGAGACCGTCATCAAAAAGCGCTTCAGCGCATTGCAGAAGCGTTCAACAGCGGCGATTTCGTCGGTGTCGATGTCAATCGTCAGCAAGCCGCTGGCGCGCTGAAGCTGGTGATGCGTCAGTTGCGCCTGCGTGCATGACGATGCATGCGGATGGTAAACGCGGCGGATCTTCGCATGCTGCTCGACGAAGGCCAGAACTCTTGTTGTGGTGGCGGCAATGCGCTCCATGCGCACGCCCAGCGTGCGCAGGCCACGGATCATCAGCCAGGCATCGTGCGGCGAGAGAATCGCGCCGAAGGTCATGTACGGGCCCTTGAATACCGTGCGCAGGATCGCCTCGCTGCCACAGAGCATGCCGGCTACGACATCGCTGTGACCGTTCAGGTACTTGGTCGCCGAATGCACGACCAGATCGATACCCAGTGCCAGCGGCGACTGGTTCAATGGCGAGGCGAAACTGTTGTCGCAAATCGTGCGGATCCCGCGGCTTCGGGCGAGCGCCGCAACGGTGGCAAGATCCTGCTGCTCGAAAGTCATCGAGTTCGGGCTTTCGAGGACGATCAGGCGCGTTTCCGCCTTGATCGCCACCTCGAAATTGGCCACCTCGGCACCATCGACAAAGCTCGTCGCGACATTGAATCCCGGCAACAGGTCGCGCAGCAGGGCCCGCGTCCAGCTATAGGGTTTGGCAACACAGACGATGTGATCACCCGCTTTGACATGGGCAAGCACAGCCGCTGCCATGGCTGCCGCACCGCTGCCAAACGCCAGACAATCTTCGGCACCTTCAAGCGCCGCGACTTTCTTGCGCAGGATGGCGACAGTCGGGTTGTTGCCACGCGTGTACACATGCTCGGCGAATTCATCGGCGAAGCCACGCCGCATCTTGTCGACATCTGGAAACGCGAAGATGGATGACTGGAAAACGGGGGGCGCGACGGCTCCATGGTAGCCCGCGCGCTCCTCGCCGAGATGGTTGAGGATGTAGCTCAGGTCGATCGGATGATCGGCGGGCTGTCCGGCGTTCACACTCTGCTCAAGACCCGCACATTGAATCGAGGTAGCTGCGCGTATCCGCGCCGATCTGCGCGTCATTGAGGGCCATGTGCAAGGTCGCCCTGACCAGGCCAAGCTTGTTGCCGCAATCGAAACGCGTGCCTTCGAAGCGATAGGCCAGCACCGGCTTTTCGTGCAGCAGATCCTCGATTGCATCGGTGAGCTGGATTTCACCGCCAGCGCCGGGCCTGGTCTGTTCAAGCAGGCTAAAGATGCGTGCGGGCAGCACGTAGCGCCCAACGATGGCCAAGTTCGATGGTGCGTCTTCAGGCTTGGGTTTCTCGACGACGAAACGGATGCGCGCGGCGCGTTCGGAAATCGTCTCTGCATCGACGATGCCGTACTTGCCGGTATCTTCACGCGGCACTTCCTCGACCGCAACAACGCCGGCATCCTCGCGGGCAGCCACTTCATGCATCTGACGCAGAGCCCCCGGTCGGCCCGAACCGGGATTACCGTTCCAGATCAGATCATCGGCAAGGATCACGCCAAACGGCTCATCACCAACCACCGGTTTCGCACACAACACGGCATGCCCCAGACCGAGCGCCTCAGGCTGGGTCACGAATACGCAACGCACGTTTTTCGGCAAGGTGCCCTGCACCAGGGCGAGCAACTCGTCCTTGCCCGACTTGGCGAGCTTGCTTTCCAGCTCATAGGCCTTGTCGAAATAGTCGGCGATCGCGTGCTTGTAACGGTTGGTTACGAAAATCAGCGTGTCGGCACCGGCATCAACCGCTTCATCGACCGCGTACTGGATCAGCGGACGATCGAGAACAGGCAGCATTTCCTTGGCGACAACCTTGGTCGCCGGCAGAAAGCGCGTACCAAGCCCGGCCACGGGAAACACAACCTTGCGCAAACGACCTTGACTCATCGGACTCCCCAAAGTGGATAATTCAGGATGGACGCGCGGCAAACGGGATGACGGTGGCCGTCGATTCCGCATCGCGCGCGGCGAATTCAGGCAGCAGTTGATCAAGGATCCGGCGCAACTGTTCCTCATCAAACTCGTCGACGGCGAGCTGGCCCTGTTGCAACAGGGCGGTCAGCAAGGCCCAGCCCATGCTGCGCGGCTGGGCCAGAAAGATCTTGGCGTGTGTGGTCGCCTGGTAGTTTTCGAGCGGATGAAACAGTTCCTCGAACAGCTTTTCACCGGAACGCAATCCGGTGTAGGCGATTTCAATGTCGCGCCCAGGCTGCTTGCCGGCAAGACGGATCATCTGTTCGGCCAGGTAGGCGATCTTGACCGGCTCACCCATGTCGAGGGCGAAGATCTCGCCACCATTGCCGAGCACGCCAGCCTGCAGGATCAACTGGCTGGCTTCTGGTATGGTCATGAAATAGCGTGTTATTTCCGGATGGGTCACGGTCACCGGGCCACCGCCACGGATCTGCTCGCGAAACAGCGGCACCACCGAGCCCGCCGAATCGAGCACATTGCCGAATCGCACGGTGATGAAACGGGTTCGCGACTGTGTGGCGAAATTCTGGCAGTAGATCTCCGCAGCACGCTTGCAGGCGCCCATGACGCTGCTTGGATTGACTGCCTTGTCGGTCGAAATCAACACAAAACACTCCACGCCATGCCGATCCGCGGCCTGCGCGACCACATGCGTGCCGAGGACATTGTTGCGGAACGCCTCGCGAACCTGCTCCTGCAGCAAGGGCACGTGCTTGTATGCGGCGGCGTGGAAAACCACCTGTGGCCGGGCCAATGCGAATACCCGCTCACAGCCGATGCGATCACCGCAATCGCCGATCCGCGCATCGAGCAGCAGATCCGGGAACTCGCGACGGATCTCCTGTTCAATCCGGTAAAGGTTGAATTCGGACAGCTCGATGATCGTGAGTGACGAAGCGCCGAGCCGGGCCACCTGCCGACAAAGTTCCGAACCGATCGAGCCGCCGCCGCCGGTGACCAGCACGCGCTTGCCGGAAATGCCGGTGCGGATCGACGTCCAGTCGAGCTGCACCTGCTCGCGACCGAGCAGATCCTCGATTGCGACTTCCTTCAACTCGCCAAAACTCGAACGTCCGGCAACGACGTCGGCCAGGCGCGGCATGGTTCTGAACGGAAGTCCGGTTTCCTCGCAGAGACCGACCACGCGCTGCATCTGCGGGCTGTTCGCCGAAGGCATCGCAATCAACAGCATCTGTGCCGCAGTCTCGCGGGCGAGCTCGGTCAACTGGTCGAGGGCGCCGAGCACCGGCACGCCATGGATGCGCGCACCGCGAACTTTCGGGTTGTCATCAAGCATGCCGACGACACGATAGCGATTCTCGCGAACCAGTCCGCGAACAAGGCTGTCGCCGGCGCGCCCGGCGCCGAGAACGAGCACGCGCAAGGCTGGCGAACGCGAAAGGAAATCGAGTCGGCTATCCTTCCAGTAGCGATACGCCAGGCGCGGAAAACCAAGCAGAACGGCAAGCGTCGCCGGGTAAAGCAGCAAGACGGTTCGTGGCACCGTCGCCAGGCGATTGTAGAGAAACAGGGTGACGCTGATGGCGAGCACGCCGAGGATCGCGGCACGTCCGATATTCCACAGATCCGGCAGGCTGGCGAATCGCCACAAGCCCTTGTACAGGCCCGTGATCCAGAAGATCAGACCTTGTGCAGACAAGACGAGGCCAACCTCGGGGCCGAACAGGCCGAGCTGCGGACGGGCCAGCTCGAACGACCAGCGGATCGAGGTGATCGTCGTCCAGGCAAGCCAGACCATGAGCAGATCGTGAAAGACGACCGCCAGCCTTGGATGGATCTTGACGATGGCTTTGTTGATCACGTTGATCCCGATCGCAAGGCTTTTCGATTCATGTTCAGGCAGTAGCGCTTGCCGACAACCCACAACACGACAGCCAATGCATACACGGCGACAAGGGCCAGCCCGGCATTGGCTGCGCGCTGATCCGCTGAAGCGTTCACCCACAAGATCACCGGCGTCAGCACGAACAGGTTCCATCCGCCATACAGCAAGGTCACGCGTACGTGACTGAAGCCGCAGCGAACCAGCCATTGGTAGAGGTGTTCGCGGTGCGCACTATACCAACGTCGGCCACTGAACATGCGCGAAAGCAGGGTCGCCGTGCTGTCGACCATGAATGCCGAACTGACAATCAATCCATATTCGAGTCCTTCCGGACGTGCTGCAATCAGCCAGCCGATCGCGACTGCAATGAGCAGACCGAGCACGCCGCTGCCGACATCGCCCATGAACACACGCGCATGCGGAAAGTTGAATGGCAGGAATCCGAGCGTGGCCGCGGCAAACAGGCCAATTGCCTGTGCCTGGACAATCCGTCCGGCATCGAGGCAGAGCAAGGCCAGCGCGGAAAAGACAAACAGGGCCTGACTGGCCAACAGGCCATCAATGCCATCCATGAAATTGTGCAGGTTGATCGACCAGATGGCCGCACCGCCGGCAACCAGCATCGCAGTCATCAGCCACGGCCAGGCCGAGGCGCCGACCAGTTCCGGTAACAGACCCAGCACCGGCCAGGCCAGCAGAGCCACGGCCAAGCCATGCGCAACGATGCGGATACCGGCGGAGAGGCTGCGATGGTCGTCGATCCAGCCAACCAGCGCGACCAAGGTGACCGAAACGATCAATGCCACCGAAGCCAGCCCATTGTTTCCGCCTCCACTCAATGCCGGAAGAGCGGCCAGACAAGCCAGAATTGCCAGCACGATCCCGATGCCACCCCCGCGCGGAGTCGGCACGCTGTGGGAACGACGTTGCCCCGGAAGATCCAGCATGCGCCGCCCTCGTGCATAGCGGATGCTGAGCCAGGTAGCCAGCGCCGATCCGAGGGTCGCCGCCAGCCCCAGCGCCATCCAGACCGCAAACGAAAGATTCGCCACGCGACCGCCCTACTCTCCAACCACACTGTGAATGGGACGGATCGTGCTCCAGTTCTTGCAACTCGGACATTGCCAATGGTGCGCCTTGGCGCCGAAGCCGCAACGCGAGCAGCGGTACATGGCCTGCCCTTCGAGCAGTTTGCGGGTCAGGTCGCGCTGGATCAGCAGACTTTCTCGGGCTTCGCCCTGGGCGCTATGCAGATTGGCCTCGATCAAGGCCATCAAGGCGCGCACCGAGGGCCGCTGGCGCAATTGCCGGGTCAGGAATTCGGCTGCCGCCTTTTCGCCGCGGGTACGTGTGTACAGCCTGGCCAGCGCAAGCACCGGCGACACACCCTGATGGCGCTCGGTCATGCGCAACAGGAAGCCTTCGGCACGCTGCATGGCCTGCGCCTTGGCATAGCAGTCCAGCAAGGGCGAGAGGATCTCGGGAACATAGTCGACTTCGCGTTCGGCGACATGCTCGAATGCTTCGATCGCCGCTTCGAAATTGCCGCAGGCTGCCTCGATATGGCCGCGGATCATGCTCGCCCGGGTGCAATCATCCTCGGCCAAGAGCGCCGCATCCAGGCAGGCTCGGGCCTGATCCCAGGCTTGCCGGACGCGAGCCTGTTCGGCTAGCTCACAGTGGAACTGGGCGATGATCGAGCCCTGCGATTCGCCGCTGGCTGCTTCAAGCTTGGTTGCGTTGTCGATCGCCTTGTTCCAGTCGCGCTCGTGCTGGTAGATCGATATCAGATGGGTCAGTGCCGGTGTCGCCAGGGCGTCCATCGCAACGAGATCGGAAAACAGGGTTTCGGCCCGATCAAGCAGGCCCGCACGCATGTAATCCTCGCCAAGCTCAAGCAGGGCGATGGTCTTTTCCTCATCGCTCAGTGATGGACGCGCAATCAGGTTCTGGTGCACACGAATCGCACGATCAACCTCGCCCCGACGGCGAAACAGATTGCCCAGGGCCAGATGTGTCTCAACCGTGTCGCGGTTGTACTCGGCCAGCTTGAGAAAAACCTCGATGGCCTTGTCCTGCTGTTCGTTGAGCAGGTAGTTGAGGCCCCGGAAATAATTGCTCGAAAGCTCACTGACTTTTGCGCCGGAACTGCGCTCGCTGCCGCGGCGGGCGACATACCATCCCGAAAATGCCGCAATCGGTAACAGCAGGAAAAGCAGGTGAATTTCGCTCATGCGCTACCGACAGGAAGATCGCTGGATGCCGTGTTTTCAGCCTTGGCGGCACGCAATTGCCGCTTGCACTGGCGCAGCTCGCGACGCAGACCGCGCACACGCACCAGCCAGACCAGCACACCGCCCGAAATCCAGCCACACAGCAGGAATGCAAGCAGGGCTGCGCCTTTCGGAAACGAGAGTTCGATGAAATACAGATCAAACGCGATGCGTTCGGAATTGAGAGCGCCGAAAGTTGCACCGAAGGTGATGGACAACACTATCAAGATCACCACGCCAAGGCGCATGGCCGCAGTCTCCAGGGGGCGATCGCCGTCGGGCGAGGTCAGGATGCTGTGCAGGCTATCAGTGGGCGTTGTCGATTGAAACCGGATGCGCGCTGGCATTGACCCGCTCGCGCAGTTCCTTGCCCGGCTTGAAATGCGGCACGTGCTTGCCTGGCAAGGCCACCGCGTCGCCGGTCTTCGGATTGCGCCCCATGCGCGGCGGACGAAAATGCAGGGAAAAACTGCCGAATCCGCGAATCTCGATGCGATCGCCACCGGCCAGGGCGTGCGCCATCTGCTCAAGCATGCTTTTCACCGCAAGCTCGACATCGTTGCTCGCCAGATGCCGCTGGTGGGCAGAGAGAATTTCGATCAACTCGGACTTGGTCATTCGAGAATCACACATCAGGCGGGGAGGAGGTGCCCATCACCGGGATGGGCACCATGACTTCAGCGACGAACGCATCTGCGTCCGTCATCCCGCATCACTCGCGGTTGAACTTCTCTTTGAGCAAGGCACCCAGCTGCGTAGTCGCACCGGTGGAACCCTGGTAATCATCCAGCACCGACTGCAGTTCTTCCTCGTCCTTCTGGCGGATCGACAGCTGCAACACGCGGCCCTTGCGGTCCATGCCGATGAACTTGGCTTCGACCGGATCGCCCACCTTGAAATGCAGGGTGGCGTCGTCGACGCGCTCCTTGGCGATGTCGTTGGCGCGCAGGTAACCTTCGATGCCTTCTTCGATATCGACGGTCACGCCGCGTGCATCAACTTCGCGCACGGTGCCGTTGAGGATGCTGCCACGCGGATGGTTGGCCATGAACTGGCCGAACGGATCCTGCTCGAGCTGCTTGATGCCAAGCGAAATACGCTCGCGCTCCGGATCGACCGCCAGAACCACGGCTTCGATATCGTCGCCCTTCTTGAAGTTGCGCACGAGATCTTCGCCGGCCGCAGCCCACGAGATGTCGGACAGATGGACAAGACCATCGATGCCGCCGTCGAGACCGATGAAGATGCCGAAATCGGTGATCGACTTGATCTGGCCGGTAACCTTGTCGTTCTTCTTGAAGATCGCGGCAAAGGCTTCCCACGGATTGGCGCGGGTCTGCTTGATGCCGAGCGAGATGCGGCGACGCTCTTCGTCGACGTCGAGAACCATGACTTCGACGTCATCGCCAACCTGGACAACCTTGGCCGGATTGACGTTCTTGTTGGTCCAGTCCATTTCGGAAACATGGACGAGGCCTTCGACGCCGGCTTCGAGTTCGACGAAGCAGCCGTAATCGGTGACGTTGGAAACCTTGCCGACCGCCTTGGTGCCGCTCGGGTAACGACGGCTGATGGCGACCCATGGATCTTCGCCGAGCTGCTTGAGGCCGAGGCTGACGCGGTTGCGCTCGCGATCGAACTTGAGCACGCGCACGTCGAGCTCGTCGCCGACGTTGACCACTTCGCTCGGATGGCGCACGCGCTTCCAGGCCATGTCGGTGATGTGCAGCAGGCCGTCGATG
>CAYMHF010000004.1:108939-160291 GCA_964390215.1 uncultured Dokdonella sp. | reverse complement strand
CCGCTTACCGCTTACCGCTTACCGCTTACCGCTTACCGCTTACCGCTTACCGCTTACCGCTTGCCGCTTACCGTTAACCGCTAACCGCTAACCGCTCACTGCTATGCTTCGCGACTGAAAACCCATTCAGGTCAACCATGTCGCCCAGTCCACATGCTCCACTTCCCGATTCGCTTGCGCTCGCCTTCGTCGGCGGCGGCAACATGGCGCGCAGCCTGATTGGCGCCCTGGTTCGCAGCGGCATGTCGGCCAGCCGGATCTCGGTCGCTGAACCGAATGCGTCCTTGCGCCGGCAGCTGGCGGACGATTTCGGCGTCAGCGTCTTTGCCAGCGGCATGGATGCGGTGCGCACGGCCGATATCGTCATGCTCGCGGTCAAACCGCAGGTGATGCGCACGGTCTGCACCGATATCGCCGGCGCGATCGCGACACGGCGACCGTTGATCATCTCGATTGCCGCCGGACTGCGCATCGCGCAAATCGACCGCTGGCTCGGCGGCGGATTCCCTGTCGTGCGCTGCATGCCGAACACGCCGGCCCTGATCGGAGCCGGTGCGACCGGCATGATTGCCAGCGCGGCCGTCGATGCGACCGGTCGCGATCAGGCTCAGGCCATCCTTGCTGCCAGCGGCCTCGCTGTCTGGATCGAGCGCGAAGACCTGATGGATACAGTGACCGGCATTTCCGGGTCGGGTCCTGCCTATTTCTTCCTGTTGATCGAAGCGCTCGAAGAATCCGGCGTCGCCCAGGGCTTGCCGCGCGAGACCGCGCGCAAACTGGCCATCCAGACCTGCCTCGGTGCCGCGCGCATGGCCAGCGAAGATGGCGAAACGCCGGGACGCCTGCGTGAACGCGTTACTTCACCGAACGGAACGACGGCGGCCGCACTCGACGCCTTCGCCAGCGGTGGCTTGCGTGAACTGGTTGCCAGCGCGGTCGCGGCGGCCACCTCGCGCGGTGCCGAAATGTCGCGCGAGCTCGACTGAGAGCGTCCTGCATGCCCTATCTCGCCAACGCCGCGCAGATCCTGATCGAGTTCATTTTCGGCATCCTCGTTGCCCTGGTCGTGCTGCGCGTCCTGCTGCAGCTGGTTCGCGCGAACTTCCACAATCCGATCTGCCAGTTCCTGTACAAGGCGACCAATCCAGTGCTGATGCCATTGCGCAGGGTCATCCCCGCCTGGCGGCGCCTCGATCTGGCCGGCGTCTTGCTTGCCTGGCTCCTGCTCTTGCTCAAGCGCGTGCTGATCTTCGCCCTGCTTGCTTCGCTGCCGACATTTGCCGGGCTGGCCATGATCGCGTTCGCCGATCTGATCGGATTCATCTTGATGGCCCTGATGATCCTGATCATCGTGCGCGTGATCCTGAGCTTCGTCGGCGGCGACAGCTATCACCCGGTCGTGCCGCTCGTGTTCCAGCTGACCGAACCGATCCTCAAACCCGTGCGCAAGCGCATGCCTGCACTCGGCGGTCTCGACCTGTCGCCGATAATCGTGCTGCTGGCGATTGCTCTGCTGCAGGCACTGGTGGTCGCACCGCTGCTCGATCTCGGCTTGCAGCTGGGCGCGGGCACTTGATGAAATACCGTCATTGACCAAGCATTGCATTGTCACTCCAGCGCGAGATCCGCCATGAAAACCCTGATTTGCAGCCTGCTCGGCATTTCCCTGATGGCGAGCGCCGCTTGTGCCATTGCCGATTCCAGCGGCACCGAGACATTCGGCCGCTACCTGGTTCACTACAGCGCGTTGTCGACGCAATTGCTCAATGAGCAGATGGCCAAGCAGTATTCGATCGAACGCTCGCCGAAGCGCGGCCTGCTCAATCTCTCGGTGCAGAAGGTGGCGGCCGACGGAACCACGAGCGCCGTGGCGGCAACGATCAGCGGCGAGGCTACCAACCTGACCGGGCAGAAGACAGCAATCACGATCCGCGAAATTCCCGATTTCTACGTCTCGTATATCGGTTTGTTCGATGTCCTCGCCCCCGACACCTACACGTTTGCACTGACGATCAAGCCCGAAGGTTCCGACCAGACCCTCAGCCTGCGCTTCAACAAGAACTTCGTGGCCGAGTAGGAAGGAAGCCACCACTCGCGTGCCAAGACCGCGCTGGCCGACTGATTTTCACGCCGAACCGGATCATGACGCATGGGCGACTTCGGCAATTCGGTTATGCAGGGCATCGAGACCGTCGAACAGCGCGGCGGATCCGGGTTGCAGGATGCTCGGCGACTCGATCTCGTGGACACGTCTGTTGCGCGCGGGCGGAATGTCCGGTCCCACCCTGAGCAGGAATCAGCTCAGGCTGACGCCGAACGATCTTGCTGGAATCGGCAATGATGCGGTCACGGGCCAGCGATTTTTCCGCGAATTCCGGAAATGCGTCACCGCTGCCGACGATGCGGATCAGTTCGGCGACCCAGCGGATGCCGCTGATTGGCGGCTCATCCCACGCTTCAAGGTAGACGCACGGTGAAACCGGAGATACCAACGATGCGGTGCTCCTCGCCAAGCGCGTAGAGAACCTCGATCAGGCGAACGATGCGTTGCGGAAACGAATCCGGGCGCCATCAGGGATACAGCAGACACCGGGTCCAGACGCCATCGTGCAGTTCATAGCGGTGGCGATCGTGCAGGCGGAAACTGGCGCCGTACCAGAATTCGAACAGGTCTGGCAGCAGGCGATAGCCACCCCAATGCGGCGGGCGTGGCACCTCGACGCCGGCAAAGCGCTGCTCGAACTCGGCAAAGCGTGCGTCGAAAACCTCCCTGCCGGGCAATTGCTGCGATTGCAACGAGGCCCAGGCACCGATCTGGCTGAGGCGCGGACGCGTCGCGAAATACGCATCGGAAACGGCCGCCGCGAGCTTCTCGACACGGCCTTCGACGCGCACCTGAACCTGGTCACGCAGGGTTTTCCAGTGGAACGCAACGGCTGCCTGCGCATGCGCGGCAAGCTGGCCACCCTTGTCACTTTCATAATTGGTGAAAAACTGCAGACCGTCAGCATCGAGCTGCTTGAGCAGCACGATACGCGAGGACACCCGGCCATTGGCGGCAACCGTGGCGAGGTTCATCGCAGTCGGTTCCGGGTCGGCGGCAGCGCTCGCTTCGGCAAGCAATCGGGTCAGGGTTTCGATCGCCTCGAGATACAGCGATCGGGTATCGGACGGGTCGTTGTTCATGTGTCGATGCTAGCACGCAGCGGCGCTTTTCTGACGCGAAAGATCAGCGTCGTGGCGTCGCAGCCCGCATCGTGCGCGCCAGCAGTTCGATGTTGATCGGCTTGGTCAGATACTGGTCGGCACCGGCATTCAAGGCGACCTTGCGCGCCTCCTCGGTCGGTGTCGCCGACAAGGTGACGATATGGCCACGATAGCCCTTGGCACGCAGCCGGAATACCGCCGTGTTGCCGGACAGGCCCGGCAACTCGACATCGACCAACAGCACATCCGGCGGATTGGCCAGTGCGCTCTCCACGGCCGCGCTGGCATCGCCGACGATGCACACACGGAAACCGAGATCGGTCAGCAAGACATCAAGCAGATGGCAGATATCCGGATCATCGTCGACGACGAGGACACTGCGGACATGCGAGGACTCGATGGCGACAGGCTCACTCGATGTCGCCTGTTCCGCAGCCACGACTTCGGCGAGATTCGGCAACACGATGCGGAAACACGAACCCTCGCCAAGCTTCGACTCAAGCTCGATGGTTCCATGCATCTGCCAGACCAGGCGCTTGACGATGCTCAAGCCCAGGCCGGCGCCGCTGCCGGCCGCCTGCCCAACCCGGTTGAAGGCGACGAAGACCTGCTCATGCAGTTCCTCGGCAATGCCGATGCCACTGTCGCGCACCGCAATCGACAGTGCGCCATCCTGCCAGCGCAGGGATGCGCTGACCCCGCCCGTGTTCGTGTAGCGCACCGCGTTGGCAATCAGGTTGACCAGAATCTGGCGTACGCGCAGCTCGTCGAGTACCGGAAACTGAGCATCGGTCAGCTCGAGTCCGATCTCGAAACTCAGACCCTTGTCGAGCGCCATCGGCCGGAACATGCCGTCGAGATCCTCAACCAGATAGGTCAGATCGACGCGCACCGGCGCCAGCAGGCTGGAGCGCGTATCGGCCCGCGCGTATTCGAGCAGGTTCTCGGCAAGGGTAAACAGATAGTTGGAGTTGCGCCGCAGTGCGCGCAGCGCGTGGCGCATGGAATCCGAATTGCCGGCTTCCTCTTCGAGCAGATGCAGGTAGCCGAAGATCGATGTCAGCGGGGTACGGAAATCGTGGCTCAGGGTCGCGATCAGGGCATTCTTCAGCGAATTCGCCTCGGCCAGCCGCGTGCGTTGCCGCTCAAGTTCGCTGCGGATCTGGCGCAATTGCGCAATCGCCCGGGACTTCTGTCCGCTGACCAGTGCGGCTTCGTTGCCGATTTGCTGCTGGATCTGCTGACGGTCGTGCTCGCTCTGGGCATCCAGCAACAACACCTGAAAACCTGGTTCGGTGCCTGCCAGCAGATGCACGTGCGCGCTGCGCCCGTTCGGCATCTGCACGAACGGAAGATCGACCGTGGCATCGACTGGCATGCCAAGAAACAGGTCACCCAACTGGTGCGCGGCCGCATCCGCGTTGTCGACATCGAAACCAAAGCGTGCGGCATCACCGTGCAGGTTGACCAGTTGCCAATCCTGATCGAATTGCAGCAGCAGCGGTTGCGCGCGCTCGAACAACAATTGCGCGATTTGACGCTCGGTCTCGGCGGAAAAAGGGGGCGTTTCGCTTTTTTCGCTCATGCGCCGAGTCTTTTCGCCAGTTCCAGAAAGGCCTGCTCGACACCATCCCCGGACAGCGCACTGGTCTCGATCACCGGCAGGGTCTGGCGCAATTCGACCAGGGTAGCCGGAGCGACTTCCCAGCGCTCAATCAGATCGAGCTTGTTGACCAGCAGTACCGCCTGGGCCTCCGGCAACAGACTGCGCGACTGCAGCAACAGGTCAATCGCCGTGCGCAGGCTGGCTTCGCGAGTTCCGTCAGCGACCAGCAGCAGGCCACTGGCACCGCGCAGATAGCTCATGTTGAGTGCATCAAGCACACTGCGACCGGCGATGTCCCAGACCACCAGCTTGACCATGCCGAGCTCGCCGCAATCAACCTGCTTGCTGTCGACCTTGACGCCGACCGTGGTCAAGTACTTGTCGGAGAACGTGTTGCGCATGAAGCGGGCGACCAGGCTGGTCTTGCCGACGCCGAAATCGCCGAGCATGCAGATCTTGCGTGCCTGCACATTCATCGAGTTGCCTCCGCAGTCTGCACGCGCAGTTTCGCGGCGCGAATGCCCAGCGCCGGATCGGTTGCCGTGAACAGCGTTGCGCGATCAAGCAGGTCGGCGCTCGCACCTGCATTGCGCAGGCTGTCCTGCAACCAGTTCGCGCGCGCCATGCGCAGGCTGGCATTCAGATCGGCGCTGCCGGTCGAATCACTGTAGCCGTCGATGCGCAGGTGCAGGACGACTCCAGCCGTTGCCGCCAGCGACTCGGCCTTGTTCAAGGCTTCGGCCACCTGGCGAAGTTCGTTGCTGGTGGCAGGCGCTGGCTCGGTATCGGAGGTGAAGCGCAACGTGGTCTGCTCGATCTCGACGATCAGCGCATCCAGCGCGGCGCGCGCCTGCGCTTGCGGGTCAGTCGGGGCAGCCGTCTCGACCACCCGCCAATCGACGCTGCGCACACCCGTGATCCAGGCCGCCTGCCCACGGCGCTGCCCGATCCAGTCGGGCGACGCCTGCCCGCTGATCGAAAGCACACGATTGTTGACCGCAAGTTGCACGCCGGCCGGCGCATCGAGCTGTCGCGTCGCACGTTTGAGAACGATCGCGTCGTCACTGGAAAGATAGCCCTCGGTATCAAGCCCGGCCTTGACCTCGCCGAGATCCACGCGCGCAAGCAGCGGTTGCAGCGGATCGGCATCGGCATCGAGCAGACCGTGCACCGTCAAGCGTCGCCAGGGCTTCGCCTCGATTGCGGTCAACACAAACCCGGGATGCGCGGCCAATGCGGAACGCAGCCTCTCGACGCGCTCGTTCCAGCGCGCAGTGTTGAGGAAATACCAGCTCAGCCCGAGCGCGATCGCCAACACAATGATCAGCATCGGCCAGCGCGAAGGCCGCTTGCGCTCGCTGCCTTGGTCATGGGGCAGCGCGGCGCTGGCCGCGACCAGCGCGCCCGGCTCGAGACTCGCGGCGAAGTGCTGGCCCGCGGCGACACCCGCATCCAGCGCGCTTTCGGCATCAGTGGACAATTGCGCATGGATCTGTTCAAGACGATCGCTCAAGACGACGCGCAAGGCATCCGGCGGAACGCCCTTGATGAAACAGGCCAGTGTGGCGCGCGGGCCATCGAGCACCCACAACAGATATTCACCAACGCGCGCGGCCTCGAGCGAATCACCGCCATCACGACCAATCGAATCGCGCACGAACTGACCGATCGCGGTAAGCATTCCGGCGATTGCATCGGCATCCAGGTCGGGCAACCCGGGCGAGGATTCGCGATGCAGAACCAGGCCCGAATCGCGTTCGATCAGGAAAACGTGGTCAATCTGGTAGCGCAGGCTGTGCTTGAGAACGATTTGCGCGAACGGCACGCCACTGCGCCACGCCTCGATCCGCCAGCGGATCCCGCGCGGACTGAAAGCATGTTCGAGCACCTGGTTGAGATCGCGCATCAATCCGCGCAGCGCTTCGGCAATCGCCTTGCGGATGATCGGACCGATCACCGGAAACAGCGCATCGACGATACTGGCGCGATTGCGTTGCACGGCATTGCCGAGCGCCGCCGCGACCGGCGTCGCCAGCGCACGGCTCATTGGTTCGGCCGGTGCAGTCGTCACCAGGCCAGGCAACTGCTGGGAGAGTTCGCGATTGATGCGCTCGAGCTCGGCGATGCGCTGCTCGGCCAGCGCAAACTTTTCACGCTCATCGGTGAGCAGCAGATGCCTGAGGCGGTCAAGGTCGCTCATGCCGGCGTGGCGTTGCGGCGGATCAGCGCGATGGCAGGTCGAAATCGCCCTTCAGACGCAGCGCGAGTTCGGTCAGCAGTGCCGACAGATCCTCGCGCCCGACCTTCTCCGCGCGCAGCTCGGTACTCGCACGCGAGACCGCGGCCGCAGCCTCGCTGGCACGCACATTGAGTGCCGAGGAAAGCTCGGCCAACGCATCGCGCAGGCGCTCGTCGACGGCCTTGAGTTCGCCCCCCAGTCCGTCCAGCGCATTGTTGATCTCCGATCGCGCCGTGCGCGCTGCCTGCTGCATGCGCGATTCAAGATCATCGACCGCCTGGTTGCGATCGGTGACTTCCTGGCGCAACTGGCGCGAGAGCTTGTCGAATTGCTCGTCGAGGCGCTTGTCAATCTGCGCGAGGCGCTTGTCCTGGCTGTCGCGCAAGCGGCTCATCTCGGCCTCGAGACGCTGCCCCATCTCCTGGAAGCGGCGCTCGTAATCGCGCATCTGACCGCCGAACAGGATGTCGCGGATCTGGTCGACGTTGCCATCGGCATCGGTGGCGGGTTTCTTGGGCTCGGACATCGGGCTTTTCCTTGCTTTTGCCGGGAGTTTCCTGGCTGCAACGGCAAGTTTATGCGAAGCGGGCTTGGTTCCGGATGTTTTGCGCCTGGTCTTGCCTGCAACAGCCACGACGATTCTCCCGTTTGCGTTGTCAACCAGCGCGATCGAAGCGCGCCGTGCTCAAGTCTGCTCGAGACGATAACCGTGCTGGTAGACCGCCGCCAGCCTCCAGCCGTACTCACCATTGAGATCGAGTTTCTTGCGCAGACGGCTGACGTGGGTATCAACTGTTCGCGTCGAAACCGAGGCATTCATGTTCCAGACGTTTTCCAGCAAGGCGTCACGGCTGACGATGCGGCCATGGCGACGAAACAGGTAGGTGGCCAGTTCGAATTCGCGCGGAGTCAGCTCGACCTCCTTGCCATCGTAGGAAATCCGCCGCCGTCGCGTATCGACACGGTAAGGCGGCAGATCATACTGGCCGCTGTCGACCCCTTCGATACCGATGCGGCGCAACACGCTGGCCACGCGCGCGATCAGCTCGCGCTGCTTGGCTGGCTTGACCACGTAGTCGTCGCCACCCGCATTCAGTCCGCGAACCATGTCCGCCTCGCTGGTGCGTGCGGTCAGGAAGATCACCGGCAAGCGTGCGTTCGCCGATGAACGGATCCATTCGATGACGTCGATGCCGCTCGCATCAGGCAGCATCCAGTCGAGCAGGAGCAGGTCAATGGCCTCCGAACCCAGGCGACGCCGGAATTCGGCCGCCGACTGGAACAATCGCGTGCGATAGCCGGCCGTCTCAAGCCAGTGCAGGATCAGATCAGACTGGTCCGGATCGTCCTCAAGAAAGCCGATCACAAGTTCGGAATTGCTCATTCGACTTCCGCCTTGCTGCCGGATCCGCTCGGCAGCGTTCCCATTGTGGCGATCTTACTCGACGACGAAGGTGATCCGCAGGTTGACACGCCATTCCTTGATATGTCCCGCATTGTCGGTAATGACCTTGGTCTCGCTGACCCAGGCACCCTGGATGTTCTTCACCGTCTCGGCCACCTTCTTGAGCCCGCTCTGGACGGCATCCTCGATGCCCTTGGTGGATGAACTGCTGAATTCGATGACCTTGGCAACTGTCATGACGCATGTCTCCTTTTCCACGAGTGGTTTGGCGACTATAGCAAAGGGCGACGCACTGGCAAGCCGTGCTCAGGCGGCAGCCACTGCCGCCGGACGTGGCTTCGCCGGCACGTAGCGCAGCCAGACCAGGAACACGATCAGCGCATCGAGCACGATCAGCGCCTGCCACAGGTACTCGTGGAACCACTTGAACCAGACCGGACTCCACATGCCGAGGTAGAACAGGCTGACGATACGCACCACATTGAGAACCTGGATCGCGAGGAATCCGAACAAGAGGCCGAAAACCTTGTGCTTCCAGGGCGCCGGGAAGGCCAGGATCGCCGAAATCAGGATGATGACCGCCTCGATGCCGTTGCAACCACGCTCGATCGAGACGACGAAGGAGCCACTGGCATTCTGGATGAGCTTGCCGTGTGCAACGGTGCTGCCATCAAACAAATGGATGACCCAGGCACAGACATCGGCCAGCACCGAGGTGAACGGCACGATCACATGGCGCTCGACCGGGCTGGTCAATTCAGCGACAAACAGGACAACGAGCAGGACGAGAAACAACAGGACGAAGCGAAGCATCGGCAGCAGCTATTCGGCAAAGCGACTAGTTTAGACCAAGAACGGTCGCAAGCACTCTGAACGCTTGCGGCCCAGCGACAACACCGGCGGTGGCTAAGGATGGACTGGCAGGCATGGCCCGAACCCAGCCGTATCCGGCCGGATCGAGCTCACCGGCATGGCATGCAGGGTATCGAAACCATCGGCAAAGATGCGGTCGTTCCCAATCCGGATCTGCATGCCGACCAACCCGGTGCTGGCGCTGCCGTTGCCGGCGAAGATCGAGAACAACCCGATGCCTTCGGTGCTGGGCGTGCCGCTGATGACGCCGCTGCCGGTATTCAGGGTCAATCCAGGTGGCAGGCTGCCGAAGCTGATGCCCCAACTGGTCGCCGGCGCGCCACCGGACGTGGTCAGCGCGACCAGGTAAGGGGCACCGACAAACCCGTCCGGCAACGGAGACGGAGTCGCTATGGAGTAGTTGCCGCCATCGTTGTCACGGACACGAAAGGTCACCGTAGCATTGGCGCCGATCAGGCTCGCATTGACCGGACTACCGAGATCGACATAGAAATTGCCGTCGCCATCGGCGACCGTATTGCCGATCACGGGCACGCTGATCGGCAGCAGAGTCTGTCCGGGGCTGAAGGTCAGGGTGCCGCTGGTGGCGACATAGCGTTGACCGGCATGCAGGCTGCCATCGCGCGTGGCGAACGCGACGCTCACCGGCTGCGTCGCGGCACGCGACAGGCGCACGTTGAACGTCGCCGGTGTCGTGCCACTATCGCCTTCGAGCACGTAGACCGCGCCATCGTTGTCAATCTGTGGCAGTGACGGTACCGGCGCAGGCCAGAACCGCGCCGAGCCGGTGCCACGGCCGCCGGAATTGTTGTAGGTGCCATACAGCGCCGGAATCGGTATCACGTGGCTGCGCACTCCGGCCACGCTGAAAGGAGCTTCGAGCACGATCAGCGGTTCACCGGTCTGGGTGCCACCGGATAGCGCCGCGAAGCGGCCGTCGCTGCTGATATCGACGTCCTCGTAGCCACTGACGGCCGTGGGCGGAACGCTGAACGCCAGGGTATCGACCATCGTTTGTGCCGAAAATGGCGCATGCAGGGCGAAGACCCTGTCCGGCAGGAGAGCGTCCACGCACAATGCAAGACTGCCGTCCGGAACGAAGCTTGCGGCGTCGAGCAGCGACGCCCCATTGACCTGCAGCGATTCGACGGTCGCCGCCGCACTGAACGGTGCGTGCACGATGGCGACCTTGTTGTCCGCGGCAAGCGTACTCAGCAGGGTCTGTCCATCCGGTGCGAGCGATACGGCACGGCCACCGTTGGTGCCGCTGCCAGGCGGCAACGGAATCGTGAATGCAATGGCCGTATAAGGCGGATCCAGCACGCTGATGCCTTGCAGGTGGCCGACGAACGCCCGACCCGTCGCCGCGTCAAACGCGATCGCATGGGTTTGCGCCGTGCCTCCGCTTGCGGGCAAGGCGACGAGGCTCGCCGTTGAGGTCGCCGAGAACGGCGCCGAAACCACGAACAGCGTGTTGGCAGGGCGCGCGGAAACAATCAGCAGGTGGGTAGCTGCCGGATTGAGTGCCAACGTGCCGTAGCCGTCGCTGGCCGTCTGCCATGCCGGAATCGTGAAATGATCGACGAGGGTGCCTTGCACGGTATCGATGATGTCGATGCCGCCAAGCGGAAACTGGCCGACGAGGGCACGATCGGCGGCGAGCAGAGACAGTCCGTGCGGTTTGAGGACCGGCCAGCCCGGACTTCCCTGGGGCGCGACATAGGTCAACCGAGGTGCGGCAAAATAGTCGGCAAGATCGGCGATGACGACCACGGGCTCACCGAGGATGCCGTCGTACTGCAGGTCGTGAGCGGTGGACACGACGAGTTCCTGGGCAGCTACGGGTATCGCCAGCGCGACCATCGCGCCGGCAAGCAGTGCCAGTCCCGGAACAATCAATTTCATGGCGAGTCGAACCCGTTGAAAAAAAGCACATCGCTTTCGTAGGCGCCGATGTCGACACCTGCTCCCTGCAGGCGCTGCGCGTTGGCGACGTCGTAGTCGCCTATTCCCCCTTCCGGCGAGATGTCGCCCGCATTGACCAGCGGCGACCCGGAGCGCAGCCGCAGGTTGAGCAAGCCAGCGGCAAATTGCGGATCACGATGGAAGTTGCCCGAGTCGGCCGATGCGGCAGCCCCGAGCACAGGCCCGATGTCGTTGTTGAAGAGGGCCAGCGATCCGCTGCCGAGCCCGGCCGAATTGAACAGGTCGCCGCCCGAGTTCTGCCAGAACAGATTGTTGGCAAGCACGTAGCTTCCGGGGCCCGAGGCGAGAATGCCGCCGACCACGCTGGTGCCGGTCAGCTGGTTGAAGACCAGGGTATTGCCGTGCACATGCGCCACTCCGCCATGGGCATCGAGATAGGCCGCACCCACACCGGCAGCGATATTGTCGAGAAACACATTGTTGCGCACGGTCAGTATCGAGCCAGGTCCGGCATAGGCGTACAGCGCTCCGGCAAAACTCCCATCGTGCCGATTTGCGTAGAAGATGCAATTTTCCACGTTGACCGACCCCGCTGTGTACAGCGCGGCACCAGCGCCCGCATGTGATCCATTGATAGTCTGGTAACCGCCGGAAATGGTGAGGAATGCGATACCCAATCCCGGCGCGGACGATCCCTGCGCTCGGACGTCTAGAACGCCCGTCTGCTGCTGGCCATCGAGCACGGTGGCTCCGAAATTGCGGACGCTGCAACCCGGGTTCCAGCTGCCGACGATGACCAGTGAAAGGTTGTCGCTGACGGTTGCCGTCAGCGGCGTCGTCAGTGCATAGGTGCCAGCCTCCACATTGATCGTATCGCCCTGACCGTTGGCCGCCGCCGTGGTCAACGCCGACTGCAGGCTGGCGACCGAATTCGTGCAGAAGACCGCTGCCTGCAATGCGCCGCCAGGCAGGACCAGAACGGTGGCGGTGAGGCGCGCCAAAAGGCCGCCGCGACAGCGAAGCCGTGAACCATGTCGGCGATCACTCACTTTCAGGATCTCCCGTGGTTCCGGCACGCGGAATCTTGCGAAGCCTCCGCTTTTCGCGCACCGGGGCGGTCGGCGCGCGCCTGAAGAGTTGCTGCCAAAGCAACTGCAGGAAATCGTGATTGCGCCCTGCTTCGCCGAATTCCTTCGGTGGCGGCATACCCGATGGACGTGCCAGCTCGCGCATCAGATCCGGGCGCAGATCACGCAGCAGGGCAAGCGCGGTGACTGCCACCACCAGCGTGAACAGACCGAAACGACCGAGTTCCCTGGCGAACCCGCACATGACGAAAATCAGCCCCGCATTCAGCACCAGCACGAGCACATTGGGCTGATCGCGTCGCTTGCGCTGATCCTCGTTCAACCCGGCAGCCAGATCGGCGCGGTACTGCCGGTACAGTGCGGGCACGCCAGAGGCCACCATCATCAACGCCGAAACCGCCAGCGAGGTGTCGACCAGCTGGTCGCCGGCGGCGACCATGTACAGCGCAATGACCCAGCCGAACAACGCCGTCAGCAGCACGCTGCCGATCAGCGAAAGTACCAACGCGGTCAGCCAGCTGCCGATCGCATCGGCCCGGTTCGGACTGGGGCCGACTTCCTGGCGCGTCGACACGAGCGTACCGAGCATGCCGGTGCAGACGATGCTGAAGCAGATGTTGAACAGGCTGAGTAGCAGGAACTGCCCCGCCGCCCAGCCGAAGGCGAATACGCCGGCAACCGGTATCAGATGGCGCACGACGATTTCGGCCTTCTGCGCCGGCTTCAATGCCTGCCGCGGCAATGGCTCCCAATACGGCTCTTTTGCGGATGTCCTGCTCATGGCGCCGGGCAGGTCTCCGCCGTCGCGTCGTCCAGGCCCTGCTTGAAGATCGTGTCGCACACATAGACAGAGCACTGCGAGAATTCGGATGTGTTGCCAGCAGCATCCCGGGCAATCAGGGTGATCGCCCGACTGCTCAGATCGCCGGTCCAGTTCAGTGGCACGTTGAATATCACGCTGCCATTGCCACCCGTATTCTGGTTGCTGATGGTGACTGGCAATGTGCCAAGCAACCAGCGTCCCTCGCCATACCCGGATGCATCACAGGCGTTGCTGGCAAATGCCTGGATCAGATAATTGCCGTTGATCGATGCCAGCGCCCCGGCAATCGCGCCGCGATGGCGCCCACCGCCGGGAATCGCGATCAGGGGGTGGTTGAGGCCGCGGTTCGGGTAGTTGAGGGCATTCGGATCGCCATCGTTGTCGTTGCTGTCCTCGCCGAAATTGCCGAGGTCGATACCGAGGCCGCCATTGTCGTGGATGCTGTTGCTGAGCAGGCTGTTGCCGAGTCCGTTGGAGAGATAGACACCGGCCTGGACATTGGTCGCGATCTCATTGGTGTTGATCGTGTTGGCGTAGGCACCCAGATCAACGACGACACCATAGCGACCGTTGGGCAGCGCGTACAGGTTCGGCGTGCAGGCGGGCAGCGGCGGCGGGCCGCAAAGCACGAAGCCGCCTTTCACGCCGATCGAATTCCCACCGACGAAGTTGCCCGTGGAGCCCACTCCGCCCAGTTCGACGCCGTCGAAATTGTTTCCCGAGATCAGGTTGCCGGTTACCGTGTTGTGATCGGTCTGCACGAAAATTCCGGTGCCATTGGCGGCGAAGCCATTGCCGGTGGCGCTGGCGCCAATGAAGTTGCCGATGATCTGGTTGCCGCTTGAATTGTTGCCGGCACTATTGGTCACGATCGATACGCCGTACTGGTATGCGCCGTCGATCAAATTGGCCAGCGCCGGGGCGCTACCGCCAATCGTGGTGTTGAGCGAACTGCCACCGATCAGGATATTGACGGCGTTGTTGCCGACTGGAACGCCACCGATACTGCCGGAAAACTGATTTCCCCATAGATAGTGGGACGAACCGCCGGACAGGCGTATTGCGCCGATATCGAAGCCACCGAAAACAACGCCGTCGACTTCGAGGCGCACGCCGCTGCCAAACGGCACGCGCAAGGCGTTGTCGGTATTGCCGTCGCCGACAATGGCCACGCACGGAACCGCATTGTTGCCGACGTTGAGACTGTTCGGCGAACTTCCTGGTTGCGAATAGCCATCGATATGCAGGCTCACGGCCAGATCCGGCAATGGCGCAAGCAGGTTGATCAGATGCGTCGAGCAGGCACCGGGCAGGTTGAAGCGGATCACGCGAAAACCGCTGGCATTGGCGTCGATGATGGCCCGTCGCAGCGTACCCGGGGGTGGATTGGCCAGCGTGTCGGAAACCGAAGTGACGGTGCTGACCACGGTATCGTCGACAATTGTCTCGTAGGCACCACGGTCGATGCGCGAGCCGACGATTCTCGGATCATCGATCAGGTCGGTCGCGGGAAAACCGCCGGGCTGGACCTGTGATCCGCTGTTGACCGCCGGCGAGCCGAACTGGATGAAGTAGTTGGCGTTGGCCGGGTCGGAGAACAGGGGATCGGCGTCGATCGTCGCCACCGGCGCGCTCAGCGGAGCCGGTTGAAGCGAGCTTGCGTGGTAGATGTTGTTGAACAGGTTGAGGTTCGGCGTGCCGCGAGTGACCAGGTCCCCGCCGTTGTTGTTCCAGAGGATCGTGTTGAAGACCGACAGAACGGCACTGCTGCCGTCGACACCCGCCGGATAGTCGGCACGCAAGCATAGCCCTGGGCCGCTGCCATCGGCGAACACCGAATTGACTACGCTGGCCGAGACAACCGGAAACGGAAGCGTCGAATCGGTATCCAGGAGCAGTGCGCAGCCAGGCGCAGTATTGTTGACGAACAGGCTCTGCTCGATGCGAACGCTGGGACCAATGGCATCAACGGCTTCGGCTCGGAAAACCAGATCCGGATTGCTGCGATTGCCCTCGAACCGGTCGTTGCGCACGACCAGGCTGTGCGTGGCCCAAAGCAGGATCCCATCGGTAAGGTAGATCTTCACCGATTCGATGACCAGATCGCCAAAACTTCCGAAAAGCAACGACGCATGTCCGGTAGCCGCAGTACTGGTCAGTCGAGTCGTGTCCGGATTTGCCGTGCGTGAAGCGCAGCCCGGCGCGTAACCACCGCGCAGGGTTATTCGCGAACTGCCATTCGGAAAATAGCCGACGTTCGTATCGAGCGCCGTGTTCTTCAGGTCATAAAATCCCTGCACAATGCGGATTTCCACATCGTCGTTGGCACTGCGCCGGTAGGCGTAGTCGAGCTCGTCTGGGGTCGATACGCAGTAGGTTTCCAGCGCAGTGGCCGGCGACGGATACGCGCCGCAAGCCAACAGTGCGCCCGTCAGGATCATTCCACGCAAGACTTTTGTAAACATGCCAGTCTCCAATGCGCGAGCACTTCCAGGCAGTCCCGACCCGACCCGGTGCGATCGACTTTGACTTGAAAAAATGAACGGATAAGCGTGGCCAAACGGATCATCCGGTTTGCACCGACGTGCTGCCGCGCACAGCGAAACCTGACCTGTACCGGAAGACTCGAAGGTGTCATGGCACCAGGACATGACCGACGAGTATCGCTGCCACCGAGTTGTCCGACGCCCTCGGCGGATGCGCCAAGCCCCGACGTCGCAAGTGCAGGGAAGCAATCGGTAAAGCGCGGGGAAGCAGAATTCGGGAGGCAAGTCGGAGTCAATCGATCTCCACGCCGGGAAACTGCCTCAACGCACTTATCGCACGGACTTGAAAGTATTCGTCAGACCGAGGTCGAACTCGGCTTCGACCCTGGCACCGCCCATTGCGCTGTCATCGATGCGCAGCTTGCCGGCGAGGTGATCGGGTGTGTTCGTGGTCAGGCTGAAGGCGCCGCCATCGGTACCGCCGGAGTATTGCGCGCGCTCGCCATTCAAGCGCACAGCGTAGCCAAGGTGGGACGCGCTGCTGTAGTCGACCATGGCGCCATCGGTAAGCGCAGCATCGGCGCACGACAGCGTCTTGCACGCCTTGATCGCGGCACCGATGTCAGTGCTCGAAAGATACAGGCGCAGGATGCTGGCACTTGGATCCATTTCATCCGGACTGCGCACCATGTAGGCGTGCTTGATTGCAGCCGAGAACGATTTCAAGGCGACCGTGCCGGAAACCTTGTCGGCGGCGAAGGCGCCAGTCGTGGCGAGCAGCAACAGTCCCAGAAACACCGTCTTTGAGGCACATGTATTCATGATCAACTCCTGAATGGGCAGAGAGAGCGAATGAATCGATCGACGGCGACAGGCGCTTTCCGCATCCGCCCGAACCGCAGTCCGCAAGACAAACGCAATTGGGCGGGCAAAGGGATCATCGCTCCCTGCGGCTTTCGCACGCCCGGCTGCAATCGGGTACGGCGGTATCGAGCCTCAGTCCGGCAGCTTGGCCAGCAGCACGCGGGCTTCGTCGATCCGTGGATCGCCGGAGGCGAGAAACCGTGTGCGGATCGAGAGTGCCTCGGTCGCAAGCCGGCGCGCCTCGGCACGCGTTTCCGCTTGCGACGCCAGCAGGCCTGCCAGTTCGAGGCGCGTGGTCGCTGCCCACGGGTGCTCGGCGCCGGGAATGTATTCGAAGGACTTCAATGCGCCGAGCAATTCGGCAATCGCACCACCGCGATCACCACCATCGCGCAGGGCGAGCCCGAGGTAGTGATGGCTCAGCGCGGTGTAGCGGCTGCGCTCGCCGGTATCGCGGCGCGCGCGCTCCAGTCCATCGCGCTCGATCGAGGCAGCGGCTTGCGGGTCACCGCGCAGGCGATGCAGTTCCCCTATCCAGTAGTAGAGCGAGTAGTCATCTTCAATGCCGCGTTTCGCGTCGGCAGCCTGCACTTCGCCAAGCTGCGCGCCGGCCCGATCGAGATGACCATTGAGCACATCAACGGTGCCCAGGCCGGCCAGAGCCGCCTGGGCACCAGGAAATTCTCGTCCATAGCGACGCGTCCAGATTTGCAGCGATCTGGAAAAAGCATCTTCTGCGCCGGCCAGATCGCGTAGCTCGATGAGGACCAGGCCAAGGTTGATCAGCGTCCCGGCCAGGGCGGGATCATCCGCACCGGACTGCTCGCGCTGCGATTTCGCGGCACTTTCAAGCAGTTCGCGTGCCTGCCCGTAGTGGCCCAGGTGATACTCGGTCAATCCCAGGTTGCCGCGATCGTTGAGCACGCGCGGATGGTCCGATCCAAGCGCGGCCAGATCAATTGCGAGTCCGCGTCGTGCCTCCACCAGCGCCTCGCCGAAATGCGAGCCAGTGCGCATGACCATGGCCAGGTTGCCGTGCAATTGACCGACGCGCGGACTGTCGCCGCCCTGGCTCAGCGTCATCAGGCGCAGCGACTCGCGATAGTCGGCTTCGGCCTGATCCAGGTGCTTGAGTCCCCAGGCCGCGCTGCCTGCGTTCCACAGGCTGTCGGCCAGCAGATAGGAATCAACCGGCTCGCGTCGGGCCAGCGCCACCGCCGCATCGGCGAGCTTCCCGGCCAGGGCGAAATCACGTCGTGACACGGCGATCTTGCTGCGCGCATTCAATACGCGCGCGCGATCGGGCAGCTGCGCTTCGGAACTACCCTGCAACTGCAAGTCAGCGTCGTCGACGGCAGCACTCGCGGCATCGAGCTCGCCCAGTTCGCGCAGTGTATTGGCAAGATCGATCCCGGCTTGCGCACGACGCAGCGGCGAATCAATGCCGTGCTTGAGCGCAGCCACGGCCTGCTGTTGCAAGTCGCGCGCCTGGGCATACAGACCGAGTTGCGAATAGATTCGCCCAAGTACCACCTGCAATTCCGCCTTGAGTGCAGGATCATCCTGCGTTTCGGTCTGCAGCCGATTGCGGCCGCGATCGAGCAGCTCGCGCACGCTGATCGTCTTGCCCTTGGCTTCGGTCGGATCGACCGCACTGAACAGACTGAACAGGAAGTTCTTGACCGCGAGAGTAGCCTGGGCCTCGTGCGCCGTGCGCCGTGCAGCTAGCGCCAGGCCCAGCGCACTGCCCAGCATGACAAGAGCCAGCACGGCAGCCGCGCCGACCGCCAACGCATTGCGACGCGAAAATTTGCGCAGCCGA
Source organism: uncultured Dokdonella sp. (assembly GCA_964390215.1). Classification (GTDB taxonomy): domain Bacteria; phylum Pseudomonadota; class Gammaproteobacteria; order Xanthomonadales; family Rhodanobacteraceae; genus Dokdonella. Next base: position 141,952 of record CAYMHF010000004.1, on the reverse strand, counting down.
TACAGGATACTGTCGGCACGCACGGCGATCGGACGATGTTCAAGGTGGCTGCGAACATCGTCGGCAAATGCCTGCACGCTCGCATAGCGCTCTGCCGGGCCCTTTTTCAGCGCCTTCGCGACCATGGTCTCGAGATCGCCGCGCAGCAGGGCGGGCAAACGCTCGGGCGTGGACTGGCGAGCGCTGGCTATCGACGCCAGGTCATCCGATGGCTCGAAAGCCGACAGCAGCCTCGGTTCGCCATCGACGACCGCACGTGCAAGTTGCAGCGGACTGGATTGAGCGCATCCATGGGGACGGCGCCCGCCGAGCAAGCCAAAGAGGATTACGCCCAGCGCGTAGACATCGGTCGCGACCGTGATCGCGCCGCCGACGATCTGCTCGGGCGCCGCGTGACCCGGCGTAAGCGCGGCAAGCGCTTCGCCGGTCAAGTGCGCCTGCCCGTCTGCATCGGCTTCGAGCAGCTTGGCGATGCCGAAATCGAGCAACTTCACCTGGCCATCCCCGACCACCAGGATGTTGGATGGCTTCAGGTCGCGGTGGACGATGAAATGGGCGTGCGCGTGCGCGACTGCCGCGCAGACCTGCAGGAACAGGCGCAGGCGCTCGGCAAGATCAAGCCGATGCGCGTCACACCAGCGATCGATGCGCTCGCCGTCCACGTATTCGAGGACCAGGTAGCGCTGGCCATCGGCACCAAATCCGGCGTCGAGCATCATCGCGATGTTCGGATGCGACAGCCTGGCGAGGATGCGACCTTCCTGGGCAAAGCGCTGATTGGCATGCGCATCGGCAACCGCCATCCGCAACATCTTGATCGCGGCACGACCCTCGTGCTGACCGTCACTGCGGCGCGCCAGCCAGACCTGGCCCATGCCGCCAGTGCCGATCGTGCGCTCGAGAACCCAGGCTCCAACACGCTGTCCAGCGCCCTCGGGCGCCGGTTCGGAGGCCTGCGCGCCCAGCGAGTCGAGGATGGCATCGCCGGCGAGGAACAGGGCCTTGTCGGCTTCCTGGTCGGCGCGGATCAGGGCCAGCAGGCGCGAGTGGACGCGTGCGTCGCGCACTGCAATCTGCGCGAGCAGGTCCGCGCGCGCCTGCGCGTCGAGTTCGCACCATTGCGCGAACAGCTCAAGTGCCGTATCAGGGCCACCCCCGGGTGTCCGCCCGCTCGCGCTCATGGCTGCGCCATGGCATCGAACAGGAATGCCCGGGCCTTGCGCCAGTCGCGCTTGACCGTCGGCACGGACACCGCGATGACGTCGGCGATCTCGGTCTCGGTCAGGCCGCCGAAATAGCGCAACTCGATGACCTGGTGCGCGCGCGGATCGATCTTTTCGAGCGCCTGCAGGGCCTGATGCAGCTGCTCGATACCGTCCTCGCCGATATCGGCACTGATCAGTCCGGTGGTCAGGGTCAGCATCGGCTCGCCGGCCCCGCGCTTCTGCGCCTTGCGCTCGCGCACGTAGTCGACGATGACCGCGCGCATGACCTTTGACGCATAGGCGAAGAACGCCGGGCGTCCGGCGAACTCGACGGCGGGTTGGCGGGCGAATCTCAGATACGCCTCATGCACGAGGGAAGGAGCATCAAGGGACAGCGTGCCGGCACGCGCCAGCTGGCCGCGCGCCATGCGCATGAGTTCGGCGTAGAGCGGCGCCTGCAGCTCGGCCAGGGTTCCAATGTCGTGCGCAGTCTGGGCCGGCGACGCATCCGTGAACTTCTCCAATGCTACTGCCTCCGAAACACGCTGCGGGAAATGGTACACCGCAGGGCCTCCGTCGCATCCGGCCGCCTGCAGCCATCGCAGCAAGCAGTGTCCGTTCGCACTGGCATGCGCCTTTGCTCTAGGATCCGCGACATGAACCCAGCTCCCAACCTGTTTATTATCGGCCCGATGGGTGCGGGCAAGACCTCGATCGGGCGACGCCTGGCCGCCCAGCTGGGCCTGCCCTTCCACGACCTCGACCTCGAGTTCGAGGAGCGCGCCTGCGTCAGCATCGCGCTGACCTTCGAGATCGAGGGCGAGGCCGGATTCCGCAAGCGCGAGAGCGCCCTGCTCGCCGAATTCGTCCAGCGGCGCGGCATCGTCCTTTCCACCGGCGGCGGCGCCGTGCTCGATGCGGGCAACCGCGACCTGCTGCGCAACAATGGCTTCGTAATCTGGCTCGACGCCGACGTCGACACCCAGCTGCATCGCCTGCACGCCGATCGCAAGCGGCCGCTGCTTAGCGTCGGCGATCGTCGCGAGCAATTGATGAAACTCGCGATGCAGCGCAATCCCCTGTATGCCGAAATCGCCGATTTGCGCGTGGCGGCATCGGGCGGCGGCAGCAGCGCGGCCATGGCACGCCATGTCAGCGCACAGGTCATGCGCCACTGGCAGGCGAACGACCAGGGAGCGCGCGCATGATCCGTCTCGAAGTCAAACTCGGCGAACGCAGTTACCCGATCGCGATCGGCAGCGGCCTACTCGATGCCGCGCCGGCCTGGCGCACGGCGATCGCCGGCAAGCACGTGCTGGTGCTCAGCAACACCATCGTCGCGCCGCTCTACCTCGGGCGCGTGCTCGCCGGCCTGCACGGACTCGAACACGCCACGGTCATCCTCGAGGACGGCGAGCAATACAAGACTTTCGAAAACGCCGCGCGCGTACTCGACGCACTGGCCCGGCTCGGTGCGAACCGCGATGCAACCCTGATCGCACTTGGCGGTGGCGTGATCGGCGATCTGGGCGGATTCGCTGCGGCCTGCTGGATGCGTGGCATCGATTTCGTGCAGATGCCGACCACCCTGCTGGCCATGGTCGATTCCTCGGTGGGCGGCAAGACCGGGGTCAACCTGGCTGCTGGCAAGAACCTGGTCGGCGCCTTCCACCAGCCGCGTGCGGTGGTGATCGATACATCTACCCTGGCAACCTTGCCTGAGCGGGAATTCCTCGCCGGACTCGCCGAAGTGGTCAAGTACGGCGCCATCGGCGATGCGGAATTTTTTGGATGGCTCGAAACGCACGCGCAGGCCCTGCTCGCGCGCGAGTCTGATGCACTGGAAACGGCGATCGCAACCAGTTGCCGATACAAGGCCGGCGTGGTCGCCCGTGATGAGCGCGAACTTGGCGAACGCGCCCTGCTCAATTTCGGGCATACCTTCGGCCATGCCATCGAAGCGGAGGCTGGCTATGGCGAAATCCTGCACGGCGAGGCGGTGGCGATCGGCATGCAGCTGGCCGCAAGGCTTTCCAGCCAACTCGGACTCGCCAGTGCAGCGGATGCCGATCGGCTACACGCCCTCCTGATCCGCTTCGAGCTGCCGACGCGGATTCCGCCCGGCCTCGACGCTTCGCGCCTGCTCGAACGCATGCGCCTCGACAAGAAATCAGTCAGCGGCCAGTTGCGCCTGATTCTCTGGCGTGGCATCGGCAAGGCCGAAATCGTTGCCGGCGTTACCGAGGCACTGATCGAGGAAGTGCTGGCTCACGGCTGAAACCCGGCAATGTCGTGATTGAACATCGAGCGGTCACGATTCAGCGAAGCGGGTGCAATGCAGGGTAAAATCGAGGCATGCGCATCTACATGCAAACACCGGCGGAAATCGCCGAATCGCCCCGCTTCTATCAGCTCTCGCTGCAGCAGGATCTGCTCGGCGGCTGGACCCTGTATCGCGAGTGGGGCCAGGAAGGCGCGCGTTCGAGCCTCAAGCGTGAGGTCTATCTTGATCATGACAGCGCCATCAACGCGTTCGAGAAAGCCCGCGACCTGCAGATCAAGCGCGGTTTCCGGATCGTCTTCAGCCAGGGCATGGACAACAGCCATGCGCATTGACAGGTCGTTACTCGCCATTGGCATGTCCGCTCTGATGGTGATGGCCCACGCGTTTGAACCGGGCCACGAACGCATTTGCACACCGTCGGCCGATGGACACACATTCGAATGCCATGACAAATCAGCCGACAGCGCAGCCGAATCGCAGCCGAACAAGCTCGAACCCGCTGCGATTGCGCCAGCACCGGTGGCCGACCCGGTCGCAACGCGGACGTCAGCGGCAACGACTGCCACGCCAGCGCCAAAGCCGGCGGCAAGCAAGCTGCCGAACTACCTGATGCAGAATCCCTCGGCAGTCGCGCCGAATCACGATCTCGAACCCGCGACCGCAGTTGCCAGGCAGCCGGCAAGCACCGGACAAGCGGCTCCTGCTGTTCAAACAGCGACGGCGGATGTTTCGCCGGCGGCAGCGCAAGCGGAACCCATCGAGCCAGCCGATGCCGGTCATGCGCAAGGCGTCGAAGAGCCTGCCGTCGAGGCTGCACCAAAGCCAACACCAACGCCTCAGGCCACGGCCGCGACCTCGGCTCAGGCGGTTGCAGGCCTGGTGCAGGAATCCGCGCCGCCCACGCCGTCGGCGCTGGCTTCACACACGGCATCCGCCGATCTGCCCGACGCCAGCGCCTTTCGAACCTTGCCGGCCAGCCACTACACCCTGGTTCTGGCCAGCGTGCGTGATCCCGCCGCGCTCGAGCCCCTGATCAGCACCCTCGACGTGCGGCCTGGTCAGCTCTACCTGCTCAAGCTCGGCATGCCCGATGGCGACTGGTACAGCCTGTGCTGGTCCGACTTCGCCGATCTCGATGCGGCGCGCGCGGCACGCGCCGATCTGCCCGCCGATGCACCGATCAGCTCGGGCTGGCCACGCCGGATCGGCCTGTTGCAAAAAGAACTTGCCCGCTGACCCCCTGGAGTTGTCCGTGACCGAACACCGTTTCCTGCGCGCGCTCAAGCGCGAGCCCGTCGACACCACGCCCGTATGGATCATGCGCCAGGCCGGTCGCTACCTGCCCGAGTATCGCGCCACGCGCGAGCGCGCCGGCAGCTTCCTGGCCCTGGCGAAGACACCCGAGCTGGCCTGCGAAGTCACCCTGCAACCGCTCGAACGCTTCGATCTCGATGCCGCGATCCTGTTTTCCGACATCCTGACCATTCCCGATGCCATGGGCCTTGGCCTGCATTTCATCGACGGCGAAGGCCCGAAATTCCATCATCCGCTGCGCACGCGCGAGGCGATCATGAAGCTCGGCGTGCCGGATCCGGAAACCGACCTGCGCTACGTCACCGATGCGCTGCGCCTGATCCGTCGCGAACTGAACGAACGCATACCGTTGATCGGTTTTTCCGGCAGCCCGTGGACCCTGGCCTGCTACATGATCGAAGGCGGCGGCTCGTCGAACTTCTCCAGTGCCAAGGCACTGATGTGGGACGACCCGAAAACCCTGCATCATCTGCTCGACATCAATGCGCAGGCGGTCAGCCGCTACCTCGCTGCGCAGGCGGCGGCGGGCGCACAAACGCTGATGGTGTTCGACACCTGGGGCGGCATGCTCGCACCGGATCAGTTCATTGAATTTTCGCAGCGTTATCTGGCCTTGATCGCACAGACGCTGAAATCCGACCCGAGCACTCGCGAGATACCGCTGATCCTGTTTTCCAAGGGTGCCAATGGGCATCTGGAAAGTCTCGCCGACAGCGGTTGCGATGCGCTCGGCGTGGATTGGACGATCCGACTGTCGGAAGCCCGTGCGCGGGTCGGTTCACGCGTCGCCCTGCAGGGCAATCTCGATCCGGCCACGCTGGCGGCGAATCCGCAGGCGATCCGCGCGGCGGTCAAGGCGACGCTCGACAGTTTCGGCGGCGGCCCCGGTCATGTGTTCAATCTCGGTCATGGCATCACCCCGGATATCGATCCCGCGCATGTTGCCGTGCTGGTCGATGCCGTGCATGAATTCGGCCGCCGCTGATGAAGTGCATGTTGCGTCATTGCCTGCTCGCCGCCCTGCTCTGCATCGCCTCGATCGGCGCGGCCGATGAGCTGCCAACGGCCGTGGCTCCTGCCGACATCGGCACGCTCGAAACCATCGTCGTCAGCGGCGAGCAGCCGGGTCCGGGGCTGTGGAAGGTCAGCAAGGGCGAGCATGTGCTGTGGATCCTCGGCACACTGAGTCCGTTGCCGGATAAGATGACCTGGACGGCGAAGGAGATCGACGCGACGATCGCCGATTCGCAACAGCTCATTCTCGGCCCCACCACGGGCATCAGCATCAAGGGCGGCATGCTCCGTGGCCTGTTCCTGCTGCCCTCGCTGATGAGCGTGCGCAACAACCCGGGCAAGCAAAAACTGGTCGATGTCGTACCTGCCGATCTCTACGCACGCTGGATCCTGCTCAAGCGCAAATACATCGGCAAGGATGACGGCATCGAGAAGCATCGACCGATATTCGCCGCGCAGGAACTCTATGCCGAGGCGATCAAGCGCTCGGGACTCTCGCTCGACAATGATGTCGGCAAGGCCGTGCAGAAAGTGGCCAAGCGCAGCAAGGTCGAGGTGGTCGAACCGCACATCGAGCTGCGCGTCGAATCGCCCGGCACCGCAGTCAAGGAGTTCAAGAAAACCGCACTCGATGATCTCGATTGTTTCGCCAAGACGATGGATCGCCTTGAGACCGACATCGAGGCCATGAAGCTGCGCGCCAATGCCTGGGCGCAAGGCGATATCGAGGCCTTGCAGGCGATGCCCTACACCGACCAGATGCAGTCCTGCGCCGACGCCATGCTCAAGGCCAGTGTCGCCGAGGAACGTGGCTTTGGTGATCTGCGCGAGCGCCTCGCCACGATCTGGCTGGATGCGGTAGAAACCGCGCTGGACAAGAATCGAAGCAGTTTCGCGATGCTGCCGCTGCGTCACCTGCTCAGCGACGATGGCCTGCTCGCCCGTCTGCGCGCACGCGGCTATTCGGTCGAGGTGCCCGAATAGGGCTCCCTGATCTGGCGCCGTCCGCCGGTCGTGATGTTGCCGGTTGTGGCGGGGATTCGGCCCGCTGAGGACAGGCAACGACGATTTGCAGGCCATCGTGTTGCTCACCGCCACCGCCAGGATTCACCGAACAGTGAAATAGCCTGGGCATGCCGGCATTCGGGCATCCAAGGCCGGTGAAAGACTGGCGTCGCAGTTGGCCGCAAATGCTGGCGTCACCCCGCAGGCGAGCCCAGGGGCCAACCCCTTCCGAAACGACGACGCCCGGGTTCGACTGGGCTTCAGTGAAATCATGATTGATCTCCGCGGCAGCGAAGATCCCCTCGATTGACCAATACCCGGGCTTGCGCCGCCAACGGCCAGCCAGTCGCAGCCAGCTTCACCGCCAACGGGACCCGTTTGACGGATCGGTTTCAAGCGTCTCATCACCGTCAGTCAGGCACCACGCCATCCAGGCCGTCGCGGAAAATCACATCCGACGCGTTGAGCCGCGAGACCAGCCAATCATAATTGCTGGGCACATTGTTCAGCAGGTACGAGCGCTCACCGACCAGCACGATGCGACCGTGGTTGTCGAGGGCGAGCGCCGTGGCCCATTCACGCTGCTGTTCAAAGAGGCCACCCAGCCCGTCCAGGCTGAGGATTGCCAGCCCCGGACCGTCCGTCCCGAAGCTCGTGTCGCGGCTGAGATTGGGATTGAACCGGATTACGCCAGCATCGGAGGGAAGCCGTCTCGTATCGTAGGTACCGGCGTAGCCTGCCACGATCAATTTGCCTCCAGGCTCGCGCGCCATGCCGAAAATACCATTGTATATTCCAGGCACGGGACCCTGCTGGAAGTCGCTGATACCTGACGAGACGAGGGCTCCGCTGCCATCTACATCGGCCAGGGCGAATTCACTGGCCAGACCGGCCGGCAGAGTGAATGAACTGATGAAATAGGTCTCGCCGCCGACGATGACTCCACCGTCCTTGCGAGCCACCGCGGCCCGACAGTAGATGTCGCCTTCACCGTTGGGTCCGAGGATATCGAAGCTGGTCGCGCCATCGCCGCTGAACGCGGTATTCGGCACAAAACCGCCATCGTTGAGGGAATAGACATACGCCGCAATGGCGCACCGATGGTGAGCCAGATCAGTATAGGCCGCACTGTTGGCGTTGCCGATCAGATAGATCTTTGGCGAGCCGAAATTGCTTTCGAGGACGATCGCATTGGCGCGATCGTCCTTGTCGGCACCCAGATCAAAGTATGTCGCCAGTTCCTGGGTCAGGGCGCCGCTTGCGCTGAATACGGCGAAGTAGAAATCGTTGTCCGTATACGGGGGATAAAACCCGGCGCCACGCCCTGCGGCATAGATCGGGCCGGCGGGATCCACCTTCAGAGCGGCAAACGCGGTGTTGTGGCTTGGCACCACGTAGTAGCCGGTACTCGCGAAACTGTGGTCGAAACTGCCATTGGCGTTGAGTCGTTCGATCAGCGCCCGCTCGCCATAGCTGGCGTCGGCGATGTTGCCCGCGACCACAATCTTGCCGTCGCCCTGAAGTGCCACGGAGGTCAGAAAACAGTCGTTGCGGCCATTGGACGGATTGAAATTGCCCAGCACTCGTCCGGAGACGCCGAACCCGCTGTCGATTGAACCGTCCGCATTGAAGCGCTGTATCACGCAGGCGTTCTGCTCGGTACCGAGGTAGATGTTCCAGGAAAAGCCGGCCACGACGATCTTGCCATCGGTCTGCACCGCCACCGCAGTTGCGCTATCGGCATCGTAGCCACTGCCGGTGCCGCCAAAGTCCAGTGCATAGCGGAACAACCCGGGTATACCGGCATACGGGGGAACAAGGAGTGGTGACAGACTGCTATCCGGGCTGCCGTCGACATTCAACGCAAATGCTTGAGCCCCCGCAAACGTCAGGCCGAGTGCCAACACGATCCGAGCCAGCGATGCCCTGATTTGACGGTGCTTCAGTGGACTCATCTTTGATCTCCATGGGAACGAAGGCTCCCTCGGTTAATCAATACGCAGATTGCTGCCACCAACTGCCAGGGCGACGCAAGATGCTTCGTGGAACGATTGCTTTTTTCCTCACACGGTCCAGCGCAATCAGTCTGGAGAGCGTGCGGTGGATTTCACCAGCCATGGCTCGATCATTGCCTCAAGCACGGCGGCCTTGATCGGTTTGCGCAGGAATCCGTCCATGCCAGCGGCGGCGGCCTGGGCTTCCTCATCGCCGGTTGCGCGTGCCGTGATCGCGATCATCGGCACATGCTTGCCGGTCTCGCGCTCGCGTTCGCGCACGAGCCGGGTCAGTTGCAGGCCATCGATGCCGGGCAGATCGAGATCAACCAGAGCCAGGTCGATATCCGGATTGTTCAAGCTCGCCAGCGCGGCAAGGCCATGCGCTGCATGCATCGCCCGGTGACCCTTTGCTTCAAGCATTGCGCAGATGACCGCGGCGATGGTCGGATCATCCTCGACCACCAGCACATTGGCGATCCGGGTATTGCTGGTTGCCTTTGCCGGATCGGCGCGGGAGTCTGACGGCATGCCGCTACGCGCTCGCGAACGGCGTTCGATCTGCCCGCCATCTACCGGCGTTTCAAGCGGCAAGTCGACGGTGAAGCGACTGCCTTCGCCGGGCGTACTCTCGACCGCGATTCGCCCACCCATCAGCTCGACCAGCTCGTGACAGATCGCCAGGCCGAGCCCGCTGCCGCCAAAGCGCCGCGCCAGTTCCGAGGATTGCTCGAATCGCCCGAACAGGCGTTCGCGCATGTCGGCGTTCATGCCGGGGCCGGTATCGGTGATCGTGAACCGGATACCGGCAACGGCGGAGTTCGCCAGCTCCAGGGTGATCCGACCGCGCTCGGTGAACTTGATCGCATTGTTGAGCAGATTGAACAGCACCTGCTTGATGCGCAGCGCATCGCCAACGACCCATTCCGGCACCATCGCGTCGATTTTCATGCGCAACTCGAGCCCCTTCTTCCGCGCCAGCGGTTCCTCGAGTTCGATCACCTCATGCATGAGCCGGGCTGGCTGCAGTGGATGATGATCGAGCTGAAGCTTGCCGGCTTCGATACGTGCGAGGTCGAGGCTGTCATTGACCAGACGCAGCATGAGGTCGCCGGAGCGACTGATCGCTTCGGCATAGCCGCGCTGCTTTTCATCGAGCGCGGTGCCGCGCAGCAACTCGGCCATGCCGAGCACACCGGTCATCGGCGTGCGGATCTCGTGGCTCATGTTGGCGAGGAACGCGGACTTGGCGTCGGCTACCTGCTCGGCGGCCCGGCGTTGTTCATCGGCCAGCGCCACCGAATGAAGCTGGTCGAGGCGATGCCGCCAGCCGCGAAATGCGAGCCCGACCAGGAGCGCACCAATCAACAGATAGCCGAAGTAGGCCCATGGCGTCAGCCACGGTGCAGCGGCGACCTCAATCGGAATCGTCACCGTGGTCGGACTCCAGACCCCATCCGCATTCGCCGCGCGAACCTGCAGGCGGTAGTTGCCTGCCGGCAACTGCGAGAACACGCGCTCACCACGCGCGCCGGTATCGACCCATTCCGTATCGAAACCATCGAGCTTGAACCGATACTGGTTGCCGCCGGGATTCAGGAACGACAATACGCGCGCCTGGACTGACAGATCCTGGTCACCATGCAGCAAAGAGATTGGTCGGCTGGCATCGAGCTCGCGAAGACTGCCCTCGCGCCGGATCGACATCGCCGTCAACTGCAAGGGCGGTGCTGGCGAATCGAGCGAGATCGCAGCCGGATCAAAAGCAACAACGCCGGCGCGCGAACTTGCGTAGATCGTGCCATCCCGCGCAATCGCGAAATCCCCGATCAACTCCGCGCTCGGCAGGCCATCGCGCTCGCTGAACTGGCGGATGCCGCGATTGTTGCCATCGACCCGCCACAATCCACGCTGGCTGGCGATCCAGATGCTGTGATCCGCGGCCACATGCAAGGCGCTGACCTGCATCGCCGGCCAGCCCTGGGCACTGGCAAGCCGTTCGGCAATGCGCAGAGTTCCATCTTTCCATTCATAGCGTTCGAGCGCCCCGAGCCGGTGCAGCCAAAGTGACTCGGCACCATCGAAAGTCAGCGCGTGCACGGCCCCGGCAGGAGAACCCGGCACACTCTCGAAACGATCGGTATTCGGGTTGTAGCGCTCCAATCCCCTGGATGTGGAAATCCACGGGCGCGCATCCACGTCAAGGGCCAAATCCGAAATGTCGGCATTGACGAGCGTGCCGAGCGCGACCGACCAGCTTCGGATCGCAGCGGTAGCCGGATCGATGCGGGCCACGCCACCCCCGCGCAAACTCGCCCACAAACCCGCATCCGGCGCACGCAACAGGCGATTGACATAGCCACGTGGCAAGGCCTGGTTCGAGTCGGCGCCAACCGCCAGCTCGATCATGTCGCCATCGCCGAGGGCGTAGCGGCGGATGCCCCGTTGATGGCCAACCCAAAGCTGGTCGCCAACCTGAAGCAAGGCGCGCAGCTGGCTGCCACTCGCCTTCAGGCGCGCACCATGCCGCTCGACTGCGCCAGTCGCGCCGTCGATCCGGTCGAGCCCATCGCGCCCGCTGCTGACCCAGACACTGCCATCGTCGGCAACGCTGACCCCTTCGGTATGCGTGTGCAGAAGACTCTGCACCTGGCCCGCGCGATGCCGCCAGACCGCGAAGTTCTGCCAGCGTGCGGGCAGTCGCGCGATGCCGGCGTCGAACATCGCCACCCACAAGCCACCCTCGCGATCGCGCAGTACATCCATGACCCGCGAGGAAGGCAGCTCGCCGGGCAAGGCATCGCTGCCGCCGTAGCGGTGCTGCTCGGCGCCGATCACATGCAGCAGCCCGCCGGTGGTGCCGAACCAGTAACGATCAGTCGATTCAGTGACCATGGCCATGGTCGGAACACGCGTGGGCATGTCGAGGATCCGTTCGACCGTGTGCAGATCAGCAGCCACCCGAGCCACGCCAAACTCCGTGCCGACCAGCATGCTGCCATCGGCCTGCGTGCGCAGGCTGCCAATTGAGAGGTTATCGGCCTTGCCCTCGAACGGTGGCAGGGCGACGTGCACGATGCGGCCGTCGACCTCGCGCACATCGAGGCCATTGTCGGTGCCGACCCACAAGCGGCCCAGGGCATCCCCCGCCAGGCTCATCACCGTGGTCGAGCGCAGGCTGTCCGGATTCTCGGCATCGTGCTCGATGCGCTCGAAACCACCGTCGTCACGCAGGCGGTTGAGGCCACCAAGGTAGGTGCCGACCCAAATCGTCCCGCTGCTGTCCTCGGCTATCGTGAACAGATCGTCGCTGCTCAGGCTGCGCGAATCCTTCGCGTCGTGCCGGTAGCGCCGAAAACTTCCATCGGCGAGTTGCTGGTTGAGACCGGACGCCTCGCCTCCGCACCAGACACGGCCGCGGTGGTCGATCAGCAAGGCCGAGACGTCATTGCTCGCCAGCGACGCCTGGTCATCCGGATCATGCCGCCAGACGCGGAAATCCACACCGTCGTAGCGCGCCAGTCCATCGCGCGAACCGATCCAGATGAAACCATCGCTGCCCTGGCGCAAGGCGTAGACCTCACTGGACGGCAAGCCATCGGCCACGCGCAGCAACTCGAACCACGGTTCCGCCGGCGGCGGCCCGGCATGCACGCACGCCACCAGCAACCAGGCCGCGATAAAGAATCCGATTCGTCCCATGATCCGTCCCGTCCTCCGCGTGCCGCCGATGTTGCCACGCGATCCGCCCGGGCGACCAGCATTCGCTTCGCCACGCAGCACGACTGGCGAGCCTTCTGACCGCCATGACGATTGCGTCACTTGCTCAGCGTTGCCCTAGAATCCGCGGCATGTCGCGATCCCGTCTGCCCCTGCGCCTGATCCTGCTCGGCCTGCTCGCCATCGCCGTGGTCGTCGTCATCTGGCTGGCGATCGGCATGATCAATGGTCTGCTCGAATTCCACGAGCGCCTGATCGCGCTGCCCCTGCTCGTGCGCATCCCGCTGATTGCTCTGGTCGCGGCGGCGTTCGGCGGGGTCGTCTGGCTGGCCTGGAAACTGATGCGCCCTTCGACGCGGCGCTCGCGATCGCGCGACAAGGCCGTCATGCCTGATCGACAATCGATCGAGGCCCGGGTAGCCGAATTGAGCAAGCGCGATGCCGATGCGGGCAGCCTCGAACAGGAGTTGATCGAACTTGACCGACGACGCCTGAGCGGCGAATGCCATGTCGCCGTTTTCGGCGAGATCAGTACCGGCAAGTCGAGTCTGATCCGCAGCCTGGCGGCCGAAGCCGCGCCCGACATCGATGTGATCGGCGGCACCACGCGCTGGGTCCGGCACTACCAGGGCACGCTGGCCGATGGTCGCCAGCTGATCCTGGCGGACATGCCCGGCACCGGCGAGATTTCCGGCCAGCAGCGCGAACAATTGGCCCGCGACGAGGCGCTGCGCGCGCATGCCGTGATCTATCTCGTGTCCTCGGATCTGACCCGCGCCCAGGATGCCGAGCTGCGCTGGCTGGCCGGTTTCGGCAAGCCGTTGATCCTGGCCCTGAACAAGGCCGACCAGTTCGACGCGACCGAACGCACGGCCCTGCTTGAAGCATTTTCCAGACGATACTCCAGCATCTGCCGGGCAATTGTCGGCATCAGCGCGGGCGGCAGCGAACGCTTTGATTGCCGCCTTGCCGATGGCCGCATTGAACAGGTCACGCGTGAACGCCGAGCCGAAATCAACAGCCTGCTCGATGCCTTGATGGAAATCACTTCCGCCGGCACAGCGGCGCTGGAACCTGGCCGCGAAGCCGCCGTGCTGGCCAGTATCGATCAGCGCAGCCACGCCCTTGCGCGCAACATCGCCGTGCGCGAATCCGAGCTGACCGTCAGCCGCTATACGCGCCGCGCCGTGGTCGGCGCGATGGCTGCGGTCGCGCCGGGCAGCGACATCATCATCCAGGGCGCGCTCGGCACCGCGATGGTGCGTGAACTCGCCCGCATCCACGACGTTCCCGTGCGCGAACTCGATGTCGAGAATCTGCTCGCCCGCCTCGGCCTGACCATCCGCAACACAACCGCCATCGTGCTGGCGATCGCCGGCAATGCGCTGAAAGCCTTCCCGGGCCTCGGCACGCTGGGTGGCGGCGTGCTGCACGCCATCGCCTATGGCCTGGCTTTCGATTCACTCGGCCGGGCCATTTCAATAACTCTGGCCGAGCATGCGCGTCTCGATCAGGCCGAGGCCGAGACGGCGATGCGCGCCCTGCTCACCGAACCCAGTCGCGAGCGCGTCGAGCGCGTGGTCCGCGTCGTCATCGACAGCCTGCGCAGTCGCGATACCGATATGGAGAATGACGATTGATCGCCTCGCGGAGACAGTTCATCTCCAGCCTGCGACTGGCGACAGGCCAGCGAATTTGCCAAGCTCGCGGCATGCTGCATCCAATCCTGCCCACGTTCGCATTCACCGCACTGCTGGCGCTGCTCGCCAGCGGTCAGGCTTTCGCTGCAGGTGCGCAAACCTGGGTGCTGGATCCCGTGCATACCCAGATCGTGTTTTTCGCCGATCATCTCGGCTTTTCACACGGCATCGGTCGGCTCAGGATCAAGCAGGGCTGGTTCGTGTTCGATGCCGCAGACTGGACGACGGCCCGTGCGGATGTGGTCATCGACATGGGTTCACTCGACATGGGCAATGCCGACTGGACCGCGAAGGTCGCTGAGCCTGCATTTCTGAATTCCGCCAAGTCGCCGACGGCGCGCTTCATCGGCAACAGCCTGGAAAGAAAGACCGACAACACCGGTATCCTGCATGGCCAGTTGTGGCTGCGCGGAATCCGCCGCGATATTGAGCTCGCCGTCACCTTCAATCGCGAAGGCCGTGATCCCTATGCATTCAAGACCAAGGCCGGCTTCACGGCGACAACCACCCTCGATCGGTTCGCATTTGGCATGACCACGTTTCGCGATGCCGTTGCCGGGCCGGTCGAGCTGCGCATCGAGGTTGAGGGCATTCGCAGCAATCGCAAGGAGATCGACACCGATGCCGTTGAAAAGTAGCGAAACACGCTGGGGCAGCATTGCCCAGGGCCTGCACTGGCTGATGGCGCTGACCATCATCGGCAACGGCATACTCGGTCTGGTCATGGTCGACATGTCGCGCGGCATGACCAAGCTCAACACGTTCGCCATCCACAAGTCGATCGGCCTGACCGTGCTCGCCCTGCTGATCCTGCGCGTGTGCTGGCGCCTGTTCGAGCGCAAGCCGCGCGACGAGCCGATGCCACGCTGGCAAAGCCTCGCCGCGCGTGCGACCCACGCCGTGCTGTATCTGCTGATGCTGGCGATCCCGCTGAGCGGCTGGCTGTACAACTCGGCGCACGGCAATCCGCTGCAATGGTTCAAGTGGTTCAACCTGCCGTCGCTGATGGAGAAGAACGAAGCGCTCGCCGAGACTTTCAGCGAAACGCACGAGATCCTGTTCTGGATCCTCGTGGCCGTGCTTGTCGCCCATGTCGGCGGCGCGCTTGTTCATCACTGGTTCGAACGCGACAACACCTTGTTGCGTATGCTGCCGTTTGCGCGCCTGCGCTCACGAGACAAGGGAGACAGTCCATGAAGTCCGTCGTTTGCCTGCTTGCCCTGTCCGCCCTGAGCGGCCATGCGCTTGCCGCCGACTATCAGGTTGAGAAGGGCAGCACGCTGAATTTCAGCGGCACCTTTCAGGGCGAGAAGTTCAGCGGCCGCTTCGACAAGTTCGAAGCCCGGATCAGCTACGACCCGGGCAAGCTCGAGGCATCGAAATTCGATGTCATCGTCGATCTCGCCAGTGCCAAGACCGGCGACAAGGATCGCGACGACACCTTGCCCAGTTCGGATTTTTTCAATGTCGGACAATTCCCGAACGCACATTTCGTGACCCGTCGGTTCAGGCGTTCGGGTGACGAGGTGATTGCCGAGGGCACGCTGAGCATCAAGGGCATCGACAAGCCGGTCGATCTGGCCGTCAAGTTCCAGACCAAGGATTCCGGCAGTACGCTCGACGTCTCCACCGAGGTCAAACGCCTCGATTTCGACATCGGCAGTGGCGACTACGCCGACACCTCGACAATCGCCAACGAAGTCGAGATCAAGGCGCACCTTGAACTCGGCGCGAAACCGTAACGGCTGCAACGACACGTGACTTCCACCGAGACCTGGTGGCAGCGCCTGCGCGGCCGCTTCACCCGATCCGCGGCCGAGTCCGACGGGCGCCGATCGCTTGCCGAAGACCATCACAGCCAGGCCGAGCAAAGCCTGCGCGCCCTGCTCGATGATCCGCAAGTACCGGCGGCCGTGCGCAACTCGCTCGCCGCCGACTTCAATCGTCTTGAAGCCATGCTCGGCAAGCTCGAACGCGGCGAGCTGCATCTGGCCGTGTTTGGCCGCGTCAGCGTCGGCAAGTCGGCGCTGGCCAATGCCCTGCTCGGCGAAAGTGCCTTCGAAGTCGGCGTCCTGCATGGCACGACGCGCGAGGCAACACCGCGACCCTGGCAGGAAGTCGCTGGCAGCGGCGTGCACCTGATCGATACCCCCGGCATCGACGAACTCGATGGCGAAGCACGCGAGCGACTTGCCGTCGAGGTCGCCGGCATCAGCGATCTCGTCGTCTTTGTTGTCGATGGCGACATGACCACCCGCGAGCGCGATGCGCTGGTGGAACTCGCCCGTACCGAGCGACCGCTGCTGCTCGCCCTGAACAAGGCCGACCGCTACGACGATGACGAGCTCGCACGCCTGCTTGCGCGGCTGCGCGAACACGCCAGCGGAATCGTGCAAGCCGAAGATGTGGTTGCGGTCAGCGCGCAACCACCGCCGTTGCGTCGGGTCTCGCTCGATGCCGATGGCCACGAGCAGGTCGAGATGATCCGTCAGGCTGCCAATATCGACGCCTTGCGCAATCGCCTGACCGATGTGCTGAGCCGCGAAGGGCGCACACTGTCGGCACTCAATGCGAGCCTGTTCGCCGGTCGCCTGACCGACGCGGTCGCCCAGCGCATCGTCGTCGCGCGCCGCGAACTGGCGTCGAAGGTGATCCGCCAATACTGCATCGCGAAAAGCATCGCGGTCGCACTCAATCCGATTCCGGTTGCCGACCTGCTGGCCGCCGGTGCACTCGATGCCGCGCTGGTCATGCATCTGGCGCGCGTCTACGGTCTGCCGATCACACGCCGCGAGGCGGGTGGACTGATCGGCACGATCTGCGCACAACTGGCCGCACTGATGGGCGCGATCTGGGGCATCCATCTGGCCGCCTCGGCGCTCAAGGGCCTCAGCGCCGGCATGTCGACCGTGCTCACCGCAACCGCGCAAGGTGCCCTGGCCTGGTACGCCACCGAAATCGTCGGCCGTGCCGCCGACCGCTATCTGGCCGCCGGGAAATCCTGGGGCGAACTCGGCGCCAAGCGCGTCGTCAGCGACATCGTCGCCAGCCTCGATCGCGATTCAATCCTGCGCGAAGCCCGCACCGAAATCCTGCGCCGCCTGCGCACCCAGGATGCCACCGAATCCTGAGAATCCACACCGCGTGCGGGCAACAGCTCAGCCTGACCCATCGAGAAACTGCCGGATCGACGCAACATCAAACGGCCAGTCCAGATCACGTGCCGACGATGCATCGTGCAGCACGGGCACACGGCCGCCGTAGCGCCGTTCCAGCGCGGCATCATCGTCGATCCAGACGCTGGAAAAGTCCGGTGTCTTCGCCGCCGCGAGCAGGGCGATGGCACGGTCGCACAACGGGCAGTCATCACGCTGGTAAAGGATCAGGGACATCGTCTGCACTCGGCCAGGCTTGAGGCCTGACAGCATAGCGGCGCGGCCCGGCGTTGTTGAAGGATGACGGCACAAATCGATGCCGGACCCGATGCGCCGCGTGCGACCTGAGCATGATCCGCGACGCTCGATACGCCGGCGTCGGGCCCGTTCTCGCCAGCCAGCGTAGAATTGCGGATTCCCACCTTCCTGAAAAGCCCTGCTCATGGCCGTCAGTGTCTTCGACCTGTTCAAGATCGGCATCGGTCCGTCGTCCTCACATACCGTCGGACCGATGCGTGCCGCCGCTCGTTTCGTCGCGCGCTGGCTCGATGAACCCGGTGTATTGCCAAACGTGACCCGCATCCGCTGCGAATTGTTCGGATCGCTGGCCCTGACCGGTCGCGGACACGGCACTGACAAGGCCGTGCTGTGCGGGCTCGAGGGCGCCATGCCGGACACGATCGACCCGGATTCCATCCCGACCACGCTGGCGCGCATCCGCGACAACCGCCGCATTCGCCTGCACGGCAAGCATGAAATCGATTTTGACGAGAAGGCGGATCTGGTCTTCAACAAACGCCAGAAGCTGCCCTATCACCCAAACGGCATGCGCTTTTCCGCCTTCGACGCCGACGGCAGCGAACTCGCCACCCGCGATTACTACTCGGTCGGCGGCGGCTTTGTCGTCAATGCCGATGAGGCCGCCGATGACCGCATCGTCGCCGACACCACACCGTTGCCGCACCCGTACCACAGCGGCGACGAGTTGCTGGAAATCTGCGCGAAAACCGGCAAGACCATCGCCCAGGTGGTGCTCGAAAACGAGACATCCTGGCGCAGCGAGGCCGATGTCCGTGCGGGCCTGCTGACCATCTGGAAGGCGATGCAGAGTTGCGTTGCCCGCGGCATGCGCGAAGGCGGCACCTTGCCCGGTGGGCTGCACGTAAAACGGCGGGCCCCGGAACTGCTGGCCGGATTGCACAGCCGGCCCGAGGAAGCCCTGCGCGATCCTTTGACCATCCTCGACTGGGTCAACCTGTACGCCTTGGCGGTCAACGAGGAAAACGCCGCCGGTGGCCGCGTCGTCACCGCACCGACCAATGGCGCGGCCGGTATCGTCCCGGCCGTACTGCACTACTACGAGCGCTTCTGCCCGACCGCCAACGAAAACGGCATCGTCGACTTTCTCCTGACCGCCGGTGCGATCGGCATCCTGTACAAGGAAAACGCCTCGATCTCCGGTGCCGAAGTAGGTTGCCAGGGCGAAGTCGGCGTGGCCTGCTCGATGGCCGCCGGAGGCCTGGTCGCCGCACTCGGAGGCACCGTGCTGCAGGTGGAGATGGCCGCCGAAATCGGCATGGAACACAACCTCGGCCTGACCTGCGATCCGATCGGCGGCCTCGTCCAGATTCCCTGCATCGAACGCAACGCAATGGGTTCGGTCAAGGCCATCAACGCCCAGCGCATGGCCATGAAGAGCGACGGCAAACACCACGTCTCGCTCGACAAGGTCATAAAGACCATGCGCGAAACCGGCCGCGACATGCGCGACAAATACAAGGAAACCTCACGCGGCGGCCTCGCCGTCAACGTGATCGAGTGCTGAGCCGTCATTCGCGGCGCTGAATTGCGCCCAACAAAAAAACCCGCTTGCTCAGCGGGTTTCTGGATGGCTCAGGGATCGCGCAGGATGACTCGGAATCCCGATCTGGTGCCGGCACCCGGATTCGAACTGGGGACCTACCGCTTACAAGGCGGTTGCTCTACCAACTGAGCTATGCCGGCATGGGGCGCGCATTCTAGTGGAGTGCCCGGCAAATACCAATCCGCCGCTCGTTCTGGTCGCTTGTCCGGGCCGCGCGCGGCGGCGCCGAGGCTTGCCTGCCATCGATGGTGCTGAGTCTCAGAAACAATCGATCGTGCGTTCCTCGAGGCCGCTGGCATTGCCGACGTGCCCGCGCCAGTCGAAGCGGTTGTCGGCGGCGCGGGCGAAGTCGATCCAGTAGACCGGCAATTCCTCGGTGCGCTGGATCAATTGCGGTTCGAAGCCCATTGCGGCGATTTCCGCCTTGCGACGTTCGGCATTGGCCTGCTCGCGGAACAGGCCCAGCGAAATCGTGTTGAGCTGTTCGCCGGCGGTGACGACGTAGTAGTCGCGCACACCCTTTGCGGAAAGACGGCGGGCGACGCCGAGCGCATCTTCGCGCGTCTTCATCGCGGCCAGGAACACCCAGAATCCGCGCGACTGGGTCGCGTTTTCGTTGCGATACTGGATCCGCTTGACCAGCGGCGTGAGCGAATTGAGGCTGGCTCGCATGTCCGACTGGGTCTGGAAAGGCCCGATAGACTGGCAGACATCCGAGTTGCTCGCTGTCGACAGCGCCGGGGCGGGCTGGCTAGCCGCGGTCGCGCTTGAAGCAGGGCCATCGCGTTCGGACAGCAGGACAAGCGCCGGCACGTCCGGATCTGAAATCGCAGGCACGGGCGCGCTGGCCTTCGGCGCAAACGCGATCCAGCACGCTCCACCGATATTCAGTGCCAACAGCAGGAGAAACAGGACTCTCGGGAACATCCGGACTCGACGGAAGCGAAAACGGGGTTTGCAGCGGGCGGATTCTAGCCCGGATAGGTGTTGCCCGAACTGAAATGCCCGGAGCGGACAAACCTGATCGTGACAGGGTTATCGATGTTTGTGCTCGGACCACAGGGCCAGGCCACGCAGGACCAGATCACGCCCGCGCTCGACATCCGGCAGCAATGCGAGCCATTCATCAACCCCGCCACCGTCAGCGACAACCGCCACCGGCGTGCCGATACGCCGTGAGACCTCGCCACGAAACCGCTCGATCAGGGCGACACTCGACAGAACGCAACCCGACCAGGCCGCATCGGCGGTGTTGTCGGCGATCTCGACCCGTTCACCGGCTTCTTCGCCGACCCGTGCCGTCGAGATGCCGAGGGCCTTGCGCATCTGCCCCGGTGACGGGGCGATCAGGCCGCCAAGGTGCTGACCGCTGGCGGTCAGCGCATCGAGGGTGAGCGCGGTTCCGCAACTGACCAGGATCTGCGCGCGCGGTGACGCCGCATGCACGGCCGCCAAGCCGAGAAAGCGATCGACGCCAAGGCGATCCGGCTCGGCGTATGCATTGCGGATGCCCAGCGCCTGCGCGGGACTGCGCACGAATTCCGCGGTCTGGTCGAAATGGCTTCCGAGCAGGCGGAACAACTCCTGCTCCTGGGTGTTCTTGACGACGCTGGCGACGAGAATCGCCTCGGGCTTTGGCAAGGCCGTCCAGTTGTTGCTCAGGGCCGCTTCGAGCGTGGTATCGGCATGCGCGAAGACGCCGCCCATTGCGCGCCGCCCGTCACCCCAGAGTGCCCATTTGAGGCGCGTGTTGCCGAGATCGATCAACAGCTTCATGCGCCTGCCCCGGTGGCACGACGCACGCTGATTTCGCCACTGTCCACGCGGAACTCCCCACTTGCATCGCGCACACGCAAGGCACCGCTCCGATCGACACCAATCGCTGTTCCTTCGCGCTGCCCGAATCCGCCCATGATACGGATCGGCTGACCACGCAAGACATCGTACTGCGCGAATTCATCTTCGAATGCGGCAAACGTCTCCTGCTCGAACTCGCCAAGCACATCCAGCAGCCGGCCGAGCAGGCGCGCCGCGAGCAGGTTGCGATCCGGCACGGGTGGCGCGGTGAATGAGGCGAGATCGATCCACGGCTGATCGATCGCCGTGTCGGCATCGGCATCGAGGCGCAGATTGAGTCCGACGCCGATGACCGCGTGGCAAGGGCCGAGCGCGTCGCCGCCGAGTTCGATCAGAATGCCGGCCAGCTTGCGTCCATCCACCTGCACATCGTTCGGCCATTTGAGACCCAGCCCGGTGTAACCGAAATCGCCGAGTGCACGAACGATACCGACACCAACTGCGAGACTGAGACCGGCTAGCGTCGACATGCTCGAATTAAAGGAATGGAAAAGAGAAAAAGCCAGACCTCCACCCAATGGGGAATGCCAGGCTCGTCCGCGCCGACCGCGCCCTGCCGTTTGCAGCTCGGCAAGACATGCGCCGGGGTCGCCCGCACCGAGTTGGGCACGGCGCAGCAATTCGCTGCTGGTTGAATCGATCTGCCAGCACACTTCAATCGGACAGCTTGCGCCGGAAAATGCGCGCAAGGCAGCGGCAATCCGTTCGCCATCGAGCAGATCGATCGGATACGCAAGGCGATAGCCATCGCCCGCCTTGGCCGCAATCGGCACGCCGACGGCACGTAGCGACGTGACTTGTTTCCAGATAGCCGCACGGGTCACCCCGAAGCGACTGGCCAAGGCGCTGCCCGAAGTTGATGGATCCGCGGCGATCGCCTGCAGGAGCTCGCGCAGGTCGATCGTCATGGCTTGCTCCCGGCACCGAAGCGCGGCTCCTGTCCGCGCCACAGGCGCAGCAGGTTGCCGCGGTGGGTGAACACGATCAGCAGCGCAATGGCAATCGATAACGCGGATATCGCGCCAGGTTGGGGATTTCCGAAATGAGCTGCGAGCAAGGTGAACAACGGAAACCCGAGGCTGGCGACAACCGTGGCGAGTCCGACAAAACGCGTGCTCGCGACGATCGCCAGCCAGAGCAGGATCATCATTCCGGCCAGCAGCGGGGCCAGCACCAGCACGGCGCCGATCGCCGTACCCGCGCCCTTGCCACCATGGAACCCGAAGAATACCGGCCAGCAATGACCAATCACGGCAGCCAGCGCACACATCGCGGCAACCTCAAGCGGGGTCAACGGCATGCTGGCAGTGCCAGCGATCGGGTACAGGCCGAGCCAGGCAGCCAGCGCACCCTTGCCGACATCGATCACCACGACACCGAGGGCGAAGCGCCAGCCGGCCACGCGCAGCGCATTGGTGCCGCCCGCATTACCGCTGCCGGACTGGCGGATATCGATGCCACGCAGGCGCCCGATCAACAAACTGCCCGACAAGGATCCGAGCAGGTACGCAACCAGCAGCTTGGCGAGAACAACCGCCATCAACCCCCCCAAATGAAAAGACACGCAACAGATCCGGTGAATTCATGAACAGTGCGCGCCGTGAATCATGCGCGCAGTTCTTCAACCCATGATGTCATCACGTGTCCGTTTCGGCATCATCGAGATGACGATGGCACCTGAGCCCGCGTGTGCGCCGATCGCACTGCCCGCATCGAGCAGCTCGGCGCAATCGACACCCGGCAGTTGCGCGATCAGCGCCGTGCGCACGCGCGCTCCTTCCTGTGCATTGTCGCAATGCATCACCTGGGCGCGCCAGCGCACACTGCAATCAATGCGGCGCAGAACGCGGGCAACAAAGCGTGCGGCAAGATCGCGATGATCGCGGCCCACGCCAAACACGTGCAGGCGGCCATCGCCCCCGCCGATGCGCGCCATCGGCACCAGACCGAGCCAGCGCGTGATCGGCAATGCCCATGCCGGGATGCGCCCACCTCGCACCGCCGAGGTCAGGTCGCGCACATAGGCCCAGGTACTGGTTCGTTCGCGCAGATCCTCGACTTCACGCACGATGCTGGCCGCATCGAGGCCCGCCTTCGCGAGCTCGGCGGCGTGCACGGCGAGCAGGCCCTGGCCACCGGAGACATTCGCCGTATCGACCACGTGCACATGCCCGCCAAGCGCGGCGCTGGCCGCTTCGGCACATTGCAAGGTGCCGGACAGCGCGCGTGACAGACCGATATAGATGACTTCTTCGTGGTGACTCAGCAGAAATCCGAACAGGCGCCGGAAATCCCCGACCGGCGGCTGCGATGTGCGCACCGGCTGCGG
Organism: uncultured Dokdonella sp.; assembly: GCA_964390215.1. Lineage (GTDB taxonomy): Bacteria > Pseudomonadota > Gammaproteobacteria > Xanthomonadales > Rhodanobacteraceae > Dokdonella. Next base: position 118,511 of record CAYMHF010000004.1, on the reverse strand, counting down.
GCTCTCGCGCAACATCGCGTAGAAGGCTTCGGAGGACAGTGAAACCTTGTCGATGAAGTCCTCGGCACCGACATTGATGCGTACCGGCACTACGTTCAGTGGCAATGTCTCGAGCGCATCGGCCGGCACATCGGCGGCCGAGTCGATCACCACGACGACCCTGCCGAGCGTATGCGCAGCCCGCTGCTGGGCCTGCATGTCGTCCGCCTTGCGCGAACGCACCTCGCCGAATCGGGACAAGGCGTCGAACAACAAGGCAGGTTCATCGACGTGCATGTGCACACGCAGTTTTTCGCGCGTGCCGGCGACGACCAGGCTCGATCCATCGAGCCGATCAAGCGCTTCGCGCACCGCGTTGCGATCGATGGCGGTCGCCGAGAGTACGCACTCCGTGCACCAGCGATGGCTCTCGCCGGGCGCCACCTCCTCACTCATCACGACCCCTGCCTCGGCCGCCGCCGTCGGCTCGGAATATCGACCCGCAATGCGACCACGCACGATATAGTCATCGATGCCTTCAAGCAGGTGCAGAAAACCCTGCGCACCCGCATCGACAACGCCCGCCTTGCGCAGAACGGCAAGTTGGTTCGGGGTATTCGCCAGTGCTTCGCGACTCGCCGACAGGGCATGCGCGAATGCCGTGCGCAAATCGGCAACTCCCTGATCGCAGGCCTGCCGCAACGAAGCGGCAAACACATTGATGACCGACAACATCGTGCCTTCGCGCGGCTCGGCAATCGCCTGGCGAGCCTGGCTCGCGCCGAGATCGGCGGCATTCGCCAGCGGGCACAGGGTCAGTCGTCGATGCGCACCGAGGACTTCGCCGAAACCTTGCAGGAATTGCGCGAGAATCGCTCCGGAATTGCCGCGCGCGCCATCGATGGCCTCACTGGCCACGCGTTCGAAAACGGCACCGACATGGGCGCCGCGCATGTCACGCAGGGCATCGCGAACACTCGCCAGGGTAAAGCCGAGATTGCTGCCGGTATCGCCGTCCGGCACCGGAAACACGTTGATGCGATTGAGCAGGTCGCGCTCGGCGAGGACGCGGCCAATGCCAGCAATCAGGGCTTGCTTGAGCACACGGCCATCGGCGCCCGCTTGGATTCTGGCTGTCATCGGCTGGCTGGGTTGGCAAGGTTGCCCGGAGTCTATCCATACGGGGCGGAATGGGTCGCGCTGCGCTGCAGCGCAAAATTCCCAGGCAGCGGTCGCTGCAACCGGCATCGATCCCGACCGCAAGCGGACAGCCGACTGTCCGCGAGTGTCCGCCGCTGTCCAGCGGACACCCGTTCGGCACCTGCGTTTTCCGGGACGCCCACGCATTCACCGGAAATCAAGCGCCTGGCACGATTGCTGCTATGACTTTCGGGCTATCCCGCTGCGCGGGATCCCGGTTGGATGGTTTGTGCCCGGGGATCATGGGAACATCCTCAACCCTGTGCAGATTCCGCTCGCCGCAACCACATGGAGACGCCGCATGAACTCACTGAAAGGGAGCCCTGGTATTGCCTGCCTCGTCCTGCTGCTGTGGGCAGTTGCCGCGCAAGCCGGTGAAATCTCGATGGACGTGCGTGGACTGGCGGTTGGCACATCGACTCCGACCAGCGAGGATGCACCGCTGCAAACCAGTCAATTGCCCTCGGACGGCGCGATCGACGAAACCAGCACAAACCGCCATCAACGCTGGCGCACGAGTTCCCCCGATACCCGTGATGCGACGCTTGCAGACGATGCCGCCATTGCGCCGGATGCGGCGGCCTCGGCTGGCAGCACGCCTGGCAATAGCTTGTCGGCACCGGTCAAACCGCGCAATCGCTGGCAGTCGCTGGTTCCCGGCGCAATCAAGTAAGTCGCAAGCATCACTCCTCAAACCTGCGCGGCCCGGTGTGATCATCGATTACACCGAAAAGAGGCAAACCCGACGGCCTGCCTCATGCTTGACCTCTCGCAAGCGGGATGCGCCTGCGATTTGCGCATTGAGCTACTCGATCGAATAGCTTTGCAAAGTAACTGGCAATGATCCGGCCAGAATGCCGGAGCCGTCATCCTGGTAGCAGTACTGGTTGATCGTGGCCGGAAAACCGGTGGGGCCTGTTGTCGTCACCGAAGCCCAGCCGTAGTTGGTGGTCGCCGTGCCTTCGTTGTTGAAGGCAACCCCGACATAGCCATTGGTGACGCCGGCCAGGAATGCCCCGGGCTGGTTGGTCCCTGTCGTTGCCAGGACTGATGATGAGTTGATAATCGTGCCTCCAGCGAGAAGATCGACCGTGCTTCCGGTTCCGACATAGCGGGTGGTATTGGCCGCGCCAGAAGACGAAAAGAACCGAAGATTCCCTCCGCTAGCGTACGAACTGAAATCCCAGCCGGCCGTGCCGGAACCCGAGGTTCCAGTGGCACCGGTCACGAAATTGACATAGATGCCGTTGATGTCAGCCGGGATGTTGATCGGCGTGCTCGCGCAAATAACCGCAGCAGATACCTGCGAAGATCCGATTGTCGTTGCCGCGATTGCCAGCGATGCAAGCACTGCAGCACGATTGAAGCGCGTCTTTCTTGCGAACACGTTGTTTACTTCTTTCATAGAAATTACCCCGGAATGATGTGATCGAGATTCAAGCAATTTAAACACCTGACAGGAATACCCCCTGACTCCCGACACCGATCATCTTCCTGCAACCCGAACCCAACTTCAAGGCTGCGATCATCTGCTCGATCCTTAACCATGGCGCAAGGCGCCTTGCGTGTCGCTGGTCCGGACTGTTCATGAATGCACGCAATTTTCACGAGAGCGCGCGCCATTCAGAATAGTCCAAGCCAGGCTCCTTGGAGGCGTGAGGCAAGCATCAAGACAGCGCGCCACGCAGTCCGTCAAACATGGTTGAATAGTGCCCCGCCAATACTCTTGCTCGGCGCAAGGGTTCGCGAACCTGGGCGGAACTTGCCGTGCGCACGGCGCGGGTTGATTCGTGGGGCCGCAGGCAGGCCGATTCGAATGGCAGACCACAGAAGCCGAGCAATTCACGGGTCTGCGCCTCCGGATCGGCCAGCAAGGCCTCGTGCTGCTGGATACGGAAATGCTGGCCGTGCAGCCGTTGCCAGGTTGCCATCAGGCGCAAATAGTCTTTCCAATACGCAGCAAGGTCGTCCAACGAATAGGCGAAACGCGCAAGCCCGGGGCCGAAAAGCTGTTTGTAGCAGGACCAGCACGTTTCCACGGCGTCACGGCGACTGTCGATGATCAAGCTGCCAGGCAACATCAAGCGAATGGCACCAACGTATTTCCAGTTGTCCAGCGCCTTGTCGGTGGAAATCGGCCGTTGCTCCCTCCAGCGCGCCGTTCGACGCAGGTATTCTTCGCCGAGTCGCTGCCAGTCGCCGGGCTTGGCTTCTGCGGCCCATTGAGATAATTCGCTGCCGCGACGAACAGATTCCGCTTGCAGGATCTGGGTGAGATCCGGCAACTCGTTGGCACCCTCGACCTGCGAATGGGCGGAAAGGATTTGCTCGACCACGGTCGAACCCGAGCGCGGAAGACCGACGACGAAGATGACCTCCGAACCACGCTTGCTCGCCTGTGTATCGGCACTCGTGAGGCTGCGGGAAAACACCTGATCAAGCGCGTCAATCAACTGCTTGTGCGCCTCGGCACTCCAGGGCGGTTGCGGATGCATACCGCGGTTGGCCCGCCCGTAGACTTCGAACGCCTCGGCGAAGTCTCCTGCCTGCTCAAGTGCGCGACCGAGCGCAAACTCGATTTTCATGCGCTCGTCTTGGCTCAGTGCGGGATCAGCGGCGAGCTTGCCGAGCGCGCTCAGCTCGTCATCACCCAGGGTGACGGTCTTGATATCTAGCAAGCCGAACCAGGCGTTGGCCAGTGAGCGACCCTGGGCAATCAACCGACGGTACTGATCAGCGGTTTCCTCGATCCGCCCCAAGGCTTGCAATGACTTTGCCTTGAGGAAGGGCGCACGTTCCTGGCGCGAATCGATGCTCAGGCAAGCCTCGGCGGCATCGAGCGCTTCGAGATGTCGACCGCTTGCATCCAGCATGGCGCCGAGTTGCAGCCAACGATCGGCATCTGGACTGAGCGCGCAGGCGCGCTTGAGACTTAACGCTGCTGACGAATGATCGCCCGTGCCTGCCTGGACGGCCGCGAGCAAATCAAGCCACTCCACATCATCGCCTTGCATCTGCAGCGCACGCGAAAATTCATATACCGCGTCGGCATAGCGCCCAAGGGCAAGGTAGATCCTGCCAAGCAGCGCGACGACGTCAGGGTGCTCGGGAGCAAGAACCAGGGTCCCGGCAATAAGCCGCTCGGCCTGCATTGGCTGATTTTGCCGAAGCAGTCGCTGAACATTATCCATCGAGCGTTTCGCGGCTGCTGGCAAAATCTGCCTGGGCTCGACGGCTTTCTTGCTACTCGAAAGTCTCATCTGTTTTGACACGACACTGATTCCTCGGCCTGCAGTCGATTGGCCTTCAGCAGCCCCGGACATCGCCCCATCGGCTGCGCTCGCAGGCGTCATCCAAGTACACTAGCCGATTGCTTTCCGACACCCCAAGATAATGTTGGCTCTGATATCTCGCAATCTGTTCGTCCGTTCCTGCTTGCTCGCGATCCTGCTGGCTCCGGCTGCTGCGCTAGCATGCCAGGGCAGCCTGGACATCACGATAGAGCACTCCGGGGTCTATTCGCTGGCCCAGGAGGATATTCTCGCCAGCCAGCCCGGCCTTGCCAATTGCGCCAGTGCGGACCTGACCCTGACCAATCATGGCGTCGAGGTTCCGATTCGGGTGGTGGACGGCAATGACGGCCAATTTGGCCCGGGCGACCACATTGAATGGATTGGCCAGCCGCTTCACGGCCCGATGAGCTGGTTCAATACCTACAGCACGACCAACACCTATGTGTTGTCGGCGTCGAGCGGAGCACATGTGCGCATGCGCGACGAGCACGCCGGCAGCAGGCACGGCTCGACCAACCTGGTTCGCTCCCTGCATCTCGAGCAGGAAAACATGATGATCCGGCTCGATCAGAACCAGCAGAAGCCGGGCGAGGAACCCGACGTCTGGCACTGGGCCAAGCTCACCCACGCCGATCCCGCGCCATTTTCAACGAGCTTCGACCTCCCGGACATCGCCTCGCGGGCCGGCGATGCCACGATCCGCATCAACTTCCGCGGCATCTCGAGCATCGTCGTGCCGATCGCGAACAAGGAAAACCGCCCGCCCGACCACCTGGTCGAAGTGCGCATCAATGGCCATCTGCTCGGACGTGTGAGCTGGAACGGGCGTGACGAATTCGAGCATGCGCTGAGCATTCCATTGAAGGACCTGCACGCCGTTTCGAACGAGCTCGTTCTCTCGATTCCGAAGCGGACCCTGGCGTGGAGCCCGGCGCAGACGGCAGTCGATGTGGTCATGTTCAACTGGATCGAATTCGACTATGCGCTGGGCGCAACCCTTGCGGCCGATGCTCCGCCATTGCGCGTTGCCGATGCATCGACGCAGCCGATCGAACTGGTCTGGCGTGGCTCGGGGAATGCGCCGGCACTGTATGGCGATGACGGCTTGCGTCGCCCACCACTTGCGCTGGGCAACAATCGCTTTCGATACGCGGGAGCGGCTCCAGGCATCGATCTGTTTCCGGCGTCGAGTCCGGCCAGGCCGGTTTCATTGCGCACGTCGGGCAAGCGCAACTGGCTTGCACCCGGGCAGGCGTATGACTACCTCATCGTCAGCCACGCCAGTCTGATCGATGCGGTACGTCCGCTCGCCGAGTTCCACGAGAAGCGCGGCCTGCGGGTGGCGCTGATCGACATTGCCGATGTCTATGACGAATTCAACCACGGCATCACCCACCCGCAGGCGGTACGCAACCTGGTGGATACCGCCTGGCATCACTGGCCAAAGCCGCGACCGCGCTTCCTGCTGCTGGTTGGCGATGCCAGCTTCGATATCCGCCACGACACCTACAATGACCTCGCCTACGCCAAGTTCGCGAACAGTCCGCAGGAGCTCGTACCCGGCCATTTTTCCGGAATTCCGGCAACCGCCTACGATGCCGCAAGCAAGAGCATGGGCAGTCGCAACCTGATCCCGACCTGGCAATACCCCTCGGCCGAAGGCCAATCGGCCAGCGACAACTGGTTCGGCGCAGTCGACGGCGATGACTATCACCCGGTCGTCGCGGTCGGACGCTTTCCGGTCGTCGAACCCGCCGAGGTCACGGCCATCGTCGACAAGACCATTGATTATCTGAGCAGCCCTCGCCCGGGCAGTTGGCGTCGCGATGTCATGTTCATCACCGACGAATCCTCGTACTTCAAGAAAGCCTCCGACCAGATCGCGGGCTCGATCAGCAAGCAGGGATTCCTTGCCGACAAGATCTACGCAAGCCCCGACGAAGCCGACAATCTGGCCCACCAGAGCGCAATCAAGGACGGTCTCAACCAGGGCCAGTTGCTGGTTCATTTCATCGGTCACGGTGGGCGCTACATCTGGCGCACCGGTCCGCCGGATCTGCGCAAGAACCACGATCTGTTCACCCTCGATGACGTCAGCGCCCTGAGCAACAGCGGACGTTTGCCGATGGTGCTGTCGATGACCTGCTATTCGGCACCGTTCGACAATCCAACCGAGGATTCGATCGGCGAGCGGTTCCTGCGCGAAGCGGACAAGGGGGCGATCGCGGTGTTCGCGGCCTCCTGGCGCAACGCCCCGTCGACAAGATTCAGCGAAAGCCTGGTCAAGGAGTTGCTCGTGCCCGGGGCAACCATCGGCGAAGGCATCGTGCGCGCCAAGCAGAGCATCGATGACCGTACTTTGGTGGAAATGTACAACCTGCTTGGCGATCCAGCCGTGGTTCTCGAACGTCCGCAAGCGAAGGCAAACCTGCAGGTCGACGTCGACCGCTGGAATCCGGCTGTGTTGATCGCCCTGCCCGATGCCGGCTTCTCCGGTCAGGTCAGCCTCAACTGGCTCGACGAGGATGGCGGGCTGCTCGGCACCTCGAGCTACCAGGTCAGCGAGCCGAAGTTTCGCGTGCCGATTCCGCGTTTCAGCGACGGCAGGATCGTGCGCTTCGTCGGCGCCTATGCGAACGATCCGCGCAGCGGACGCGATGCCGTTGCCGGGATCAAGCTGGATGTCGAGGCCATGACACGCAAGCGCGCGCTGGGCTGGCCAAGGTCGTCGGGATCAGGCGGCAAACCGATGGCTCCCGACACCATCTCGCGCGGTGGATTCGAGCAAGCAGCGGATACCCGATCCGGCAAGACCGATTGATCATGGTCGCGGTTGCCGCCCTGATCGAGCTCGCGCGCCCGGCCCAATGGATCAAGAACGGCTTCGTCTTGCTGCCACTGTTTTTTGCCCATGCCCTGTTCGATCGCTCGGCCCTGGTTGGTGCGGTACTGGCCACACTCGCGTTCTGCCTGGCCGCATCGGCCGTTTACGCCTACAACGACATGCGCGATGCGGAGCGCGACCGACTGCATCCGGACAAGCAGCAACGCCCGGTCGCACGCGGAGCCATTGCGCCGGGAACCGCGCTCGGATTCTCCGCCCTGCTCGGCGTGGCGGCGCTGCTCGTCGCAGCATCGACCAACGCCGATGTTGTTGCCGTGATCGCGATCTATCTCGTCATGCAGCTGGCCTATTCGCAGGGGCTCAAGCGCGTCGCCTGGCTCGACGTCGGCATCGTCGCCAGCGGCTTCGCCTTGCGCATCCTGGCAGGCGGGCTTGCCGCGAACGTTCCACTGACGCCGTGGATCCTCGCGATGGGATTTCTGCTTGCCCTGATGCTTGCGTTGGGCAAGCGTCACGGCGACCTGATCCACGTCACCGATCCCGATGCACGCGCCGCCGCGCGCTACGACGTGACCACGATCGAATGGGTGCTGGCCGCGCTGGCCGGCGCGGTGTTCGTCGCCTATGTGTTCTACGCGATTTCGCCCGAAGTCGTGGCCCGTCATGGGCACCGGGCCGTCGCCTGGTCGACGCCATGGGTTGCCCTCGGCGTGTTGCGCTACCTGTTCCTGGTCTTCAAGCGTGGCGCCGGCGGCGATCCGAGCCGCCTGGCCGTGCGTGATTCGTTCCTGCTCGCCGCAACCGTGGGCTGGCTGCTCACCTTGGCTTACGTTCTCTATCGCTGACTGCCCATTGCCGCCGTATTCCGGCGACAATGGGCGTCCCAGGAATCGGGGATCCGCGTGCCGGCATTCGCCTACCAGGCTCTCGACAACAGCGGCAAGACCCAGCGCGGCGTGCTGCAGGGCGACACTGCGCGCGCGGTTCGCGGCATCCTGCGCGAGCGCGGGCTGAATCCGCTGGCGGTCGATGAAGTTGTCGAAAGCCGAAGAAGCGCATCACCATTCTCGCGCCGCAGCCTCTCGGCCACCCAATTGGCCATGCTCACGCGCCAGCTCTCGACCCTGATCGGCGCCAATCTGCCGATCGACGAAGCGCTCGCCGCGCTGTCAGAACAGGATGACAACGAACGCCAGCGCACCCTCACCGTCGCCCTGCGCTCGCGCGTCATGGAGGGTGCCGGCCTGGCTCAGGCCATGGCCGATTTTCCGGACAGCTTTCCCGAGATCTTCCGCGCCACGGTTGCCGCCGGCGAGCAATCCGGCCATCTCGCCCGCGTGCTTGATCGCCTCGCCGACTACGCCGAAGCACGCGATGCCTTGCGCCAGACCCTGCTTTCCGCGCTGACCTACCCGTTGCTGCTGACCGTGGTCGCGATCGCCGTCGTCGCCGGCCTGCTGACCTGGGTCGTACCACAGATCATCGGCGTGTTCGAGAACATGCAGCAGACTCTGCCGCTGGCCACCCGGCTGCTGATGGGTCTTTCGGATTTCCTGCGGCATTGGGCCTGGCTGCTGGTCGGTCTGCTCGCGCTCGGCGTGATCGCGATCCGCATGGCCCTGCGCCGCGAGGCGATCCGCTATCGCTGGCATCGTCTGCTCCTGCGCCTGCCACTGATCGGACGATTGACGCGTGCCGCGAACACCGCGCGGGCGGCGCGCACGCTGGCCCTGCTCGCCGGCGCCGCGGTGCCCCTGCTCGATGCACTGGCGATCGCCGCACAAGTCGTGCCCAACCTGCCGATGCGCGAATCATTGCGCCTTGCCGCATTCAAGGTGCGCGAGGGCAGCGGTTTCGCGCGCGCGCTCGCCGAGAGCAAGCAGTTTCCTCCGGTTGCGCTGCGCCTGATCGCCAGCGGCGAACGATCCGGCGAACTGCCACGCATGCTCGAAGAAGCGGCGGCCCAGCAGCAACGTGATCTCAATCGCTGGCTAGGGGTACTCTCGGCAACCCTCGGCCCGGCCGTTATCCTGCTGGTCGGCGCCATGGTTCTGTTCATCGTCCTCGCAATCCTGCTGCCGATCTTCGATTTGAATCAGATGGTCAAATAGCCGGGATTGAGGATTCGGGATTCGGGATTCGCAAAAGCGGATCCCGGATCCATCGAGTCTATCGACTTGCCTTGACCTTGCCGTTGCTCTTGCTCTTGCTCTTGCTCTTGCTCTTGCTCTTGCTCTTGCTCTTGCTCTTGCTCT
>CAYMHF010000004.1:12862-108839 GCA_964390215.1 uncultured Dokdonella sp. | reverse complement strand
TGCGAATTTCGAATCCCCAATCTCGAATCCCGCCAAAACCAATGATTCACTTCGACAATGTCAGCAAACGCTATGCCGGGGGCCATGAAGCGCTGAATGGACTCAGCTTCGAGGTGATGGCGGGTGAAATGGTGTTCGTCACCGGGCATTCCGGTGCCGGAAAGACCACCTTGCTCAAGCTGCTCGGCCTGATCGAGCGGCCGAGCCGCGGCGAGATCATCGTCAATGGTGCGGCACTCGCGCGGGTGCGCCAGCGCGCCATCCCGCAGGTGCGTCGCGGCATCGGCATGGTCTTTCAGAATCATCGCCTGCTGATGGATCGCAGCGTGTTTGAAAATGTCGCCTTGCCGCTGACCATCGCCGGTGCCGGAACCGAGGAAACCGCCAAACGCGTGCGCGCGGCGCTCGACAAAGTGGCCCTGCTCGACAAGGAGCGTGCGGCCCCGGCAACCTTGTCAACCGGCGAGCAGCAGCGCGTCGGTATCGCCCGCGCCCTGGTCGGCAAGCCACCCCTGATCATTGCCGATGAGCCAACCGGCAATCTCGATCCACAGCTTTCGGTCGAGATCATGAACCTGTTTGCCGAATTCCAGCGGGTCGGAACCACCGTGCTGATCGCCAGCCACGACCTGCACCTGATCCGGCACATGGGCAAGCGCGTGCTCGTCCTCGATCACGGACGACTGATCGACGATTTCCGGCCGCAGGCAAGCTGATGGTGAAGCCCGGCAAGCAATCAAACCGGCTGCGCGAAGCGCCACCGACAAACCAGAGCCTGCCGCGCGAGCGCCGCTCGCTGCGCTTGCGCTGGAACGCCTGGATCCGCCAGCACCGGCAGAGCTTCCAGGCCAGTCTCGGCCGCCTGCTGGCGCGCCCGTGGTCGACGGTGTTGACGGTGCTGGTCATGGGCATCGCCCTGGCTCTGCCGCTGTTGTTGTTCGTCCTCCTCGACAATGCCCGCGCGCTTTCCGGCGGGCTGCGCGAGGCGCGTGAGTTCACCGTGTTCCTCGAAACCACACAGAGCGCGGACTCGGCCCGCCAGTTTGCCGGCGAGCTTGGCAAGCGTGACGACGTGCTTGCCGTCGATCTGCGCACACCGGAACAGGGGCTCGCCGAGTTTCGCCAACTGTCGGGGTTTTCCGAAGCGCTCGATGTACTTGAGGACAATCCCCTGCCCAGCGTGATCGTGGTTACGCCACGGCTGGATGCCGGAAATGGCGAACCACCCCTGCTTGCAGAACTGAAAAACGATGCGCGCGTCGACATGGTTCAGTACGACGCCGAGTGGCGCAAGCGCTTGTCCGCGATCCTCGGGTTTGGTGAGCGCGCCATGCTCGCCCTGATGGTGCTGCTCGGCCTGGCCACCTTGCTGGTTGTCGGCAACACCGTGCGCATGGACATCCAGACCCGCGCCGAGGAAATCGCCGTGGTGCAGTTGATGGGCGCCAGCGACGGCTTCGTACGCCGGCCATTCCTTTACGCCGGCTTCTGGTACGGGATACTCGGCGGTGTACTCGCCGTGCTCGCAGTTGGTATTGTTGAACTTGTCGTACGCACGCCGCTGCTCGAACTGCTGGCCAGCTACCAGAATCGTTTCAGCCTGCACGGTTTCGGTTGGCGTGATGCGATGATGGTGATTGCCGCCAGCGCCGTGTTGGGCTGGCTCGGCGCCTGGATTGTCAGCACCCGCCACCTCTTCGCCGGACGACCGCAACGTTGAGCACGAAACCCGCCCTGACCCGCCACCTTTCCTCCGACGAGCCACGTGTCCTCGTCGTCGATGGATCGCGCGTCGTGCGCCGGCTCATCGAACAGATGCTGAAGTCCAATCTGCCCGGCGTCATCGTGCTCGCCTGCGAAACCGGTGCCGAAGCCGTCGCCCAGCTTTCCGACGGCGTCGTCGATTTTGTCACCACGGCCCTGCGTCTGCCCGACATGGACGGCCTCGAACTGGCTCGTCAGATCCGTGAGAATTCACCACAGGCGTACATGCCGATCGTGGTGGTTTCCGGCGACGTGCAGGAACGCCTGGTCACACGCTCGCTGAGCGACGATGTGACTGACTATTTCGACAAGTCGCTGGGCTTCCTGGCCCTGGCCGAATTCATTCGCGGCTACGTGCAACCGACCGAATCAACGTCCGGCGAGGTGCTCTATGTCGAGGACAGCCGCGTGGTCGCCCTGGCGACACGGCGCATGCTCGAGAAACACGGCCTGACCGTGCTCCATGTGATCAGTGTCGAGGATGCGCTGGCCATGCTCGAGACAGCGCAATCGATGGATCGCATCGGTGCCGACATCGTGCTCACCGATGTCAACCTCAAAGGCGAACTGACCGGCGGTGACCTGCTCGAACGCATCCGCCACCAACTCGGCTATGGCAAGGGCCATCTTCCGGTCATCGTCATGACCGGCGACGACAATCCCGACAATCAGGCTGCCTTGTTGCGTGCCGGCGCGAATGATCTGGTCGAAAAACCAATCGAGGAACGCCTGCTCGTGACCAAGCTGCTGTTCCAGTTGCGCGTTGGCCGCAACCTGCGTGCGAGATCCCGCAGCGCTGCTTCATGAGCGCTGACCGGCTGAAGCTCGAAGCGTCCTGGAAAGCACGCCTCGCTGCGGTTTTCGAAACTCCGCCGTTGCAGGAACTCGCCGCCTTCCTGCGCGCCGAGAAAGCCGCCGGCAAGATCATCCATCCGCCTGCTTCGCAAATCTTCGCGGCACTCGACACGACGCCATTCGAGCGGGTCAAGGTCGTCATCCTCGGCCAGGATCCCTACCACGGGCCCGGTCAGGCTCATGGTCTGTGTTTCTCGGTCGCGCCCGGTGTGGCCGTGCCGCCGTCACTGCTCAACATCTTCAAGGAGATCTCGCGTGACCTCGGTCTGCCACGCCCCGCCCACGGCTGCCTGACCACCTGGGCGCAGCAGGGCGTGCTCCTGCTCAATACCGTGCTGACCGTCGAACAAGGCCTTGCCGCTTCACATCAGGGCAAAGGCTGGGAGATTCTGACTGATGCCTGCATCGGAGCCCTCAATCTCGAACGCGAAGGTCTCGTGTTCCTGCTCTGGGGCAGCCACGCCCAAGCCAAGAGTCGCCTGATTGACGGCCGACGACACTTGATCCTCAAGGCTCCCCATCCGTCGCCGTTGTCGGCCCACCGCGGCTTTCTCGGTTGCAGACATTTTTCCATCGCCAATCAATATCTTGTGCAATCCGGCCGCAGCCCGATCGACTGGAGCCTGCCCGATATCGGCAAGCCTTGAGCACGATTGTTCACGCCTGGCAGGCGGACTGCTTACACCGCGTTAATGGATTTCACGCTACTATACCGATCAGTTCAGTTATCTCCGGACATTGCGACTGGGCCGGGGAACTCCCGCAGCGCTTAGCACTCTCAGTACAAGAGTGCTAAAATTGCCGCATGAATGAGGACATGTGCATGACCAACGCCATTGTTACCGCCAATTTCCCGGTTCCGAGCCCGCTTGGCAGCCTGGACGCGTATATCTCCGCCGTACATCGCGTGCCGATGCTGAGTCCGGAAGACGAACAGGCACTGGCCCGCGATTATCTCGAAAACGAAAACATCGAATCCGCCCGCAAGATGGTCATGTCGCATCTGCGCTTCGTCGTGCACGTGGCGCGCGGCTATTCGGGCTACGGCCTGCAGATCGCCGACCTGATCCAGGAGGGCAATATCGGCCTGATGAAGGCCGTCAAGCGTTTTGATCCGGAACACGGCGTGCGCCTGGTTTCGTTTGCCGTGCACTGGATTCGCGCCGAGATGCACGAGTTCATCCTGCGTAACTGGCGCATCGTCAAGGTCGCCACGACCAAGGCCCAGCGCAAACTGTTCTTCAACCTGCGCAAGTCGAAGAAGCGTCTGGGCTGGATGAACCATGACGAGGTCAACATCGTTGCCCGCGAGCTTGGCGTTCCGGCGGCCACGGTTCTCGAAATGGAGTCGCGCCTGAGCGGTCGAGACATCGCCTTCGACACCCCGACTGACGACGATGACGATGCGCGGCCGTCACCGGTGATGTTCCTTGAGGATCACCAGAACGCCGATCCATACATGACGGTCGAAAGCGAATCCGAGGAAGAATCCTCGCTGGATACGCTGCACAGCGGCTTGGCCAAGCTCGACGAGCGTTCGCGCGACATCATCCAGCGTCGCTGGCTGATCGATGGCGAAAAGGCCACCTTGCAGGAACTCGCCGATGAATACGGCGTTTCCGCCGAGCGCATCCGTCAGGTCGAGGCACACGCGATGAAGAAGATGCGCGCCTTGTTTGTGGCCTGACCGCCGGGAATCGGGAGTGGGGAGCGGCGAAAGCGGCTCCCCCGACATCCCGCTGATTCAGCCCATCTCGATCGGGTCGACATCGATCGACCAGCGCACGCGGCGTGCCTGCTTGAGCACACGCAATCCGGCCAGCCAGCCTGGCAGAAATGCCTGCATCGTGGCGCGCTCGCCCGATTCGATGATGACCTGACTGCGTTGATAACCGGCCCGGCGTGGCATCGGTGCCGGCACAGGGCCGTGGATTGCGAGCGCCGCTTGCGCACTGCGCGCGGAATCGACCGCAGCCTGCAGGAACGCCGCAACATCCACCTTTTCACGCGCTTCGGCACGCAGCAGCGAGAAGCTTGCAAATGGCGGTAGTCCGGCAGCACGTCGCTCGCCGAGCAGACTCGCAGCCAGCGCGGGATAACCGCCGCCAATCAAGGCATGCAGCAATGGGTGTTCCGGATGATGCGTCTGCAGGATCACCGCGCCAGGTCGCTCGGCCCGCCCGGCGCGACCGGCCACTTGCACGATCAGCTGGCCGAGGCGTTCACCGGCACGAAAGTCCACGCTGTAAAGCCCCTGATCAACGCCAGTGACGACGACCAGGGTCAGGTTCGGCAGGTCGTGTCCCTTGGCCAGCATTTGCGTGCCGACCAGGATGCGCGGTCCGGCCATGTCGAGCCGGTCGAAGATCATGTCGCGACCGGAACGGCTGCGTGTGCTGTCACGATCGACACGCAGCACCGGCACCTGTGGAAAGTGCTGCTGGAGAACTTCCTCCAGGCGTTCGGTTCCCTGGCCCTGCGGCGCCAGCGCCGTACTCGCACAGTCCGGGCAGGCCGTCGGCACGCGCGCCTCGGCGGCGCAATGATGACAACGCAGGCGTGCCGCACCGCGATGCAGGGTCAGCGGTCGATCGCAACGCGCGCATTGCGCACTCCAGCCGCAGGCATGACAGAACAGCACCGGCGCATAGCCGCGACGGTTACGGAACACGAGCACCTGTTCGCCACGACCGACACAGGCCTCAATCGCATGCAGGGTCGAGATCGCCAGGCCCTGATCGAGCCGCTTGCGGCGCAGATCCATGATCTGCAGCGACGGCGGCTGGGCGACACCGGCCCGATGGGCGAGACGCAGCGAGCGATATCGGTTTGCCTGCGCATTCGCCAGACTTTCCAGCGACGGCGTTGCCGAACCGAGGATCAACGGCACACCCAGTGAACGGGCGCGAATCACGGCGAGATCGCGCGCGTGATAGCGGAATCCGTCCTGCTGCTTGTAGGAGGCGTCATGTTCCTCGTCGACGACGATCAGGCCCGCACTTGGCAGCGGCACGAAGATCGCCGAACGCGTACCAAGCACCACGCGCGCCTCGCCGCGTGCGGCGGACAACCAGGCGGTTGCCCGCTCACCCTCGCTCAGGCCCGAGTGCAGGATTGCCACATCGAAACCGAGTCGTTCACGGAAACGCCGCGTGGTTTGTGGAGTCAAGGCGATCTCCGGAACAAGCACGAGCGCCTGGCGGCCCTGACGGATCGCTTCGCCAATGCTGGCCAGATAAACCTCGGTCTTGCCGCTGCCGGTGACGCCGTCGAGCAGGAATGGCGCGAACTCGCCGAAGCGCGCGCTGACGGCGTCCACGGCGGCACGCTGCTGGTCGTTCAGAGCCGGTGCGGCGATGGCCTGATCGGGCATCGGCAATGCCATCAGGCGACAGTCCATGAGCCAGCCACGGCTCTTGAGGCTGCGCGCCGAGCCGCGCCAGCCGGGCAGGCGCTGATCGAGATCGGCCGTCGCCAGCGGCCCGGTTCCGAGCAGATCAAGCAAATGGCCGATCCGCGTGGCTCGTGATGAAGCTGCCGCGGCCAGCCCTGCACAACCTTGCACGGTCAACGCGACGGCGGGAATCCCGGCTTGCGGCAGGTCACGGCCGCTGCGCAGCAGGGCCGGCAGGGCCGCATCGAATACCTCGCCGATCGGATGCTGGTAGTAGCGTGAGGCCCATTCGAGCGTCGCGATCAGCTCGGCGGTCAGCAACGGCTGCGGGTCGAGGATCTCGGCGAGCGATTTGAGCTGGTCATCGGCCAGGTCGCTGCGCTCCTCGCAACCGAGCACCACGCCAACGCGATCACGCCCGGAGAAAGGGACGCGCACGCGGGTGCCGATGGCAGGCATGGCAAGGCCTGGATCAAGGCGGTAATCAAACAATCTGGGCAGCGGCACCGGGACCGCCACTTGAACGATGCGCGGCATTTGCCGAGTGTACCCGGGCGACCCGAAACTGGAGCCATCGACTTGGCGCGACTTCCTCACTTTGAACCGAGAATATGGCGCCAAGTAACTGCCTCGACAAGGGAAAATCCCTTATCCACAGATGCTGTGGATAACTCTGTGGATCAGGCCCCTGCAAATCGGCTCCGGGGGCTATCCGATGCGCCCGTCGTCAGCTTGGCGAAATTTTGACCAATCATTTTTGTTCTTTATTTTCAGCCGGTTACAAATCATGTCAGCGGGTATTCAGCGGCTAGAAGGGTGTGGCTGGGCACCCCGACAGGCCTGTGCCGAACTGTGCAAAACAGTCTTGACAGGATTGAAAAAGGCGGAAGCCCAACCCCGGCGCGGCCTTGCGCCTGCGGCCACGCCCGCCACATCAGAAATTCCCCGATTTCCGGCCCGGAACCGGCACGGCTTCAGGTCAATGCCAGACTGATCAGCCCAGCAAAAGCGAGCGCGAACGACAGGATCACCGAATAGCTGATTCCGATCACGCCAAACTTGATCAAGGTCATGATCCAGCCCTGAGCATAGACACGCTTTTGCATCAGAAACAGATACAGGAACAACCAGATCCAGGCCGCGGCAGTCAGCCAGGCCAGCGGAACGGAAAACCACGGCCGTCCATCGGCCACCCCGCCGAGCAGGCCGAGCCCGAGGATGACCAGCACCGACATGAAGATGAAGGCGTGGCTGTGCAGGGCGACGAGCAGATGCTCCATGTACAGCCGACGCTTGAACAGGTAGCAGCCCTTGAGCAGCACGGCAAACAATGGCATCAGCACGAACAGCGTTTGCGGCAGTACCGCGAAGAACCCGGCGAGCAGGCGTCCCGGATTCTTGTTCGCGTCTTCGATGTTTTTCTGCATGTGCTCGAGCGTGCGGTTGAGCCTCGCGTTCAATCCATCGGACAACCACGCCACGCGCACCGGGTCGGTGTCTGCATTCCAGCGGTTGCCGAACACCGTGATTTGATTGTTGTTGCTTGCCGCTTCAACGCCATCGGCCGGCGCCGAGACCAAGCCTCCAGCATGCTTGTCTGGCCCGGCCACGACCCTGTTGCCGGTGCCGGTACGGATATCCTGCGCCGACATCAGCGCTGTCCGCGCCGCTTCGACTTCGCTATTCAGGAAATCGAGCCGGCTTTCTCCGGCCTTGCGGATTTCAGCGATCCTTGTCTCGACCCGGGTGCGCTGCTCGGCCGGAATTCCCGGAGTGTCCCTCTGCTTCTGCAAAGCCTCGACCGCTGTGCTGACCGCACTGGCCACTTCCTCGCCGGTCTTCGCATCGTCGATGCCGTTGGACAAACCGATCCGGATGTCGTTCGGATTGATGTCCGGCAGCGTCATCTGCATCGAGAAGAAAGCGATGATCGAGAGGAAGAAGAACAACCGAAACGGTGTCACATAACGGGCACGCCGACCGGCCAGGTATTCGCGAGTCAGATAGCCTGGCCGGACATACAGATCCCACAGCGAACGAAAGATCCGCGAATCGACATTGAAGACAATGTCGGCAAATTCCGACATGACTTCGGAGAGGTGCCGGATCATGCCCTTTTCGGACTGGCCACAGGCATAGCAATACGGGCCATGGGCCGGCGCGCCGCAATTCGGACAGGTGCGCCCCGGCGCATCGCTGGCCGCCTCGGCGAATTCCGCATCCGCTTGCCATTGCGCGGGCAATGCCGGTGGTGGCGGGGGCAATTCGAACTCGCTGTTCATCGTGACTTGGGTAATCCGTGTTCGTGCGACGAGGCGCAAGTGTCGACAGAGCCAGGCATGGGCGCAGGATCAAGAGTCAGGACGGCAACCTCGAAGGCAGCCGCGGGCACGCATTCAAGCCGATAGCCACCAGGAGATCCGCCCGCTTGAGCCAGGATGACGCGCATTGTCCTCCCTCCGTCCACTGGCCGCGCGCAAGCCGTTGATGACAACACCTTACCTGGCAGGTCGCCGCCACCTCGCTATACTCGGCGGTCGCAGGAAGCAGCGCCGATGACCACCATTCTATCCACCGACCGGTCACGGTTGGCCAGCGAACTCAATGCCACGATCCGTCTCGCCGCACCGCTGGTACTCGGCCAGCTCTCGGCGATCGGCATGAACCTGATCGATACCGTGCTGGCCGGTCATCTCGATGCACACACCCTGGGTGCGGTTGCCCTCGGCAGCAACGTCTGGGTGCTTGCGATCATCACCATCATCGGCGTCATGATGGCCCTGCAACCCTCGGTCGCCCAGTTGCGTGGGGCGGGCCGCGCGCGCGAGGTCGGCGCCCTGTTCCGGCAGGCGCTGTGGCTGGCCCTGCCACTCGGCGTCGGTCTCGGTCTCGCCGCTGCCTTGCTCGGCCCGATGCTGTTCGGCCTGATCGGAGTCGAGGCGAGCCTGGTCGCCGATGCCAGCGCATTCATGCGCGCGGTTGCCTGGGGCGCACCGGCGCTGTCGGTGTTCTTCGCCCTGCGCGGTTTGAGCGAGGGCATGGGCATGACCCGCCCGACCATGTATTTCAGTCTGCTTGGCCTCGTTCTGCTTGGCCCGATCGGCTATGTGCTGATGTACGGAGCGCTTGGCGTTCCAGGGCTTGGCGCGTTCGGATGCGGCCTTGCGACGGCAATCGTGTTGTGGCTGCAATGTGGCGCGTTCGCACTGTATGTCGCCCGCCGCTCACGCTATCGCGACCTGCACCTGCTGGCGCGCTTTGACCGCCCGGATCGACGCACCCTTGTCGAATTGCTCAATATCGGCGTACCGATCGCGATCACCCTGCTCATGGAAGCCGGGCTGTTTGTCGCCGTCGCGCTGACCATCGGCAAGCTCGGCACCGACACAATCGCCAGCCATCAGATCGCGATCAACATAGCCTCGGTCGTGTTCATGGTGCCGCTCGGCATCGCCATGGCGACGACCGTGCGTGTCGGTTACGCGCGCGGGCGCAATGATGGCCATGGCGTCCGTCAGGCGGCGGCGATCGGCATGATGCTGACGCTGTGCATACAGGTGTTTTCCGCGACCCTGTTGTTCAGCGTGCCCGAACGCATCGCCGCGATGTACACCAGCGATGTCGCGGTGATCACGCTGGCGGCGCAACTGCTTGGCCTGGCCGCGATTTTCCAGTTGTCCGATGGCGTCCAGGCCGCATCCAACGGTGCCCTGCGTGGTCTCAAGGATACCCGCCTGCCGATGCTGATCTCGGCCTTTGCCTATTGGGGCGTAGGCATGCCGGTCGGCTTGTGGTTGGCCTTCCACAACGGTCTTGGCGCAGCCGGCATGTGGATGGGTCTGATCGCCGGGCTCAGCGTTGCTGCAATCCTGCTGACCTCGCGATTCTGGGCGATCGCCTTGAAGCTGCCGACTGTCGGATGAAATTCATGTCGTTTGACGCATGCCAGCGGGCGCGGGTTCGGCTACCCTGCCCATTCCCTAGTGGCGGAGATCGCTCCGCATTCCGGATCCGGAGTCAATGATGTCTTCATCCCAACCGGGGTTCTTCATCCGCTTCATGCGCGGGATCTGGAACACCCTGAATTTCACCCGGCGACTGATTCTCAACACCATCCTCGTGATCGTGCTGATCGCACTGTTTGTGGCGATATTCCGTTCGGCACCGATCATCGGCGAGCAGACCGCACTTGTGCTCGATCCGCAGGGCCTGATCGTCGAGCAATACAGCACCGATCCTGGCGAGCGCGCTATCGCCAGCCTCTCTGGCGATAGCGCGAAGGAAGTGCAATTGCGCGACCTGCTGCGCGTCATCGAAGCCGCCGCGAGCGACCAGCGCATCGCGCGCATCGTCCTCGTTCCCGACCGCATGTCCGCCGGCGTCTCGACCATGCGCGAACTTGGTCAGGCACTGGATCGCTTTCGCGCGACGAAGAAGGATGTCATCGTCGTTTCCGAGGGCATGGAACAGGGCCAGTACTATCTGGCCGCGCATGCCGACCAGATCCTGCTCGATCCGCAAGGCTCGGTTCTGCTCGAAGGTTTCGCCAACTACCGCAGCTACTATCGCGATGCGCTCGACAAGCTCGGCGTCGATGTGCATCTGATCCGCGTCGGCCAGTACAAGTCGGCGGGTGAACCCTACATCCTCAACCAGGCCTCGGATGCCGCCAAGCAAGCCGATTTGTTCTGGATGGGCGGCATCTGGAATGAGTTCCTCGACGAAATTGCGGCGATGCGAAAGCTCGATGCGGCGGCACTGGCCGACGACGTGACCCACCTCGACACCCTGGTTCCGAAGTTCAATGGCGACCTGGCCAAGCTTGCTCTCGATCGCGGTCTGGTCGACAAGCTGGCCACGCGGGCGCAGGCACGCAAACTCATCAGCGACCTTGGTAAACCCGACGACAGCGGCGAAACCTTTCGCCAGGTCAACTGGTCGAATTATCTCGGCATGCAAGTCGCTGCCAACCTGCCGGATTCCCGTCCGCAGATCGCCGTGATCGTCGCCCAGGGCGAAATCGTGCAGGGCGAGCAGGCGCAGGGGGCCGTCGGCGCAACCAGCACAGCCCGCCTGTTGCGCGAGGTTCGAGACGACGAGCAGGTCAAGGCGGTTGTCCTGCGCGTCGACTCGCCGGGCGGCGATGCCTATGCCTCGGAAATCATCCGTCGCGAAATCGAACAGATCCAGGCAGCCGGCAAGCCGGTGGTCGTCTCAATGGGCGATGTCGCCGCCAGCGGCGGCTACTGGATCTCGATGGATGCCGACGAAATCTGGGCACAACCGACGACGATCACCGGATCAATCGGCATCTTCGGCATGTTCGTGACGATTCCGCAGACTCTGGAGAAGATCGGCATCCACACCGATGGCGTGGCAACGACACCGATCGCCGGCGCGTTCGATATCCGCCGTCCGCTCGATCCAAAGGTCGAGACAATCCTGACCAGCGTGATCCAGAAGGGCTATCGTGATTTCATCGGCAAGGTCGCCTCGGCACGCGGCAAGACTCCGGCGCAGATTGACGAAATCGCCCAGGGTCGGGTCTGGAGCGGATCACAGGCGAAGGAGCGCGGACTCGTCGACAAGCTCGGCGGCCTGCAAGAGGCGATCAGCGCCGCGGCCGTTCGCGGCAATCTCGGCAGCAACTATCGCACCCGCTATGTCGAGCGCGAACTCAGCACCTGGGAGCGCTTTGCGTTGTCGCTCGGCAACAACGAGGCCGCCGCCAGCTTCGGACGCTGGTCAGGTCTGGCGTCGTTGCCGATGCAGCTGCTCGCCAACGACGAAATCAGGCACACCCTGGCCCTGCTCAACGAACTCGGTGGCAACCGCTTCGGCGTCGTCGCGCATTGCTCGTGTGGTCTGAACTGATCGCAAGAATCGCGCCGAAAATCAACCGCCGCCCTGCTCGTCCATCTCCTTGTCGCGCTCGGCTTGCGCCTTCTGCAGGGTCTGCTCGACAGCCTTGGCCTTGTCGAGCGCCTTGAGCTGGTCATCCAGCACGGTCGGCGTGCGCGGCGTCGCGATGGCCGGCTGATCCACCGCAGCTTCAGTCTTGTCGGCACTGCTTTCCGAGGTGTGCGACGAACACGCGGCGAGCGCGATCACGGCGAGCAGACTGGCGGCGACTTGCAGGCTTTGACGTAACATGACGACCTCGGTTCGATGACGAGTGGTATGCGCAACGCGTAGTCTGCTCCCGTCATTGCGTCACAACAAGCGGAGTGCCTGAGCATGAACGCTGCACGCTGGCGACTCGATGGACAGCTGGCCCTGGTGACCGGCGCAAGCCGTGGCATCGGCCTGGCGACCGCACGTGAACTGGCCGGACTCGGTGCCGACATCGTCCTCGTCGCCCGCGACGAGGCGCACCTCGAACAGGTTCGCGACGAGCTCGCCGAGGAATTTCCGCGCACCTCATTGCGCGCGTTTGCCGCCGATGTCGGCGAGCATGAGCAGCGTCTGGAGGTGTTCGACTTCATTGCCGATCTCGGACTTGAGCTTTCCCTGCTGATCAACAACGTCGGCATGAATTCACCGAAGCCGACGCTCGATTACAGCGCCAGCGAGTATCACCGCATCATCGACACGAACGTGTTCTCGGCGTTTGAAATGTGCCGGCTCGCCCATCCGCAACTCGTGCAACATGCAAACGCCGGCATCGTCAATGTCGGCTCGGTGTCCGGACTCACCTCGGTGCGCACCGGATCGCCGTACGGCATGAGCAAGGCCGCCCTGCATCAACTGACCCGCAACCTCGCCACCGAATGGGCCGAGGACGGCATCCGCGTCAATGCGGTCGCGCCGTGGTACATCCGCACGCAACGTTCCGAGCCGGCCCTGGCCGACCCGGATTACCTCGACGAGGTGCTCGAACGCACGCCGATGAAACGCATCGGCGAACCCGAAGAAGTCGCCGCCGCAATCGCCTTCCTGTGCCTGCCGGCCGCTTCGTATATCAGCGGTGAATGCATTGCCGTTGATGGAGGATTTCTGCGTTACGGTTTTTGATTCGGCTGGGAATTCGGCACGGGCGGCGCGCACCAGGTATCTCGGCCTCGAAGGAGTCCCCTTCGGCCGGCTCAGGACAGGCTCGGCTGAGCCGAAGCAGGTTCCCTGTGACTTTGTCCTTCGAAAGCACGCTCCTTCGTCGCGACTATGAATGCCATGCCAAAAAACGACGAAGACCCACACCCGATGATTGATGTCCGAAAACGGCGAGTCCTGAACGGCAATCGCTGCTAGATTGCACCCGTGCAAACCGAAACCTCCCAGGCGACTCTCGACCCGGCCATCTGCGAACAGGCGCGATTGACCCGCGACGCGCGTTTCGACGGCTTGTTTTTCACCGCGGTGAAAACGACCGGCATCTACTGCCGTCCGGTCTGTCCGGCGCCAACGCCGAAACCGACCAACATTACCTACTACCGAAGTGCTGCGGCTGCGGCCGCTGCGGGCTATCGGCCGTGCCTGCGTTGCCGGCCCGAGGCGGCTCCCGGCTCGCCATCGCACCGCGCCAGCAGCGATCTGGTTGGCGCCGCCTTGCGCCTGATCGAACAAGGCGCGCTCGACGGCCAATCCGTGACTGGTCTCGCCGCACGCATCGGCGTCAGTGAACGTCATCTGCGCCGCCTTTTCGAACAGGAACTCGGTGCCAGTCCACTCGACGTCGCTGCAACACGACGCCTGCTGTTTGCCAAGCAATTGCTGGGCGAAACCGGTCTGCCGATCACGGCGGTCGCTGCGGCGGCCGGCTATGCCAGCCTGCGCCGCTTCAATGCGGCGTTTGTCGATGCCTACGCGAAGCCCCCGCGCGAGTTCCGGCGCGGCCACGGTCGCGTTCATGGCGGCCGTGCAATCGAGTTGCGCTTGCCTTATCGCTTGCCGTTCGATTTCAACGGATTGCTCGCGTTCTACGCACGCCGTGGAATACCAGGCGTCGAGGCGATCGACGAGCACGGCTACCGCCGCAGCGTCGTTATCGATGGCGAACCAGGCTGGCTCAGCGTCGCGCCGATTCGCGCCGATACCGCATTGCGCTTGCGCGTGCATGACGTGCGGGCGATCCACCTTGGCCAATTGGTCAACCGGGTGCGGCGCATGTTCGACGTCGATGCCGATCCTGCCACGATCATGCAGTCGCTCAGACGCGACCAACGATTGCGGCCGCTGGTCAAGCGCTGGCCCGGTCAGCGCCTGCCCGGCGCCTGGGATGGTTTCGAGCTCGGCGTGCGGGCGGTACTCGGCCAGCAGATCTCGGTGGCCGCCGCGCGCCCGCTCGCGGCGCGCATCGTCGAACGCTTCGGCACGCCGCATCCGGCGAGTGCGGCGGCTGGACTCGGCGCACGGTTTCCGCCAGCCGCCGCACTCGCCGATGCGCCGCTCGAATCGATCGGCCTGACGCGTGCCCGCTCGGCAACGATTCGTGGCCTGGCCCAAGCCTGCGTGGATGGTCGCATCGACTTCTCTGCCCAGCAGACACTGGATGAAAGCGTGGACCGCCTCTGCACCCTGCCAGGCATCGGCGCATGGACGGCGCACTACATCGCCATGCGCGCACACGCGCATCCCGATGCGTTTCCAGCCGGCGATCTGGTCTTGCGCAAGATTGCCGGTGCGGGCACGCCGATCTCGCAACGCGAAATGGAAAAGCTTTCCGAAGCCTGGCGGCCGTGGCGGGCCTATGCGGTGATGCTGCTCTGGCGCAGCACCGGGTGAGCGGTGAGCGGAATTTTTAACTATTGCGCTGGCGGGCAGTCGAGCGAAGCTAGCTGCTCCTGGCAGATGTGATTTTGGAGAGACGGACTATGACGGTAAAATCGAAATCGACGCAGCTGGTCTATGACCGCGTCGAATCGCCAATTGGCCCGATCACGCTGGTCGGTGATGGCGAGTCACTGCGGCTTGTCGGTCTTCCCGACTCGCGACATCCATTGAACATTCTGCCCGAATGGATGCGAAGCCCGCAGGCGTTCGCCGAAACAAAGCGCCAGTTCGATGCGTACTTTGCTGGCGAACTTGTCGAATTCGACCTGCCGCTCCAACCGCACGGAACCGAGTTCCAGCAGCGCGTATGGAAGGCGCTGCGCACGATCCCGTATGCGAAGACAATCAACTATGCCGAGCTCGCGCGACGCGTCGGCAATCCCAAAGCAAGTCGCGCCGTCGGTCTGGCCAATGGCGCCAACCCGTTGTCGATTATCGTGCCGTGCCATCGCGTGATCGGCGCAAACGGATCACTGACCGGTTATGGCGGCGGCCTTGAGGCGAAGAAGTACCTGCTCGATCTTGAGCGGCGCCATGCACCGCAAGAACAGTTCACCCTGGCGTCGTGAAGTCCGCTCAAGCTCAGCGCGGACAATGCTTCGCACGTTGACGCAATGCATCAAGCTCCTGTCGAACCTGCGCACTGGTGTCGCTGAACGCCACGCGCAAACGGCGCTCGGCATCGGCGATACGCGTATCCAGGAACCCGCACAATTGCGCCGCGTTGATTTGCACGCAGGGGTCTTCAACCCAGGTGTACATCGCGCCGAGTTGTCCATGACGTGAGCGATCCGCGGGCGGTTCGCGCAGACCCGGCGCCGAGACACCGATGCCGTCACGGCCGGCATAGGCACCGGCCAGCGAATCCTGCGGAATGCCGAGCATGCCGAGCGGAACCGCATGCCGGTCGCCGTGCCCGCTGTCGCTCAGATAGCGGCTGCCATCCTCGCGCGTGCACAGCGTCGAACCGACGGCGGATTCGATCGCCGGCGCGGCGTCGCGCTGAAACACGGCACGCGACTGTTGTGCAGCGAACTCCCTGGAATCGGATTTCGGCACGTCAACGACCGCGGCGGACGGCGCGTCCGGCAACTCGATCCTGCGAGAGTTTTCATCGCTTTGACACGGCGCGTCCTGGTACTTGACGACACCGTCAGGGCCCACGCACCGATAGACCGAGGTGGCTGCTGCCGCAACAGCAAGCTGTGCACCAAGCATGAGTGCCATCAGGACGAGACAGGATTTTCGCATCCGGCAAGCATAGGCTGTTGCGCGGGTGAAAAAGAACAAGGGCGACCGAAGTCGCCCTTGCATGGCTTTGACCATAGCGGCCTGGATTCAGCGCTTGGTGTCCTTGGCCACGGCCTGGGCGTCATCCAGCGCGCGCTTGGCATTCGCCTTGGCAATCTCATGCGATGCGTTTGCCTGATCCTTGCAGGCGCCCGCCTGGCCCGATGGCAGCGCGTCACACTTTTCCAAAGCCACCTTCAAGTCAGCATCGGCCTTGGCAACGGCGACGTCATAGTCGGCCTTGGCCTGCGTATTGATTGTATCGGCGCGAACTTCGGCAACATCGCCTTGGGCGCTGCTGGCCGCATTCATCGCCTCATCGGTGGCGGCATTGATCTTTTCGTTGGCCTTGGCGTCGGCATTGGCCACATCGGCGCGCGCGGCTTCACGGGCGGCGTCAAGCTTCTGCTGTGCTTCGGCGGATGCCTGCGACGCGTCCTGCTGAACCTTGGCAAGGTCATCGGCCGCCTGCTGGCGTGCCTGATCAACCTTCTGCCGTGCCTCGACCGCAGAATCCTGCTGGTTGCAGGCGCTCAAGCCAAGAACCGCAGCCAGCGTGGAAACGAGCAATACAGATTTCATCGTGTTGTTCTCCAATTTGTGAGCGGCCAGCCCGCGTGCATTCGCAACGATTCGGGCGCCACACCGCGTATTGGAGCGGTCGGATCATGAACCGGCTCTGTGTGCGCAAAATTCGATTCAGCATGCGGACAATTTAAGGCTCAAGCGCCAGGTCTCAGCGCGATCGCTCAAGCGCACTCGGAAGGCTGGCAAAGCGCGCATATTCGCCGCCATCGAAATGACCAGGGTCAGTCAGCATCTTCTCGAACATCGGTGTCGCATCGTTGCCCCAGACCAGTCGGTCGCCAAGGCGGATGGTCGGCACACCGAACACGCCTGCGGCAATCGCCTCCTCGGTGTTTGCGCGAAGCTGCTCCCTGACCGCCGCCGCCGCAATCGCGATCTCGATATCGGCAACACCAAGCTCTCGGGCAATGCCAGCCAGACTCGCCGCGTTGTCTCCGGCCAGACCGTGCATCCAGACGTGCTCGAAGATCGCCGTGATGGCCTCCCAGCTCGATCCGCAGGCAATGGCGAGTCGCAAGGCGGCGAGCGGGTTGAATGGATGCGCGGGAGGAAAGCGTAATTGGATGCCACTCGATTCGGCCGTCCATTGCGCCATGCGATAGGTGAATTCGCGCTTTCCCGGAATTTCAGCCGGGCCGAGCTGACCGTGATGCCTGAGCACCGCGGCCAGCACGATTGGTCGTGGCGTGATCGAATGCGCCAGCGCCAACTCACGTACGCGTGGCAGCTGCAGCCAGGCGAACGGCGAGATGAAATCGAAATACCAGATGGTGTTCATGGGCTCAGTGCAGCGTCTTGTAGATCTCGGGATCGAAGGCGTCGACCTGGATCACTTCGTCACGCGCATCGCGGGCGTCGTTGAGTCGATCGTATTCCTGCTGCGTGATCACACCCGCCGCCAGACCCAGATCATCGAGCATATGCCCCGGCGCCCGATCGAGATTGCCGGCACGCACTGCATCGCGCAATTTGGTCTCGATCGGCAACGCCGCCACCGCCTTGTCCAGGGCGGCTTCAAGCGCACCGAGACCGGGCTGGTCGGCTGGCGGCACAAACACGTCTTCGGTCAGGGTCTTGCGTGCTTCCCGATCCTCGAGGATGTCGCGGGCGACGCGTCCACCGATACGGTCATTCGGCGGGCGGAAATGCGCACCCAGCGGGAAGATCAGCACACTGAGCAAGCCGGCCGCCAGGCGATTCGGCAGATTCTCGAGCACGCCAAGCAAGGCCTCCTGCACGCGATACAGGCACAGCTCGACTGACCAGCGCACGAGGGCGAAGTTGGCCGTGGTCTTGGCCTCGTCGTGATAGCGCTTGAGCGCTGCCGAAGCCAGGTACAGATAGGCAAGGGCATCGGCAAGCCGTCCGGAGATCTTCTCGCGACGCTTCAGCGCGCCGCCGAGCGTGCCCATGGCAGTGTCGGAAAGAATCGTGAATGCCGCCGACAGGCGCGACAGGTGCTGGTAGTAGCGCGCGGTGTCTTCGGTGCGCGGCACGCCAGCCAGACGCGAGCCGCTCAGGGCCAGCAGCTTGGCTCGCACCGCCCGCGTGAACAGCAGATTGATGTGGCCGAAGATGGCAAGGTCAAAAGCCTTGAGATCCTTGTTTGCGATTGCGGCGATTTCCTTGTGCACGAACGGATGGCAACGGATCGCGCCCTGGCCGTAGATGATCATCGAACGGGTGAGGATGTTGGCGCCTTCGACGGTGATGCCGATCGGCACCGCATTCCAGGCGCGTGACAGCGTATTGCGCGGCCCGCGCTGAATCGCGCTGCCGGCGCGGATGTCCATCGCATCGCTGACCACCTGACGCATCGCGTCGGTCAGGTAGGCCTTGGCGATCGAGCCGATCACGGCCGGCTTTTCGCCGACGTCAAGCGCGCCGCAAGTCAGATTGCGCGTGGCGGTCATCAGATAGGTCATGCCGGCAATGCGTGCGAGCGGTTCCTCGATACCCTCGAAGCGGCCGATCGGCGTATCGAATTGTTCGCGCACGGTGGCATACGCTCCGCAGATGCGCGTGGCCATTTGCGCGGCACCGATGCTGAGCGCAGGCAAGGAGATCGAGCGCCCGGCGGCGAGCGACTCCATCAGCATGCGCCAGCCGTTGCCGACACCGTCCATCTCGCCGATCACGGCATCGAACGGAATCCAGACATCCCGTCCGACCGTGGGCCCGTTGTGGAAGGGCACACCCATCGGGTCATGCCGCTGACCGATCTCGACGCCGGGTGTGTTGCGTGGAATCAGCGCGCAGGTGATGCCGCGATCCTCGACATCACCGATCAGGTGATCCGGATCCTTGAGCCGGAAAGCGAGGCCGATCAGGGTCGCCACCGGGGCCAGGGTGATGTAGCGCTTTTGCCAATGGCAACGCAGACCGAGCACTTCCTTGCCATCGATCATGCGTTTCTCGACGATGCCCTCCGATTGCGTGGCGGCGGCGTCGGAACCGGCTTCGGGCCCAGTCAGGGCGAAACAGGGAATCTCGATTCCTTCGGCCAGTGGGCGCAGGTAGCGCTGCTTCTGCGCCTCGGTGCCGTAGTGCAGGAGTAATTCACCGGGGCCGAGTGAATTCGGCACCATCACGGTGACGGCCGCAGTCACCGAGCGACTGGAAATGCGCGTGACAATGCGCGATTGGGCGAGCGCCGAGAATCCGTGGCCGCCGTACTCCTTCGGGATGATCATGCCGAACAGGCGATAGTCCTTGATCTGTTGCCAAGTCTGCGGGGACAGATCACGACGCTGATAGACATCCCAATCATCGATCGTGCGGCAGAAATCGTTGACCGGACCATCGAGGAAAGCCTGCTCCTCATCGCTCAGCGGAGGCGCCTTGAAATCGAGCAGTTTCTGCCACTCGGGCATGCCGGAAAAGAGATCGCCATCCCACCACACCGTACCGGCTTCAAGCGCGATGCGTTCGGTATCGCCGAGTCGCGGCAACACCCTGGCGAAGGTCGGCATGACCAGGCGCGAGACCAGGTTGCGCCGGATCGGGGCAAGGCCAAACACTGCGGCAATGAAGATCAGCGCGGTTGTGACGATCATGAAAGCAGCGGGCGATGCCACGCCGCCGATGCGCCAGCCGACAAGAATGGCCGCAGCCGCTGCTGTCCAGGCGAGAAAACCGAGCCCGCGAAAGGCAAGGACGAAAAAGACGATCAAGGCCAGCGCGAATGCAATCCACATGGGACGAACTCCAGGCAAGGATCGCCCGATTATGCGCCAGTCGCGATCACCGATCCCGAAGCGCGCCGCAATCGATCATGCATTCGCACAGGGCGTGGATCAGGTGCCGCCAGCCGATCCGCGCAGGAACAGGCGATAGGCCGGATTCGCACTCTCGTCGCAATGCGGATATCCCAGCCGGTCGAGAAATCTCCGGAACTTGCTCATGTCGGGGGTTGGAACCTGGATACCGACAAGGATACGACCAAAGTCGGCACCCTCGTTGCGGTAGTGGAACAGGGAAATATTCCAGTCCGGACTCATCGTCGAGAGAAAGCGCAGCAAGGCACCGGGCCGCTCGGGAAACTCGAAGCGATAAAGCAGCTCGCTCTCGGCACTGGCCGATCGACCGCCGATCATGTGACGCAGGTGCTGCTTGGCCAGCTCGTCATTGCTCAGATCGAGCGTGGCGAAACCCTCCTTGCGCAACGAACGGGTGATGCGCGCCCGATCGGCAATGCCGCTGACCTGCAAGCCGACAAACAGGTGTGCCTGGTCGGTATCGCCGATGCGGTAGTTGAATTCGGTGATGCTGTGGCCTTCGAGGGCATCGCAGAAGCGCCGGAATGATCCGCGTTGCTCTGGGATCGTCACCGCCAGCACGGCCTCGCGCGATTCGCCGACCTCAGCGCGCTCGGCAACGAAGCGCAGGCGATCGAAGTTCATGTTCGCGCCGCAGGCGACGGCAACCACGGTCTTGTCCCTGCCCGCGTTCCTTGCCGTCCACAGCTTCATACCGGCAATCGCCAGCGCTCCGGCCGGTTCAAGAATGCTGCGTGAATCCTGGAAGACATCCTTGATCGCCGCGCAAACGGCATCCGCATCGACGCGGATGATCTCGTCCACCAGGGTGCGGCAAAGACGGAAGGTTTCCTTGCCCACCTGCTTGACGGCGGTACCGTCGCAGAACAGGCCGACATCCTTGAGCACGACGCGCCGACCCGCTTCGATCGATTGCGCCATGGCATCCGAATCGCTGGCCTGCACGCCAATGATGCGGATCTCGGGGCGCAACGCCTTCACATAGGCGGCGATTCCGGAAATCAGTCCGCCACCGCCGATCGCGACGAAAATCGCTGCGATCGGTCCGGGATGCTGGCGCAGGATCTCCATGCCGATCGTGCCCTGTCCGGCAATGACTTCGGGATCATCGAATGGATGGACAAAAACCAGCTTGCGCCTTGCGGCGATCACATCGGCATGCGTCTTGGCGTCGGAATACGATTCACCGCTCAGGATGATCTCGACACGTTCGCCACCAAACGTGCGCACCGCATCGATCTTGACCTGCGGCGTCGTCACCGGCATGACGATGACTGCCTTGCAATCCAGACGTGCCGCCGACAGGGCGACTCCCTGGGCATGGTTTCCGGCCGAGGCGGCGATCACGCCGCGCTTGAGCTCGGATGAACCGAGGCCGGCCATCTTGTTGTAGGCCCCGCGCAACTTGAACGAGAACACCGGCTGGGTGTCCTCGCGCTTGAGCAGAACCTTGCAACCGGTACGGGCTGACAAGCCTGGCGCGAATTCAAGCTCGGTCTCGCGAGCCACATCATAGACGCGGGTGGTCAGGATACGTTTGAGATAGTCGACAGGCATCGGGCGTTCCGCAGGCAATACCGCAGAATAACCCGAACGTTTGCCGAGGAGCGCGGACGATCACGCCCGGATCAAGCGGGCACCTCGCCAGCGCGAAACCGCAACAGGAATTTGGCAAGCCCGACACCCGGATGAAGACCTGTCATGTCGGAACCGACACGGAGATGACCAGTGCGTCCGGGGAAACCCGGCCTGGCCAGTCGACTAGTCGGACAAACCCGCGCGCCTACCTGCCCTTGTCGTCGTTGAGCTTGAGATCCTCCATCGCCCAGATGAACTCCAGCGAGAGCACGCTGGCCGAGCCATTGTCGACGCGGGCCTTGCAGTTGAGGTTCTGGGTGAATTCGGTGGACAGGCCCCGATCAAAGACGATCTGGGTACTCAGATGCCAGATGTCAGCCGCCCCGCTATCCTGCTTCGCGCTGGCCGCAAAACGAGCCAAATCGAGATCAAACGTCTTGTCCGACAGGCGCTGGTTCACTTCGGCGACACAGGCATCGGTGGCGAGTTTTCCAGGCCCCGAGCCGCCGCAGGCGGCCAGCAGCAGGAGCAGGAAGGATGCAAGAATCAAACGCATCGGTTGTCTCCCCCTTCACGACAATCAAGCCCACGAGACGTGATGCCGATCACGACATCACGGTCGTCCCGAGTATAGGCACTTGTACGCGCATATCCCATGCTGCAACGCAATGAAATGCGTGTGGCTCAGTAGTGAGGCACCGCGGGATCGATCTCGCTCGACCAGGCCTCGATGCCGCCGGTGATGTTGTGCACGACGCGAAATCCCTGCTCACGGAAATGCTCGGCGGCACGCCGGCACGAGCTGCCGTGATGGCAGAGGAACGCCAGCGGCGTGTCCTTCGGCAACTTGACCAGTCGCTCATGCGAGGAAGCATCGAGCACTTCGGCACGGGCGAACGGAGCGAGCGCCCGCTCTTCAGCCGGACGCACGTCAATGACCGTGATCGCGCCCTGGTCGAGCAGGCGTTTGAGTGCGTGCACATCAAGCTCGTGCACCTTCGGCGGCGCCGCCGGCAAATCGATTGACAGACCTTCACCCTGGGCTGTTTCGGTCCAGCCGATATGGGCGCCCTTGGCGCGCTTCGCGCTGGCCGGGTCGAACAGCACATCGATGCCATTGGCGACCGCACGGATTTCGCTGCCCTGGATTTCACGAAGCTGGAACTGCGGCTGGAAGCGGGCATCGATGGCCAGAAACAGGCCCATGCCTTCGGCGTCACCAAGCGCATTGCGGATCTGCACCGCAGCGGCGTCGCTGATCGTGATTTCCGGTGGAGTCCTGTCCGGCTGGGCCAGCCCGAGCAGGGTATGCAACTCACCACTGGCTGCCATGCCCTGGACAATGTCGGCACCGCCGATCAGTTCGCCATCGACATACAGTTGCGGAATTGTCGGCCAGTTGCCGAAATCCTTGATGCCCTGGCGAATTTCCTCATCGGCCAGCACATCGACTGTCTCGTAGTCATCGAGAAGATCATTCAAGACGCCCGCGGTGGCCGCCGAAAAACCGCAGCTTGGGGCATTGCGCGTGCCTTTCATGAACAGGACAACACGGTGCTGGGCAAGCATCGATTCGATGCGCTGACGAACTGGTTCGAGGTTGGACATGGATGTTCCTTGAATCGCGATGGCTGGGGTCGGGGCCGAGGTGGGTGCGCGCGCGCGCCGAAACAAGGGCGACCAGGAGATTTTCCGATCCGGCGGATAGCGGCTGCCATTTGGTTGGTCGCTGAAAATACTGGATAATTCGCTGCTCAGGGGAATACGCCACCGTCAGGGGATACGACATGATCCGCAAGTTGCCGCTTTGCATTGCATTCGCTCTCGCCAGTTCGGCCAGTGCGCAGCCTCCGGCCGAGCCGGTTTCGGGCGATGCGACGATTCCGCTGACCTATGTCGGGTCGAATGCGCGCGTCTCGCTCGGCGTCAATGACGATGGCGATGTGCTCGGTGAAATCCTTGCCATCCTTGGCAAGACCGACGATTCGGCGTGGCTCGGTGAACTCTGGCTCGGCCAGGGCGGTGCCGGCGGCGTACAGCTTGGCTACAACCGCTTGCGCGGCGCCGCTGACAGCGACAAGGCTGCGGTATGGAAATTCTTCGCCGCCGGCGACCAGAACGCATTCAAGGATCGCAAGGCCACGCTCGGCCTCGGCTGGGAACGCGATGACCTGTTTTTCAGCGGCTACGTGAGCCACGCGACCTCGGGAACTCGCCTGGTCGATGCGCGCCTGCTGACCGACACCACGACGCTGAGCGGCAGCGATGCAATGGGCGCCTACACGCAGACGCAGACCATCGAAACCCTGATCCGCTCGTTCGAACACCCTTACGAGAACGGCGTCGGTCTGCGCTTCGGCTCCTACTTCGACGAACCCCTGCTGCGCGTGCGCGGTGGTTTGGATTACGAAAAAGGCAAGTTCAGCTCGAACCAGTCGACGCTCTCGCTGGGCATCGACAAGTTGTTCCGCAACAGTCCGTTCAGTCTCTCCGTGCAGGGCGAATACGCACGCAAGTCCGGCGATTTCGAGATCGACAAATCCGATACCCGCGGCTGGTTGCTGCTGCGCTACGATTTCGGCAAGAGCTATCGTGCGCGTGAGCCGTTCCGCCTGGTCGAGGTCAGGACGCCGGCAGCTGCGGCCAGCGTTGCGACCGACGCACAGGTCATGCGCAATGATGTTCGTCTCGATGGTGATGCGTTCTTCCGCTTTGACCATGCCGATCTCAATGCCGATGCGATCGCCGCACTCGATGAATTGATCGCCAAGCTCAAGTCCGATGCCCGGGTCAGCCGGGTGACCGTGATCGGGCATACCGATTCGGTCGGATCGGAAGCCTACAACCAGAAACTTTCCGAGCGTCGTGCCGCGAGCGCCAAGGCACATCTGGTCAGCCGCGGCATTCCAGCCGAGCAGATTGATACGCGCGGCGAAGGCGAGCTCAATCCGAGCTTTCCGAACGATACCGCCGCGAACCGGCAGAAGAATCGTCGCGTCGACGTCGAGTTCCTGAGCATCGAGGAAACCACGGTTGCGGCGACCGAACCGGCGGCACAGCCGGACAAGGTCGAATGGGTGCGTGAGCCGGTCAAGGCCAATCCGGCCTGGATCGAGCGCGCCTTGCGCAATCCGGCCGAACACAAGCGCACGGTGGATGTGTACAGGTTTGTCGAATCGACCTCGACGACAACACTGGGACCGCGCGAGTACCTCAACGTGGGGCCGAGCGCAGCCGACGATGCGATCACGGTCGACTACGAATCATCGGCAAACCTGATCAACGTGCTCGCCAACGACAGTGATCCGGACGGCGATACGCTGACGATCACGGCGGTTTCCGCACCTGCGCATGGCACGGCCACGATTACCAGCGGCGCAATCAGCTACACGCCGGCTGCGGGCTACTCGGGTGCCGACAGCTTCAGCTATACGATCAGTGACGGTCGCGGCGGAACCGCCAGCGCATCCGTGGCGGTGACCGTGAATCCGGCCACCAACCCGAACCAGGCGCCAATCGCGGTCAACGACGACGGCGGCGTGCTCAAGGGCTATGACATCGACATCGACGTGCTCGCCAACGACAGCGATCCGGATGGCGATGCGCTGAGTGTGATCGCCGTCGATCACACCGGCCCGGGCAATGCGACGATCACGATCAACGCCGACAATACCGTGCACTACCAGTCCATCCACGGTTACTCGGGCAATGACACGTTCGAGTACACGATATCCGATGGCCACGGCGGCACGGCAAAGGCGACCGTCACCATCTATGTCTACGAGATCGTGCCGGGCTGAACCAGGCTGATCGGCACTGTTCGGGGCAACCCGACTAGCCCGGACTATTCATGAATGCGCGTGATGATCGCGCAGGACATTGGATTCACACGGATTCTGGTGATCGAGCGGATAGCGGGGACTAGGGGCGAGTGAGCGAAAATTCGCGTGGATTCAAGGGCCAAGCGCGGGCGCGTGTATTTCATGAATAGTTCGGGCTAATCGCCGATGTCGAGTATCGAACGCGCGACCGGCAGGATCGCATCGACCCAAAGCGTGTATTGATCCGCCGATGGATGCAGGCCGTCATCGGCGAGCATGGCGCGTGCCTTGCCACGCGAGATTGCGGTCACATCGATCCAGTGCGCGCCGTGCGCCTCACCCATGTGCCGGGCGATCGCGTTGAAGCTGTCGATCTCGACAGCGACCCTGGCCGCGTCGACCTGCCGAGCGACGGCGAACCGCGTCGCACCCCAATCCGGAATCGAAACCAGAATGACCTTGCCGGCGTCGCCATCGGCCATGCCCACGGCAAAGTCGAGCAAGGCAGCCAATTCACTTGCATAGTTGTCGAGGTCACGGCCCCGATACTGATTGTTGACGCCGATAAGCAGGCTGACCAGGGCATACGGCGGCGTGAACTTGCGTGCATCGATCGCCTGCTGCAACTCATCGGTGGTCCAGCCCGTGCTGGCGATGATCTCGGCGGCGCCGATGTCGACAAATTGCGCGCGCAAGCGTGACACCAGTTGCAGCGGCCAGCGCTGCGCCTCGTCGACGCCTTCGCCAATCGTGTAGGAGTCGCCGAGGGCGAGGAAACCCGGGCCTCGATCGGCGCTCGATTCGATCATCCCGGCAGGCGACGAGCTCAGGCAACCTGGCGCGCGCGCCGTGAACCCTCGACGGTTCTCGCCAGGGTCTTTTCGATACGCTCGAAGACCTCGACGATCACTTGTGCCTCGGGCAGCAAGGTAATGCGGAAGCGATCGCGATAATCCACATTAAAACTCGATCCCGGGACGATCAGCACGCTTTCGCTTTCAAGCAGGTGCAAGGCGAAACGCTCGTCATCGAAGCCCTCGATCGAACCGGCGCGCACGCCGGGGAACGCGTACAAGGCACCTGCCGGCGCGACAACATCGAGAAATTCGCTGCGCGCCACCGCATCAAGCACAGCCTGGCGCGATCGGTGCAGACGCCCGCCCGGAGCGGTCAACGCACGAATGGTATCGGTGCCGTGCAAGGCGGGTTCGATCGCCCATTGACCCGGAACATTGCCGCAAAGGCGCAAGGCGGCGAGCAGGTCGAAGGCGTGCAGCATGTCGGCAACGCGAACCGCGTTGCCGGATACGGTGAACCAGCCGACGCGATAGCCGCAGGCGCGATGAACCTTGCTCAAGCCGCCGAAACTGAGACAGGGCAGATCACCGGCCAGCTCGGCGAGCGGCTGGAATGTCGCATCTTCGTAAAGGATGCCGTCGTAAATCTCGTCGGCCATCAGCACCAGGCGATGGCGCTCGGCCAGTTCAACGATTGCCGAAAGCAGTGCGCGCGGGTAGTTGGCGCCGGTCGGATTGTTCGGGTTGATCAACACGATCGCGCGCGTGCGCGGTGTGATCAAGGCGGCCATCTCTTCGACATCGGGCAGGTGTCCGCGCCTTGCCGGACACGGATAGTGCACGGCCTTACCGGCATTGAGGATGGTCGCCGCCGTCCACAACGGGTAGTCGGGTGCCGGGATCAGAACCTCGTCGCCAGGTTCGAGCAGGGCGCGCAGACTCAGGTCGATCAACTCGCTGACTCCGTTGCCGATGAATACCCGCTCGGCGGTCGCACTCGCCGACCCACGGTTGCGTTGCTGGGCGGCAATCGCCTCGCGCGCTTGCGGCAATCCCTGCTGCTGGCAATACGCCTCGCTCTGCGGCAGTGCACGCATGACCGCCTCGCGGATATGCGCCGGCGCCTCGAATCCGAAGGCACCGGGATTGCCGATGTTCAAGCGGATGATGTCGCGCCCTTCGGCCTCGAGCTCGCGGGCACGGTGGCTGAGTGTGCCGCGGATCTCGTAACGGACTTCGCTGAGCCGTGAACTGGTCTGGACGGGGCGCTGGGGCATGTCGGCAATGGGACGAAAGCGGGTTTCCGCCATCTTAACAACACGGATGCTGCGCTGCACATGGCGATCGGCGCGGGCTTCCGCAACCTTATTTGCCATCGCGGCATCCAAGTTAAGCGAATCGTCGCAGCCGATCTGGCCTTACCTTCGGCAGATGTGGATGTCGCATCGCAGCATCAGACTCCCGCCATGCCGAGGATTGACAGCATGAGTTTTAGTGTTATAGTTACCTACAACACTACTCGATCAACGACGACCATGTCCCGCCTGACCGCCCTGCTCCCCGTGTCCTTCCTACTTGCCGCCACGCTCACTGCCTGCTCAGGCACGTCCGTGCCGCCGCAGTCGACTGTCCGCGAGGACGCGACAAGTGCCAGCCAGCCCGTCGAAACCGCACGCGTCGTTCAGGGCGAATTGACCGCGCGCTACGCCGCCACCACAACCCTGCAGGCCGAGCACGAGGCCAAGCTGATCAGCGAGGTTCCCGGCACCGTAATGGAGCTTCTCGTCGAAGAAGGCGACTCCGTGCACAAGGGCCAATTGCTCGCCCGCGTGGATGCAACGCACAGCCGCCTGCAACTGCGCGAGGCCGAGGCCGACCTGCAGCGCCGCAAGAACGATGTTGCCCGCGGCGAAAAACTGCTTGCGCGTCAACTGATCGCCGCGAATGCCCAGGATCAGGCCGAATCCGACTTTGCCGTGCGTCGCGCCGAGGTCAATCTGGCTCGCCTGCGGGTCGACAAGAGCGAAATCCGTGCGCCATTCGACGGCGTCATCACGCGCCGCTGGATCAAGCAGGGGCAGTTGCTTGCGGCCAACGCTGGCGTCTTCGACATCGCCAATTTCGCCGATCTGCGCGCCGATCTGCGCGTGCCTGAGCGCGATGCGGTGGCGATTGCCGCAGGCCAGAGGGTCGACTTCAGCGTCGATGCACTCGGCAGTCGCCATTTCGAGGCGAAGGTCGAGCGCGTTGCACCGGTGGTCGATCGCGACAGCGGCACGGTCAAGGTCACCGTGCGGGTCGACAATCGCGATCGCAGTCTGCGACCGGGCCTGTTCACGCGCATGGACATCGCGTTCCTGCATCTGGCCAATGCGGTGCTGATGCCGAAAGCAGCCGTGCTCGGCAGCCGCGGCGCCGAAGCCGCCTATGTCATCGAAGATGGCAAGGCCCACCGCCAGCCGATTCGCACGGGCTATGACAGCGGTAGCTACGTGCAGGTGATCGAAGGACTGGCGGCCGGTGCGGAAGTCGTCGTCACCGGCCAGGCCTCGCTCAACGAGGGCGCCCTCGTCGAGGTTCTGCACAACGGGGCGGACAGCCGCATCGCCCAGACCCGCGCACTCGCGAAATCAGAGAACAGCGGCGGCTGAGCTCGATCGACCTTCTTGCCCGCAGGGCGGCGGGTAAACGCAACC
The DNA here is from genome assembly GCA_964390215.1 of uncultured Dokdonella sp. Classification (GTDB taxonomy): domain Bacteria; phylum Pseudomonadota; class Gammaproteobacteria; order Xanthomonadales; family Rhodanobacteraceae; genus Dokdonella. Next base: position 80,009 of record CAYMHF010000004.1, on the reverse strand, counting down.
GATAGACGAATTCACCGGCCGGCCGAGTAAAGTCCGACAGGCTGCTAGAATCGCGGCAATGACCGATGCCCTCGAATCCCCGCTGAGCCTGATCGGCTGGTGCGGCACACTTCCCGCTGTACCGGCCGACCCGCCAGGTCTTCGCGTGGCCCGCGTGATTGCCCAGCATCGCGCCGGCTATGAACTGCACGATGGCGATCACGCCTTCAACGCGCAACCGGCACCGCGCTTCATCAAGCCCGGAATCGATCCGAGCGAACGACCGGCGGTCGGCGATTTCGTCCTCGTCACTTCGACCAAACCCCCATCGATTGAACGCATCCTGCCGCGCCGCAGCGAACTGGCCCGTGCGGCGGCTGGTGAGCGTCACCAGCGCCAGTTGATCGCAACCAATATCGATACGGTCATGGTCATTTGCGGGCTGGATGGTGATTTCAACCCGTCGCGCATCGAGCGCTATCTGATGCTGGTCGAGGGCAGCGGTGCCAGGGCGGTGATCGTGCTGACCAAGGCCGACACCTCCGACAAGGTCGTCACGACCATCGACGAGCTGCGCAAGCGCGTACCGGCCAGCACCCCGATCCATGCAGTCAACGCGAAATCCGCCGACAGCATTGCGCCACTGCTTGCCTACTTCGGGCCCGGCAGTTCGACCGTGCTGGTCGGCTCATCCGGGGTCGGCAAGTCGACCCTGACCAACAGCTTGCTCGGCGAATCCCGTCAGGCCACCAACAGCGTCCGCGAAACCGACAGCCGTGGCCGCCACACGACGACGTATCGAGCCCTGATCCAGTTACCGAGTGGTGGCTGTCTGATCGACACGCCTGGCATGCGCGAAATCAAGCTGACCGGAGAGGAGACTCTCGATGGCGATCAGTTCGGTGACATCGATGAGCTTGCCCAAACCTGCCGGTTCGGCGATTGCAGTCACCTGGGCGAGCCCGGATGCAGCGTACGCGCCGCGCTTGAGGATGGTCGGCTCGACAACGAGCGCTGGCACAACTATCTCAAACTGCGCGACGAACTCGCCAGCGCCGCCGACAGTCTGGAAACCCAGCTTCGGCGCAAGGGCGAAAACCGCGTCCTGACCAAGGCGCTCGGCCGTCGACTCGACGAGAAATACAATCGGCATTGAAGACACGGCAAGCGGTCAGCTCGATTTGCCGACTTGCGCTGGATCCAGGCGTAGCATTGGCGAATCTCGGGACTGACGATTCGAGCGGAGAGAAACTCATGCGAGCAATCACATTATGTCTTGGCCTCGTGCTCTTGCCGCTGTCGGCGACGGCAGAACTGCCGGATGGCGGCGGCCCTGCGCCGACCTTGCCCGGCGACGAGCTTGGTATCGCACAACGCCAACGTATCGATGCCGAACTTGCGCGCAACGTCGCCATGCTCCAGTCCGAAGGCAAGCTCGCGCCGACGCCGCCGAGTCTGCTCGCCCCCTCGCAAGGCAACCTGAGCTGGCCATTGCGGGCGAGTGCGACCTGGACAGCCTCCGGCTATCACGGAGTTTCCAACTTCGTCGATCTCAATCCGGCTGTGCCCAACCAGTTGCTCGACTACAACTGCGGCGTGCGCACCTACGATCAGTCAGGGGGCTACAACCATGCCGGCATCGACATGTTCCTGTGGCCGTTTCCATGGCTGATGATGGATCAGCAATCGATTGAAATCGTCGCCGCAGCGCCTGGCACGATCATCGGCAAACAGGACGGCTTCGATGATCGCAGTTGTCCGAACAACTACTCGGCCGACTGGAACGCGGTGTATGTCCAGCACGCAGACGGAACCGTCGCCTGGTACGGGCACATGAAGAAGTCCTCGCTCACCGCCAAACCCATTGGTGCCAGCGTCACTGCCGGGGAGTTCCTCGGCAATGTCGGCAGTGCCGGCTTTTCCTCGGGCCCGCATCTGCACTTCGAGAATCATTCCAGCGTCAGCGGATACAGCATCCTCGAACCCTACCACGGCAGTTGCAATGCGCCGGCCAGCCTTTGGGCCCAGCAGCGTCCCTATTACGATTCCGCCATCAACATGCTCGCCACGCATTCGGCAGCGCCTGATTATCACGGCACCAATTGCCCCAACCCGGTCGATGAAACGCCGAATCTGAAAAACAATTTCCTGCCCGGACAGACAGGCATTTTCGCAGCCTACTACCGTGACCAGCTGAGCGCCCAGTTGACCAGTTTTTCAATCGTTCAACCCAATGGCAGCATCTTCCAGAACTGGACATTCCGCATGTCCGATGCAACCGGCGATCCCCACTATGCCGCCTCGTACTGGTACTGGATTCGTACCCTTCCAGCCAACGCCCCAAGCGGCTTGTGGCATTTTCGCGCGACCTATGAAGGCACCACCTACAACCACGATTTCACGGTCGGCGATGTCATATTCGCAAATGGTTTTGATTGACAAGCGCCGTCGGCGCAATCGAATAGACGCATGCAAGCCCGGATCATGCATGAAACACCCGCGCCCTCGCCTGGCCATTGAATCGACACGGGATTTCGTTCGGTCGCGGATAGTCCCTGCCATGCGCTCAACCATGAAAATCCGTTTGCGTCCAATGCACGGCGCGATCATCACGCGTATGCATGAATAGTCCGGGCTAGCGTCTGCGCCTGCCGGGTTCTGGGCTATATTGCGGCGAGCCCATGAACACCAGTACCGATCACTTGAGCGTGCATGCCGATCTTGATCGGCAACTCGTTGCTGCGGTCAAGGGCATCCGGTTGCTCAGTTCGGTGAGCTGGCCGGCATCGGCGCAAACGGCCTTCCTCGAACGCTGGCGCAAGGGCGCGGTGGGTATGCCGGTGATCGATTATGCGCAGCCGGATCTTGCCGACGCGCGCCGCGCGATCATGGCCATACACGATGCCGCCGACGCGCAACATCCGGCCGGCGATTACATCCGGCGCAGCGCGGAATCCTGGCGTGTCGCAACCGAACTGCTCGATGCCGTCGGCACACCTGAACTGACCACACATTCGATCCGCCTGTTTGGCCGGCCCGGCTCGCGCGTGCCGGGCAGTGAACTGAGCAATCTCGATGCGGCCAGGCATTTCATCAGCCTCGCCAACGAACTCGACAACGAGGTGCTCAACAGCGAGACGGACTATTGCATCCCCGCCGACCTCCTGCGCAAGGACCTGCAGCAACAACTCGATGGATTTTTCGGTATCGATACCGTGCGCGTCGAAGTCGACGACCAGTTGATCGCAAAAGCGGCTGCCGGGGCGACCCGGATTCGTCTGCGCTCGGCGACCTGCTTCAGCGAATATGATCGCAACCAGTTGCTCGAGCATGAGGCCTATGTACACACCTTGACCGCATTGAATGGTCGACGCCAGCCGAACCTGGCCTCGCTGGGCCTGAGTTCACCGCGGATCACGGCAACCCAGGAAGGTCTGGCCGTGTTCGCCGAATTGATGACCGGCTCGCTCGACATTGAACGTATCAAGCGCATCAGTCTGCGCATCCTTGCCATCGACATGGCCCTCAACGGCGCCGACTTCATCGAGGTGTTCCGCTTCTTCCTTGATTCCGGCCAGACCGAGACCGACAGCTTCTCATCGGCGCAACGCGTATTCCGTGGCTCACCGCTGAGCGGCGGCTCGGCCTTCACCAAGGACACCGTCTACCTGCAGGGACTGCTCTCGGTGCACACGTTCTTCCGCTGGGCGCTGAAGAATGGCAAGTTGAACCTGTGCCGCAACCTGTTCGCCGGCAAGATGAGTCTGCACGATGTGGTTGCACTCGAAGCCCAATTCGAATCCGGCTACATCGTCGCACCGAACTGGCTGCCACGCTGGATCCGCCACGCCAACGGCCTGGCCGCGATGCTGGCGTTTTCGCTGTTCGCCAACAAGATCCGCCTCGATCGCGTCGAGGCGGAGGATCTGGTGCTGGCGCTGTAGAGGAGATCAAAGATCGAAATCGTCTTGGAAAATCCGATCATCCGGGTGTCTTTCCAGACCACCGAGGTCGTAGTTTCCGTACAGTGCCGACCAGAACGGATCGTCATACGGCCGAGGTCCGCCGTCGGCGCCCAGCAGGACTGAACCATCACTCGCATCGCACCAGTCGATCAAGGGAGAGCTGCCGGCCAGGCTGAAGTCACGGTTGGTCGCATCGACGAATTGCGGCTGCGCCGTGGTGCTGCGCACCGAGCCCGCCGCAAACGCGCTGCTTGATTCATGCAAGCGGTTGCAATCACCGCTCGGTACCGTCCCATGGGCTCCGGGATCGGCCGCAAGACCGGTACTGGAATCGAAGATGCTGCCGACGATGCCAAACGGATACATCGTGCCGCCGTCCCAGCCCTCCGTGTAGACAATGCGCGGAACACCGACATTGCGCGCAAACGTGTTGAAGCCGAGCAGGCCCGAGCTGTTCCGAGTCCAGACGATCGACGCATCACTCGCGATCGCACCTCCGCTGGCATCGTTGTTGGCGATGACGCTGCCGAATATCTGCAATCCATCCCGATTGAGGCCGCCGCCGGTACCCGGAGCGCTTTCTACCAAAATGGCCATGCCGCGCGACGTGTTCACGTGATTGAGTTCAATGAAGGTCCCGCTGATCAGTGTCGTGCCATGAAGGGCTCGCAGGCCGCCGCCGGAATCGTAATAGCCAGCGCCAGTGACACGGTTCCCCGACAACTGCGAGCAGCGCAGGGAATCGTGGCAGCTTGCCCCGCGCAGCGTGCGCAGGATCCTGGTATCGGAATTGACCGCGTACACCCCGCCACCCTGCACCCCGGCGGTGTTGTTGTTGATCGTCGCATTGCGCGCAATCAATGCACTGTCTGCCAGGAAAATTCCTCCCCCGCGTTCTGCACTATTGAGGACAACGACGGAAGGCTGCGTGCCACCGCCGACGACATAGAGCGTTGAGCCGGCCCACGTGCTGATTCCGCCACCATAACCAACTCCTCCCGTGGCGAGCGCGCGATTGGCGATCACCCCCTGCGCGCTTGCAGTCGAGTGATCGCCCAACCAGATGTAGCAGCCCTCCGCATAGACGCCGCCGCCACCGCTGAAGCTGGCTGTTGCATCGTTGCCAGCTATCAGGCTGTTGTCCACAGTCATGGTGACCCGGCCTGCACAGGCGATTCCGCCACCGGCCCCGGCCAGGTTGTTGCTGATGCTGGAATTGCCATAGATGAAGAGTCCCGTGCGTTCAAGGGAAGTCGCTACGCCAGGCTGGCCCAGGATCCAGATGCCACCGCCTCGATCGGGCGCATGGTTGTGGTGGATGTTGGAATTTTCCACCAGCACCCAGAACGGCCCATCGATCGTAACTGCACCACCGGGTGCGCTCGGGCTGCCCAGGCCGCCGCTGATTTCAAGAGCAACGAGGCGCAAGGTATAGATGGCGCTACCCGCGTAGCTGCCGCTGGCGCGCAACACGCTGCCGGTGAATCCGGAGCCGTCGAGGATCGTACGACCCGATGGCGTTGGATCGCTGCAGGTGTCGTAGCCGCCATAGATGGCCATGTTCCGGGCCGGAACGAGTTGCGGACTCGAAATCACTACGTTTCTGGCAACCCGGATATTGAGCTGATCCACGGTCGGCGCCCAGAGTGCGGCCAGAGTGATACTGGAGAAACCGCAGGCCGCATCGCTACCGACGGTGACAGTAGCCGTGGTTCCTTCAGGACGTTCAGGAATCGGCGGTCGCTCCCGTTCGGGTCCGGCCATTGAGCCGAGTGGGACAAACAGGGCAATGAGTAGAAAAAATCGCGAGAACATGGCATTTCTCCAGACGTGGCCGAGCTCCTGTGGGATGGATCGCAACCCGGCAACGGATCGAGACACAATCGATGAGCCCGTTGCTCACTTCGGACACTTCCCGGAACACAAGAGACTACAATCGGTCGTACGCATCGAGCGGCATTTGACGGACAAGGTCGATGACCGAGATCACCCAGTTGTTGATGCGCGCCCGCAATGGCGAGCCGCAGCAACTCGAAAAAGTCTTCGCGGCGCTTTACGCCGAACTGCACAGCCTGGCGAAATGCTGCTCGCAGGATCGCAATCGGACCTTGACGCCCACCGCCCTCGTCCACGAAACATTCCTCAGACTTGTCGCCAACGAAAACCTGAGCCTGCAGGATCGCCATCATTTCTTCGCCTGCGCGGCGCGCTCGATGCGCTGCATCGTGGTTGACCACGCGCGCCGTCGAAGCGCGGATCGGCGCGGCGGTGGGCTGCCCGCGGTGACCCTGGGCGAAGACCTGATCGGCACCACAGGCCATCAGGACACCGACCTGCTTGGCCTGGATCAGGCGCTCGATCGTCTCGATCGCTTCGACACACGCCAGCGCCAGGTCGTCGAACTGCATTTTTTTGCCGGCCTCACCTTCGCCGAGATCGGCACATTGCTGGCGTGTTCCGAACGCACCGCCAAGCGCGACTGGGAACGCGCCCGCGTCTTCCTGCACGCGGAACTCGAGCCGGACTGAATGCCATGGTTCGCGACGACACCCGTGTCATCCGCGACGCCGCCGAATTGTTCGACCGGCTGCTCGATCTGCCGGACAACGAACGCGACGCGGCAATCGATCGCCTGACCGAGGTAGCGGAACTGCGCAGGCGTCTGCAACGGCTGCTCGCCCTGCATCGGAATCCCGGAATCCTCGATGGCGCACCCGTTCACGCCGAGGCACGACCGGCACGCGTCGGCGACTGGAAAATCGTGGAGGAAATCGGACGCGGCGGCATGGCGGTTGTCTATCGCGCCGAACGCCTGATTGGAGAAACCACGCAGACCGCAGCCCTAAAAATCCTGACCGCAGGCGCGCTGGCCGGCAGCGGCCGCGAGCGCTTTCTGCGTGAACAGGCAATCCTTACCCGTCTGGATCACCCGCATATCGTCGGCCTGCTCGACGCAGGTGTGCTCGAGGATGGAACCCCCTGGCTGGCCATGGTGCTGGTCGAGGGCGAACGCATCGATACCTGGTGCAGCAGGCATTCGCTCGTCACCAAGGCGATCGTGACGCTCTTCCTCGACGTCTGTTCGGCAGTCGCCTACGCGCACCGGAACCTGGTCGTGCACCGGGATCTGAAGCCTTCCAACATACTCGTCAACAGCGACGCCGGTGTGCGCCTGCTCGATTTCGGCATTGCGCGATTGATCGAGGACAGCGACAACGAGGCCACCGCCACCGCACTGCGTGCCCTGACTCCCCGCTACGCCGCACCCGAACAGTTCGGCAGCAATCCCGCGACCACGCTGACCGACGTATTCGGCCTCGGCGCCGTACTGTATTCCTTATTGGTGGGTCGGCCACCGCGCGAGTCGGCATCGAACCCGCAAGAGACAATCACCTGGCCATCACGGGCCGTGCGCGCCAACGATCAATGGCCAATTGCTCAACGCCGCTTGCGAGCAAGCGAACTGCACGGTGATCTTGACACTATCGTATTGAAGGCCCTGGCGGCGGAGCCGAATCGGCGCTACCCCACGGTGGAAGCCATGGCAGCCGATCTGCGTGCCTGGCTGGGACACCATCCGATTGCCGCGCGCCCGTCCTCGGCCTGGTACCTGGTCAGCCGCTTTGTCCGACGCAACCGCTTTGCCGTTGCAATCGCTGTGCTTGCATTGCTGCTGAGTGCGGCATCAATCTGGCAGGTTGTGCGTGAACGCAATCGTGCGCAGGCACAGGCGCAGCGTGCCACTGAAGTGCGCGATTTTCTGGCTAACGTGTTTGCGTCCGCCGAACCTTCCAAAGGTCCGGTTCCGAGTCTGCTCGATATCCTCGACGAAGGGTCAAAACGTGCTCGCGAGGAACTGCTAGGGTCCGACCCGCTCGCAGCCGCCGATGTGCTGACCATTACTGGCGCCACATATCGTGAGCTCGGCGAATTGGACAAGGCTGGAATAGACCTTGACGAAGCGCTCGCCATCCTGGCCCGCGTGCATCCTGCTCCCGCACTCGAATTGGCCCATGCCTACCACGCACTCGGTGTCCTCAACCGGATCCGAGGCCAGACAGCCGAGAGCATTGCGTCACTCACAAAAGGGTTGCTTTGGGCAAAACGCGCAGAAGCGCCCATGGAGCGGATTCTTCGGATTGAAGTCGCCATGGCAGCTTCAGAAAACTATGCCGGCAAGACTGGGCAATCCGAAGAAACCATGCGCCGCGTAATAGAGCAAATTTCCCGACAGCATCTTGGTGGCACGCAGCTAGAACTGGATGCACTGAATGCACTCGGTACATCGCTGGCCATACAGCGACGCGGTTACGACGAACAGGCCGCCTTGCATGAGCAGCGCCTGGCACTGACGCGCAGGCTCTATGGCGAAGAAACCGGTTGGTACGCGTTTGCTCTGGCGGATGCTGTGCCCACCTTTCGCAAGGCCGGCCAGATATCCCGCGCAGAAACCCTCGCTCGCGAATCTGTCGAAGTCAGTAATAGAGTCTATTCGGTCCCACACATGTTTGCTTCAGTTGCCAACTGCAATCTGGCAGGTGTGTTTTTGCAACAAGGCAATCTTGCCGAGGCGCTCGGCTATCTCGACCGAAGCATTTCGATCGATGAAGCCATTTCCCGAGCCGACCTTCACGTCGAGTCCTGCCGACGCTCACGCGCCATCGTGCGCCTGTCACTTGCCGATCTCGCCGGCTCACGTGAAGACCTTGTCGCTGATCGCGCCCTGCTGGAAAAGCTCGACCAGCGGCAGTCATCCCTCTGGCTCTCCACATGCGGCATCGAAGCAGCCATTCTCGTGCGCGAGCGAAAACCCGAAGCCGCGAGCGAGCTGCTGAACCGTTGCGAGGCAGCGCATTCGCCGACGCCGCCGACGGCTGCCTTTGACGTGGATATCGCGCGCGTGGAAATCGCCATGCTCGGCGGGGACTGGATTGCAGCCAGTACGCAACTTGCCGATCTGCGCAAGCAGCGACCGACCAGCACGACGACACGCCCCTGGCTGCGTCCCTGGATGCTGTCCGTGTACGTTGCCGGTGCGCTGGGTGACTCCGCTTCAAGAGATCAACTCGTCGCCGATATCAGGGCGGTCAAACCAGTACCCGGCATGCAGGATCTGGCCATTGCCGAACCTTGCCTGAAACCCGACGCGGCCCTGTCGGCCTGCATGGTCTTGCCCTGACCGGGACGGCATCGGCACATCCCGCCGATTGCCACTGGAAACCGCACTGCACAGGCGGCATGCCGGAGCGGTCGAACCTGCGTGATATAGTCAAAAACCCTGCAATACCGCCACCTCAGAGGCATCAGCCCGCGCCATGTCCAGCGATATCGAACTCCTCAAGCAAGCTGCGCTCGAGTATCACCGGCGCGCGCCGGCCGGCAAGATCAAGGTCGTGCCGACCAAGTCCGTGGTCACCCAGCGCGAGCTGTCACTGGCCTATTCACCGGGCGTCGCCTTCGCCTGCGAAGAAATCGTCCGCGATCCGAACATGGCCGCCGAAATGACCTCGCGCGGCAATCTGGTCGCGGTGATCACCAATGGCACGGCCGTGCTCGGCCTCGGCGACATCGGCCCGCTGGCGGCCAAGCCGGTCATGGAAGGCAAGGGCATGCTGTTCCAGAAATTCGCCGGTATCGATGTGTTTGATATCGAGATCAACGAGTCCGATCCTGACAAGCTGATCGAGATCATCGCCAGCCTCGAACCGAGTTTCGGCGGCATCAACCTCGAAGACATCAAGGCGCCGGAATGTTTCATCGTCGAGCGCACCTTGCGCGAACGCATGAAGATCCCGGTCTTTCATGACGATCAGCACGGCACCGCAATCATTCTCGGCGCGGCGTTTTTCAACGCACTTGCCGTGATTGGCAAGAAGCCTGACGAGGTCAAGGTAGTCCACACAGGAGCCGGGGCGGCCGGCATCTCGTGCATGGACATGCTCGTCCATCTCGGCGTGCCGAAGGAGAACATCTGGGTCGCTGACCGCAGCGGAATCATCCATACCGGGCGCGCCGACCTCGATGAGAACAAGCAGCGCTATGCGCGTGACACCGATGCACGTACGCTCGACGATGTCATCGAAGGTGCCGACATCTTCATCGGCCTGTCCGGGCCGGGCGCGCTGACCCAGGACATGGTCAAGCGCATGGTCGAGCGCCCGATCATCTTTGCCCTGGCCAATCCGACCCCCGAGATCCTGCCCGAGCTGGTCTGGGAGGTGCGCCCCAATGCCATCGTCGGCACCGGTCGCTCGGACTATCCGAACCAGGTCAACAACGCGTTGTGCTTTCCGTATCTGTTCCGTGGTGCCCTCGATGTCGGCGCGACGGTGATCAACGAGGCGATGAAGATTGCCTGCGTCAAGGCCATCGCCGAGCTTGCCCGCCGCGAGATGTCGGATGTCGCCGTGCGCGCCTACGGCGGGCAGACACGTTCATTCGGGCCCGAATACCTGATCCCGCAGCCATTCGATCCTCGCCTGCTGGTCGAGCTGTCCTCGGCCGTCGCTGTGGCGGCAATGGAATCGGGCGTGGCGACGCGGCCGATTGCCGACATCGAAGCCTATCGTGAACGCCTGAACACCTTCGTCTTCCGCACCGGCCTGGTCATGAAGCCGGTATTCGACCGCGCACGTGCCGATATCAAGCGCGTGGTATTTGCCGAAGGCGAGGAGGAAACCGTCCTGCGTGCGGTCCAGCATATCGCCGACGAACGTCTGGCCCGGCCGATCCTGATCGGTCGACCGGCAGTGATCGATGCACGCATCGAACGCATGCGCCTGCGCATCAAGGTCGGCGAGCACTTCGAGGTCTGCAACATCGAGAGTGATCCGCGATTCAAGGAATACTGGACGCTCTATCACAGCTTGCTCGAGCGCCGCGGGGTAACCCCGGATGGGGCCAAGGCGATCGTGCGCTCACGCGCTACCGTGATTGCCGCCTTGATGGTCCATCGCGGCGAAGCCGATGCCCTGCTGACCGGATTGATTGGCCGCTATCACAAGAAGCTGCGCTACATCCAGGACATCCTGCCACTCGATCCGACCGTGCAGGCACCCTCGGCCATGACCGGGGTAATCAACAGCAACGGTGTGTTTTTCTTTGTCGATACCCACGTCAAACTGGATCCGACCGCCGAGCAGATCGCCGAGGCAACGCTGCAAGCGGCGGTGCGACTGCGCCTGTTTGGTGTCGAGCCGAAGATCGCCCTGCTCTCGCACTCCAATTTCGGCAGCCACGAGGATCCTTCGGCGGCGAAGATGCGCCACGCACTGGAAATCGTCCGCGAACGCGCGCCGAACCTGGAGATCGAAGGTGAAATGCACGCCGATACGGCCCTCAACGAAGAGATTCGCGATCGCCTGTTCCCGAACTCACGCCTGAAGGGTCGCGCCAACCTGTTCGTCTGCCCCAACCTCGATTCCGCCAATATCGGCTACAACATCACCCGCGTGATGACCGAAGGTGTCGGCCTCGGCCCGATCCTCATGGGCGTATCGAAGCCGGCGCATATCCTGACCCCGGCTGCCACCGTGCGCCGCGTCGTCAACATGACCGCGATCGCGGCGGTCGAGGCACAGATCCGCGCCGCGCAGGAAGCCGCTTCAAGCTGATCGACTGCCCGACCGCGGCGAAATGCGGCGTTTGCCAACGCATGCACGAAGCGGACGGGACGGCTAAACTGCAAAGTCTCCCGCGATGGCGCCGAAAATTGCGTCATCCACCCAGAAAACATCGCGCGCACGCCGAGGAAAGCATATGAACCAGCTTCAGGACATTCTCGATCAGGATCTTGACCCGGTTGAAACACGCGAATGGTCCGAGTCGCTGCAGGCGGTCATCAACACCGACGGCACCGAACGCGCGCACTTTCTGCTCGAACGCATGGTCGAGGAAACCCGGCGCGCCGGTGGCCATCTGCCGTTTCGACCGACCACCGAATACATCAACACGATCCCAGCGCACATGGAGGCCAAATCTCCCGGCGATCCGGCAATGGAGTGGCGGATCCGCTCGCTGGTGCGCTGGAACGCGATGGCCATGGTCATCCGCGCCAATCGGAAACCGGGCGACCTCGGCGGACATATCGCCAGCTTCGCGTCGAGCGCGACCCTGTATGACGTCGGCTTCAACCATTTCTGGCGCGCACCGAGCGAGGATCATCCCGGCGACCTGATCTTCCATCAGGGCCATTCGAGCCCGGGCGTCTACGCGCGTTCGTTCCTTGAGGGCCGCATCAGCACCGAGCAGCTCGATCATTTCCGCATGGAGGTGCGCGGCAAGGGCCAGGGCCTGTCTTCGTATCCACATCCGTGGTTGATGCCGGACTACTGGCAGGTTCCAACCGTATCGATGGGCCTCGGTCCGTTGCAGGCGATCTACCAGGCCCAGTTCATGAAGTACCTTGAGCATCGCGGCCTGATCGAGCCCAGCGATCGCAAGGTCTGGTGCTTCATCGGTGATGGCGAATCCGACGAACCCGAATCGCTCGGCGCGATTTCGCTGGCCGGCCGTGAAGGCCTCGACAACCTGATCTTCGTGGTCAACTGCAACCTGCAGCGCCTCGACGGCCCGGTGCGCGGCAACGGCAAGATCATCCAGGAGCTCGAAGGCGTGTTCCGCGGCGCCGGCTGGAACGCGATCAAGTTGTGCTGGGGTGGTTACTGGGATCCACTCCTCGCCCGCGACACCAAGGGCATGCTGCGCAAGCTGATGATGGAAACCGTCGACGGCGAATACCAGAACTGCAAGGCCTTTGGCGGCGCCTACACGCGCGAGCACTTCTTCGGCAAATATCCGGAGACCGCCCAGCTGGTCGCCAATCTTTCCGATGACGACATCTGGCGTCTGAATCGTGGCGGCCACGACCCGCACAAGGTCTATGCCGCCTATCATCAGGCGGTCAACACCAAGGGCATGCCGACCGTGATCCTGGCCAAGACGGTCAAGGGTTACGGCATGGGCTCGGCCGGTGAATCGCAGAACATCACCCATCAGCAGAAGAAGATGAATGATGACGCGGTGCGCGCATTTCGCGACCGCTTCAACATCCCGATTTCCGATGCCGATCTGCCCGGCGTACCGTATTACCACCCGGGCAAGGATTCACCGGAAGTGCAGTACATGCTCGAGCGGCGCAAGGCGCTCGGTGGATTCCTGCCGCAGCGGCGAATGAAATCCGAATCCCTGCCGACTCCGCAACTCGACGCCCTTGCCCAGTTGACCAAGGGCAGCGGCGAGCGCGAAATCTCGACGACAATGGCCTTTGTGCGCGGCATGAACCTGCTCTTGCGCGACAAGGTGCTTGGCCCGCGCATCGTGCCGATTGTCGCTGACGAGGCACGCACCTTCGGCATGGAAGGCATGTTCCGCCAGATCGGCATCTACGCGCCGTTCGGGCAGAAATACAAGCCGATGGATGCCGACCAGCTGATGTTCTACCGCGAGGATCAGTCCGGTCAGGTGCTCCAGCAGGGCATCAGCGAACCGGGTGCATTTTCCTCATGGATGGCGGCGGCGACCAGCTACTCGGTCAGCAATGTGCCGATGCTGCCGTTCTACATCTATTACTCGATGTTCGGCTTCCAGCGCATCGGCGATCTCGCCTGGGCCGCCGGCGACATGCGTGCGCGCGGCTTCCTGCTCGGCGGCACAGCCGGGCGCACCACGCTCAATGGCGAAGGCCTGCAACACGAAGATGGTCATTCGCACCTGCTCGCCGGCGCGATCCCGAACTGCCGCAGCTATGACCCGACATTTTCGTTCGAGGTCGGCGTGATCCTGCAGGACGGCGTGCGCCGCATGCTCACCGAGCAGGAAGACACCTATTACTACGTCACCTTGATGAACGAGAATTACGCGCATCCGGACATGCCCGAGGGATGCACGGAAGGCATCATCAAGGGCATGTATTTGTTGCGGGAAACGGGAATGGTGAATGGCGAGAAGGGAGGAGCAAAGGCAAAAGCAAAGAACGTCCCGCAGGTTCAACTGTTGGGAAGCGGCACGATCTTGCGCGAAGTGATGGCGGCGGCTGAATTGCTTGAGGAAGAATTCGGCGTGGCCAGCACGATCTGGTCGTGCCCGAGCTTCAATGAACTGCGCCGCGACGGTTTCGATGTCGAGCGCTGGAACCGCCTGCATCCGATGGACAAGAAGCCGCGCCAATCCTGGGTTGCCCAATGCCTCGAAGGCCATGCCGGCCCGGTGGTCGCCGCGACCGACTATGTGCGTGCCTACTCTGACCAGATCCGCGCCTTCATTCCTGACGGACGCAAGTTCATCTCGCTCGGCACCGACGGCTACGGTCGCAGCGACTCGCGCGAGGCCTTGCGCGAGTTCTTCGAAGTCGACCGCTACTGGATTGCGCATGCAGCGATCTCCGCTCTGGCCGCCGAAGGCAAGATGAATCCGGAAGATGTCGCCCGCGCCATCAAGCAGTGGAAGCTGGATCCGGACAAGCCGAATCCGATCACGGTCTGATCTTGCGCACCCGGGTGCAGGTGGATTGATGCCCATCTGCACCCGGCACGACATTGGATACCTTGTGTCGATGAAACTCGCCATTCGCGACATCGCGCGGCACTACCTGCCGCGACGCCCGCACTACTGGTATGCCCGCATCAAGCTCGCCACCGACCCGCTGTACACCCGCGTCGGCATGGCGCTTGCCGAAACCCGCGAACCCCTGCTGGATCTCGGCTGCGGAATCGGACTGCTCGCCCATGCACTGCGGATGCAGGGGTTTCCCGGTGACTGTCTCGGCGTCGATGTCGACGAGGAAAAGATCGCCTCGGCGCGCGCAGCGGCCGCACGCGCGCGCCTCATCGGCGTCCACTTTGAAGCATACGACCTTGCCCATGGATTTCCCGCCCATCGAGGCAGCGTGGCCTTGCTCGACATCGTCCAGTTTCTGCCGCCCGAGGCACAAGATGCGTTGCTTGAAGCCGCCATCGCCAGCCTGACCCCGGGCGCCGTGCTGGTCATGCGCACCGCTCTGCACCGCGATGGTTGGCGCCTGCGCTTCACCCGCGGCGTCGATCGCTTCGCCCGCATCACGCGCTGGATGAATGTCGGCCCGCAACGCTACCCGCGCCGCGAAGATCTCGAAGAACGCTTTGCCCGGCATGGATTGAGCGCGACCTTTGCGCCCCTCAGCGGGCGCCTGCCATTCGAGAACTGGCTGATTTGCGCAAAACGCCAGCCACTTTCCCCTTCGCCCCAGCGTGACCGGCTTCGCCCGCGAAACTGACCATGGCCGGCAGTCAAGCTGCCCAATATCGCCAACAAGTTGCCCATTCCCGGCATCAGACCTGGCCCCAGCGCCAGTGGCACTGGTCAGGCTCGCCGGCAAAAAACGACCAGCGGGGTTGACTGGTCGGTTTCGGCCAGAAGCGGCCCCTCGGAAAATTTCAAGAAGGCTCCGGACTTCCGCCGACCAAGCACAAGCAAGGCGTATGAATTGGGCGTTTGTGATGAAGTGCGATTCTCCATGACCCCATCGATTCTGCCGGTCTGATTCTTGCGCTTCTTAGGCAACGGTTTTGGACACGGGTGTTTGCGCACATCGACAGGAAAGCATCGGGCATGAATACCCTTCCTGCGAGAAGCTGTCGCGTCGAGACACGGCACGGAATACGTGGTGGTACCCGAGCTACCCATTCGTCGTAGGAAGCGGCTTCAGCCGCGATGCTCTTTCCTGCCATGCGTTTCCGATCGACATCGGGAGCAGGAGCATCGCGGCTAAAGCCGCTTCCTACAATGCTCACGGCTCTCCACTCCAAAAGGATCGATAATCGGAAAATCGATGGGATCGAATCGATGCGCGAATCGACGGAATCGATGGGGTCGGAAATCGATGGAGTCAAATCGATGGAGTCAGACTCGAATGGTCTGCACAGTCAAGTTTTTGTATCGCATGGATTGCTTGACGACGACGCGTAGCACGCGAGGAGTAAGGGTCGCGTCTCGTACTGACGCGTTGATACGTGACCACACCACCTCAACGGTGGATGTGGTTACAGATTGAAGAACCGCTTTGGGTCGATGAGAGACCTTCAGACGGATGTTCAGCTGGCTGGCGACGCTGGTCGCGCTGTCCGCCGGATGTGGTCAGTTGCGCTGCCAATGAGTGGTCAGTTGATTGGCAATACGCAATCTGCGCGCGTCGCGATGCCACTTCGTCCAGCCAACCCGATCCGGTGACGACGCTCAAGCCGGATTGAGCTGCCAGATGGCCGCATTGAGGGTCGTGGCAAAAGCGATCCAGCCGAGATACGGCAGCATCAGCCAGCCGGCAATACGATCCTTGCGCAAGAACACGGCAGTCGTCGCGATGACGAGAATGTCGAGGGTGATGATGTCGAGCAGGGCCAGATCGATCCGATGCATTCCAAAAAAGAGTGGCGACCAGGCCGCGTTGACCGCCAGCTGGATCAGCCAGAGTCCGATCGCCAGGCCGAACCCATCCACTCGATAGATGCGCCACGCGGCGATCGCCATGAGGATGTAGAGCAAGGTCCAGGCCGGCCCGAATACCCAGCCCGGCGGATTGAACGAAGGCTTCTGCAACGCCGCAAACCATGCATCCGGCATGGCCATGCCGCCAATGACGGCCGCAGCCGCCACGAGCACCAGAAACACAACCAGGCCGATCCATCCACGCATGAGTCATCTCCCGTTTGTCGATCGTGCAAGGCTACCCTGCATTGGGTGAATGCGCGGATAGGCGACATGCTGACAGATCCCTTCGGCGGTCAGTGCGCGCGGATGTGCGCGCCGCGACTTCGCGCCTGTTGAGCCATGAACCATTGGCCGACCGCACTCAGTTGCTCAACATCCAATGCCATAGCGGCAATGTCAGCATCGAGATGATGATGCCGTATCCAATCAGCGCAGCGGCGAGATCGGGTGCCAATCCAGCCAGTGAGAGCAGTGCACCCGAAGTAACCATCGGTGGCATCGCGGTCAGATAGACGGCGACCAGCAGCATTTCACGCGAGAGCCCGAAAAACTGTGCCAGTCCCAGCGCAATCATCGGCATGACGATCAGCTTGGCCAGCAGGCCGAAGACCAGGGGCAGAACATGGTTGCGCGCGATGCGCAGTTTCAGTTGCATGCCGAGCGCAATTACAACGATGGGCAGCAGCGAGTCGGCGAGCAGGTGCAGACCCTGATCAAACACCGGGGCGAGATCCGCGGGAACCACGGTCAAGGCAAGCAGCAGGGCAACGAAGGGCGGAAAGCTCAGCACGCGCCGGAGGATGGTCGGCAGGCGCAGGCGTTCGCCGCCACCGTAAGCGCTGATCACGAACAATCCCCAGGTCGTCAGGATGAGGAAACTGCCGAGCTGGTCATAGACCACCGCATAGCGCAGCGCGCCCGCTCCGACCAGCACCGGTATCAGGGAGTAGCCGATAAAGGATGTGTTGCCGAGCGGAATCTGCAACAGCAGGTTGGCCGTACTCGGTCGATCGAGGCGAGCCACGCGCGCCACTGCGTAGACCAGTGCTGTCGAAACGGCCAGGATGATCCAAGGAATCGCGACGAGTCCGATCAGTTCCCGTTCGAACTCAAGCTTCGGCGCATACAGCAGGATCGCCGCCGGCAAGCAGACATTGAGCACGACCAGGTTGAGCGTCGCCGACGCGTTGTCGGGAACGACTCGCCAGAAGTTGAGCGCGTAGCCGATCGCGAGCAGGACAAGAATGATCGCAAAGGTGGCGAAGACCGTCATCGCTGATTGCGCATCCCATCTGGCAGAGCCCGCCATGCTCGCAGAATCCTCGTCATCAATCACCGGATACCTGCCGATCGACGATGATGCCGGGCGCTTCAAGCACGATCCGTGGCGTGGTGAGACGTCCGCCGGGCTGGGCTACCATGGCGTTTTGAGAATGGGTTCCAGCCAATGTCCTCAGCCAATGCCAGCGACTTGCCTTGCGTCATCATCGTCGGCAGCTACGTGCACGATCATGTCTGGCAAACCGATCGATTTCCGCAACCGGGCGAGACGCGGCGTGCGCTGGGCTTCAGCACCGGCCCGGGTGGCAAAGGCTTCAATCAGGCCGTCGCCTGTGTCCGCCAGTCGGGCAAGGCACTGTTCATCGGCGCGCTCGGCAACGATGCGCTGGCTGAATCCGCACGCAGCTTTGCGGAAAACGAGAAACTCGATTGCGCATGGCTGATGCTCGATCACGTACCGACAGCGGCGGCGGGCATCATCGTCAACGCCGAAGGCGGCAACCAGATCATGGTCAACCTGGCTGCGAACGAGCATCTGTCGGCGGACTTCCTGCGCGGCCATGGCGCACGCTTTGCCGATGCGCGTGTGCTCCTCGTCCAGCTCGAGAACAATCTTGATGCCGTGCGCACGGCACTCGTTCTGGGTGCCGAGCATGGTCTGTTGCGTGTGCTCAATCCGGCTCCGATGCATGCCGAGTTCAACACCGCGATCCTGTCGCTGTGTGACCTGATCACGCCGAACGAAACCGAGTTTGCGCAACTGGTCGAGCTGTTCTGCGGCAAGCCGTTGAAAGCGGAGAATGTGGCGGCCATGGCCGACGCGGAACTGCATGCCCGCTGTCGCGAGCTCGGCGTGCCCAGCATCGTGATCACCCTGGGTGCAGCGGGATGTTTCGTTTCGCACGCCGCTGGCACGCTGCGTGGCGACAAGCGGGATCACTACCGGATCGCTGCCGAAAAAGTCGTTGCGCTCGATACGACGGGGGCGGGCGATTCCTTCAATGGCGCGCTGGTTGCGATGTTGTCGCAATCACCGTTGGGTGCGTTCGCCGATGCCGTGCGTCATGCGAATCGCGTCGCCGCCCTGAGCACCGAGAAACCCGGCGCCGCAAGCGCCGTTCCGTACCGCCATGAGGTCAATGCCCGCTTCGGCACTTGACTGACCGGCCTTCCTATCGTCGTTGTCGGCGCCTCTGGCGAATCCTCAGCAAGGAACGCAGGCGCGCCGAGCGTCGCCAGAAATAGAGCACGATCACCGCAAGGATGACGGCCGCCACCGCCATCACGATGTACTTGCCGCGATCAAGCCATTTCAGCAGCCATTCGTGGTTCTGTGCGCCGTAATAGCCGAGATAGACCCAGAGCGGGGCACTGATCAGGGCCGCAATCGCGTCGAGCAGGAAGAACTGGATGAACGAGACACGCCGGGTCATGCCGGCGGTCAGGTAGATCGGCGAACGCAAGCCCGGCAGGAAGCGGGCGATGAACATCAGACGGTTGCCGAAGCGGCTGAACTTGGCCTGCACCAGGGCATAGCGCCTCGGCGTCAGCAGGTAGGCGACCCAGCGCAGACGCAGGGCACGCTCGCCATAGTGGCGGCCGAGCATGAACATCAGCACATCCCCGGCGAGGATGCCGACGATGCCGACCGCGGCCATGACGTGCACGTTGGCGTAGCCAAGCCCCGCGATCACGCCGCCGGCAACCAGGCTGATGTCCTCGGGAATCGGCAGGCCGAAACCGCAGATCATCAAGACGATGAAAACGGCGACATAGCCGTTCTGGGTGAACACGCTGACCAGAAAATCAAGCATGGCGATCAGCCGGCCAGCCGACGCGGACGTCGACGACACGGGCCTTGGTTGCGGCAGGAAATGAAATTCAAGCGGTCAGCGCATCTGAGGGGAACGCCCGGATTCTAACAGGCGAGCCGCTGAACCGATGCGCCGTGACGGATCGCCGCAGCACATCCATGCATCCGCCGCGTGCGGCGCGCAGGCTACAATATCGCCGATGCGTATCGGCAACTTCCTGATCAATCCGCCCCTCGTGCTCGCACCGATGGCCGGGGTCACCGACAAGCCATTCCGTCAGTTGTGCAAACGACTCGGCGCGGGGTTGGCCGTGTCGGAAATGACCACGGCCGATCCGCGTCTGTGGCATACGGCCAAATCGCAACGACGCGCGGATCACTGCGGCGAGCCCGATCCGATCAGCGTGCAGATCGCCGGCTACGATCCACGGATGCTGGCCGAGGCGGCGCGCTACAACGTCGATCTGGGCGCCCAGATCATCGACATCAACATGGGGTGTCCGGCCAAGAAAGTCTGCAATGTGTACTCCGGATCGGCTCTGTTGCAGGATGAAGCGCTGGTTGCGCGCATCCTCGGCGCGGTGATCCAGGCCGTGGACGTGCCGGTGACGCTGAAGATCCGCACCGGCTGGAATCGCGACAACCGCAACGGCGTGCGCATCGCACGCATCGCCGAGGATGCCGGCATCGCCGCGCTGGCCGTGCATGGGCGCACCCGTGCCGATCTCTACCAGGGCGAAGCCGAGTACGAAACGATCACGGCGATCCGCGATGCAATCAGAATTCCGCTGATCGCCAATGGCGATATCGACTCGCCGGAGAAAGCCGCGCGGGTGCTCAAGATCACCGGCGCCGATGCAGTCATGATCGGTCGTG
This sequence comes from uncultured Dokdonella sp., assembly GCA_964390215.1. GTDB lineage: Bacteria > Pseudomonadota > Gammaproteobacteria > Xanthomonadales > Rhodanobacteraceae > Dokdonella. The sequence goes on along the minus strand of CAYMHF010000004.1, from coordinate 59,633 downwards.
CTGCACAGGGTCGCCCGTGGATCTTCGACGAGATCGCGCACTATCTTTCAAGTGGCGAATTCCTGGCCCCGCCATCGCCGTTTGAAGTACGCGACATCCTTGTCGGCCATCTCGAAGATCTTTATGCGTTCTATGGCGAGCTGCCTGGCGTGCGCATCGCACGCAAGCATCTCGGCTGGTACGCGAAGGATCGTCCCGAGAACGCGGCCTTCCGTCGTGTCGTCAACGGCACTGATTGCGCAACGACCCAGTTGCGCCTGACCTGCGACTATTTCGACCAGCTCGCCGACACACAACCGCTCGCCGCCTGAGCTCGAATTTCCGGCGTTCACAAGCGTCGAGATCCAGCGCCTTGATCCGCTTCTGCTGTACTGCAGCATGACAATCGGCTTGGCTCGTCGCACCATGTAAGCGTTTACATGGTTCAACTGACGGATCAGATCGCGTAGGCCTGGGGGCGGGATGTCGGTAACAATCAAAGACGTGGCACGCGAGGCGAATGTATCGATCGCGACGGTTTCGCGCGCGCTCAACGGGCATTCCAACGTCACCCAGGCGATGCGCGAAAAGATCGTCGGGATTGCTTCGCGGCTGCGCTACATGCCGCACGGCGCCGCACGCAGCCTGAGTACCCGGCGCACGCAGACGATTGGCGCGATCCTGCCCGATCTGTACGGCGAGTTCTTCTCGGAACTGATCCGCGGCATGGATCTGGCGGCGCGGGAAAGTGGCCTGCATCTGCTGGTTTCGAGCTCGCACGGATCTGCCGATGAAACAGCTGCCGCATTGCGCGCCCTGAGCGGACGCGTCGACGGCCTGTTGATCATGTCACCGCACGCCGACGCGGAACTGCTGGCTGACAACCTGCCGTTCGCCACGCCGACCGTGCTCATGAATACGCGCAGCGAAGGGGGCGAGCACATCGCCTTTGCGATCGACAACTACCAGGGTGCCTGCACCATGGTTGATCATCTGGTCAGGCAGGGTCATCAACGCATTGCGATGATCGCCGGCCCGACCGACAACTTCGATGCCGACGAACGCTTGCGTGGTTATCGCGACGCGCTTGCGCGTGGCGTGCCGGGCAGCCAGGGCATCGTGCTGGAAGGGGATTTCAGCGAAAAATCCGGATGCGCGGCAGGTGCGGCCATCGCCAGCATGTCGCCCCGCCCGGACGCGGTATTTGCAGCCAACGACATGATGGCACTGGGTTGCCTGTTTGCGCTCAACGAAGCGGGCCTGAAGATTCCCGAGGACATCGCCCTGGTCGGCTTCGATGACATTCCGATGGCGCGCTTCGTATCGCCGCCACTGACAACGATGCGCGTCAACATCGCCGAACTCGGCGAACGCGCCGCTCGCGCGCTGATCGCGCAATTGTCTGAACAACCGATTCCCGCACAAGGAACGAGCGCGCCCGAGCTGATCGTGCGCGCCTCATGCATGGCCCGCGCGCGCGGGCAGCCACCCGATCGATCGTGATCGCGAAGCCAAGTCACTTCTATCTTGATTGCCCCATCCACCCTTGCTGCACCCTGGAGAACTCCTCATGAAACCGCGCACACCGCAGGTCCGCACACCGCAACCCCGCTTGCTTGCCTGCGCCCTGGCAAGTTGTTTCCTGGTCGCCGCGCCGGCCCTGCTCGCGCAATCGACCGCCGCCACCTTGCGCGGACAGGTCACCGAGACATCGGGCAGCGCGGCCAACGCCGAGGTCATGGTGACCAATCTCGCCACCGGCCTGATCCGCAAGGCACAGAGCAACGCCAATGGCGAATACTCGCTGGCCGGACTGCCGCCGGGCACTTATCGCGTCGATGTGACTGCGGGCGGCTCTTCAACCAGCAAGACCGTGATTCTTCGCGTCGGCCAGGTCGCCACGCTGGATCTGCCGCTTGAGGCAGCCAGCGCCGCCGAGATGGCCACGATCAGCGTGACTGCCAATGCATTGGCCGAAACCAGGACTTCGGAGATCGCGACCTACATCACGCCCAAGCAGATCGAAGCGCTGCCGCAGACGTCACGCAATTTCCTCGCCTTCGCCGATACCGTTCCCGGCGTGATCTATACGCGCGACGAAAACAACGGTTCAAGCAGCCTGCGCGGTGGCGCGCAGAACTCCAATGGCGTCAACGTCTATATCGATGGCGTCGGTCAGAAGAACTACGTGCTCAAGGGCGGCATCAGTGGCCAGGATCAGACCCGCGGCAACCCGTTTCCGCAGGCGGCGATCGCCGAGTACAAGGTCATCACGCAGAATTACAAGGCCGAATTCGACCAGCTCAGCAGCGTCGCCATCACGGCGTTGACGAAATCGGGCACCAACGAATTCCATGGCGACTTTTTCTACGACTACACCAACCAGGACATGCGTGCCACGCGCCCCAACGAATTCGGCAGCAGCAAGAAAGATACTAAAGAAAAACAATATGGCGTCTCCTTCGGCGGCCCGATCCTCCGCGACCAGCTGTTCTTCTTTGGCTCCTATGAGCGCAAGGAATTTGTCACGCCTGCGGACATCAACCCCGGAGAAAGCGTGCCCGTTTCCAGTCTTCCTGCGGAAATCCAGAGCCTGGCAGGGCCGACCACGGTGCCGTTCAACGAGGATCTGTATTTCGGCAAACTGACCTGGACACCCAATGAAAGCAGCCTGTTCGAGTTGACCGGAAAATATCGAAAGGAAGACCAGATCGATGGTATCGGCGGCGTCAACACCTATGGATTCGGCAGCACGCGCAAGAACGATGACACGCGTATCGATCTGCGCTACCAGTACATCAATGGCGACTGGCTCAACGATGCGCATCTGACATACGAGGACTCGCAGTACGAACCTCGGCCGACCACCATTGATGGCTACGGCATCCGTCTGCTCGACTATACCGCCGACAACAATGGTCGAACGGTACTCAACTACGGTGCCGGCGAAAACTTCCAGCGCAAGGGCCAGCAGGGCACGGGTATCCAGGATGATCTGACCTGGAGCGGCCTGGAATGGAACGGCAACCATACGTTCAAGGCCGGCTTCAAGTTCAAGGAAATCAAGATCAATGCATTCGAGCAGCAGCCCTACAGCCCGCAGTTCTACTACGACATCAACGAGAGCTACACGGTGCCCACGCGCGTCGAATTCGGCCAGGTCGTTCCGGGCGCCCCGCAACGCGACATCAAATCGAAGAACCAGCAGTTCGGCATCTACCTGCAGGATGACTGGGAGGTCAACGCCAAGCTGACGCTCAATCTCGGCATTCGCTGGGATTACGAAAAGACGCCGAGCTATCTGAATTTCCAGCCGCGCCCCGAACTCGCTGCGGCGCTGCGCAGCTGGGTCAATGTCCAGAACACCGATTACAACATCGAGGATTTCATCGGCAACGGGCACAACCGCAAGGCGTTCAAGGATGCCTGGCAGCCGCGCGTCGGCTTCTCCTACGATCTGTTCGAAGATCAGCGCCACGTGCTGTTCGGCGGCGCCGGACGCTCCTATGACCGCAACCTGTTCGATTACCTCGCCCTCGAGCGTTCGAAGGGCACCTTCCCGCGCTACCGCTTCAACTTCAACACGCCGGCGCATCCCTGCGAGGTCGGCGTCGGCACCTGTCTGGCCTGGAATCCGGCCTACCTGGATCCGGCCAACCTGGCTCCGCTGGTCGCGGCCAACCCGAATCTCGGCGGCGAGATCAACCTGATCAACAACAACCTGAAGACGCCGTATTCCGATCAATTCAGCTTCGGTATGCGCAATACCGTGACCGTGTTCGGCATCGACTGGAACACCTCGGCCACGCTGTCGCACGTCGAGAGCAAGGACGGCATCTACTTCGCCCTCGGCAACCGCTTCCCGGATGGCCGCTTCCGTTTCAATCCCAACGCCACCTGGGGCGGGCAACCCTGGGGTGAAGGCATCCCCGGTTTCGGCACCCTGATCATCGCCGACAATGGCATCGAGACACGCAACGACTCGTTCCTGCTCTCGATCGAGAAACCCTATACCCCGGATTCCGGATGGGGCATGACCCTCGCCTACACCTACAACCATCCATTCGAAAACCGACTGCATGCGGCGGAAAGCGACGAGCACTACATCTTCGACTATCCGAATCCCGATGGTCAGGGCTTCCTGCAATCGCTCGGCATCCCGCGCCATCGACTCGTGCTTACCGGAATCGTCGATGGCCCCTGGGGCACGACCCTGTCAGGCAAGGCGACTTATTCGAGCCCGGTTGCGAAAGAAGGGCTCAATTGCAGCGCCATTGGCTTCGACGACTGCTTTTTTGATCCGTTCACCCCGGCTGGCACGTTTGGCATCAGGCAGGTCGATCTGGCCGCGACCAAGAACTTCGAGGTTGGCAAGGGCATCGGTTTGCGCGTGCGCGCGGATATCCTCAACATCTTCAACACCTACAACTGGACCGATTACGACACCTGGCATGGCGGCCCCACCGATCCCAATGCCAACTTCGGCAATCGCAATGGAAAGGGAATCTCCACACCCACCCGCACCTTGAAGCTTTCCATCGGCGCAAGTTTCTGACTGGCGGGGGAACGACCTTCGGCTGCGGATGGCAGCCGAAGGTTGTGGCGACCCGGCACGCACTTCCCTCCCACATCGTGTCGATGTCGCCTTTCGGCCGGCCCGCAGCATGCGGGCCGGCCCATTCTCCGTTGAGCAGGCTGCGCCCGCAGGCTAGTCTGGTCGCATGATGGCGCAAGTTGTGCGTCAGACACGCACTGCAGCGACGCGGATATTTCTGATTACCCTCCACAAATGACAAAGGATGCAGTGAACGGGATTCGATGTGGTTTCTTCTGCGGGTTCCTCCTTGCCGCACTGGTTGGCTGCGGCGTACCTGCTCCACCGTCGGCGCCGCTTGATTCCGCGCCAGCAACGTCTGTCGCCATCACGCCGCTGGTCGATGACCTGCAGCGGCGCTCGTTCCGCTGGTTCTGGGACAACACGCGCGAGGACAACGGCCTCATTCCCGACCGCACGCCCTATACGGAACCGTTCTCGAGCATCGCCGCGATCGGCTTCGGCCTGACCGCCTACGGCATCGGCGTCGAGCGCGGCTGGGTGACGCGCGAGGAGGCCGCCGCGCGTACCCTCAAGGTGCTGCGATTCCTGCGCTCGCTGCCACAAGGCGCAAGTTTCGAAGACGATGCCGGTTACCACGGATTCTTCTATCACTTCCTCGGCCTGGCCAACGGTCGCCGCTTTGCGCGCTGGGTCGAGGTGTCCTCGGTCGATACCAGCCTGCTGCTCGGCGGCGTGCTGTTCGCGCAGAGCTACTACGATGGCGAAGGCCCGGTCGAAGGCGAGATCCGCGATCTCGCCGACCAGCTCTATCGCAATGTCGAGTGGCCGTGGCTGCAGGAACGCGCGCCGCTGATCTCGATGGGCTGGGTGCCGGAAGACGGCGTCATCACGCATGACTGGGCCGGCTACAACGAAGCCATGCTCGTCTATGTACTTGCGCTGGGCTCGCCGACCCACCCGGTCGCACCCGATGCCTGGAAAGCCTGGACCGACACCTACGATCGCTCGTTCGGTGAATTCCATGGCCAGACCTACCTCGCCTTCGGTCCGTTGTTCGGTCACCAGTACTCGCACGCGTGGATCGACTTTCGCGGCATCCGCGACGACTGGATGCGCCACCAGGATTTCGACTATTTCGAGAACAGCCGCCGCGCCGCCCTCGCTCAGCGCGCCTATGCGATCGCCAACCCGATGGGCTGGAATGGCTACGGCGAAAGCATCTGGGGACTGACCGCCAGCGACGGTCCGCAGGCCACGATCCAGGTCTACAACCTGCAGCCGCGCGAGTTCCGCCACTATTCGGCGCGCGGCGCGGGCCGCGACGCGGGCTTCGACGACGGCACCCTGGCGCCGACCGCAGCCGCGGCCTCGATCGCCTTCGCGCCCGAGATCGTGATACCGGCCATCGAGGCGATGCACGCCCGCTTCGGCGACAGCATCTACCGCGAATACGGCTTCATCGATGCCTTCAACCCAAGCTTCAACTACCCCGGTGTGACCTTGAAAACCGGTCACCTTATCGATGGAGTCGGCTGGGTCGACGACAACTACATCGGCATCGACCAGGGACCGATCGTGCTGATGATCGAGAACTACCGCAACGGTTTCGTCTGGAACGTGATGAAGCGCAACCCCTACATCCGCAAGGGCCTGGAACGGGCCGGCTTCACCGGCGGCTGGCTCGATGCGCCCATTCCGAATAGCGGAACGCGATGAATCCGGGTGCAAGATCGCGAGCCCTTGCGACTGGCGGCAATTCGCCAGGTCGCGGCGCCGCCGCGATTTTCGCCCTTGCCTGCCTTTGCCTCGGCGCTTGCCGACAGGCGACAGACGATCGCACTACGCTCACGTTCTGGGCGATGGGTCGCGAAGGCGAAGTGGTCGCCCGGTTGCTGCCCGAGTTTGAGCGGCGACATCCCGAAATCCACGTCGTGTTGCAACAACTGCCATGGACAGCGGCACACGAAAAACTGCTGACCGCATTTGCCGGCGATGCCCTGCCCGACATCTGCCAACTCGGCAACACCTGGATTCCGGAATTCGCCGCACTCGATGCGCTGGAGCCGCTCGACCACCGCGTCGCCGCTTCCGCGTCGATCGAAAAGGCCGACTACTTTCCGGGTATCTGGGACACCAATGTCATCGAAGGCGCACTGCTCGGCGTGCCGTGGTACGTCGACACGCGACTGCTGTTCTATCGCAAGGATCTGCTCGCCAAGGCGGGATTTTCCGCCGCGCCGAAGGACTGGAAGGACTGGCGCGAGGCCATGCGTGGGATCAAGCGCAATGCCGGCGACAAGGGTTACGCCATTCTTCTGCCACTGGATGAATTCGAGCCGCTGCTGCAGCTTGCCATCCAGCAGGACGATCCGCTGCTGCGTGACCACGGCACACGCAGCAACTTTGAGAGCGGGGGCTTTCGCAAGGCTTTCGATTTCTACACGTCGATATTCAAGGAAGATCTCGCGCCACGCATGAGCGACACCCAGATCTCGAATGTCTGGAACGAGTTTGCCAACGGCTTTTTTGCCTTTTACATCACCGGGCCCTGGAATATCGGCGAATTCAAGCGACGCCTGCCCGCGGAACTCGCCGATCAGTGGATGACCGCACCGCTGCCCGGCATCGACGGTCGCGGCGGCGGCGTGGCCGGCGGCACCAGCCTCGTGCTGTTTCGCGATTCACCGAACAAGGAAGCGGCCTGGTTGCTGCTCGAATACCTCTCCGAACCCGACGTGCAGCGCCGGTTCTATACGCTGACCGGCGACCTGCCGCCGCGGCGCAGCGTCTGGAACGATCCGGCCCTTGCCGATGATCCGTATGCGCAGGCATTCCGCGACCAGCTCGAGCACGCCAGGGCGACGCCCAAGGTCGCCGAGTGGGAGCGCATCGCCAACGAGATGCAGCGCGCCGCCGAACGCGTCGTGCGCGGCGGCGCGGATGCCGACGCCACCCTGCAGGCGCTCGACGCCGAGGTCGACAAGATCCTCGAAAAACGCCGCTGGATGCTCGCGCAGGAGAAGTCGCCATGAAAACCCCGCGCGCCGGCTGGCTGTTCGTCGCCCCCGCGCTGATCGTCATCGGCGTGTTTTTTTTCCTTCCGGTGCTCGCCGCCCTGCTGCTCAGCTTCACCGATTTCGACCTCTACGCGCTGGCCGACACCGCCAACCTGCGCTTCATCGGTTTCGGCAACTACGTCGACCTGCTGCAGACGCCGATGTTCTGGAAGTCGCTCGGCAACACCTTCTATTTCGTCGTGGTCGGCGTGCCGCTGTCGATCGCCGTGTCGCTGGGTGCGGCGCTGCTGCTCGATTCCAAGCTGGCCCGCTTCAAGGGCCTGTTCCGCACCGCGCTGTTCGCGCCGGTGGTGACCACGATCGTCGCCGTCGCAGTGATCTGGCGCTATTTCTTCCACACCCGCTACGGGCTCGTGAACTACACGCTCGGCTTCATCGGCATCGAGCCGATCGACTGGCTCGGCGATGCCGACTGGTCGATGCCGACGATCATCCTGTTCGCGGTGTGGAAGAACTTCGGCTACAACATGATCATCCTGCTCGCCGGCCTGCAGGCCGTTCCGCAGGAACTCTACGAGGCGGCGCGCATCGACGGCGCCTCGTTCTGGCGACAGCTGCGCCACATCACCCTGCCGATGCTGAAGCCGACCCTGCTGCTGGTCGCGATCATCACCACATCCGGTTACTTCCAGCTGTTCGCCGAACCCTATGTGATGACTCGCGGCGGTCCGCTGCAGAGCACGACCAGCGTGCTCTATTTCATGTTCGAGGAAGGCTTTCGCTGGTGGAACCTCGGGCGCGCCTCGGCCGTCGCGTTCCTGCTGTTCCTGCTGATCCTCGGCGTCACCGCCTTGATGCTCCGGCTGGGTCGACGCGGAGAGGAAGCGACATGAATCCGCGCCTGGCCAGGGCCCTCGTCAACGGCCTGCTGATCGGCTTTGCCCTCGTCAGCCTCGCGCCGCTCTTGTGGATGCTCTCGGTGTCGTTCATGGCGCAGGGAGAAGCGAGCACGTTTCCGCCACCACTGCTGCCGGCCGCACCGACGCTGGCCAACTACCGCGAACTGTTCGAGCGCAACGGCCTCGGCCGCTACCTGTTCAACAGCACCCTGATCGCGACCGCGGTCACCGTCCTTTCCCTGGCCTTCAACCTGGCCGCCGGCTATGCCTTCGCCAAGCTCCGCTTCCACGGTCGCGACAACCTGTTCCGGGTTCTGCTCGGCGCCCTCGTGATTCCGGCCCAGGTCGCCATGATCCCGCTGTTCCTGCTGATGAAGTCGCTGGGCCTGGTCAACAGCTACGGCGGCGTGATCGTGCCGGCCATGGCCGGCATCTTCGGTATTTTTCTCGTGCGCCAGTACGCGCGCTCGATTCCCGATGAACTGCTCGAGGCCGCGCGCATCGACGGTGCCGGCGAAGGCCGCATCTTCGCGCGCATTGTGCTGCCCCTGCTCAAGCCGATCGTGGTCACCCTGGCCATCTTCACCTTCCTCGCCAGCTGGAACGATTTCATGTGGCCGCTGATCGTGCTGGCCGACCAGTCCAACTACACGCTGCCGGTCGCGCTCGCCTCGCTGTCGCGCGAGCACGTGCAGGACAACGAGCTGATGATGGCCGGCTCGGTGGTCACGATTGCGCCGGTGCTGCTGTTGTTCCTCGCCCTGCAGCGCTACTACATCGAAGGACTGCTGCTCGGCAGCGTGAAGGGATGAGCGCAATGGCAGGCGCCTCGTACCCCTGTAGGAGCAGGCTTCAGCCGCGATGCTCTGGCGGCATCGTGGCGAAGAGCCTCGCGGCTGAAGCCTGCTCCTACGACAAAGCGGCAACGCATGAACTGTTGTCGAGGCGAGCGCCGCTCGTCCGGCGTTTCGTCTTCACTCTCCTCGCTGCGATTCTTGGCATGGCCACGACGAGCGCCGCCGTGCCTGCTACGAAAACCCTCGACGACTTCCAGGATCCATCGGCCTGGAATTCCCTCGCCTCCGACCAGGTCTCCGCGTCCCTGCGTCCGCTGGCCACCGACGACGGCAAGGCACTCTGCCTCGCCTACGATTTCAATGGCGTCTCCGGCTATGCCGCAATGCGTCGTGAATTGCCGCTCACGTTCCCGCCCAACTATGAATTCGATTTCAAGGTCCGTGGCAGCGGCCCGGCAAACGCGTTCGAGTTCAAGCTGATCGATGCCAGCGGCGACAATGTCTGGTGGGTCAGCAAGGCGAACACGATGTTCTCCGACGAATGGACACCGGTGCGCTACAAGCAGCGCCATATCTCGCCTGCATGGGGCCCTTTGGTCGACAAGACCCTGCGCAAGTCGCAGTTCATCGAATTCACGATTTCGGCGAATACGGGCGGCAGGGGCGAGGTGTGCATCGACGACCTGCGCTTTCGCGAACGGGACGTGGCACCCACGCAATGGCCGGCACCGAAACTGGAGGTGAGTTCCGGAAACGGCACGGCAGCGATTTTTTCCGGCGCATCGGTTCGGGACATCAATCGCATCGCGCTCGGCGTGCGACGTGACGCGATGGGGCCCAGTCAGGCCTTCCTTCCAGCGGAACTCCTCGCACGACTCGAAATGCCGCGGAACGACGCCGAAGCGGATCCTCGCGGCTGGCAGAGCGCCGAAATCGACGGCCCCTTGCAGCAGGTCACGGCCGATTTCGGCGCGCTGCGCGAGTTCGGAGGCTTGACCGTGCGCTGGGCGAAAAACCTCCATGCGAGCCGGTATGACGTCGCGCTGTCCGAGGATGGCACGCACTGGAGGACTGCACGCAGGGTCGAGCACGGGAATGGCGGAAACGACTATCTGTTCCTTCCCGAAGCGGAAGCCCGTTTCCTGCGCATCGTCATGCACGAAGGGCCCTCGCGACGCTACGGCCTGCTCGCGGTCGACATCGAAGCCTTGCAGGTTGGCCAGTCCCTCAATGCATTCGTCGAACGGATCGCGGGGGAAACTCCGCGCGGGCAGTTTCCGCGCGGCTTTTCCGGGCAACAGAGCTACTGGACGCTGGTTGGCGTGGATGGCGGAAGTGACAGCGGGCTGCTCGGCGAAGACGGCGTTGTCGAAGTCGCCCGGGGAGACTTCTCGATCACGCCGTTCGTGCTCGACGGCCCGGGCTGCAGCCCGGACTCGAATCAGGCGGCAGCGGCATTGGGGTTCCCGTACACGACGGCCGGTGTCAACAACTGGGCGGACGTGACGATCGAACACCGTCTCGCCGGCGGGTTTCTGCCAGCGCCTGGCGTCACCTGGCGGCATTCGGCGGATTCCGGCGTGAAATCGACGTGTCCGCCGGACTGGCGCCGCGTCTGGTCAACCTATTTTCACGGCCGCCACGCAGTTCGTCCGTGGCATCTCGACATCGATGCCTTCGCCCCCGGCACCGCGGAGGGTTCGCGGCTCGTCGTCCGCTACACGTTGAGCAATGACAGCGACGACGTTCGGACTCTCGACCTGGCCCTCGCGATCCAGCCGTTCCAGGTCAATCCGCCGGTTCAGTTCCTGACGACGCCCGGTGGCGTGAGCCCGATCCATGAGCTGGACTTCGTGGGCGGGGCGGTCCGCGTCAACGGACGATCGCGTGTCTGGCCGCTGCAGCAGCCAACGACGTTCTTCGCAACACCATTCGACAACGACATGGTTGCGCAGCACCTGACCTACACCGCCTGGCCATCGACCCGACACGTTGTCGATGAAACCGGGCTGGCGTCGGCCGCGCTGATCTATCGGATCGAATTGGCTGCACGCGCATCCAGGACGATCAGTCTGGAAATTCCGCTGAACGCCGATGCGGCGACACCGCACCTCGATGGGAACCGTGCTGCCTGGGTTGACGCGCAACGCAAGCAGGTCGCCGATGCATGGCGCGAAAAACTCAATCGCGTGAAGTTCACGATGCCGCCCGCCGCGCAGCCGCTGATCGACACGCTGCGCACCGCGCTCGCGCATATCCTGATCAGTCGCGATGGCGTGCAGATCCGTCCGGGTACACGATCCTACGCGCGTTCGTGGATCCGCGATGGCGCGATGACGGCCGAAGCCTTGCTGCGCATGGGACACGCGAAGGAAGCGCGCGATTTTCTCGAATGGTTTGCGCCCCATCAATTCGACAGCGGCAAGGTGCCGTGCTGCGTCGATGCGCGCGGTTCCGATCCGGTGCCCGAGAACGACAGCCACGGCGAACTGGTCTACCTGATTGGCGAGGTCGTCCGCTACACGCAGGACAAGGCGCTGGCGGAAAAGATGTGGCCGCATGTCGACAAGGCCACGCGTTACATGGACAGCTTGCGTGCGAGCGAGCGCAGCGAGGCCAATCGCGGCACGGCGAAATACGGACTGTTGCCGCCCTCGATCAGCCACGAAGGCTATTCGGCAAAGCCGGCCTATTCGCACTGGGACAATTTCTGGGGCCTGACCGGTTATGAGTCGGCGATCGAGCTGGCGAAGATGCTCGATCGTGACGATGATGTGGTTCGACTCACCGCGAGTCGCGACCAATTCCGCAGTGACATCCTTGCGTCGCTCGCCGCGAGTGCGAAGAAATTCGACATCGACTACATCCCCGGTGCTGCCGATCTCGGCGACTTCGATGCGACATCGACGACGATCGCGCTGGCGCCTGGCGGCCAGCTCGATCAACTGCCCGCCGATCTTGTCCACAGCACCTTCGAGCGCTATTGGAGTGAATTCGTCGCGCGGCGCGATGGCACGCGCGAGTGGAAGGACTACACGCCCTACGAATGGCGCAATGTCGGGGCCTTCGTTCGCCTTGGCTGGCGCGAGCGCGCACACGAGGCGATCGACTACTTCTTCAAGGATCGCCGGCCGTTGGCGTGGAACCAGTGGGCCGAAGTCGTCGGCAAGGATTATCGCGAGCCACGCTTCATCGGTGACATGCCGCACGGCTGGGTCGCCTCGGATTTCATCCGCTCCGCACTCGACCTGTTCGCCTACGAGCGCAAACCGGATCACTCTATCGTGCTTGCCGCCGGTATTCCCGAAGACTGGCTGGTCGGCGATGGCATCGCGATCGAAGGATTGCAGACACCCTATGGATCGCTCGGCTATTCACTCCGACGCACCGGGCATGAGGTCAAACTGTCAGTCCACGGCGATTCGAATCGGCTGCCGCCAGGCGGCTATGTGCTTGTCTGGTCCGACTCGGGCGAACCTGGGCGGACGACGGTCAATGGTCGCACCGCCCGATGGGTCGCTCGCGAACTGCGCATCGACTCCGCCACGGCCGAGATCGTGATTGGCGACGCGCCCGAAAATCGCTGAGTCGCGGTGACGGGATGCTTGAGCACCGGAGCAACCTGATCGGTATCGCTGATCAGGGCAACGCCTGGAACGGGCACAGATGCGACCAGGCTTCGCCGAGCTGACTCGACGCGTAGGTATGTCCGCCGGTGAACGTTGTGAACCAGAGGTCCTGTGACAGCACCCAGCCGTTGTTGATGAAAATATTGCGATCGCTTGTCGCATAAGGGAGCAGCGTATCCGTGGTTCCGACGTGGATATCGATCGGGATATGCCGGGACGCCGTGGCAACCAGCGCATTGCAGGTGGTCGGGTTGCTGCAGGCAAACGCTTCGAGCGCGCCCGCGCTGACCGAATACGCCGCAAACGTATCGATCGAAACCGGCGCGCCGAAATCGTTGAACATGATGTCGTGCATGACGTGACCACCCGCCGAAAAACCCCAACCGATGCGACGTGATGTATCGATGTTGTAGGCGGCCTCGGCATCGGCGATCGCTGCGGCGAAGATGTCGTAGTCACTCGGATTCGGCGGCGGTGCAATCCAGCCTCCCGATCCGCCGGTCGCCACCGGTGCAACGACGATGAATCCGTTCGCGTCAGCAACCGAAGCCCAGGCATTGCGCACCGCCTGTGCCGCAGTCACTGCGGCAGTCGGACTACCGGCCTGGCCGTGCAGGGCAAGCACGAGAGGCGCCGGGTGCGAGGGCGAATACGATGGTGGCACGCGCAGATAGACCGTGTGCGAACCGTAACCCGGCACGCTGATCGTGCGCGAGATGCTTCCGCTTGCGCCGCCGCTGCCGTTCGAAGGCAGCCGGGTGATGCCCACCGCCGGCTGAAAGCCGTCAATGAAAATTGCATCGGGATGTGCGCAAACCCAGTCCGGCAGTTTCACCGTGGTCGTGGCGTGCGCCTGTTTACCCGGACAAATCACCAGCGCGATGCCGGTGACAATGCCGAGAACAAGCGTATTTCGATGATGGGTCGAATGGTTCATCGTGGGCTTCCCAAGGCCAAGTAGCGCATCGAACCGATCCATCCGTCTCGATACCCGGACACCATAACCCAGTGTCGACGATCCCCGACCAGCGCCCTTGTCACATTTTCAGTGTGAAGACAGCCACGGTTTTCGACAGGCGGATGCGGGCTTTTGCTCAGGCGCCCGGTTCGGCGAGGATGCGACCCTGACTCGCAATGACTTTCGCGTAGAGCTTGGCGCTGTCTTTCAAGGTGCGCGTCTGTGTCTCGAAATCGACGTGGATGATGCCGAAGCGCTTCGAATAGCCGAGCGACCATTCGAGGTTGTCGAGCAGCGACCAGGCGAAATAGCCACGCAGATCGCAACCGGCCTCGCGTGCCGCATGCGCTGCGCGCAGGTGCTTGCGCAGGTAGTCGACACGCAGCGGGTCGTGGATGACGCCGTTCTCGGCAACCGGCGGATCGAAAAACGCCGAACCGTTCTCGGTGATGTAGATCGGCGGATTGCCGTAGCGCTGCTTGATCCAGAGCAGCGTATCGGTGAGGCCCTGTGCATAGACCTCCCAGCCGGTCTCGGTGTAGGTCGCCGATTTCTGGCGCACACCGCTGGCCTTCAGTGGCCACGAATTCTCGTCGTGGCGGGTGACGCTGCGCGTGTACCAATTGAGACCGAGGAAATCGATCGGCTGCCGGATCAACGCCATGTCCTCATCCGGCCATTCCGGCCAGGCCTCGCCGAAGATCTCGCGCAACTCTTCGGGATAAGTGCCGAAGAACGCGGGATCGAGGTACTGGCGATTCATGTAGGCATCGGCGCGCTGCGTCGCGGCCAGATCCTCGGGCGATTGTGATGCCGGGTATTTCGGCTCGATGTTGACCACCAGGCCGATGCGATGCTTGCCCTCGGCGCGATAGACCTGCACGGCACGGCCATGTGAACGCATCAAATGATGCGAAGCGATCGGCGCCTCGAAACGGTTGCGATGCCCGGGCGCGAGCGCGCCATGCAGGTAGCCGCCGTCGGTCACGACCCAGGGCTCGTTGAGCGTGGCCCACATCTTCACGCGGCCATCGAGCGCGCGATACATGGTCGCCGCGTAGTCGCCAAACCAGTCGGCGATATCCGGATTGAGCCAGCCGCCGCGGTCATCCAGCGCGGCCGGCAGATCCCAGTGGTAGAGGGTCGCCGTCGGCTCGATGCCGGCCTCGAGCAGGCCATCGACAAGACGCGAATAAAAGTCGAGCCCCTTCTGGTTGATGCGCCCCTTGCCTTCGGGAAATATCCGGCTCCAGGAGATGCTGAAGCGATAGGCATTGAGTCCGAGCTCGCGCATCAGCGCGATGTCGCCATGCCAGCGCCGGTAGTGGTCACAGGCAACATCGCCGGTGTCACCGTCGCGGGTCATGCCCGGCGTATGCGCAAAGCGCTGCCAGATGCTCGGCCCGGCACCATCGGCCAGCGGCGAGCCTTCAATCTGATAGGCCGCAGTCGCGCAGCCCCACATGAAATCCTGCGGAAATTC
This sequence comes from uncultured Dokdonella sp., assembly GCA_964390215.1. Classification (GTDB taxonomy): domain Bacteria; phylum Pseudomonadota; class Gammaproteobacteria; order Xanthomonadales; family Rhodanobacteraceae; genus Dokdonella. Next base: position 44,313 of record CAYMHF010000004.1, on the reverse strand, counting down.
GATCGATGTCTGAGTCATGGAAGTCGGCAGTGGAAGTAATCGAATGAAAACGGTTACATTGAGAATATCCCATGCGCCGCAGGATTGGCATAGGTAGCCGGTTCGGTGTGCTTTTTCTATCTGGAGTCCCGCCGTGGCCGATCTGAAGCTTGATGCCGTTCGCAAGGTCTACGCCAATGGCCAGGTGGCGGTGGCCGGAGCCAGTTTCGAGATCCTTGATGGCGAGTTTCTCGTCCTGGTCGGGCCTTCAGGCTGTGGCAAGTCGACCCTGCTGCGCATGATCGCCGGACTCGAGTCGATCACCTCCGGCACCCTCAGCATCGGCGAGCGTGTGGTCAACGATGTGGCACCCAAGGATCGCGACATCGCCATGGTGTTCCAGAGCTACGCGCTGTATCCGCACATGAGCGTCGGCGAAAACCTCGCCTTCGGCCTCAAACTGCGCGGCACGCCGGCCGAAGAAATTCGCCAGCGGGTCGGCGAAGCAGCGGCCACCCTTGAACTTGAAGCCCTGCTCGAGCGCAAGCCCGGGCAGTTGTCCGGCGGTCAGCGTCAGCGCGTTGCCCTCGGTCGCGCCCTGGTGCGCAATCCCAGCGTGTTCCTGCTCGACGAACCCTTGTCGAATCTCGATGCAAGGCTGCGCCTGAGCATGCGCGTGGAAATCGCCAAGCTGCATCGCCGGCTTGGCACGACGATGGTCTACGTCACCCACGACCAGATCGAAGCGATGACCCTCGGCCAGCGCATCGTCGTGCTCAAGGACGGCGAGATCCAGCAGATCGACACGCCGATGAATCTGTATGCCCGCCCGGCCAACCTGTTCGTGGCCGGCTTCCTCGGCAGCCCGGCGATGAACTTTCTGCGCGGACAGGTCATCGAGCAGGATGGCCTCAAGCTCGACACCGGCGAATTCCGCATCGCACTCGATGCGACCCCTGAATTGGCCGCACACGCGCGTGCGCATGTCGCAGGCGAGCTGATTGCCGGATTGCGCCCCGAGGATCTGGCGCCGGTGACCTCGTCTTCACCGGCCCAATTCGGCGCCTTGCTCGATTTGATTGAGCCGGTCGGCAACGAGATCTTCCTGAACCTGCGTAGCGGCGACACGGCTCTGGTCGCGCGTGTGCCGCCGCAGACCTTGCCGAGTGCGGGCACACGCATCGAACTCGGCTTTGATCCGACCCGCCTGCACCTGTTCGATCCAGCAACCAGGCGCAGACTCGAATGAACGGGAATGGCGGGCGCAACCGGCTTCGATGGATGCTCTTTTCTATTTGTTTGCTCCTTGTTGCCCCGGGGTTCGCCCAACTTGCGCCCGTCGATCCCTGGGAAGCCGATATCCAGGCCTTCGAGCAGTCCGACCTCGCCGATCCGCAACAACCGGGCGGCGTGCTTTTCATCGGCAGCTCGAGCATCCGGTTCTGGGAATCGTTGCAGGCTGATTTTCCCGAGACGCGCATCGTTCGACGCGGTTTCGGCGGCTCGGAAATCCGCGATGCCACACATTTCGCAGATCGCATCGTCGTTCCGTATCAGCCGCGACTTATCGCGCTGTATGCCGGCGACAATGATCTCGCCGCAGGCCGCTCGCCCGAACAGGTACACGATGCGTTTGTCGCCTTCGTCGCCCGCGTGCGGCGTGATCTTCCGGACGTTTCCATCGCCTTCATTGCGATCAAGCCAAGTCCGGCGCGGGCAGGTCTGCTCGGTGCGATGCGCAAGGCGAACACACTGATCGATCGCTATGCGAAATCGCAAATCGGCGTCCGCATCATCGATGTGTTCACGCCGATGCTCGATGCGGCCGGCCAGCCAAGACCTGAACTGTTCGGTGACGACGGACTGCACATGAATCGCGCCGGATACCAGGTGTGGATCGACACCATCGCGCCGTTCCTGCAGGAACACGTCCGCCACTGAGCAGATAGTTTTCGTCAGCATCGCTGGATATCCAGCCATTCGGCTGTTGAGAAGCGCTTTCCGGCCTGTGCCGGGATGACGGCGAGACCTGGCGCTACTTGTCCTTGGCCGCGCGCTTTTCCTTCTCGATCGCAGCCAAGGTCACCAGTGCCGCACGCACCACATCGAGCGCGCCGATCACTTCCACCCGTCCTTCCATCGACAAGGTGGTGGATTCGACCTGCGGAAAGCGGCTGCCCATGATCATCAGCTCGGCGATGACCAGGCCGACTTCATCCGGGCGGCCGATGCCGTGACTCTGCAGCAGCACCTCGCCCGCGCCATCGACCAGCTTGAAATAGAACAGCCCGTCGTTTTCCCGGTAGCGCTTCCACTGCGGTGCGATGTGCGTATTCGCCTTGGCGGCCGGCGCCACTGCACCCGCCCGAACCGAGCCCAGGCCGATCGCCTCGCGCAGGGCCGCCAGCAAAGGCGCACTGCGCACGCGTGCCTTTTTTGCACCGGCGAGCAGGCGATCCTCGATTTCATCGGGTCTGCGCATCAGCGCGTTGTACTCTTCGCGCGGCGCGGCCAGCTCGGCGTCAACGCGCTCGAACAGCTTCTGCTTGGCCTCACCCCAGGCGATGCCATCGGCGAACGCCTGGCGCATCGCGGCGGTCTCATCGGTGCTGGCGAAGGCCTGATAGATTGCAAAGATGTTCGAGCCCTCGGTGTCCTTGGGCTCACCGGGCGCACGCGAATCGGTGACGATGCCAAGGATGGCTTTGTTCAGATCCTTGGCCGACAGCCACAGCGGAATCGTGTTGTTGTAGCTCTTCGACATCTTGCGGCCATCAAGGCCGGGCAAGGTCGCGACGTTGTCGTCGATGACCGCCTCGGGCAACACGAACGGATCACTGTCGCCCTTCGTTGCTGCACGATATGCGGCGCCATACAGATGATTGAAGCGCTGGCCGATATCGCGGGCCATCTCGATATGCTGGATCTGGTCGCGACCGACCGGCACCCGATGCGCGTTGAAGATCAGGATGTCGGCCGCCATCAGCACCGGATACATGAACAAGCCCGCGCTGATGCCGGCATCGCCATCTTCGTTTTCAGACGTGTTGCGATCGACCGCCGCCTTGTAAGCATGCGCACGGTTGAGCAGGCCCTTCGCGGTGACGCAGGTCAACAGCCAGGTCAGTTCGGGAATCTCGGTGATATCCGATTGCCGATAGAAAAATGCGCGATTGGTATCCAGGCCGAGGGCCAGCCAGGTGGCCGCAATTTCGAGTCGCGATTGCGCAATCCGCGCCGGATCCTCGCACTTGATCAGGGCATGGTAATCGGCGAGGAAATAAAACGATTCGACATCCTCGCGGTGACTGGCCTCGATCGCCGGGCGAATTGCGCCGACATAGTTGCCCAGGTGGGGCGTGCCGGTGGTGGTGATGCCGGTCAGCGTGCGGATCTTGTTGGTCATGATCGAACCCGTGGATCAGAACGCGCAGTTTAACGAATCCAGGCCCGTCATCCGCAGACGGCCGCTGCATCCGCCCGGTGCGAAACCGGCTAAACCGCAGTGGAACGAATCGGAGCAAGCCAAACCCCGGCCACGCATGCATCGCGTTGAACCCTCCTGCCAACCGCACCCGGAGGTGCCCCATGCGTAGCCTGATCTGCTCTGCCCTGCTCGCCCTCGTCCTTGCCAGCCCGGCCCGTGCCGGCAACCTGCTTGACCTGTCCGTGGTCGATCGCGATAGCGGCGAGACTCTTTCGACTTATGTCCAGAACGGCAAGCTCTATGTCCCGGGCACACCCGGTCACCGCTATGCCGTGCGCCTGAGCAACCGCACCGGAGCGCGCGTGCTGGCCGTGCTGTCGGTCGATGGCGTCAATGCGGTCAGTGGCGAAACCGCCAACGCCAACCAGAGCGGCTATGTGCTCGATGCCTGGGAGTCGACCGAGATCAACGGCTGGCGCAAGAACCTCGACGAAGTCGCCCAGTTCAACTTCACCTCGTTGCCAGCCAGCTATGCCGCCCAGACCGGACGACCGGCCAATGTCGGCGTGATCGGCGTGGCCGTGTTCACCGAACGCGATGATCGCTGGATCGCCCAGCAGCGGATTGAACGTGCACCAGCGCCGGCATCACGGCCGTGGGCCAAGGATGCCGAATCCTCGCAAGACTCCTCAGCCAACGAGTCGGTCGCCGGAGCCGCTGCGAAATCACCACTCGGCCAAGCACAAGCCGACGCCGCGATCGCACGCAGCGAGCCGAAGCGTGAGCGCCTGGGCACCGGCCACGGCGACCGCGAGTATTCGCACGTCGGCACCACCCGCTTCGAACGCGCCAGCAACCAGCCAGCCGAGACCCTGGCCATCTGGTATGACAGCTACCGCAACCTGGCTGCCCGCGGCATCATTCCGCGCCGCCCGATCGCCAGCCGCGAGCCGCAACCATTCCCCAACGGCTTCGTCGCCGACCCACCAGCCCGCTATCGTTACCGTTGAAACAAGAGAGCGAACCTGCTGCCATCTCGGACGGCAGGTTTCGCTTCACCTTTGGGTTTCCCAAGCGCAAAAGTCAGCCAGGTCAGCGGGGATCAATAGAATCATTTGAATCATTTGAATCATTTGGGTCAGAGTCAGTGATCCTTGAGGCTCAAATCAATGACTCTGCCCCCTTTGATCCTGACCCCTTTCGGCTGAATGCTGTTGCATGGCGGATGACTTCGGGGGAATATCCGCTTGGATCGCCCGCAATGGACTGATCCTGGGGGGGAGTACAGGGAAGTTGATCGAAGATTCTCGATCTGCCACATCCATGGCAGATCATCCGTATGTTTTTTGCCGTAATTCAACTTTGGGGATAGACATGAACTGGACTAACACCGTGTTGCGCGGTGCCGGGAGGCGCATGACGCCACTGGCGAGTGCGCTTGCGTTAACACTGATGACGGGTCTTTCGTCATCGGTTGCCGCCACAAGCTACAACCCGATCATCAATTTCTCGGCAACGCTGCCCAAGCTGGCCTCGGCCAACACGGTGCTGGCTTCGCCGGCCGAGGGATCTGCCTACTACACCATCGTCTTCAAGGAAGCGCCGCTGGCCACCTATGGCGGCGAAATTCCGAGCCTGCGCGCTCCCGACCATGTCGTGCTGCGCAACGGCATCACCAGCGCCAAGGTCAACGTCAATTCGGCTCCCGCGCTTGCCTATGTGAGCTACCTCGCGAGCAAGCAGCAGACCTTTATCGACGAGCTGAGTGGCAACCTGCATCGTCCGCTGGATGTGATGGCGCGCATGCAGCACGCCCTGAATGCAGTCATCGTTCGCCTGAGCAACGAAGAGGCGTCCACCGTCATGAAGCGCGCCGATGTCATGTTCATCGAGCGTGAGCATGAACTTGAACTTGCCACCGACCGCGGCCCATCCTTTATCGGCGCGCCGTCGATCTGGGGTGGCATGACCGCCAGCGGCGTCGCCACTGAGGGCGAAGGCATCCTGTTCGGCGATATCGATACCGGCATCAACTGGGAAAGCCCGGCCTTTGCTGCCGTCGGGCCGATTGACGGCTACGTCCACCAGAATCCGAAAGGCAACGGCACCTACCTCGGCCAATGCGCGTCCGGCGGCGTCGATGAAGGGCGCTGCAACGACAAGCTTATCGGCATCTACAACTTCGCTGCCCCCGGGACAACCGGCACCGACACCCAGGGCCACGGCTCACACACCGCCAGCACGGTGGCCGGCAACCGCTGGAACACCACGTACGCGAGTGGTCCTTTCACCATCTCGGGCGTTGCTCCGCACGCCAACGTGATCGCCTATCTGGCCTGTCCGTCGACCTGCCCGAGCACGGCGACCGCGCAGTCCGCCAACCAGGCCATCGTCGATGGCGTGGATGTCATCAACTACTCGATCAGCGGCGGCACCTCGCCGTGGACCGATGCAACATCAACGGCTTTCCGCAATGCGGTCGCCGCCGGCACCTTCGTCGCCGCCTCAGCGGGCAATACGAGCACGGCCACACCGAACCCGCAAGGTCAGGTCAACCACATGGAACCGTGGGTGGAGACCGTTGCCGCCTCGACCGAGGATCGCATCATCGCGGTCAGCCTCGATCTGACCAGCGAAGCAAGCCCGCCTGCCAACACGCAAAATATTCCAATGCGTCCAGGTGGTGCACCGCTGCCAACCCAAAACCTGATCGACGTTCCATTGATCAAGAGTCCGAATTTCGCCAACGGCTCGACCGACGGTTGCGCGGCCTATCCGGCTGGTACATTCACGCGCGGCGCTTCACCGACCGAACGTATTTTTGCCGACGGTTTCGATGGGCTGCCGCCACCGCCGATTTCCCAAGGTGCTGTGGCCGTGCTTCATCTCGACGGCACCGCCAGTTCCTGCGGCAGCGGCGCACGACGTACGGCGGCGCTCAATGCGGGTGCGGTCGGCGTGATCTTCGTCGATGCGATTTATCTCAACCTCGGCGCCGCCGACACCTCGTGGTCGATGTTGATGAGCGACTGGCTCAACCTTGAAGCCGGCTCGAATCCTCTCACCGCCACGGTATCGATCGATATCGCCGCACAGGCCTTCCCTGGCCCCGCTGACCAGATCGCATCGTTTAGTTTCCGCGGTCCGCGCCTCATCAGCGGTCAGGGCATGGTCAAGCCGGACATCACCGCGCCCGGCGTGGATATCCTTGCGGCCGGATCCAGCAACCTGGTCGGAGCAGGCGGCGTCTACCTCAGCAACGGCACCTCGATGTCGAGTCCGCATATGGCCGGCTCTGCCGTTCTCATGCGCGCGCTGAACCCGACATGGTCCGCAACCCAGGTCAAATCGGCTCTGAATCTGAGCTCGAACAATTTTGGTGCGATCAATCAGGATGGCTCACCCGTCCGCCTGTGGGACTACGGCTCGGGTCGGGTCAATCTGAGTGCGGCCTCCAAGGTCGGCCTGATCATGGACGAGACGGCAGCCAACTTCCTTGCCGCCAACCCGGCAACAGCCGGCGACATCTCGACCTTGAACCTGGCCAGCATGGCCAAGGCGAACTTTGTCGGTGACACGGTATTCACCCGCACATTCCGCCGTGCGCGTGCCGGCAGCCAGACCTACACGCTGTCAGCCACTGGATTCCCGGCTGGCGCAGTCGAGTTCTCCCCGACCTCGTTCACGATCAGCTCGACTGGATCACGCACGATCACCGTGACCGCCCATGGCGCCCTGCTTGCATCCGCGCAATGGACACTCGGCGAGTTGACCCTGACCCCGAGTGCCGGTGACGAGCCCAATCTGCACCTGCCGATCGCACTCAATCCGGCGGGCCCGATCATCCAGGTCACCCCCGGCTCGCTTTCAGGCAGTTCGGATACCAGCGTCAGCAATGACTTGACCATCGCCAACATCGGCAATCCGACCCTGAACTGGTCCGTGCTGACCAGTGGCACGGCGCAGGTCACGCCGCTCAACACGACAATCTCGGGCAATGGCCGGCAAGCGGGCTACTACTCGGCCGTGAACAAGGGCTACTACTGGCTGCAGAACTTCGATATCGCGGGGACAACCCACGTCACAACCCTGCGTGCCAACGGTTTCGTTTTTCCGTCGGGAACCATGACCACGGCCAACACACCGTCGGTGACGTTCAGTATCTACGCCAACAATGCCGGGGTTCCGGCGGGCGCGCCTGAAGGTTTCGGTGCCGCTCCGGTGTGGACCTACACGAGCACGATCGGCACGGCGGCAACCACCGGCATCACCGCCACCTCCGGCAATATCCAGCTTGCCCTTTCGGCCCCGAGCGTTCCTTCGCTCGATCTGCCAAGTGGGCGTTACTGGATGACCGTGTCGCCGACCATGAACACCGCAGCGGCGAATCCGCTGTGGGCATGGTTCACGAGTGGCGATCCGCAGGTTGGCAATCAGCCGGTTCTATATGCACCGTTTGACGATCCGCTCAACTTCCAGACCGACCCGGGCATCTTGAACATGTCGGCGTTCGTGCAGGGCACGGTCAGTTGCGTGTTGCCAAGCTGGGTCAATGTGACGCCGAATTCCGGTTCGCTGGGCCTCAGCGGGTCGCAGATCGTCCCGGTCGTGTTCGATGCCACCGGCCTCGGTGCCGGCACCTACAACGCAACCCTGTGCATCGGCAGCAATGCGACCAATGCCGCGACAGTCGCAGTCCCGTTGTCGTTCACGGTGCCCAACGGAGGACCGCAACCGCCGACGATCAGCAAGGCGTTTGCACCGACCAGTGTCCAAACCAACGTGACCAGCACGCTGACCATCACCTTGAACAACGCCGGCCCGGCTACCTCGACACTCAGCGCAGATCTGATCGACACGTTCCCGAGCGGCCTCGTGGTTGCCGCCACCCCCGCAGCGTCCACGACCTGTGCCAGCGGCACGGTGACAGCAGTGGCCGGATCAGGATCGGTATCGCTCGGTACGGGCGCGCAGATCCCGGCGACGGGCAGTTGCACCGTTTCGGTTGATGTCACCTCGGCAACGGCCGCCCTCTACAACAATTCGATCGCAGCCGGCGCCCTGCAAACCAACACCGGCAACAATGCGGCCGCCGCCAATGCCAGCTTGACCGTCACGTTGATCGCTCCGACCACGGCCGTCGCATTTGCGCCGACCTCGGTCAGCGCGGGAACGCCAAGCACGCTGACGATCACGCTCGGCAATGCCAATGCAGTTGCGGCAAACCTGACGGCGGCATTGGACGACAGCTTGCCGGCGGGTGTGCTGGTTGCTCCGACACCGAATGCTGCAAGCTCGTGCGCCAGCGGAACAGTGACGGCAACCGCCGGCACCAGCCTGGTCAGCCTGGCCAGCGGCGCAGTGATCCCGGCCAGCGGCAGTTGCACGGTGACGGTCGATGTCCGCGCAGTCAGCCCGGGAGCCTTCACCAACATGGTTCCGGCCGGTGCGCTGCAAACCGATCTCGGCAACAGCACGGTGGCCGGCAGTGATTTGCTGACGGTCACGCCCGGCACGTTCCCGGCACCGTATTGCCCACGCGCCTTCACCACCAATGTGGAGCCGATCACCCTGGTGCAGTTTGGCGCCATCAACAACGCTTCGACGAACGCCACAGGCGGTACGGCACTGGAGGACTTCCTGGTTAACGTCGCCACTGTCGCCCCCGGCCTCAGCTACACGATCGTGGCCAAGGGCAATTCTGACGGCAACTACACGAACGTGTATCGGGCGTACTTTGACTGGAACCAGGATGGTGTATTCAATGAGGATTCCTCCGAGCGCTACGAACTCGGATCGATTTCGAACTCGACCGGCCTCGACGCCAAACAGGTCAGCGCGCCGATCGCAATTCCGCCATCGGCGACACCGGGTCTGACCCGCATGCGCGTGGTCAAGAACTTCAGTAGTGCCGGAGCAGCGTGCACGTCGAGCGGCTACGGACAGGCGGAGGATTACTCGATCACGGTCGATCCGGCTGCGGTGAAGATCGAGTTGAGCAAGAGCATGTTGCCGGCAATAGCTGCCGTGGGTGCACCCACCACGCTGACCATCCATCTGGGCCTGAGCAATGCCGCGAGCGCAGCCACCCTGACTGCCGCGTTGACCGACAACCTCCCGACCGGACTTGTGATTGCCGCGACGCCGAATGAATCGACGACCTGCCCCGGTGGTGTTGTCACCGCCATCGCGGCGGCATCCTCGGTCAGCCTGGCCAGTGGAGCGCAAATCCCGTTGGCCGGATGCAAAGTTGTCGTCAACCTTGAGGCGACTGCGGCTGGACTCCTTCTCAACGAGATTCCGTACGGTGCGCTGCAAACGGATCTTGGCAACAGTGTCAGCCCCGCTTCGGCGAGCTTCCGCGCACTGGCGGCCGGGCCAAGCAGCTACAGCACGGGCTTTGAATCGCCGTTCACGGTCGGCGCGGTCAACGCCCAGCAAGGCTGGTACGGCAGCAGCGCGACGGGTGCGGTGATTTCCGCTGCCATGCCGGCGACCGGTGCCCAGCATTTGCGCATTACCTCGACAACCTCAACGACCACATCGGTCACGTCGATTTCTCCGACCCAGCCTGTGACCACGGCAGCCTACTCGGTGCTCAGTGCGAAGTTGCGCATCACGCGCACCACCAACGGTTCGAGTTTCGACCTGAATCCGCAGGATCCGGTCGCTGGCGTGGTCAGCACCCTGGTGCGCTTCGACAAGGCGGTTACCCAGCAGATCCAGATCGTGAATTGGTCGACCGGCTTCTATGAGCCGACCGGCGCGACTTGGCCGACGGCAACCTACTTCGACATCAGCATGGCTTTCGACCGCGTCGGCGGCACGGTTCGGGTCTGCCTCAACGGAGCAACCATCTACAACGGTGCCAATGCGGTCTCATCGCCATATATCGGCAATGCCGTCGCCAAGCACGTCGCCGCCTCGGGCACCACGTCAGGCAATACGATGGATGTCGATGATCTGGTTATCGAAAACACCGATACCCCACCGGTCTGCACACCGTAACCGGCAACGGGATATCGATCCCGACAGCGTGATCTTGAAGGGCGCCTCCGGGCGCCCTTTTTTTGTCCGCGCAGGTATCACCAATTGGTGGTGAGCGCCAGCGAACCCCAACAGTCGGTGATCCCGGCTTGACGTCACGCGGCGGCAAGTGCGCGATCCGGTGGGGTTCGCTGCGCTTTCCTCCAACCGATGGTCGGAGCGCGCCAAGCCTCATCATCGCGATGACATCGGTGGATCCACGGAATCTGATCCCGCGTCATTCCAATCCGGGATCAGCGGCTACTTGCGCGCCACATCGATGGCGACGGGCTTGGAGGAAACCTCTGCGGCGTCGGGCTCACCCCGTCCCCACAGGCGCTGACCGCGTGATTCGCGCGGCCTCGTGCCGCCGGGCCGATCAAGCCGGATGCTGCTGCGCTCGATGATGCGCCGTTCGACAAGCTGGCGGTCGGCGCGATGGATGGTTTCCTCGAGATCCTCGCCATGCTTGCGCATGGCCATGCCAAAGGTGAACGCAACGCCGGCTCGATTCTCGCGGGCCCGTTGCAGGCGCATCGCGAAGGACTCGAGTGTGGCCTGATCGCTATGGCGCAACAGGATAACGAATTCATCGCCACCGAGGCGCACGACCGAATCATCGCTGCGCACCATCTCTTCGAGCATGCGTGCGGTGCTCACGATCGCCTGATCAACCACGCGATACCGGTGGGTATCGTTGTCGCGATTGAGATGATCGATATCGATGACGATCGCCGCCCAGCAGGCGGCTGGCTCGACATCTTCCTCGAAAACCTGCAGATGGCGCCGGTCGTAGCAACCGGTGAGCGGATCCTTGTGGCTGGTCTCAAGCAAGCGACGTTCATTGCGGGTGCGCTCGCTGATGTCGACTGCGCAGCACAGCACCGACTTGCTGCCATCGGCAGCGACCCGCAAGCGATTGCGAAACTCCCAGACCAGTTCGCCACCATTGTGCTTGTGCAGGCGAGCGACGCCACTGATGCCCTTGTCGTGATCGATGCCCGACAGGTAGCCACTGAATACATCACCCTGGCGTGGCAGCAGGAACTCGGCCAGATTGCGTCCAATCAATTTCTCGCTCGGCAGACCCAGGGCCCGGGCAAAGGCTGGATTGACCATCTGCAGCGTGCCATCGAGATCGTGGCTGAAGACGATGCCGAGGCTGAGCTCGACAAGCTCCACGGCGAAGCGTTCACTGCTCTCAAGCTTGTGGGCAAGATGCATGCGTGCACTGACGTCGGTGACAACCACAAGCCATGCCGGACGCGCCTGGTGGTCGATGCGGCGCAGCTGGAGCTCCGCCCAGAAAGCACTGCCGTCGGCACGCTGGTGCCTGGCCAATCCGGCGACCGGAATTTCGGTTTCGCCCTCGGTCGGCTGCGCGGCGACTGACAGCAGTGTGTTCAGGGGCAACTGACACAACGCGCTTTGCGCATGGCCATAGAGTTCCGCGGCAGCCTGATTTGCGGCGAGGATTTCGAGCGACTCGCAGTCAACCAGAAGCGTGGGCGCTGGCGAAGCCATGAACAGCGGCTCGGCACCGACGGTTGATTCCGCATTTGCCGTGTCGTGCAGGTCCGTTGCGCCAAATGAAGCCAAAAATATGCGCGGACGCAGCGAAACCAGCACGGCAGCGACTAGCGCCGTCAACAACAAGGCGATCAGCGGAGGGCCAAATACATGCCTGTTGCCGCCGATCACGATCACCATCGCGGCGGCCAGAATCAATATTGCGATGCACTTTCCGATGACAGCAGCAGAGCGCGGCCGCGCGTTGAACGCAGCCAGGCGTTTCTCTTCCCGGTCAGTACGAAGGAACATGTGCTGCACCTGCCATCACCCTTGCGTGCACGGACACCGACTGCCCGATTCCAGAATGTCCCGTTGTTGTGGCTCACGCCTCGGCAACCGGTCGATTTGCCGACTCGGCCCCGGCGATTTCGCCCACGGCACATCTCATCTATCGACAGAAGTGCAAGCAAGCCGCGTGCCATATCCACGGATCGGCTGGAAGGCGTTGAAACCGCTGAATGACAAACTCGGCAGGCTCGCGGTCGGGCGTAACCAGGGCGCGGAAATTGTCAGGAACTCGCAGCTGTCGGAACAGCCGACATGACGCGGTGCCGCGTCAATCGCGCATCAAGGTGCTCTTGCCGAACAGGCTCTCGACCAGGTCGACGGACAACACCGCAGTACGGTTATGATCGTCAAAGGCCGGGTTCATCTCCATGATATCGAGCGATCCGATGCCAGCCCGATCGGCGATCATCTCCATGCACAACTGGGCTTCACGATAATTCGGCCCTCCCGGAATGGTCGTGCCGACACCGGGTGCGATGCTGGGATCGAGGAAATCGACATCAAAGCTGACATGCACGTGGGTATTGTCATCAATGTCGACCAAGGCCTCCTCCATGACGCGCTTCATGCCGATCTCATCGATATAGCGCATGTCGTAGATGTCCAGCCCAGCATCGCGAACCAGCTTCTTCTCGCCGATATCGACCGAGCGGATGCCGATCTGGCGGACGCAGTCGGGGGTGATCGCCGGCGCATTGCCGCCGAGTTCGGTCAGCTCGCGCGGGCCGAGGCCGCACAGGCAGGCCACCGGCATGCCATGGATATTTCCCGAAGGGGTGACTTCGCGGGTGTTGTAATCGGCATGCGCATCGAGCCAGAGCACGAGCAGGCGCTTGCCACGTTCACGGCAGTGCCGGGCCACGGCCGTAATCGAGCCGATGGCAAGGCAATGATCGCCGCCAAGCAGGATCGGCAGGCGGCCCTGAGCCAGTTCTGCGCCGACCGCGTGCATGACCAGGCGATTCCATTCCGCGACCTCGGCCAGATGCCGATAACCGTTGACCGGGCCAAGCCATGGATTGATCGGGCCGGTCAGGTTGCCACGATCAACCACCTCAATACCGCGCTGGCTCAGCGCTTCTGCGATTCCGGCCACACGCAGGGCTTCAGGGCCCATCGAGGCGCCACGGTGACCGGCGCCGATGTCGGTCGGTGCGCCGATTAGGGATACCAGGGTCTTCGCTTGCATGGGAAGTGATCCGCAATCAGGGCGTGCAGGATAGCGTTCCCTTTCATGCCTGACCACTCGACCCCGGCCATGGAACGCGCGAAACGAAGGCGATCAGTCGTGAGCGCAGCGATTGCCGGGATATGTATCGATGCCTCGTTTCAACTCCTCAAGCAACGCCTGGATGTCATGCGCGAGTGTGCCGAGCATCGCGCACATGGCCGATGTGCGCTGCGCAGGATCGCCGCCGCGGCGTACCTGATCGAGCGACAGATCCGTGTGCGCCGCGATGCGCCCGATTTCCCCGAAACCATAGGATTCCGCCGATCCGGCCAGCCGATGCACGAGTCTGATCAGCAGCTCCTGACTTCCGGCATCGGCACAGTCCGTGCGCACGGCTTGCCAGGCCTGCTCGATGTCGGCCCGCTTGCCCGCCAGCGATGCGTGATAGCGGATCTGCAACGCCTCGAATCGCGAATCGACGTCGGTCATGGATGTGTCCCACCTGCAAACGGATCCGATGGCCCTGAGCCTACCGTGGATGTCCGCGCCAGAAACCTTCGTCACGATATTTGACGCTTGTCGACGACATTCGCACGCGCGGTCGAGCCGGCGCAATGATAGCTTTGCCCTCCCCCTCAAGCGGATCATGGACATGAGCGAACTGACCTCGGCAATTTTTGCGCAAATGGATCAAGCCCATATCGAATCCATTGCCGGTCGACTCGGCATCGATCCGGCCCAGGCCAGCGATGCCATCCAGCAGGCACTGCCCTTGCTGATGGCTGGACTGGCCCGCAATGCGACCTCGCCGCAAGGAGCGAATGCCCTGCATTCGGCACTTGAGCGCGATCATGCCGGTATTGATATCGGCGGTTTGCTCGGCTCGGTTCTTGGCGGCGGTGGTGGCGGGCTTGGCGACATGCTGGGTTCGGTACTCGGCGGAAGTTCGTCCGGCGGCGGCAGCGCCAACGGCGTCGGTGGCGCGATCCTCGGCCACATCTTCGGTGGACGCCGCGATCAGGCCGCCCAGGGACTGGGTCAGACCAGCGGCCTCGGCGGTGCGGGTGCTTCGCAATTGCTGGCCATGCTTGCGCCTCTGGTCATGGCGGCGCTCGGCAACATGACGCGCAAGCAAGGTCTGGATGCAAACGCGCTCAGTGGCGTGCTCGGCCAGGAGAATCATCGTCTGCAGCAAACCGGCGTCGGCGGCTTGCTCAGCGGCGTGCTCGACCGTGACGGTGATGGCGAGATCAGCATGGGCGAAATGCTGCAGGCGGGTGCCGGCCTGCTGGGGGCATTCGGCAAGCGCAGTTGATCAAGCGCGTTCGCTGACCGGGGGAATTCTCGTTGACCCTGCTGGTGGATTGCCGCCAGCGTCGGGTCAGCAGTCCTTGTCCTGTCCGGGCTCAGGCATTTCCGGTGTCCAACCCTGCGCCGCCCGCATCATCGACGTGGTGGCGCGCGACAATCGCGTTTGCGGTGAGATCGGCACTGACGTTGCCGACCGTGGCGAACACGTCGGGAATCGTGTCGACGGCCAGCAGCAGTCCAAGTGGCTCGATCGGCAATCCCATCGCCGAGGTCACCGGCATGGTCGTCGCCATGAAACTGACCTGGCCTGGCAGACCGACCGAACCGAGACTGATCACCACCGCCAGCGCCGCCGCGGCAGCAATCTGTGCGGCTGGCACATCGATGCCATAAATCCAGGCGATGAACGACGCCGCGCCGATGTATTGCACGGGACTGGTGATGCGGAACAACGACACCGCCATCGGCAACACCAGCGCGGCGACCGGCGGCGGATGCGCGAGTCGGCCACGGGCGCTCTCGATCATCGCGGGCAGCGAAGCGAGTGAAGATTGCGTGCTCGCCGCGACAATCTGGGCGGGCAGGATCGCGGCCGCGAAGCGACGCAGATTGACCCGCCCGGCGACCACGGCGACCGGGTAGAGCAGCACGATGATGGTCAGGTAGAGCCCGCACAACAGCGCGATGTACCAACCCAGTGCACTGATCACACTTGCTCCCGCCGTCGCACAAACACCGAGCACGAGCGCCAAGACGCCGAGCGGTGCGGCCCATAGCACCCAGTGCACGATCACGATCATGGTGTCGGCAATGGTCTGGAAAAAATCCACCATCTTCACGCGATGCACGACATCAATGCGGGTCAGGGCGAAACCGAAAAACAGCGCGAACACGACCAGCGGCAACATCGCACTCTGCGCGGCGGCGGCGATCGCATTGGCTGGAATGATCGCCGAGAACCAATCGGCCAAGCCGACCGGAGCCATCGCCGCGCCAGCGGCCGGAATCGCCGCACGCAGGCGATCGATCAGGATCGGATCACGTGGCAACAGGGACAACAGCATCGGTGCGGCGATTGCCGCGATCAGTGCACCGGCACTCAACAACACGGCGAAGACGATGATCGCCCGGCGTGCGGTGCGCCCGGATGCTGCGGCATCGTTCGCCGCACTGACGCCGATGATGACCAGAGCCAGCACCAGCGGCACTACGGTCATCTGCAGAGCATTGAGCCACAGTCGGCCGATCGGTTGCACGATCGTCGCTGCCGTCTTCGCCATGGCCGGATCGAACCAGGCCAGGGCGAGTCCGACGATGGCGCCTAGGGCCAGACCGAGGAGAATTCTTGCGGTGTTCGACATGCGTGGGCTCGACTCAGGCTCTGGAATTTGGAATAGGAGGGTTCAGTTCAAGCCCACATGCATACGCGACGAATGGCTTTGCCTGCCAGCGTCGTCAATGCGCATCAGCATCATTCAACAAGGGTAGCCACCACGACTTGCGCAGGCGCTCGTATTCATCACGCGGCAGCAGGACAAAGCGGGGACGTTTTCTGCGATCAAGCCAACCGAGCAGATCGCGCATGACCTGCTCGGCCATGGCCGTGCAACCGGCCGTGGTCGAATCGGCGGATTTCCACAAATGGGCAAAGATGCAACTGCCTCCGACTGGCGTGTATTCCGGGTTGTGATTGATGACAAAGCCGAGTTTGTAGCGCTGATCGCCTTGGGCGTGAAGATCGCGGCGCATCGGCTCGGTGGAACCCGCAATCGCCTCCTTGCCAACTTTTGCGGAATCGACAATCTGGTTGTACAGCGGCGAGTCGCTGACATCGATACAGTAGTCCTGCGATGTCATCGGCTGATAGTCGAGCCCGGTGGATACGGATGGTGCGTAGCCAAACGCCGGGCCGATGGCAAAGATGCCCGCAGGTGCACGGCCGTCGCCCTCGCGCTTTTGCTGGCCGGGTTGCGGCGAATGCAAACCGAGTCCCCACGCTGATCCGGACCTGCCGATGACGACCGGCTGGGCCACTGATACCGCATGCCACTGGCCGTCGTGTCGTTCGAAGCGGCGAAGGATGGCCTTCGAGCTGTTCCAGTCGGGCGGGATTACCAGGATCAACTGTTCCGAATGGTTGATAAACTCCGCTTCGCCTGCCGCAAAAGTCGCGGATGAAATCAGACTTGCCATGCAGGCCACCGCAAGACCAAAGCCGCGACGAATGAAACCCGATCGCTCAAGCATCCGCCAGTTCCTGTTCGTCGAATTCAACAAACGTTTCTCCCCTGCATTCAATCAAGCATCGCGGCTGAAGCCGCTCCCACAACTCCCACCGCTATCTGCTCTATGTAGGAGCCCCGTCAGGGGCGAGCTCCTCTCCAAATTGGTTGAAATGCTCGCCCCTGACGGGGCTCCTACAGGATTACGGCGAATTTCATTCGCTCCTTCCCATTCCCAATTCTCGATTCCCCCTCACGGCTCCATCAAGCTGCGAATACGCTCAAGATTCGATTCCAGTTGGCTGAGTCGGTCCTTGCCGCTTTCGCAGAGCAGCACGAAGATCATGTCGAGCAGGTGGCGCAGGGCCGATTGGTAGATCAGCGGTTCGATATGGGCGCGTTCATCGTGCGCGGATACGAGCAGCGAATGGTCGGCGTGCGCGCGCAGCGGGTTGGCCGAGTGTCGGGTCACCGAGATCACGCTGCCGTGGCGCTCGCGGAACTGGCGACTGATCTTGCACAGATTGGTTTGCTGGCCGTGCTCGGAGAACACCAGAAGAACATCGCTCTTGGTCGCCGTGGCAATGCTTGCGGTCATTAGCACGGTATCGAAGTGATGCACGGTGAGGATATCGAGCAGGGACAGGCGCATCGCGAAGGCGCGCGCCGGAATGCCATCCTCGCCGAGGCCAATGAGGAAGACCTTGCCGGCCTTGCCGATCAACCTGGCGATCGTATCGATCCCGGTCGAGGGATTGATCAGGCGGGTTTCCTGCTCGGCACGGGTCTTGATGTACCAGAGACTTTCGGCCAGCGCCGAATGCGGATCTTCGCGGATGGGTTCGCCGTTGCCCGCATGGGCATTGCCATCGCTGCCGTCGCCTCGTGCGATGGCTTCGCCGATTGAGTACTTGAGATCCGGATAGCCCTTGAAACCGAGTTTCTGGCTGAACTTGACCACGCTGGACTGGCTGATCTTGAGCGCGTTGGCGAGCTGCTGCGAGGAGTAGTCGCGCAGCAGATGCGCTTCTTCGAGCAGGAAGTCGGCGATGCGCCGTTCGATTGCCGACATCTGGTCGCGCTGGGCACGGATTTTCAGCAGTGGTGACATATCGGTTCGTTCCACTCCGCTCAACCGATCAGTTCGAGACCATGAATATCGCGGATTCCGAGTCCCGGCGCATCGGTCACGGTGATTTCCGATTCATTGAAGATGACCCCGCCATCGACCGGATTGAATGCGCACAGCGACGGCCCATCCAGATCAACCTTGGTGATCGCGTTCGATTTGGCCACCGCCACATGCACGGCGGCGGCGACGCTGATGCTGGTTTCGAGCATGCAACCGATCATGCATTCGACCTGGTACATCTCGGCGATGTCGGCGATGCGGATCGCATTGGAAATGCCGCCGGTCTTCATCAGCTTGATGTTGATGATGTCAGCCGCGCGCATGCGGATTAGTTCGATGACCTCGGTCGGGCCGAACACGCTTTCATCGGCCATGATCGGCGTATGCACGCGTTCGGTGACGTATTTCATGCCATCGAGATCATTCGCCTTGACCGGTTGCTCGACCAGTTCGAGGCGCACGCCCGCGTCTTCGAGGGCCTGCAGCGCATAGACGGCCTGTTTGGCCGTCCAGCCCTGGTTTGCATCGAGGCGCAGCAGGGCGCGATCCTCGACCGCCGCATAGATTGCCTTGACCCGCTCGATGTCGACGCCAATGTCCTTGCCAACCTTGATCTTGAGTGATTCGAAGCCACGTTCGACGGCAGCCAGCGAGTCGGCCACCATCTTGTCGATGTAGTCGACGCTGATCGTGATGTCGGTGGTGATGACCGGATCGCCGCCGCCGAGCAGGCGATACAATGGCGCATTGTAGAGCTGGCCCCAAAGGTCATAGACCGCGATCTCGACCGCAGCCTTGGCGCTGGAGTTTTTCTCCATCGAACCCTGGATCAAATGGGTGATGCGATTGAGATCGGCGATGTCGGCGCCAATCAGGCGCGGCGTGATGTAGTGGCGAATCGCATCGATGATCGAGCCGTGCGTGTCGCCCGTGATCACCGCAGTCGCCGGTGCCTCGCCATAGCCGACATGGCCGCTGTCGGTATTGATCATGACAATGATGTCTTCGACCGCCTCGACCGTGCGCAGCGCGGTCTTGAACGGCGTCTTCAGCGGCACGCGCAACATGCCGAAGCGGATATCGGTGATCTTCATGGGCCGGGGCGAACATCCTGTTTGGGTTTGGGGCGCATCGTGACGATGCTGGTCATGCGGTCGACATAGGATTGCCTGTCGTTGAACTGCAAGGGCAGCAGCGGCGACACTGAAACCTGGTTCAAGCTTATCCGGCGCAAGCTGCCATCGGCGAGGCGGTAGCTGAGCCCGGTGGTGTCATGGATCACATAGGGTGCGCCATCGATGTGGCCGATGACCATCATCACATGGCCGGGAATGTAGACGAGGTCGCCCGGCAGCATCGCGCGGGCCGCTTCAAGCCGCGTCTCACGATCATCCGCTTCGGTGAACAAGCGCTTGCGCAGGGCCGGGCTGACGCTCTGGTCGCGTGTATTGCGCGGCATGAGCACAGCCATGCTCTGGTAGACCTCGGAGACGAACCCGCTGCAATCGCGTGCACCGTAATCGTGACCCCAGCCATAGCGCTCACCCAGGAACCTGAAGGCCTGGCCGATGATGTTGGCTTCAGTCAGGGGCAGATAGTCGCTGCGCGTTTCGGCGTTCTTCTGCAGCAAGGCCGGAGCCAGTTCGAGATGACCATCGGCCTTGCGCAATGGCAGCTCAATGACATGCGAGGCGTAGGGATGCTGGCCGTTGACCGGCTTGTCCGCTGGCCAGTTGCCCGAAACCGGCAAACGCACACCCATGTCGAGCTGCAGTTTCGACAGGTCGGGCTGCTCGCGCGTGAACACGGTCTGCACGTTCGCACCAGTGACGATTCGATAAGGGCCATGCGCGGCATAGTCGGCGACCTCGGCGGCCGAACCTTCGGCGATGGCCGTGGTCTCGACCCAGGCCGCGTAACGCGTGCTGACCACAAACAGCCAGTCTCGATCTCGGCTGTGATGCACGATGAGAACCGGCGTAGCGGGGAACAGCGCGCTCTCCTGGAAACGGTCGATATCGGTGTTGCCAGCCTCGCTGAACACGCGCAAGCGGGTCGGCAGCGTGCGCATCGCGACGCGGCGCACCACCAGTCCGTGACGCTGCGGCTGTTGTTGCGGCACGCTGTCGCGATCGATGTTCTGCATCAGCGCATCGATCGTCGCATCGGCGACAGGCTTGCCTTCGCTATCGAACAGCGTGCGCGTCGGTCGATTTGAAATGGCATCGATCCAGGCGAGCACGCGGGCACGCGTCAATTGCGCGGGCAGGGCGGCCAGATCGTGCATCGATGGATCCGTGTGCACCACCTCGGCATTTTGTGCGGCGATTGCGGCGGGGTCGAGGATGACCCGATCGGCATCGGCCAGGCGCTTTATCCAGAAGTCGGCGGAAAGCTGGGCTTCCTCGACACCGATCACCGCGTGCGCAGGAATCGAAATAGCCGGGGTTTCCAGGGCATGCCCATGCGGCGCAGATGCCAGCAGATACAGGCTGACGCAGATCGACAGGGGTTTGAATGCTTGGATCATCATGTCGGGGCCAGGTTGGAGAGTACGTAAGCCATCACGATACCGAGGCCGGTGCCAATGACATAGCCGAGCAGGGCAAGCAGGATGCCGACCGGCACCAGGGCGCGCGAGTAGCTTGCCGCAAGAATCGGCGCCGAGGCGACGCCACCGATGTTTGCCAGCGAGGCGATGCCGCACAGGTGCAGATCGAAATGAAAGGCACGTGCGGCAAGCAAGAGCAGGCCGGCGTGGATGGCAAGGATGCTCAAGCCACAAAGCAGATACCGCGGCGCCTGGCCGATGCCCTCGAAATTGCTCTGCGAGGCGAGCACGGCGACGATGAAGACAAGCAAGCCACCGGCAATCGCCGAGGCACCGGGATAGCGGGCCAGCGGTGTCTGCGCCGCAACCAGTCCGATCGCCGTGGCCAGCAGAATCGTCCAGGTCGTCGCCGAAATCATTGTCGTGACCGGCAGTTCGGCGCCGAGCCAGCTTGCGGACACACTGGCCAACAACGCCAGTCCAAGCCACAGCAATACGCCTTCGGACGTGGGCGTGTCCGTCATTGCCGATCCAGTCACCGCGATTGAGCGCTCGGGGGCGCGCGTCCAGCGATTGAACGCGGGCGCGAGTCGGGCCAGCGAAAACAACAGTGCGACCCATAGCGAATAGCACAGCGCATCGGTGAGCAGGGACATCGCCAGCAGTGAGTCGGACATGCCGATCGCCTGCTTGACCGCAACCATGTTGGCACTGCCGCCCATCCAGCTTCCGCTCAGCGCGGCCAGCGGCTGCCAGGCGTCACTCGGCAACCAGCGCCCAAACAGCAGGTAGGCGAGTGGAAACGCGATCAGCAGGCTTGTCGTTGCGCAGGCGAAAACGCCAAGCACGCGCGGGCCCAGTTTCCAGATCGCACGCAGATCGCAGTTGATCATGAGCAGGAACAGCAGGGCCGGCAGCAGTCGCGCAACGAGCAGCGATTGCGCCTCGCGGATCGCCGAAGTGACCGTCCACACGCCGGAAACGGCAAGCGCGGTGACCAGCAGATAGGTCAGCACGATTGGTGGCATGAGCGTGAAGATCCGCCAGGCATGACGCCGCTCCAGCGCGGCGAAAACGCCCGCACAAAGCAGCATCAAAGCCAGCCACGGCCACACCGTTTCGATCATCGAATCGCCGCTCCCCAGACCGCCAAGGAATAGAACATTCGCACTCAATAGGTGGAAAGCATAAATTATTGACCGCGCATTGCAAGCATGTTAAACAGCGATCATCGCAAGTCGGGGAATGCTTCCGTTGAATCAAACGATGACGATGCGTTCAACTTCTACACCGATTCGCCTGGCCGGCGCATTGGTCATCCTTTGCGCATGCGGGATCGCTTCGACAGGCATCGCCGTGGCCGGAGAGGCCAACCGTCCAAGCCTGGCCGACATCACCGGCAGCATTGATGCCGGCCAGTTCGGCCTGGCAGAAACCGCGATTGCCAACGCCCTTGCCGACAAGTCGCTCGAAGCTTCGGCCCGCGATGCCCTGGCCTTCGAGCGCGAACGCATGCGCCGCATCCGGCTCGACTTCACCCTCGACGAGGCCGCCCTCAAGGCACAGTTGCGCCAGAAAATCCCCGACCTTGCCGATGCCGAGTTTGCACGCTGGAAAGCGCATGGCTTGTTCGAGCAGCTATCGATCGATGGCCGCCCGCTCTATTTCAAGCGTGCC
Organism: uncultured Dokdonella sp.; assembly: GCA_964390215.1. Classification (GTDB taxonomy): domain Bacteria; phylum Pseudomonadota; class Gammaproteobacteria; order Xanthomonadales; family Rhodanobacteraceae; genus Dokdonella. Next base: position 21,957 of record CAYMHF010000004.1, on the reverse strand, counting down.
GTCTCCAACCTGTTCCGCCTCAGTACCGAAGCGCTGGCGCGGCGCAGCGAGCAGACGCCGTTGCGCGACGGCCCAATGGAAGCCGCGAACGCCCATCATCAGGAAATCCTCGCTGGCGCAAGTCCGGGTCATGAGCGTGGCCTGGCCTCGCGCAAGCTCAAGGTCACCCAGTCACTCAGCGTGCATGCCGATGCGGTTCCCTCCGGCGAGTGGGTGCGCGCATGGATTCCGTATCCGCGTGCCATACCCGGCCAGCAGGACAACATCCGTTTCATCGAAAGCACGCCAGGCAAGCAGGTCATCGCGCCCGAGTCGGCCTTGCAACGCACGGTCTATCTCGAAAGAAAAGCCGAAGCGGGCAAGCCAACCGAATTCTCGATCAGCTACGAGCTGACCGTTTCGGCACAGTCGCATGCGATCGATGCAGATAGAGTGATTGCCGCGAAGATCACGCCGGAACTTGCGCCATACCTCGCCGAGCGTCCGCCGCACATTGTGTTCAACGAAGCCCTGCGCCTGTTTTCGCGACAGATTGTCGGTGCCGAGAAGAATCCCTGGCGCATCGCGCAGAAACTTTATGCGGCGGTCGACGAGATTCCGTGGGCCGGCGCCCGCGAATACTCGACGATCAGCAATATCAGCGATTATGCCCTGCACGCCGGGCATGCCGATTGCGGCCAGCAGACGCTGCTGCTGATGGCCTTGCTGCGCCTGAACGGCATCCCGGCGCGCTGGCAATCAGGGATGGTCTATGCCGATGGCAATGACTACTGGAACCTGCACGACTGGGGTCAGTTGTACATCGCGCCCTATGGCTGGATTCCGATGGACGTGACTACCGGCCGTCTGCACAGCGAGGATCCGCGCATCGCCGGTTTCTACCTCGGCGGACTCGACGCCTATCGCATCGCCTTCAATGACGATTATGGCCGGGATTTCTTGCCGGCCAAGACATTCTTGCGCTCCGAAACCGTCGACCTGCAACGTGGCGAGACGGAATGGAGTGGCGGCAACCTGTATTTCGACCAATGGGATTACGACTTCACGTGGCAGGTGTCGCCGGCCACGCCCTGATTCAACCAACCGCCGCCAACGATGCGGCACTGACAGCCTCGACGGGAGAGGAACATGGGGAACAGCAATAGCGCCTTGCGCAAATCATCACTTTGCCTGGCCTTGGGCTTCGGCCTATCGCTGCTGGCATCGACAGCCGCCTATGCCGGCAACACCGATGGTTCGGTGGTCGGGCGCACCGCTGCGGGCGCCGTGGTCACCGTGACCAGTCCGGATACCGGCTTCACGCGTTCGGTGACCGCCGATGCCAACGGCAACTACCGCTTCCCCTATCTGCCGATCGGCCAATACAAGATCCAGGCAAGTCAGGATGGCAAGGCGCTCGGCAATCCCGAACAGGTCACCGTCACACTCGGCAACGCGACCACGGCCAACCTCGGCAGCACGGCCCAGGCACTTGAAGTCATTCAGGTCACCGGCACGGCACTCTCGGTGGTCGATGTGACCTCGACCGAAATCGCGACGAACGTCACCCGTGAAGACCTCGCGCGTTTGCCGGTCGACCAGAATCTCACCTCGGTGGCAATCCTTGCGCCTGGCGTCAACAAGGGCGTTGCCTCGTTCGGCGGCATCTCCTTCGGCGGCTCGTCGGTGGCCGAGAACTCGTATTACGTCAATGGTCTCAATGTCACCGATTTCTACAATCGCAACGGCTTTTCGAGCGCCCCGTTCGCTTTCTACCAGGAGTTTCAGGTCAAGACCGGCGGCTATTCAGTCGAGTTCGGGCGCAGCACCGGCGGCGTGGTCAATGCGGTAACCCGTTCGGGTACCAACGAATTCCACTACGGAGCTGAGCTGACCACCGAGCCGGCCGCCTGGCAGTCGGCGGCCAGGGATCGCTACAACCCTGATGGCTCCCGCTACATCTCCGCCAGCAAGGACGAAGACTCGCTGACCAAGCTCAACCTGTTCGCTTCCGGCGCGCTGGTTCAGGACAAGCTGTTCTTCTTCCTCATGTACGAAGGTCGCGACAGCACACCACGCAACACCAACAACGCCGGCACGACCTACACCTACAACAAGTCCGATGACGGTTTCTGGGGCGCCAAGCTTGACTGGCACATCAATGACAGGAACCTGCTCGAATTCACCGGCTTCTCGGATGCCAATGGCAACGTCGGCAAGGTCTACAACTACGATTTCGAGGCGGCCCGGCGTGGCGACAAGACCAACGAGATCTACAATGATACCGGCGGCAAGAACTGGGCTCTGACCTGGAGCTCGTATCTGACCAACGAGTTGTCGATGAAGGTGATGTACGGCGAAAACAATCGCGAATCGTTCACCCGATCATTGAGCGATGTCGAGTGCAACCGGGTCGCTGCGGTCAACGCGATTCCGAACCCCGGCGTTCCGCTCGGTTGTACAACCAGCAGCAAGGTCGAGGCCCGCAACGACAGTCGCGAAGCCGCGCGCGTCGATTTCGACTGGAACCTTGGCGATCATCTGCTGCGTTTCGGTCTCGACCACGAGGTCAATACTTCCGACTACGATCGCCACTATCCCGGACCCGGAGGCTTCTACTACAACATCTACGCGGCGGCGCCGGGCGCCACCATTCCGAACGGCGGCATCATGCCGGATGGCTACGCCGGATATGTGCGCGCACGCCGTTACGAAATCACCGGCAACTTCGAGTCGACCAACGCAGCCGCCTACATCGAGGACAACTGGTCGATCACGCCGAATTTCCTGCTCAACCTCGGCTTGCGCATGGACAGCTTCGACAACAAGGATGGCGGTGGTGCGAGTTACATCAAGATGGACAACATGATCGCACCACGCTTCGGCTTCTCCTGGGACATGAACGGTGACGGCAACACCAAGTTGTTCGGCAACCTTGGCCGCTACTTCCTGCCGGTGGCCAATGTGATCAACATCAAGCAGGCCGGTGGCCTGCTTGATGAGCGCACCTACTACGCCTTTGACGGCTACCAGTTGATCGATCGCAACGGATCGCAATACGCAATGCCGATCCTCGGCCCGCAGATCGGCAATATCGACAATTCCCAGGGTGATGGCACGGTCGGTGACCTGCGCTCGGAAGTCGATCGCAACATGGATCCGGTCTACCAGGACGAGTTGATCCTCGGCTTTCAGCAACGTCTCAACGAAAGTTGGTCATGGGGTGTCAGCGGCACCTATCGCAGGCTGCACAACGCGATCGACGACATGGAGATCAGCGCCACGGCAGAGTGTGGAGAAGACGGCTACGTCGGCTGGGTAATGGCCAATCCCGGCAAGCCGGTCACGGTCTGGGGCGACACCAACTGCGATGGCGATGCCGATGGCTGGATCACCATCGATACCTCGCGAGAAGGTTGGGCGATGTACGACAGCGAAGGCAATTATCTTGGCCAGCGCGGCTGGGTATCGCCAAAGCGCACCTACAAGGCGCTCGAGTTCCAGATCGACCATCCGTGGGATGGTCGTTGGGCCTTGAACGCGTCCTACACCCTGTCCAAGAGCGAAGGCAACGCCGAGGGGCCGGTCAACTCGGATACCGAATTCGACGACACCGGGCGCACCGAAAACTTCGATGATCCGTGGGTCAACCTCGGCGGCAACGGTTACCTGCCGAATGATCGACGCCACCAGTTCAAGCTGCGCGGCGCCTATGCGCTGAACGAGCATTGGCGCCTTGGTGGTGATCTTGACCTGCACTCGGGAACGCCGGTCACCGGCTTCGGCGTCGGCAATCCATTCGATGAAACCAACTACCACAGCTACTTCATCTGCGTGCAGAACTGTGAGGGGCCATCGCCCGGTCGCGTCTACGAAAGCTCGCCTCGCGGCAAGTATGGTCGCACCCCTTGGACCTACAACATCGGCGCCAGCGTCGCCTGGGTCACGCCGATCAGCGACAAGGGCGAGCTGCAGATCAAGTTCGCGATCTACAACCTGCTCAACCAGCAACGCACAACCGCGGTCGATCAGGATCTGCAGACCGACATCTCCAGTTCGCTCAGCGAAACGTTTCGCCAGCCGATCCGCTTTCAGTCACCACGCTTTGCGCAGTTGACGGTAACGGCCAACTTCTAGGGCGTTTCACGGTGATCCGGGTTGAGCCCGGATCACCTGTTCTTTCCCAGCGTGGCGGCCGGTTCCAAATTCTCCAACGCCGGCTTCGCCACGTTTTCTTTTGCGGACATCACAAGCATGCTGAATTCATCCGGCCCTGCGAAATCCTATCGCAGTGCGGGAGAAGCTGCAGACGTCGGTTGCGACTTCGATGGCGTCGATCTCGCGGCCTTGGCGACAGACGTCGGCACCCCGTGTCACGTCTACTCTGCCAGCGCGATCCGCCAGCGCATCCATGAGCTGCAGCGCGCCTTGAACGGGCTTGACTCGCAGATCTGCTTTGCCGTGAAGGCGAATCCGTTGCGGGCGATTCTTCAGATGATGGCCGCCGCCGGGATAGGTGCGGATATTGTCTCGGCCGGCGAACTCCGGCGCGCACTCGAAGCAGGCATTGATCCTGCCCGCATCGTCTTTTCCGGTGTCGGCAAGACTGCCGAGGAGATGCGCATCGCGCTCGATGCAAGGATTGCCCGCTTCAATGTCGAATCGCGGGATGAACTCGAAAATCTGCAGCGGATTGCCGCCGAGCGCGGGCAGGTCATCGATGTCGCCGTGCGCATCAACCCTGATGTCGATGCAAGGACACACGCAAAGATCTCAACCGGAAAGTCCGCGAACAAATTTGGCGTCGGTATCGACGAGGCACGTCGCTGGTTTGCTGAACGCCTGGTGCATCCGAACTTGCGCATCAACGGCTTGCATGTGCATATCGGCTCGCAGATCCTCAGCCTGGATCCACTTCGCGAAGCGCTCGAACAGGTCGCCGCGTTCCGTCGCAAACTTGAGCTCGACGGTCATGTGATCCATTCGATCGATGTCGGCGGCGGACTCGGCGTCTGCTATCGAGAAGGCCATGACCGGGCGCCTGCAGCGGATGCCTATGTCGAAACCATCCGTCGCGCCCTGCATGACTACAGCGGTCGAATTGTGCTCGAACCGGGCCGCTGGCTGGTTGCCGAAGCAGGTATCCTGCTGACCCGTGTGATCCGCACAAAACCCGGTGCCGAGCGCAGTTTCCTGATCCTCGATGCGGCAATGAACGATCTCGCCCGACCGAGTCTCTATGACGCCTGGCACGACATTGTCGCAGTGTCGCCGAATCGTCAGCCAGGCCTTGCCTACGACATCGTCGGCCCGGTTTGCGAAACCGGCGACACATTTGCCCGTGCCCGTGCGCTGCCGGAATGCACCGCGGGCGACCTCATGATGATCCGCACCACCGGCGCCTATGCCGCATCGATGGCCTCGACCTACAATTCAAGGCCACTCGCCACTGAAGTGCTCGTCGACCGGGGCCGTTGGTCGATCGTGCGGCGGCGCCAGACCCACGCCGAGATGTGCCTCGGCGAATTGCCGGCGCTCGACTGGCAGGAGACATGAAACGCATGCGCAATCTGCGACTGGTTTTCTCCGCGCTCCTGATTGCGGGCATGCCGGCACTCGCTGCGCCAGGCGACGAGCGTCTCGACCAGGCCGTCAGCGAGGTCGTGCAGCGCTATCACCTGCCCGGCCTCGCCGTCGGCGTGATCGACAACGGCAAGATCATCTACACACGCACGGCGGGTGAGCGCGAAGCGGATTCGGGCAAGCCGATCAGCCGGCAAACCCTGTTCAAGATCGCCTCCAACAGCAAGGCGATGACCGCGAGCCTGCTCGCCCGCCTGGTCGATGCCGGCAAGCTGCGCTGGGATGATCCGGTCATCAGGCACCTGCCGCAATTCCGCATGTTTGATCCATGGGTGACGCGGAACATGCAGGTGCGCGACCTGCTTGTGCACAACAGCGGCCTGCCCGAGGGCGGTGGTGACCTGATGCTGTGGCCGGAGCCAAATCTTTTCACCCGCGCCGACATCCTCGCCGGGCTTGGACACATCAAGCCAAAGTACAGTTTTCGTGCCGGCTACGCCTACGACAACCTGCTCTATGTCGTCGCCGGCGAAGTCGCCGCGGCGGCAGGCGGGGCGAGCTACGAGGAACTGATGCGTACGGAGGTGTTCGTGCCACTCGGCCTGAACTGTCGGGTCGGTGCATGGAAAAGTACGGCCGATGACGATATCGCGCAGCCGCATGGCCATGACCAGGGTCGCAACATCGTTGTCGCTGCCGATGGCGAAACCGTTGCCGACATCACCTCGGCCGCGGCCGGTGGCATCCGTTGCAGTCTCGACGACATGCTGCGCTGGGCCGGCAACTGGCTGACGCCCGATGCGAAACAGCAGGTCTGGCTGTCCGATGAACAGCGCGCGGCGATGTGGACGCCGCATACACCGATGCCGGTCTCGGCACGCCGCCTTGCCTGGGACAACACGCATGCCTGGTTGTACGCGTTCGGCTTTCGCGTCGGCGATGTCGATGGCGAATGGACGGTCTCGCATACCGGCACGCTGTCGGGCATGTATTCGATGATGATGCTGTTGCCTGATCGTAAATCCGGCTTCGTCATCCTGATCAATGGTGAGGCCGCTGAAGCGCGGACGGTGCTCGGCGAAGCGCTGGTCAAGCACTTCACCGCGCCGGATGATCCACGCGGCGTCGCCGAATACGCCGCCGATCTCGCCGCTGATAGCCTTTCGAGTACTGCCCGCCCCGCGCCCGACATGCGCACGCGCAAGCCGGTTGCACCTGCACAATTGAAGGGATTGCTAGGCGTCTGGCGCGATCCGTGGTTTGGTGAGGTGGCGATCTGTGCGGAGAAAAATCGCGTCCGCTTCCGCTCGGCGAAATCACCGCGCCTGCTCGGCACGCTCATGCGCGTGAGCGGGCGCCACCTTGTCGACTGGGATGCCGACAGCGTCGATGCCGAAGCCTGGCTCGATTTGGTATCCGGCGATGCGCCGGGCTTGCGCATGAGCAAGGTCGATCCCGAAGCCGATTTCAGTTACGACTACGAGGACCTCGCATTCACCCGGGTCGGCGATTGTGATTGATCGGCGCGCTCTGCTCCTGACCTTGCTTGTCTGCTTCGCGCTGCCAGGTGGCCGTCCTGTGTGTGCTGCCGAAGCGGTACTCTCGAGTGCCACCACCGCCGCCGAAGCCGATCTCGTCGACATCACCCGCCTGATTCCCGACATCACCCTCGACATGCGCTATGCCGGTGCCGACAATTTCGTCGGCGAGCCGATCGATGGTTACGCTGCCCCCCGCTGCCTGTTGAAATCGCCGGTTGCCAGGGCCCTGGCCGAAGTCGAACGCGATCTGCGCAAGCGCGCGATGCGCCTGAAGATCTACGATTGCTATCGGCCGGCGCGCGCGGTGCGCCGCTTTGTCGAATGGGCCGGCGATGCCAGGGATCAGAAAACCAAAGCCCGCTACTACCCGAACCTCGACAAGTCCGAATTGCTCGGCGATTACATCGCGCCAGTGTCGGGGCACAGCCGTGGCGCAACGATCGACCTGACCCTGCAGCAATGCGACGACGACACGCAGTGCCGGCCACTCGACATGGGCACCGACTTCGACTTCTTCGATCCGCGCGCACATACCGATTCGCTACGGGTCAGCGCTGCGCAGCGCGCAAACCGGCAGCGCCTGCGCGACGCCATGCAAGGGGGCGGGTTCAGGAACTATGCGATGGAGTGGTGGCACTTCCGTTTCGAGCCGGAGCCGTCGCCGGAGACGATTTATGACGTGCCGATTGAATGAACGTGATCGCCGCTGCGATGCGCCGTTGCGCCACACCGGCCTCGTTGCAATCCTCGCGCTGCTGGCCGCGTTTGCAATCGCGCTGGGCGGTTGTGCAGGCGGAGCAAGAAGCATGAGCAATGCGTCGGCGATCGACGCGATCATGCAGGCCTACCGGGGCGATGTTCCGGGCGCCTCGGTACTGGTCATCCGCGATGGCAAGGCGATTGTGCGCAAGGGCTATGGCCTGGCCAATCTCGAAGACCGCGAGGCTGCAACATCGGCGACAAACTATCGACTGGCATCGGTGACCAAGCAGTTCACTGCCGCGGCGATCCTGCTGCTGGCCGAGGACGGCCGGCTTTCAATCGATGACCGCATGCGCCAGTGGTTGCCCTCACTGCCAGCGGCTACCGATGCAATCACGATCCGTCAGTTGTTGACCCATACCGGCGGTCTGATCGACTACGAAGACCTGATGCCGGCGACGCAGGCAACCCAACTGCGCGACAGCGACGTGCTGCATCTGCTCGAAACGACGGAGCGTCTGTACTTCACACCCGGCACTCACTACCGCTACAGCAACGGCGGCTATTCAATGCTCGCCCTGATTGTCGAGAAGGCCTCGGGCCTGCGTTTTGAGGATTTCCTGAAGCAACGCATCTTCGAACCACTCGGCATGGAGAACACGCTCGCCTACGTCAACGGCGGCCCGCCGGTTCCCCACCGCGCCTATGGCTACAGCAAAAGCGCAACCGGCTGGGCACGCACCGACCAGAGCACGACCAGCGCGGTGCTTGGTGATGGCGGCATCTATTCGTCAATCGACGACCTCGCCCGCTGGGATGCCGCGCTCTACGACGACCGTCTGCTCGGCGATGCGTCGCGAAAGCTTGCGTTCACCGCGTGGACGCGCACCGACGATGCCGACGTGGCCTATGGCTTCGGCTGGCGCATCACCGGCGAATCACTCTGGCACTCGGGTGAAAGCATCGGCTTTCGCAATGTCATCGTGCGCTACCCGCAACGACACTTGAGCGTGATCATCCTGAGCAACCGCAACGACCCCGAGCCATACCGCATGGCACTCGCCATCGCCCGGCTCTTTCCTTGAGATGTTTGAACAAGTTTCGTTGATGGACGGTTGAGGCCAGATCCGCGGACTTTTATCTTTTGTCGGTTTTTACGCTGCTTTGCTGCGCGGCATCCTTGCCGAGGTTTCGCTCGCCTCCCACCTCTCGTCATGACTCAGTTGGGTTTTTCGTGGGACTTCAGTGGCGATGCTGTAGCATTTACGCTCCTACGTCGCGGGGGGAAAC
>CAYMHF010000004.1:0-12852 GCA_964390215.1 uncultured Dokdonella sp. | reverse complement strand
ATTTTCGCTCCTCCTCCGCGCGGCATCCCTGCCGTTTTCCGCCCCCCCGTTGGCTAGTTAAAAGCGGCAGGGAGGCCGCGCAGCAAAGCGGCGTAAAAACCCGTCATCGCGACTGAAGCCACCTCCTACAGAAGAGCCGATGGCCTCGTTTGTTTTCCGACTGAGATTCGCCGCAAATAAGAAAATCGAATCCACCAAACACCCCCGCTGCAAGCGCTTTCCTCGCAACGACGCTATCCTTGGCGATCGGCGAAGCTCGCCATCCCTCTGCCTGACGGCGACAGTCCATGGAAATCTTCAAGAAATTCCGCATCGAGGCGGCTCATCGCCTGCCCAACGTGCCGGAAGGCCACAAATGCGCGCGTCTGCACGGGCATTCGTTCGAGATCGAGATTCACCTGCGTGGATCTATCGAACCGACGCTCGGCTGGGTCTGCGACTTCGCCGAGGTCAAAGGCGCGTTCGCACCGCTGTTCGAGCAACTCGACCATCACTATCTCAATGATGTTCCTGGTCTCGAGAATCCGACCAGCGAAAACCTCGCCGTATGGATCTGGGATGCCTTGCAGCCACGATTGCCCCTGCTGGCGCGCGTCGTCGTCCACGAGACCTGTACCGCGGGTTGCCGCTACGAGGGGCCGAAGGCTTGATCAGCCGCTGCCTTATTGCGTTTGCACATCATTTCAATATACGGTAACTAACTGATCCCAAGGGTTTTCTGAACCATTGGCAACGCCTGATGGCTTTTTATGTTGCGCTGCACCAAACGCTTTGATAGAGTGCACTCCACCAATACTCTATGAGAGGGAGTTACCCCATGTACGAGCAAATGAATTCGCAGTTCCTTTCCCTTGGCAAGAACTTTGCCGACGCCGCAGTCAAGGCTCAGAGCGTCGCTCTGGCCGGCTTCGAGAGCATCGCCGGCCTGCAGATGAAGGCGGTCGAGAACCACGTCAATGCGTCCAACGCGTTCTGGGCCGAGGCTTCCGAAGTACGTGACTTCGAAGGCGCCAAGGCAATCTGGCCGAAGGGCATCCAGTTGGCCAAGGATTCCGCCGAGAAGCTTTACGCGACCAACCAGGAAGTCATTGGTCTGACCCTGAAGACCAATGAGCAGCTCGGCAACCTGATCAAGGGTTCGTTCGAAGCCACCAATGAAGCTGTGACCAAGCAGGTCAATTCGGTCAAAAAGGCTGCTTCGAGCAAGTAATCGCCAACAGCAACACAGATACCGCTGCGGCCCTCCCAAGATTGGACGCAGCGAATTCAAGCCGGACGGTTCGCCGTCCGGCTTTTTTATTGCCATGGATGGCATGGTTGCCTGTAACGCAGGAGCAACTACAGGCGATTGCCATGGATGGCATGTACGCCTGAATTGCAGGAGCAAATTCAGGTGTGGTCATGGATCGCGTAGTTGCCGGCAACGCAGGAGCATTGCCGAGCAATTGCTGGTGTATTGCCATGAATGGCATGTATGGCAGCAATGCAGGACGACTGCACGAATGCAGGAGGTACGACCCCATGGATGGGCTGTCTCTTGATCACATCTCTGCGGCGTCCGCTCGCTACCCAGAAAAGCGAACTCTTTACCCGATTAGCCTCAAAGTTCAGCCAGGAAACAAACGAAGCCATCGGCTCTTCTGTAGGAAGCGGCTTCAGCCGTCCCGAAAGGGAACTTCCTTCGGTCGCGATGCCTTTCGCTTTCTTGTAGGAAGCGGCTTCAGCCGCGATGCTTTGACCAGCCGTTCGGCTGTTGAAAGCCGTCACATAACGAACCGCATCGGGCATGAATGCCTCTCCTACCGAGGAGGGCGGAGCCGCTGCGCGCAGTCGTAGAGCAGGCAGCACGCGACTTTTAGCCAATTTTCGAGGTATGAGAGATGTGATCAAGAGACAGATGGATGGGGAAGGTAGAACGGCGTCTGGAACAGCCGTCGAGAGCAACGCAGGAGCAGTTGCCGAGCAGTCAAAGGCGATTGCCATGAATGGCATGGCTGCCTTTAACGCAGGAGCACGCAGGCGATTCCCGGCATCGTTCGCTTTTCCCGACTCCCCATTTCCCACTCCCTACTCCCGCTCCCAGCGCCGCCATGCGACACTGCCGCGATCATGCCGAACCTGACCATCACCGGCGGCGGCCCCCTTGCCGGCCAACATTTCAGCTTCAGCGAATCCGCCGTGATCGGACGCGGAGCGTATTCCGATATCCGCATCGATGACTCCACCGTCTCACGCCGACATGCCGAGATAATCTGCGGCAGCGACGGAATCTGGAGCATCCGCGATCTCGGCAGCGCCAACGGCATCCTCTACCGGGGTCAGCCCATTCGCGGCGAACTGCGCATCGAAGGTTCAGTTGACCTCGTCATCGGCGAAGTCGCGGTCACCGTGACCACGCTCGATGCACTGGTGCCGCGCCAAGGTGCGGAACGTTCGTTCCCGCAACTCGTCGAGCGCATCGAGCTGCTCGCCTGGATCGCTGCGGTGCCAGCCCGGCGCGAAGGAGCCGCCGTGTTGATCAGCCAGGTTCTCGATGCGCTGCGCGATCGATTCGTCGGCTGTCAGCGGGTTGGCTTGTTTGTGACCCGACCGGGCAGCCGCACCCTCGTCGCGTATGGGCAGGATCGCGCCGCAATCGATGCGCAGCGCCCGATCAGCCTCGCCCTCGCCCAGGCCTGTCTGCGCCATGTCGATGGCGTTGCCGGGGGTGCCTCGGTCATCGAGCCGCTCGGCGTTGTCGGCGCGCCAAGCGGAATCCTCGCCGCACCGGTCATCCTCGGCGGCGAGACGCTGGGCGTCATGGTCGCCGAATCCGAGCGTTCCGACACCTGGAATCCGATGGATCGATCTCTGGCCAAGGGCATCGCCAGCGTCCTCGCCGGCCTGCTCGAAGCCGAGCGCGGCAACCATCCTGATCGCCGCGTCGCCGAGCGCGATCTGCTCCTCGCGCGTCGCGTGCAACAGCATTTCCTGCCGCAAAGCACCGTGCGCCTGCCCGGCTACCAATTGGCCGAAGCCTATGTGCCGGCCCGCGTGGTCGGCGGCGATCACTATGATTATTTTCATTTTACCGATGGTCGTGTCGGCATGGTCATTGCCGACGTTTCCGGCAAGGCGGTTTCCGCCGCCCTCGTCATGGCCCGCTTCGGCATGGCCATGCGCCTGCTGGCAAACCAGGCCGGCACGCCACTCGATCTTCTGGTCACCCTGAACATCCTGCTCCTCGATGAGCTCGAAGCCGGCATGTTCGTCACCGCCCAGGTGGTCGCCCTCGATGTCGCGAGCGGCGCCATCGAGATCGCCAATGCCGGTCATCCGCCGCCCTTGCTGCGCGCGGCGGACGGAACAGTCGAGCAACTGGAGCTCGAGCCCGGAGCGGCTCTCGGCGCAAACGCGCAAACGCGATTCTGCTCATCGAGCATCGTCCTGGCGCATGGCGCCTGCCTGCTGCTCTTTACTGACGGCCTTGACGAGGCACAGGACACCGAGGGCCAGCAATTCGGTATCGAACGGGCGATGGCGGCAATGAAACATGCTGGCAAGGCACCCGCGATCCTCGCTGAAATCAACAAGCAACTTGATGCGTTTGTCGGCGCGGCCGATGCCGCAGATGATCTGACTCTGCTCTTGCTCAGCCGCGACTGACGCGACACGACGACTTGTCGAACGATCGCCGCGACTTGTCCAGGAACCCTGGCGAATCAGCGCAAGGCCAGCAGGCGCGACGCATCGGCAACGAGACCCGGATCAACCCGAGCAGCATCGAATCCCGAAATACCGGTGCCCAGCAGTCGGCGCGCAACCGTGGCGAGTGAGCCGGATTGACGGGAATCCGCCGGCGATGGTTCGGCCTTTTTTCGTGCCAACACGGCATCGCGGTCGGCACCGATGACAAACAGTTGGGCGAAGCCGGAGACATCGAACACCTGGCGCACCGTCGCATTCAGCCCGCACAGACGCAGGCTGCCCCTGCCATCGACCGACTTTCCGATCATCAGCAAGACGCGCAATCCGGCACTGCTGACGTAGCCGACACCGGACAAGTCGATGACAAAATCGTGCGTTCCGGCATCGATCAAATCCTGTGCCGCGAGTTCGAGATCTGCCGCCGTGTCGGTATCGAGGCGCCCGCTCAAGCCGAAGACATGCACCTCGCCAATCGTTTCTTCGCTTATTTCGAGTGCCATCTCAACCTTCGCGGAAGACGAACCGGGCCATGCCGACCTGGATCACGTCCTCATGCCGCAGCAGGCGTTGCTGGATCGCCTCGGCATTGACCCGGGTGCCCGACTTGCTGCCGAGGTCGCTCAAGGTGTAGCCCTGCGAATCAACCGTAATGCGCGCGTGATGAGCCTCAACCCCGGGCCCGCCAATGCGGATCTCGTTGCTTGCATCGGCGCCAATCGACACCGGCTTCGGTGGCAGCGGGATAGCCGTTCGTCCGGCTTCCGGGTTCTGCGGAACCAGCCGGCCCGTGCGCAGCGACATGGTCGAACTGGCGCCAAACGTGGGCGGCTTCGCGCCGGGTGCGGCCGGCACTTTCGGCGGCTCGGGCAACTTGAGCACCTGCAGGATCTGGGTCTGGGCGGCCGGAATATCGAGAGCAGAGAGATCCATCGGGATATCGACGTCCTCGGCAATCGGCATTTCCTGCGTGCTGGTCGGCCCGTGAGCAGACGCCTGCAGCAACTCCTCCTCGCTCGAAAACACCTCGAGGAATCGTCCGCGCAGCGCCTCGCCCTGCTTGTGCGCGACGGCACGCTCGGTCAAGGCGGTTTCGATCGCCTGCAGACGTTTCTTGTATTCCTCCTCATTGAACTCGCCGAGCTTGCGGCGCAATTCGATCTCCTGGCGATCGAGCTTGACCGCTTCGTGCGCGTTGGTAATCTCGGCCAGGGCCCCACGCAGCCGGGAATAGGATTCCCGTGCCTGCTGGCGCATCGGTTCGGCCTTGGCTTCCAGGGTGGCGAGCTGCTTCTTGTAGTCGGCATTGACGCGGCTGAATACGGCCGGATCGAAATCGGCCTTTACCGCATCGAGACCCGACAGACGTTCGCGCAGGATGTCGGCCTCCTCCTTGAGCGCCTTGAGCGCATCAATGACACCGAGATCCACCCCGGACAGGGACTCTGGCAATTCGCGGCTACTCATCATCTTCCCTCTCCGAGCCGCATCAAGCGGCAGAAAAATCGACTTCAACTGCACCGAATCGCAGCGTATCCCCGGGCTTGATCGGCACATCGACGCCCGTTCCGATTCTCACATTGTTTACAAACGTGCCATTAACGGTACGCGTTTCCTCGCGCACGAAGAATAGCTGACCCTTGCGAACAAGCTTGGCATGGCGCCGGCTCAAACTGCGTGTCGGATCGACATCGCTGAGATTGACTTCCGGATTGACGCCGGCACCCGGGTCGGGGCGACCGATCAGAAACTCGTTGATCGCCGGGTCGAGCGCGAACACACCGCCCTTGGCGTGCCTGAGCACGCAGCCTCCGCGCAGTTTCGCCGCGGGGGGCGAGGCCCTTGACGGCTCGATCGTGGTTCTTGATTCCGCAGGAATCGATTTCGCCGATTGCTTGACGGTTTCCGAGGGCGTAGCGGATGCGGAATCGACGCGCCCCGGCGCAGCGGTATTGACCGGCTTGCCCTTGTGGGAACCCGCCCCAGCCAGCGCGGACGCCAGCCGAACCTCGCATTGCTGGTAGCGATGCGCCAGCTTGCGCAGGATGGCGATCGCAATTTGCACATCCTGATGCAGCAAGTCGGCCAGGCCGGAGCGTTCGATCTTGAGCAGACGCGCTGGCGTGCGGACGATCGCCGAGGTGAAGCGCGGCTGATCATCGAGCAGCGACTCTTCGCCGAAAAATTCGCCCGGGCCAAGGCGGATGATCGGATCGGCTCCGCGTGCCGCCAGCATCAGGTCGACGCTTCCCGATTCGATGATATACATCGTCAACCCGGGGTCACCCTCGGCATACACCGCTTGTCCAGCCGGCAATTCGAGGTAGGCATCGGCAGATCGGCTCATTGCAACAAGGTCTCTGACGCAGCGGGGGTCGAGCCCGGATGATTATGCCGAGGGCGCGGCGCCAGCGGCAACCGGCACACCGATAAACAACCGGATCGAGCGACCGTGCCCGATCCATGTCGCGGCTTTCGGGCGCAAGGCCCGATCGCCGATGCGGCACATGGACGCACAATCCAGTACACATCGCTGCGCAAACCGTTATACGCCGGAATCCCTTGAACTGCCCGGCCTGCAGCCACGCCCGGCATCATTGCTTCATGCCGAATATTTCATCAAGTCGCCGGAAATTGCGAACCGGCTGGAGGCTTCGGCAAGCTTGCGCGGACGGCAATACTCGGTTGCGACCGCCAAGGCCCTGCTGATATGATTCGTCGGCTCTGCAGGCAGCATTTTTGCTGGCTGACCGTGATTCCACCCAGCATTCGAGCAGGTTCAGGTGCGCAATTCCATCGCCTATGGCTGGCGCGTGGCGGTTCGCACCACGCTTTTGCAGATCGGCGTGACCCTCGTGGTTGCCTTGATCGCCTCGATGCATGGCTGGCGGATTGGTGCGGCAACCTTCGCGGGTGGCGCAATCATCGCGATCGGCAACGGGCTGTTTGCCTTGCGCCTGTTCGGGCGGGGAGTCGCCCCGGCACGCGATGCATTGCGTTCCGCCTATGCGGCGGAAGTCATCAAGTGGTTCTGGCTGTGCCTGGCGCTGACACTGGCCATCGCAGTCTTGAAACTGCCTTTTGCCGGGTTGATCGCCGGCATTCTGGCAGCACAGTTTTCATTCTGGATCAGCCTCATTGCAATCAGGTAACCCGATGGCCAGCGAACACGCATCGCCGAGCATGACCGAGTACATCCAGCACCATCTGCATCACTGGCAGGTGCAGTTGCCGGGTACCGAAAGCCCGTTTTTCCTGGTCAATATCGACAGCGTGCTGTTCAAGTTGCTGGCGGCATCCCTGTTCGTCTGGTTTTTCCTGCGCGTGTCGCGGCGCGCGACGGCCGGTGTGCCGAGCAAGCTGCAGTGCGCCATCGAGATGCTGGTGTCAATGGTCGACGGCATGGTTCGTGAGACCTTTCATGGCCGCAGCAAGCTTATCGCGCCGTTGTCACTGACCATTTTCGTGCTCGTGTTCCTGATGAACTTCATGGACATGCTGCCGGTGGATCTGCTGCCCTGGGCCTGGGCCGGCGCACACCAGTTGGTTGGCCACGATCCCGAGCACGCCTACCTGCGCGTCGTTCCGACCGCCGACCTGAACACCACCATCGGCATGTCACTGACCGTGTTCCTGCTGATCCAGTATGTCGGCCTCAAGCACAAGGGCTTCTTTGGCTTCTTCAAGGAGTGGTTCACGGCGCCGTTTGGCCTGTGGTACGCGCCAGCCAACCTGCTTCTGCGCGTCATTGAGGAGGCCGTGCGGCCGCTGTCACTGTCATTGCGACTGTTTGGCAACATGTATGCGGGCGAGTTGATCTTCGTACTGATCGCGGTGATGACGCTTGGCGCCTCGCTTGATCATGTCTCGACCTATCTTCTCGGCACCGTCCAGTTGATCTCCGGCTTCCTCTGGACCGTGCTGCATATCCTGATCATTACCCTGCAGGCCTTCATCTTCATGGTTCTGACCATTGTTTACCTGAGCATGGCCGCAGAGCATCACTGATCGCTTGAATCAAGACGCGACCATCCTTGGGCGCACGTTTCAAACCGCACTACTGCGATCATCCGTGATCGCGAGCATCAAACAGCAGGCATCCGTGCCTGCACTTTTCAACTAGAAGCTGTTCCCACTTTCATTCAACTTCAGAGACACGGAGAGAACCATGGAAACCATCGCGAACGTTGCCCAAGTCGGCGACCTGCTCAGCATGACGGTCATTGCCGCCGCCCTTCTGATCGGACTCGGCGCGCTCGGAACGGCGATCGGATTCGCCATTCTTGGCGGCAAGTTCATCGAAGGCGCTTCGCGTCAGCCGGAACTCACGCCCATGCTGCAGACCAAGATGTTCATCGTTGCCGGCTTGCTCGATGCGGTGCCGATCATCGGTGTCGCCATCGCCCTGCTGCTGCTGTTCGCGAACCCGTTGCTCGCCACTCTCGGCGTCAAGTAACAAATCAAACACTGGCATCCGCGCGACGGCTTGACGGCCGTCGTGTTGCAGGAGCAAGAACAATGATTCCCAATATCACCCTGGTCATCCAGGGCCTGGTGTTCTTCGCAGTGGCCTGGCTGGTCATGAAATTCGGCTGGCCGCATATCATCGGCGCAATCGAAGAGCGTCAGGCCAAGATTGCCGAAGGTCTGGCCGCCGCTGATCGTGCCCGTCAGGAACTGGCCGATGCCGATTCGCGCGTGGCTGACGAGATCCGCAAGGCGCGTGTCGAAGCGGTTGCGATCATCGAAAAGGCCACCCATCAGGCCAACCAGATCGTCGACAAGGCACGTACCGACGCGATCGTCGAGGGCACCAAGCAAAAGGCCGTCGCGGCCGCCGAGATCGAGAGCATGGCGCATCGTGCCCGCGAAGAACTGCGCGGCAAGGTGGCCTCGCTGGCCATTGCCGGTGCCGAGAAGATCCTCAAGCGCGAGATCGATGCGAACGCGCACAAGGATCTGCTCGACCAGCTCGTGAGCGAGATCTAGACCCATGTCGAGCGCACTGACCCTGGCCAGACCCTACGCACGCGCCGCTTTCGAGACGGCACATTCGCACGCGGCTCTGGCCGGCTGGGCTGAAAAGCTCGCCTTCGCCGCCGAAGTGGCCGCCGATTCGCGCGTGCTTGCATTGTTTGGCAACCCACGCCTCGGCAGCGGTCAGTTGGCGTCGTTGTTCCTGCCGCATGGCGAGAAGGCCGACACCGATTACGGCCGCTTCATCAGCCTGCTGGCCGACAACGGCCGGCTACCTGTGCTGCCCGAGATCGCCGCCTTGTTCGAGCAGCTCAAGCTGGAGTCGGAGCGAACGCTGAAAGTGCGTCTGCGCACGGCGATACGCGTTGATGCGGCTGAGCTCGAGAAGATCGGCGCAGCGCTAAAGCATCGCTTCAACCGGGACATCGAGCTGACCCAGTCGATCGATCCGAAGATGCTCGGTGGCGCAGTCATCGACGCCGGCGAGATTGTCATTGATGGTTCGGTGCGCGGCCGTTTGGCGCGCCTGGAACAGGCGCTTGTGCAGTGAGCGCAAGAGCGGATAGCGGTGAGCGGCAAGAGCAAAGGCAACCCGCGCACCCGTTGCTTTTCCCGCTAACCGCTATCCGTTCACCACTTACTGTCTATACCAAATACTGAAAAAACGCGCACGACACTCAACGTGCACGAACCGGGAAACAAAAATGGCTACCACGATCAATCCGTCTGAAATCAGCGAACTCATCAAGCATCGCATCGAGGAGTTCAAGCTCACTGCCGATGCGCGCAACGAAGGCACCATCACCAGCGTCTCCGACGGCATCGTGCGCGTGCACGGCCTCAACGATGTGATGTCAGGCGAAATGGTCGAGATGCCGGGCGACACGATCGCCCTGGCCCTCAACCTCGAGCGCGACTCGGTCGGCTGCGTGGTTCTCGGCGGATACGAGCACCTGCGCGAAGGCGACACGGTCAAGACCACCGGCAAGATCCTCGAAGTTCCGGTGGGTCGCGAGCTGCTCGGCCGCGTCGTCGACGCACTCGGCAATCCAATCGACGGCAAGGGCCCGATCAACGCCAAGCACAGCGCTCCGATCGAGAAGGTCGCGCCGGGCGTGATCTGGCGCAAGTCGGTCGACCAGCCGGTACAAACTGGCTACAAGTCGGTCGACTCGATGATTCCAATCGGCCGCGGCCAGCGCGAGCTGATCATCGGCGATCGCCAGACCGGCAAGACCGCACTGGCCGTCGACGCGATCATCAACCAGAAGAATTCCGGCATCAAATGCATCTACGTCGCCATCGGCCAGAAGCAGAGCTCGATCGCCAACGTCGTGCGCAAGCTTGAGGAGCATGACGCCCTCAAGCACACCATCATCGTTGCCGCTTCGGCCTCCGAATCGGCTGCCATGCAGTACATCGCACCGTACTCCGGCTGCTCGATGGGCGAATTCTTCCGCGATATCGGCGAAGACGCGCTGATCATCTATGACGACCTGACCAAGCAGGCCTGGGCCTACCGCCAGATTTCGCTGCTGCTCAAGCGTCCGCCGGGCCGCGAAGCCTATCCCGGCGACGTGTTTTATCTGCATTCCCGCCTGCTCGAACGCGCTGCGCGCGTCAACGAGGCCTATGTCGAGAAGCAGACCAACGGCGCGGTGACCGGCAAGACAGGCTCGCTGACCGCGCTGCCAATCATCGAGACCCAGGCCGGTGACGTTTCGGCGTTCGTGCCGACCAACGTGATCTCGATCACCGACGGCCAGATCTTCCTCGAAACCGACCTGTTCAACGCCGGCATCCGCCCTGCCGTCAACGCCGGCGTCTCGGTGTCGCGCGTCGGTGGCGCCGCGCAGACCAAGATCGTCAAGAAGCTGTCCGGCGGCGTCAAGCTCGCCCTCGCCCAGTTCCGCGAACTGGCCGCATTCGCGCAATTCGCCTCGGATCTCGATGCGGCGACACGGGCCCAGCTTGAGCGCGGCCAGCGCGTGACCGAGCTGATGAAGCAGAGGCAGTACGCACCGCTGTCAATCGCCGAGCTGTCGCTGTCGGTGTTCGCCGCGGAAAAGGGTTATCTCGATGACCTCGCGCTTGCCAAGATCCTGCCTTTCGAAGCCGCCCTGCACCAGCATTTCCACAACAATTACGCCGACTTGATGAAGAAAATCGTCAACACCGGCGACTGGAACAGCGAGATTGAGGGTCAGTTCAAGCAGGGCCTGGATGAGTTCAAGACGACGGGGTCCTGGTAGGAACCCTCGGGAATAGGGAATAGGGAATAGGGAATAGGGAATCGTGAAAGCACGGTTCGCCAGAATTCCGCTTTAACCCATTCCCGATTCTCCATTCCCGATTCCCACGAAGCGAGCAAAGCGAGCGAAGCAATGGCCGGCGGCAGAGAAATCAAAACCAAGATCAAGAGCGTGCAGAACACCCGCAAGGTGACGCGTGCGCTGGAAATGGTCTCGGCATCAAAAATCCGCAAGGCGCAGGATCTGATGAAGGCCTCGCGCCCGTACGCGCGCTTGATGCGCCAGGCGATCGGTCATATCGCGCGCGCGAACAGCGAGTACAAGCATCCGTTCATGGTCGAGCGCAGCGAAATCAAGCGGGTCGGCTTTGTCATCGTCTCGACCGACCGCGGCCTCTGTGGTGGCCTCAACACGAACCTGTTCCGCAATCTGCTCGGCGAGATCCGCAGTTGGCATGACAAGGGCGTCGAAGTCGACATGGTCTGCATCGGCCAGAAGGCGACGTCATACTTCCGTCGACTCAAGGTGAATATGGTCGGCAGCGTCACCCATCTCGGCGAGAAGCCGCAGATCGACCAGTTGATCGGCGTGATCAAGGTCATGCTCGATGCCTACACCGAAGGGCGCGTCGATCGGCTGTCGCTGGTCTACAACGATTTCGTCAACACCATGACGCAGAAGGCAACGGTCGACCAGTTGCTGCCGTTGCCGCCGTCGGACGAGCTGCCGACCACGCATGCCTGGGACTATATCTACGAGCCCGACGCAGCCACCGTTCTCGATCACGTGCTGACACGCTATGTCGAATCGCTGGTCTATCAGGCCACTCTCGAAAACCTCGCCAGCGAACATGCCGCGCGCATGGTGGCCATGAAGAGCGCGTCGGACAACGCGACCAAGGCCATCGGCACGCTCACATTGATCTACAACAAGGCCCGTCAGGCCGCGATCACCCAGGAAATCTCGGAAATCGTCGGCGGCGCGGCAGCTGTATAGAGCGGGAGTCGGGAGTAGGGAGTAGGGAATGGGCAAAGCAAAAGCTCGCTCTCCTACTTCCCACTCCCTACTCCCCACTCCCAAAATTGAGAGGCATCGCGGCACCCGCCACGAGCCGAAACGTTTGAATGCTACGGAGTTACCCGCATGAGCAACCAAGGCAAAGTCGTACAAATCATCGGCGCCGTCGTCGACGTCGAATTCCCGCGCGATTCAGTGCCGAAGATCTACGACGCGCTGACCATCGACGGCATGGCGATCACGCTTGAGGTGCAGCAGCAGCTCGGCGACGGCGTCGTGCGCACGATCGCGCTCGGTTCCACCGATGGCCTCAAGCGCGGCCTCGTTGCCAACAACACCGGCGAGGGCATCAAGGTGCCGGTCGGCAAGCAAACGCTTGGGCGCATCATGGACGTACTCGGCAATCCGATCGATGAAGCCGGTCCGATCGGCGAGAAGGAACGCTGGGTCATCCATCGTGATGCGCCAGCCTACGACGACCAGTCCTCGAGCAACGACCTGCTCGAAACCGGCATCAAGGTCATCGACCTGGTCTGCCCGTTCGCCAAGGGCGGCAAGGTTGGTCTGTTCGGCGGCGCCGGTGTCGGCAAGACGGTCAACATGCTTGAGCTGATCAACAACATCGCCACCCAGCACGCCGGCCTGTCGGTGTTCGCCGGCGTCGGTGAGCGCACCCGCGAAGGCAACGACTTCTACCACGAGATGATCGAAGCCGGCGTGGTCAAGCTCGACGATATCCAGCAATCGAAAGTGGCGATGGTCTACGGCCAGATGAATGAGCCGCCGGGCAACCGCCTGCGCGTCGCCCTGACCGGCCTGACCATGGCCGAGTATTTCCGCGACGACATTGATCCGGCCACCGGCAAGGGCCGCGACATCCTGTTCTTCGTCGACAACATCTACCGCTACACGCTGGCCGGCA
>CAYMHF010000003.1:0-174033 GCA_964390215.1 uncultured Dokdonella sp. | reverse complement strand
ACGCGAAACCACCACGTTGTTGCGCTTGCGATCGAGCTTGATGATCTTGAATTCGAGTTCCTTGCCTTCGAGATAGGAAGGATCGCGAACCGGGCGAACATCGACCAGCGAGCCCGGCAGGAATGCGCGGACATCCTTGATGTCGACGGTGAAGCCGCCCTTGACCTTGCCCGAGATGCGACCGATGACGCTCTCGTTGGCGGTGTGTACTTCTTCGAGCTCGTCCCACACGAGCGAGCGCTTCGCCTTCTCGCGCGAGAGCATGGTCTCGCCGAATCCGTTTTCGATGGAATCGAGGGCAACCTTGACCTCGTCACCCACTTCAATTTCCAGCTCACCCTGCTCATTGCGGAACTGTTCGATCGGCACGATGCCTTCGGACTTGAGGCCGGCGTTGATAACAACAACGTCCGAGCGGATTTCCACAACGGTGCCGAGAACAATGGATCCCGGCTTGAGGTTGGCGATCGACTGGCTCTGCTCGAACATCTCGGCAAAGCTTTCGGTCATCGCGGTTTCGGCAACAACTGCATTCATGTGATTTTCCAGAGGAGACAACAGACCGTAACCGGTTCGTGGCACGTCGGCACACGCAAACTGATTCGATCCACCTGTCGGGGGCGCGGGTCAGCACGCCATGGGTTAACCCGGCACCCAGAACCTGGATACCGGAACGATTCCCCCTTGCACGCAATCAGGACGGACGAACCACCGAGAGGACGGCATCGACTACGCTGGCGACTGCGATACCGGTGGTATCGATCGTCAATGCATCCTCTGCCGGTCTGAGCGGAGCCACCGTGCGGGCGGCATCGCGTTCGTCGCGCGCCTGGATCTCGCGCAAAAGGGCGGCAAGGGTAACATTCAACCCCTTATCCTTCAACTGCTTATAGCGTCTTTTCGCGCGTTCTTCGGCGCTTGCCGTGAGGAATACCTTGAACGCCGCATCGGGGAAGATCACGGTACCCATGTCACGCCCGTCGGCAACCAGGCCAGGCGCTTTGCGAAAGTCACGCTGCTTCTGGAACAGGGCCGCGCGCACGCCCGGAAACACCGCAATCGCCGAGGCCGCCGCGCCGGCGGTCTCGGTGCGCAATTCATCGGTGGCGTCATGGCTATTGACGATGACGCGGGTTTCCCCGCCATCCTTCGGATCGCGGAAGCGGATCCGGGTCGATTCGGCACAGCGCGTGACCGCTTCGGCATCCGACAGATCGAGCCCTTCGGCGCCGGCCGCATAGCCAACCGCGCGATAAAGCGCCCCGGAATCGAGCAGATGCCAGCCGAGCTGGTCGGCTACCAGCCGGCTGATGGTGCCCTTGCCGGAGCCGGACGGGCCGTCAATGGTGAGTACCGGAATCGAATCTGCGGGCATCGGAGCGGCTGGTATCAGGCGTAGTCGGTCATTGTACCGTCACGCTTGACCGACTGCCGGAGCAGCAACGATCGAGAATCCGCAAGCATTGGCGAGTTCGCGAAAGCCGGGAAACGAGGTTGCCACGTTGGCGCAGTCGGCAATCCGGATCGGCGCCGAGGCGATCAGACCGGCAACGGCAAAGCTCATCGCGATGCGGTGATCACCGACGCTGTCGATTCGGCCCGGACCGATCCGGCCGCCCTCGATCGTCGCCCCATCCGACTGTTCGGAAACCGCTATGCCAAGGCTCGCCAATCCACGCGCCATGACGGCCAGGCGATCCGACTCCTTGACGCGCAACTCGGCCGCACCGGTAATGCGCGTCGTGCCGATGGCCGCCGCGGCCGCGACGAACAGGATCGGGAATTCATCGATCATGTCCGCCACGTGCTGTTCCGGAACATCGATGCCGTGCAGCGGCGCATGGCGAACGCGCAGGTCGGCCAGCCACTCCCCGCCCTGTTCACGGCGATCAAGTTCGACGATATCCGCGCCCATCAGGCGCAGCACATCGAGCAGCCCGGTACGGCGCGGATTGATCCCGACCGATTTCAGGATCAGCTCGGAGCCGGGCACGATGGTCGCTGCAACAAGGAAGAACGCCGCCGATGAAAAGTCGGCGGGCACGACGATATCGACCGGCTTGAGACGTGCCTGGCCGGAAAGCCTGGCCCAGCCTTCGCCAAATTCGATCGGCCAGCCAAACGTGGCCAGCATGCGTTCGCTGTAGTCACGGGTCGGGTGGACTTCGCGGACTTCGGTATTGCCCTGCGCATACAACCCGGCAAGCAGGATCGCCGACTTGACCTGGGCACTCGCAACCGCCGGGGTAAACGACATTCCCTGCAATCGACGCCCGCCGTGGATTCGCAATGGTGGCAGGCCGCCCGCGTCCGCATCGATGCGTGCGCCCATCGCCGCAAGGGGATCGATGATTCGTCCCATCGGTCGACGCGACAGCGAAGCATCGCCAACAAGTTCGGAGTCGAACGATTGTCCGCTCAGCAATCCGGCGAGCAGGCGCATGCCGGTGCCCGCATTGCCGCAATCGATCGGGCCGAGCGGCGCATTCAGGCCATGCAGGCCGACTCCGTGCACGATGCGTCGGGATGCCGACGGCGTTTCGACATGCACGCCCATGCGCGCGAATGCCGCTGCTGTGGCCCGCGTGTCCTCGCCCTCAAGGAAACCATCGATGCGGGAGACACCATCAGCCAGCGCAGCGAGCATGATCGCGCGATGTGACACCGACTTGTCGCCAGGCACATCCAGTTCACCGCGCAACGGGCCGCCTGGCGAACTGATCCAGTCGAGATGCGCTCTCATGGCAAGGCCGCGAGCAAGCGCTCGTTTTCACTGCGCGTACCGAGACTGATGCGAACCGTGTGACCCAGCCCGTAGCCCGCCATCGGTCGCACGATCACCCCGCGGTCAAACAGGTGGCGCTCAAAGCTGGCTGCATCGTCACCAAGATCAACAAGGAGGAAATTGGTTTGCGAGGGCAGCACGCGGTAGCCGCGCGCTTTCAGTTCACGATCAAGCCATTCGCGCTCGCCTCGCGTCCATTCGACGACTTGCTGCAGATGCGCGCAATCGCCGAGCGCCGCCAGTGCGGCGGCCTGGGCCAGCGCGTTCACGTTGAAGGACTCGCGCAGTCGTTCGAGCACGGCAATGACGCCGGGATCAGCGAGCAGATAACCGATGCGCAGGCCAGCCAGCGCATAGGCTTTGGAGAATGTGCGCGTGACGACGAGGTTCGGGTGGCGCGCAAACAGGCGCACCGCACTGCTCACGCTTGGTGCATCCACGAATTCCTGATAGGCCTCGTCGACGACCACCACGGTCGATGCCGGAACGCGATCTAGAAAACGTTCGAGGGCCGAATCGTTGAACCAGGTTCCGGTCGGATTGTTGGGATTGGCCAGATACACGATTCGCGTATCGGCGCGGATGGCGGCGGCCAACGCATCGAGATCATGGCCATAAGGAGCCGTTGCATGATCGCCGGGCAAGGCCTTCACGCACAGCGCAGTCGCCCCCACCACGGCGGCGGCGATCGGAAACACGGCGAAACCAAACTCCGGGAACACCACCGAGGTAGTCGGATCGGCGAAACATTGCGCGAGCAGGATCAGCAATTCATGCGAACCGTTGCCCAACGCGATATGCGCGGATTCAGTTCCGAATTTTTCCGCCAGCGCGCGCTTGAGCGCGCCGCCATGCGGATCCGGATAGCGCATGATTTCCGGCAGGGCATCGGTGATCGCGGCCAATGCACGCGGACTCGGGCCGAGCACGGTTTCATTGGATCCGAGCTCGGCCAGTTGCTTGCCAAAGCGGGCACGCAGGCCCGGCAGGTCGTGACCGGGATCATAGGCGCGCAGACAACTGGTGGTTCGATTCGCCAGCGCGGACGCATCGAAACTCATGGGACAGCGACCGGATAGGAACCGAGAATCTTGATCTGCGCGGCGAATTCGATGAGCTCGGTGAAGGCCGCCTTCATCGGCGCATCCTCGACATGACCAGCCAGATCAATGAAGAACGCATATTCCCATTTGGCCTGGTGTGAGGGCCGCGACTCGATGCGGTTCATGGTGATGCCGTGCTTGGCGAACGGGCTCAGCACATTGAACAGGGCACCAGGCTGATCCTTGATGAAAACCAGGATCGAGGTGCGATCGTGTCCCGAGGGCGGAAAGATCTGTCGGCCCAGAACAAGAAAGCGCGTGGTGTTGTCGGCATCATCCTGGATCGATCGCATGATGACCTTTTTCAAGCCATAGACGAGGCCGGCCGACTCACCGGCAATGGCTGCGGCATCATCGGCATTGCGCGCCCGACGCGCACCCTCAGCGTTGCTGGAAACCGCGATCTTTTCGACATTGGGCAGGTTGCCGCGCAACCAGGTCTGGGTCTGGGCGAACGATTGCGGGTGCGAATAGATGCGTTCGATATCCTCGATGCGCCCGCTGCGCGAGAACAGGTACTGATGCACGCGCAACTCGACTTCACCGCAGATTTTCAGACCCGAGGTCAGGAACATGTCGAGGGTGACCTGGATTGTCCCCTCGCCCGAGTTCTCGACCGGTACGACGCCAAAATCGGCATTCCCGTTTTCGACCTCCTGGAACACTTCCTCGATGTTGGCCATCGGCTGGCCATGCGCGGAACGACCGAAGTGCTTGAGCACCGCTTGCTGGCTGAAGGTGCCTTCCGGGCCGAGGTAGCCGATCTTCAACGGCTCCTGCTGGGCCAGGCAGGCGGACATGATTTCGCGGAAAACATGCACCAGAACTTCATCGCTGAGCGGACCTTCATTGCGATCGACAACCATGCGCAAGACCTGCGCCTCGCGCTCCGGGCGATAGTAGTCGACGGCAGCAGCCAACGGCCCCTTGGCCAGACCGACCTGGTGTGCCCAGCGCGCGCGTTCCGCAATCAGGGTCTGGATGTTGCGGTCGATGCCGTCGATGCGCGTGCGCACCTCGGTCAGATCCATTGCTGCCGTGGATTTCCCCTCGTCGTTGCTCATTGCCACATACCCCGTGATTGCCAGACTGGTTGAGGTCGCGCTCAGCCGTGACGTCGCGCGAAATCGCGCATGAAATCGATCAGCACCTCAACTGCCGACAACGATGTCGCGTTGTAGATCGAAGCGCGCATGCCACCGAGCAGCTTGTGCCCCTTCAGACCGATCAGGTTGTTGGCGTCGGCCTCTTCGAGAAAGATCGAATCAAGTTCCGTGCGTGGCAGGAAAAATGGCACATTCATCCACGAGCGCGCCTCCACTTCGACGGGATTCGAGTAGAAACCCGAGCCGTCGATCGCCGCGTACAAGCGCTCGGCCTTGGCCCGGTTGCGTTCGCCGATGGCCTCGACGCCGCCTTGCGACTTGAGCCACCTGAACACCAGCGATGCCAGATACCAGCCGTAGGTGTTCGGCGTATTCAGCAGCGAGTTGTTGGCGGCATGATCGGCGTAGTTGAAGATGCGCGCGATATTTCCAGGGCAACGCTCCAGCAGATCATCGCGGACGATCAGGATGACCAAGCCTGACGCGCCAATGTTCTTCTGCGCACCGGCATAGATCAGGCCGAACTTCGAGACATCGAGCGGTCGCGAAAGGATGTTCGAGGACATGTCGGCGACCAGCGCGACATCGCCGACTTTGGGCACTTCCTGGAATTCGACGCCATGGATCGTCTCGTTCGGCGTGTAGTGCACATAGGCCGCATTTGGATCCAGATCCCAGTCTGCGTGCGGCGGGATCCGCACGTATCCGCAATCCAGCGAGCTCGCGGCGATCCTCGGCTGCACATAGGGCTTTGCTTCCCTGACCGCCTTTTCACCCCAGGCACCGCTGACGAGGTAATCGGCGACCTGATCGGGTCGCGCGAGATTCATCGGTATCTGGGCGAAATGCTGGGTCGCGCCACCCTGCAGGAACAGCAACCGATAGTTTGACGGGATCGCCATCAGCTCGCGAAGATCCTGCTCGGACTCCGCCGCCAGAGCCATGAAGTCGCGACCGCGATGGCTGATCTCCATGACCGAAGCCCGCGCACGGCCCCACTCGAGCATTTCCTCGCGGGCCTGGATCAGAACCTGTTCCGGCAATGCGGCGGGGCCGGCACTGAAGTTGTAAGCACGCGTCACAGGGAGCTCCCGTGCACCTTCAAGGAGGGGGAGGCACCGATGGGCGAAGCCAAGAGTGCCGAACAGCAACAATATGTCGCATTGCAGCATGTCCGCAAGCTCATTCTCAAGGCATGCCTTCATCAGGGGCGCCTTGCGCTGCGGGCTGACCGGCCGCCGCTCGCATTCCGTGGCCGGCACAAGATCCGCCGAGCCATTG
This sequence comes from uncultured Dokdonella sp., assembly GCA_964390215.1. Taxonomy (GTDB): domain Bacteria; phylum Pseudomonadota; class Gammaproteobacteria; order Xanthomonadales; family Rhodanobacteraceae; genus Dokdonella. Next base: position 167,758 of record CAYMHF010000003.1, on the reverse strand, counting down.
CAGACCCGGAACTGGTGGCTCAGGCGTGCAATTTCGTTCTGGTGACAACGGCGCGTGCTGCCGATCCCTGACTGTTCATGAACACGCTCGATGATCGCGCGGCACAAGGATTCACTCGGGAAGCCGTGATCCAGCGCACGGCGGGCAGGCCAGGGGCGCAACGCGCACAAAGGCCGTTACCCGCGCCACTGACCCCACCGGGAACCTTCAGTAATTGCCGAACCAGATCAACCCGGCGATTGCGAGTCCGATCAACGCCGCCGCCGCAATCAGCCACCAGATACCCGAACTGCCATCTTCCTGCTCGGGCGCAACCGGTACCGGATCGTTGATCTGGATCGCATCGAGCGTTTGCGTTATTGCCGGCGTCTGGTTTGCCGGTGTCGGCATGCTCTGTCCACGCAACGGATAGCCGGGGGCCTCCAGGACAAACCGGTTTCGACCGAAGTTGATCTGATCACCAGGGTGCAGCACCGCGGTTTTGACCAGAACCCCGTTGATCTCGGTACCGCCGGTCGAACCGGTATCACGGAAATGAATCGCCTCTTCGGTTGCGTCGATCGACGCGTGACGCTCACCCATCTGCGGCTCATCAAGATCGAGCCCACGGCTGCCGTTGCCGATGACCAGTCGCTCGCCAACGCTGATTGTCTTGCCGTAGTGGGTTCCGGAAACGCCGCGCAGAACCACGCGTGACACTTCACCCAAACTGCCGCCAGCAGCCTCGGGTGGAACCCGGGTATTGATCGAATTGTCGCTGTCCGGCTTCAGCGTCACCGCGACGGAATCAAAGCTGACCACGTCACCAAGCCTGAGCAAGGCCTTTTCCACGATCGGTCGCGCATTGACGTGGGTGCGTGCCTGCGGGTCGAGCACCTCGAGGATCACCCCGCGTTTGTCGATGACAAACCGGGCATGCCAGGGCCGGATCCCGCCTGATTCAAGCCTGATTGCATTGTCCTGCGCGGCACCAATGCCGGTGACGCCGCCATCGACGAGCACATCCGCATGTTCTCCGTTGGAAAAGCTTAGACGCATCGGCGCACGCGCAGACAAGGTGCCGGCACTTTAGCAGGATGAGGCAAACCTGACACCTGCCTGTTTCCCTGATGCAAGGCCACCGCCTGACCGGCCGCCATCGTCTTCCTCGCCGTGTCCAGTGAGCACGCCTGGCAGGAAGGCCAGCCCCCGAAGCCAATACCACAGGGTCGGCGCGAAGCACGCATCGGATGCATGGCCAAGTCTTCTTCGGCATCAAATCCTGAGGCATCATAGGGTTTGCCGCGCAACGCGCCCGTGTTGGCGGAACCGGAGAAAACGCATGGCGCAGATTGATATTCGGCGCAAACACCAACTTTCAGTTGCCGAAGCGCGCAAGGCGATCAACAAGCTGGCCAAGTCGATCGCCAAGGAATTCGATCTGGCCTGCGATTGGGAGGGCAATACACTCGCCTTTTCGCGCAGCGGCGTCGACGGGCACATCGCACTGGAAAAGGGCGAGGTGCATGTTTACGCCAGGCTCGGCTTTGTCATGGGCATGATGAAGTCGATGATTGAAAGCGAGATCAATCGCCATCTCGACGAGCAGATCAACTGATGCTCGTCATCAAGGCTGCGCACAAGCCAGTCAGAAAATCGTCGCGCTCCAAGATCGGGCTCGCCGTCGCCGGCGGGGGGCCGATCGGCGGGATTTTCGAGGTTGGTGCCGTGCGCGCCCTCGATGACGCCATTGAAGGCCTCGACATGAATGCCCTCGATGTCTATGTCGGCATCAGTTCGGGGGCATTCATTGCCGCAAGCCTGGCCAATCGGCTGACCAGCACCGAGCTATGCCGGATCTTCGTCAGCAACGATTCCGACCAGTTCACGTTCAAGGCCGAGGATTTCGTCCGCCCGGCGATCTGGGAATATCTGCGCCGGATTTCCGGGGTTCCGCGCCTGCTGCTGGCCGGTCTTGCGGAATTCGCCAGACATCCCCTCGATCTGCGCGTCATCGACGGTCTGATCAAACTCGGCAGCGTTCTTCCGCTCGGGTTGTTCGACAACGAAGCCATAGAACGCTTCCTGCGCAAGGCATTCACCGCGCACGGACGCAGCAATGACTTTCGCGAACTGGATCGCAAGCTCGTTATCGTCGCGGTGGAACTCGACAGTGGTCAGGCTATCCGCTTCGGCACGCCCGGCTACGACGATGTGCCGATCTCGCGCGCGATCGAGGCCAGCTCTGCCCTGCCCGGGCTCTACCCGCCGGTGCTCATCAAAGGGAAATACCACGTCGACGGCGCCTTGCGGCATACCGTGCATGCGTCGGTGGCGATGGATGCGGGTGCCGACCTCGTGCTGGCGATCAACCCGCTGGTTCCGATCGATACGGCCACCGCCAATGCGCTCGACAAGCGTTCGCCGAGCAGCCTGATTCAAGGCGGGCTGCCCGTCGTGCTATCGCAGATGTTCCGCACCCTGCTGCAGTCGCGCATGCAGGCAAGCATCCCCAAGTACGAACGCAAATACACCAATTCCGATCTGCTCCTGATCGAACCCGACAACGACGACACGGACATGTTTTTCACCAATGTCTTCAGTTTCGCGAATCGCCGGAAACTCGCCGAGCATGCCTATCAATCGACCCTGAACGACCTGCGCACGCATCGCAAGGCGCTAGCTCCACTGCTTCAGCGGCATGGCCTGACCCTGCGCGACAGCGTCCTTGATGACCCCGGTCGCACCCTGCTCGGCGGGCTCGATCGGAAACCGCCCCGGCGCTCACAGGCGACTTCGCAGTTGCACCGTGCACTCGATGATCTTGACCGCGCGCTGGAACAGGCTCGGCCGAACCGCAAACGGCGCAAGCCCCCGAACAAGGATCAGGCCAGCGAACCCGCCAGTGCACCACCCGCGCATTCCTGAGCACATGTCGCTGATCGACTACTTGCTCTATCGGACACCGCTAGAATAGATCCACATCCGGGCACGTCCGTGCCCGCCCCATCGAAGGAACCTGCAATGTCCAAGCCCAAGCCGAAGCTGAAATCGAAAGCCACCCCTGCGGCGAGCAAGCCGGCAGCGCGCGCCAGCGGCAAATCGATCGTCGAATCCGCCCAGCACATCTGGCTGGCCGGCCTTGGTGCCTTTGCCAAGGCCCAGGATGAAGGCACACGATTGTTCGAAGCCCTCGTCCGCGAAGGCGTCTCGCTGGAACAGAAAACCCGCAAGCTGACGGCAGGCAAGGCCGAAGTGGCACGCGGTGCGGTTGAGGCGGCTGTCGGACAGGTCAAGGAGCGCAGCCAGGAAACCTGGGACAAGCTTGAGAAGGTCTTTGAAAGCCGTGTCTCGCGGGCGCTGAACCAGCTTGGCGTCCCCGGCAGCTCCGAATTGAAGGCGCTGACCCACCGTGTCGAGGAACTCGCGCGCGAGGTGCACAAGCTCAATGCGAAACCTGCGGCGAGGACGCCCGCCCGTTCATCATCAAGCAAGAGCGGAGCAACGCGTTCGGTATCGCGGGTCAAGGACGAGCTGGCCGACGTCGCCCGTGAGCTCGAGTCGGCCCAGCTCAAGCAGGTCAGCGGCAAGCGCGACAGTGCATCGGCTGGAAAGAAAGCGGTCAAGAAAGCTGCCGCAAAGAAGGCTGTCGCCAGCAAGAAGAAGCCGGCCGGCAAGTAATCGGCAGCAACATCAGCGGTGACCCGAGCGCCCCTCGTCAAACCAGTGACGAGGGGTTTTTCGTTGTCTGCAACGGCGCAACCAGGGTCGCCGAAGCGGGGACTACCAGTGCACCCCGCGCATCAAGGCCGCGAAGGCGACCTGCTCCGACGAAGGCCCTTGCTGCTTTTCCTCGCGCATGCCCTTGATGCCCTTCGCGGCCGATGAGTCAGGGAACAGGCGAAATGCCGTGTTCATGACAATCTCGTAGGCGCGCGGCGACACCGAATAGAACAACTGGGCGAATATTCCGGTGCGCGTGGCGACCCGGACGGGACGTTCGATGATCGCGCCGACGACCAGATCGGCCGCTTCCTCGGGGCTCAGGGTCGGCACCGAATCGTACATCTTGGTGGGCGCAATCATCGGCGTCTTGACCAGAGGCATGTTGATGGTCGTGAAGTTGATGCCCTGATCGGAGAACTCGGCCTGGGCGCAGCGCGAAAACGCGTCAAGGGCGGCCTTGGACGCGACATAGGCCGAAAAGCGCGGGGCATTCGTGAGTACGCCGATCGAGGAAATATTGATGATGTGGCCACGATGGCGTTCAGTCATCCTCGGCAGGAAGCCCATGATCAGGCGCAGCGAACCGAAATAATTCAGCTGCATGGTGCGTTCGAAATCATGGAAACGGTCATAACTCGACGCGATTGCACGACGGATCGAGCGCCCGGCATTGTTGATCAGGATATCAACGCCACCGTGCTCGTCGATCACCTGCTTGACGAAGCCATCGCACGAGGCAAGCTCGGCGAGATCGACCTTGTAGGTGTGGCAGCTTCCGCCGGCGCTCTCGATTTCCATTTTCGCCGCCGCCAGCTCTTCCTCGCCACGCGCGCAAATGACGACCTTGGCGCCGGCCGCAGCCACCTTCAGGGCGACCGCCTTGCCGATGCCGGATGAACCGCCGGTAATGACGACGACCTTGCGTTTGACCTTGCCAGACAGGGAATGGTCGATGAACAGTGCAGGATCCAGATGGCGCTCCCAGTAGTCCCACAGTCGCCATGCGTAGGTCTGCAGTTTCGGCAGCTTGATTTTCGAACCGCGCAGGGCGCGATCGGTTTCCCGCGTATCGAATCGGGTCGGATAATTGATGAAGCGCATGACTTCGGCGGGAATGCCGAAATCGCGCAGGAACACGTTGATCATGCGTCGCACCGGCGGCAGGTTTGACAGCGCGTGGCGCACCGCATTCGGGATGAAGGCAAACATGCGCGCATCCAGACGCATGCTCATCTTCGGCGCATGTCCGGCATCGGCAAAGATGTTGAGTACCTCGCCGATGCGTCGCGGCGCCGGATCGGTCAGATGGAAGCACTGGCTATCGAGCTTCGGCACATGCGCGATGTGATCCATCGTTGCCGCAACCCAGTCGACCGGCACCAGGTTCAGGCGACCGCCCTCGATGCCGATGGTCGGCATCCACGGCGGCAGAACCTCACGCAACTTCTTGATCAGACCGAAGAAGTAGTACGGCCCGTCGATCTTGTCCATCTCACCGGTTTGTGAATTGCCGATGACGATGCCCGGTCGATAGATGCGGAAAGGCCGTTTGCACTCCTTGCGCACGATGCCCTCGGAATCGTGTTTCGTGCGGAAGTAGGCATTGTCGAGCCCTTCGGCCTCCTCGAACATGTCCTCGCGAAAGACGCCCGGATACAACCCGGCGGCGGCAATGGAACTGGTGTGATGGAAGCAACCGACCTTTATCGCCTCGGCGAGCTGCACGGCATGGCGGGTGCCTTCAATGTTTGCCGTGACCTGACTGGCCTCGTCGGCAGACAGGTCATAAAGAGCGGCGAGATGAAAAAAATGGCTGACCTTGCCATTCAGATTCTTCAGCATGGTTGGGGTTATGCCAAGGCGGGGCTTGCCGAGATCGCCGGTCACCGCGATCAGGCGATCCTTTTCCGCATCCAGCCGGATCCGCAATTCCTCGAACTTCGGCAGTGATTCCTTGCGCACCAGGCAATAGATCCTGCCCTTGCGCAAGAGCAGCTTTTCCAGCAGGTGTCGGCCGATGAATCCGGTCGCGCCCGTCACGAAATATGTCATCTCCCCACTCCATTCCAGATTGAAAAAGCCGCAATGATTCCGCCTGACACAAGACTGCGGACGCCAGCGTATGGACAGCATAGTCGCGCAGCGAAATCCTTTCCACGCATATGCACTCGCGTTGACCGGGTTGCGGGTGCGTGATAGAAAGTTCGAGCGCAGGGGGCGCAATCACCCAGGTCGAAAATCCATGTCCAAGCTCCAAGCCAGCTTCGAGAAAGCCGCCGAAGACATCAAGAAACTGGCCGAGCGGCCCGACAACGACACCCTGCTCAAGCTGTATGCCCTGTACAAGCAAGGCGCCGACGGTGACGTATCCGGGCCCAAGCCAGGCTTCTTCGACTTTGTCGGCACCGCCAAGTACGAGGCCTGGGCCAAGCTCAAGGGCACGACGCAGGACGAAGCCAGGCAGAAATACATCGACCTGGTGGCCAAGCTGCGCGCCTGATCGTTTCATCGACTCGCAGGGAAACCCAATGGCGCGTCAAACCCGCGAGCTCATTCTAGAAACCGCCCTGGTCATGTTCAATACCCAGGGCGAGCCGAATGTCACGACCAACCACATCGCAGACGAGCTCGGCATCAGTCCCGGCAACCTCTACTACCATTACCGCAACAAGGACGACATCATCGGTCACTTGTTCGCGCGCTACGAACAACGCATTGATGAGGCATTGGTGATCCCCGATGACCGCCTGCCGAATCTCGAAGACGTTTGGCTGCAACTGCACCTGATCTTCGAATGCATGTGGGACTTCCGTTTCGTCTACCGGGATCTGGTCGACATTCTTTCGCGAAACCGCAAGCTGCGCCTGCATTTCTCGCGGATCCTCAAGCGCGCATCGGAGAATGCCGCCGGGGTCATGCGCGGACTTGCTGCCGCCGGGATCTTCCGGGCCAGCGCCGACGAGATCCGCGCCACCGCCGAGAACATCGTCCTGGTCGCGACCTTCTGGCTCAATTTCGATGCGGTGCGACATGGCAAGAACGAATCCGGCCAGCTCGATATCGGTCGCGGAATTCATCAGGTGATGATGCTGATCGCACCGTTCCTGCGTGATTCCGAACGCCTGCATCTGAACAATCTGGCCGGCGCCTACTTGCGCTGAGCACAAACGGAAACGGTCGCGCAAGGCGACCGTTTCTTTTCAACACGATGAAGTCAGCCGTTTACTTGGCTGCGCGCAACTGACGCGACAGCTTGTCGACACGTGCAATCAACGCATCCACATCGGCCTTCGAGGGAATGCCGGCGTAGGACATGACGCGACCGACACCAAGCTCGATCCTTGCTTCGGCTTCGCTGCGCATCGCATGCAGACGGATCATGACCGGCTGCATGCGGCTCTCGAGTGCACTCCTGACCCCAGTGGAGACCTTGCGTGCCAGTTTTTCGCTGCGAACCTGGAACACCTTGCCTTCGCTGACCATGCGGTCAAACAGCACTGCGCCCTGCTTCTGCGCGATGGAGAACGCGCCTAGGCCGGCCAGCCATACTTTTTCTACCTTGTCGACATTCGCAACATTGCCTGGCTTGACCTGCTTGATTACCTTGACCTGCTTGCTCACGATGCGTCTCCTCTGTGGGGATGTTCGCCGCGGATGGGCGATGCACGCATGATGCAGCCCTGCGCTTGAGCTTTCACACTACAGAATGCGCCGGGCAACGCACCCGGAATCGTTGCTCCGCGCCGCGGCCTACCAGTTTGGCCGGATCTGCCCGCTTTCCTGCTGTCGATCCCAGGCACGCAGTCCGTCGCGAATATGTGCGATGCCCTGGCGTCCCAATGCGCCATGTTTCTCGTCGAGCAGGTTCGCATCGAGCAATTCAGCCAGGCGTTGCGCGGTCGGCAGCATCGCATCCCAGGCGTCGAGCGCCGGCAGCGGTCCCGGCAGGGCCATGAACAGGGTCAGGCCCGGGGTATCGAGGGACTCGATGCGGGCCATGTCGAAATTGCCAGGCTTGAGCATGTTGGCCATGCTGAAGATCGGTCCGGCCTCGGGTTTTCCGGCGAGCATCCGATGAAAAATTCCACGATCCCCGAATTCGAGACCGGCCTTCTCGGCCGCGACGACAAGATCACTGCCGGCGATCATTGCACCCTCCCGCGCGGTCACCAACAAGGTCACGATACGTTCGATCGGCAGATCGGGCCTGACCCCGACCACCGGCTTTGCCGAGCGCCTTGCGCGCTTTTTCACCGTTGACTCGACAGCCTCGTCGGCATCACCGGCATTGATCTGACCGAGCAGATCGAACTGCTCGCCGGCGTGCGCGGACTGGTCCGCGACATCGATGCCGGAACCACCATCAAGGGTCGGTTCGACGCGCGTTCCCGCTGGATTTCGGAACAGCGTCCTTTGGCCCTGCCCGGGTTTTCGCGGTCGACCGAAAAAATAGATCAAGGCGAGCACGATCATGCCGACCACGAAAATGATCACGCGCATCTCGGTTGCACTCAGTGCTTGCTGCTCCATACCGGCTCCTCAGGCTGCCCCGGCCAGTTTAGCGGCTTCGGCGAGATCGACCTGAACCAGCCGCGAAACACCCGGCTCGCGCATGGTCACACCACAGAGCTGGCTGGCCGCTTCCATCGTCGACTTGTTGTGCGTGACGAAAATGAACTGCACGTTCTGACTCATTTCGGTCACCATCGCCGAGAATCGCCCGACATTGGCTTCATCCAGTGGCGCATCGACTTCGTCGAGCAGGCAAAACGGCGCCGGATTGAGCCGGAAGATCGAGAACACCAGGGCGACCGCAGTCATCGCCTTTTCGCCACCGGAAAGCAGCGAGATCGAGGTGATGCGCTTGCCGGGTGGTCGCGCCATGATCGAAACGCCGGTCGTCAGCAGATCGTCACCGGTCAGCTCGAGATAGGCCTGACCGCCGCCGAACAGCCGCGGAAATAACTCCTGCACGCCGGTGTTGACCCGATCGAACGTGTCCTTGAAGCGCTGCCGTGTCTCGCGGTCAATCTTGCGAATCGCCGCTTCAAGCGTTTCCAGGGCGGTGCCAAGATCGGTCAGCTGCGCATCGAGATAGACCTTGCGCTGTGATTGCTCTTCATACTCCTGGATCGCGGCCAGATTGACCGGCTCGAGCCTGCGGATCTTCTGCTCCAGGTCGTCGAGATCCTTCCGCCACTGCTCGGCATCGATCTCCACAGGCAGCTCGGCGAACAGGGCCTCGATCTCGAAACCGGCATCGACGATGGCCGTCTCCAGGGTCTGCGCATGCAAACGCCGCTCTTGCTCGTTGAGGCGCAGATTCGACAGATGTTCACGGCGCTCGGTCAGCGCATCGGCAATGCGGTTGCGCTCGGTCTCGAACTTGCGCATCTCGGCATCCTGCTCTTCAAGGGCCTTGCGCGCCTCAACCAGTTGACGATCCACCAGCAGCCGCTGGTTGAGGCAGACCTGCCGCTCGGCCTCGAGTTCGGCCAGCGGATCACCGCGCGATTCGAGTTGGGCAGCAATCTCGCCGCGCCGCGTGTCGAGTTGGGACAACTGGGCCATCATTCGCTGCAGCGATTGCTCCAGCGAACTCAGGGCCGAACGTTTCGATTCGACCGACAGCGCGGCCTGGTGTTCGGTATCGCGCGCCTCACGGGCATTCATGCGCGCCTCCTCACGTGCTTCGAGCAATTGACGACGCCCTGCATCGAGTTGCTGGCGTTGCTGCTCAAGCACACCCATGCGCTCGACCGCACTGTCGAGACGACCGCGCGCCTCGCGGATCTGGGTGTGGTCGTCATCCAGCTTTCCAACCAGCTCGGCCAACTCGGCATCGACGCGGAGCAGCCTTTCCTGTGCACTGTCGAGGCGCCCGCGATGACTCTGCAACTGACCGGAAATTTCGGCCAGACGGCGATGCCCGGCATGCGTTTCGCGCTGGGCGTCGTCACGATCGCGCTCGGCATCGAGGCGGGCGATCCGCGAGTTCTCGAGCGCGCCCGCATGTTCCTCGATTTCGGCGGCCAGCTGCTCGATCCGGCTTGACAGCTCGGCGATCTCGCGCTCACGGGCGAGCACGCCAACCTGCGATCCCTGCGCGCGCGCGACGCGCACAAAACCCTTGCCGACCCATTCCCCATCAGCGGTGATGATCGATTCGCCCCAGGCCAGATCGGCCAACAAGCCATGAGCCTCGACCAGCGAATGCGCGGTGCGTACCCGCGCAAGCAGGTTGAGCGCGGCGCTCGGCCCGCGCACGTGGGCAGCCAGGGTGCCGGCCGGGCCACTGGTTTCGCTGGTCGCTTTGGCGAGCAGGGTCAAGTCGGTTTCGGCCAGATGGGCCAGTTCGCCCTGCAAGGTATCCGGTGCGTCGACCAGCACCGCGTCGAGCCAGCCCTGCAGTACGGTTTCAACCGCGCGCTCCCAGCCATTGTCGACATCGAGCACCTCGCCAAGGCGACGCGTAGCGCTGATGCCGAGACGCTTGAGCCATTCATCGACAACGCCTGCATCGTCGGCCAACGCGGCATGCTGCAGGGCTTCCAGCGAAGCCAGTCGCCCGCGGGATTTCTCCAGTTCGCCGCGCTTGGCACTCAACGAAGTCTGCAGGCCGCGTTCCGATTCAACAATCCGTTCAAATGTCTGACGGCGCTCATCAAGCGCCGCCGTCAGTGCCTCGACCTTCTCACGCAACTGAGCCTGCTCGCCATCGAGCACTTCCAGCGCCCGCGTCAGCTCGACAAGATCTGCTGCTTTCTTCTCTGCTTCAAGGGCTTCGCGGCGGCGATCGGCTTCGACGCATTGGCGGTCGAGATAGTCCAGGCGGGTGCGCTCGATTTCGGCCGCCTGCGCGGCTTCCGAACTCGATCGCGAATAGACATCCCACTGCTCCTGCCATTCGGCCAGGCTGGCTTCGGCAATGCGCAGGATTTCGGCGGCATTCTCGACCGCCTCATGCAAGGCTTCGCGCTGCGGCGCGGAGTCGCTCAAGGTCAGCCGCAGCGACTCGACCTGGTTGCTATCGGTGGCGATGTGTTCGGCCAACTCCTGGTGCGCGCGTTCGGTTTCCAGGCGTGCACGCTCGAGTTGTTCGGCGAGCACGCGGCTGTGTTCGATCTGCTGCTCGACCCTGGCGATCTCGGCACCGACCTTGTACACCTCGCCCTGCACCGAATTCAGGTGCTCGCCGGCGGCGGTGTGCGCTTCGCGGCCGGTTTCGATCTGCGCCTCGCGCTGGCGCTGCTCGGCAAGTTGCTGCTCGATGGCCAGCTCCGCCTGGCGCAAGGCGCCGGACTGCGAATCGAGTTGCGCCCGTGCCTCGCGCAGAGTCACCGCCTTGAGTTCGGCTTCCTTGCGCTTGTGCTGGGCCTGGAACTCCTGCCAGCGTTCGGCCGCCCGCGCCTGTCGCTTCAGGTGCTCGAGCTGCTTGTCGACCTCGTCGCGCACATCGGTCACGCGGTCGAGATTTTCGCGTGTCGCCTTGATCCGGCTTTCGGTTTCCTTGCGTCGTTCCTTGTAGCGCGAGATGCCGGCGGCCTCCTCGAGATGGACGCGTAATTGTTCGGGGTCGGATTCGATGATCTGGCTGATCATCCCTTGTTCGATGATCGAATAGCTGCGCGGCCCCAGACCTGTGCCGAGGAACAGATCGGTGATGTCGCGACGTCGGCAACGCGTGCCGTTCAGGAAATACTGCGACTGCCCATCGCGGCTGACCAGACGTTTGACCGAAATCTCGTTGTAGTGCGCGTACTCGCCCGTGACGGTGCCGTCGGAATTGTCGAACACGAGTTCGACGATGGCCTGGCCCACCGGCTTGCGCGTACCGGAGCCGGAGAAGATGACGTCGGTCAGCGAATCGCCGCGCAAGCGACTTGCCGCGCTTTCGCCCATGACCCAGCGGATCGCATCGATGATGTTCGACTTTCCGCAGCCATTCGGCCCGACCACAGCCGACATGTTGGTGGGCAGGTGCAAGGTGGTCGGATCGACAAAAGACTTGAAGCCGGCCAGTTTGATCGTAGTCAGTCGCATGCAGCGTTCGTCCCTGGTGGATCAGTTTGCGGGCTTTTCAGCGGGTCTGGAATCGGTTTCGGCCGCCGCCTTGTCGACTGCGGTTGCAGCCGGCGTCTCGGTGACCACCTTGGCGCTGTCGCGCAGCTTCATCAGACGCTGCTGACCCAACTGGGTCAGCAGCGTCTCGCGAATGCTGTCCTTGAGCTGTTCAAACGTGGGCGGCACGAATGGCGAGATCGCGCCGACATGCAGGACGTGCCAACCATATTCGGTATGTACGGGCACCTTGCTGGTCTCGCCCGACTTGAGCGCGCTCAGGGCGTTGCCGAGCGCTGGTGGCAACTGACTCGGGCGAACACGCTGGTATGCGCGCGCCTGCAAGGCCTTCTTGCCCCAGCGCTCGAACACGGAATTGAACGGCTGGCTGATCGCCTCGCCAGCGGCCTTCAGTGCATCATCCTCGCCGGCGAACAGCAACTGGCTGAAATCGTATTCGGAGCGGCCGGCCTTGGCGATCTGCTGCTGGTATTCGGTTTGCAACACACTGTCATCGACCTGCGCGGCGCTGCGGAACTTGGCCATCGTCGCATTCGCATTGCCCTGCAGCCGATTGATCTCGACTTCGGCCGCGAACATCGGATCCCTGGCGTATGCCTCCGCCCTGGCAGCCTGCTCCAGCAGGATGTAGTCGGTCAGCTCGGTCAACGCTGCGGCGCGTTGCTCGGCAACCGAAAGATCGAGCTTGCGCTCGCGTGCGAGCACATCGAGCAGCACCTGCGGAACCGGCTCACCGTTTACGGTTTCGACAATCGGCAAATCGGATGGCAGCGAAGCACCACGGTCTGCGCCTGCACAGCCCACCAGTGCCGCGCTCAGGGACAGGGCAAGTGCGATCATTCGAATCGGGGAAATTACAGTCATTGGCTTTCCATTGAAGTGCGTGCGTCAATCGCCAACGCATGGATATCGGTTTGCATGAGCTCACCAAGAGCGGCATAGACCGCACGATGGCGCGCCAGCGGAGTGAGTCCTTCGAACAGCGGGCTGATGATGCGGATGCTGAAATGCCCGCGCCCATCACGGGCACCGGGGTGGCCCGCATGGCGGTGGCTGTCGTCGGTGATTGCCAGTTCGATCGGTTGCAGGTGCTCTTCGAGTCGCGACCGCATCGCCCCAATCCGGTCGATCACGGCAAGACCTTGCGCAAGGGTCGTGTCTCGACTTCACGGTAGACCCCGGCTTGGAGATAGGGATCGGCGTTCGCCCAGACGCGAGCCGTCGCGATGTCGGTGAATTCGGCAACGATCAGGCTTCCGGTGAATCCGGCCGGCCCCGGATCCTCGGCATCGATCGCAGGAAATGGCCCGGCGAGCAACAACCTGCCCTGCTCGCGCAGTTCGTGCAGACGCGCCAGGTGAGCAGCCCGATTGGCATTGCGAAGTTCGAGTGTTCCCGGATTGTCGTGACCGGTAATTGCGTACCACATGGAATCGGATCCCGAAAAAGGTCGACTATGTTAGCCGATGCGAAGTTGCCAGCGAACCGCCAGTTGCGCTGGTCTGATCACCGGGTTGCAGCAACGGAATTGCTGGACTTCCGCCATCGAATGGGCTTAGTCTTGCTCCCGAACCCTTGGTTTGCGCCCGCCCGCCCGTCTGTAGATGGTCGATTTGCGTGCTGCATGACCGGATTTCCTGCCTGAAGCGTCACATCCGGAGTGGTGGCATCCGGATGAGCCCGCAGGCAGTCCAGCAAGCCCTCGAATCGTTGCGCAGGAACGCCGCCGTCCGGGCGTTTCGGAATGCACGGTTCCGCTTGTAGCCGGGACAGCCGGCATTGGTGTTTTTCGATTTGTGTTTCATTGACGGCATCGAATCGGTTCATCGATGGGTGTCTTTCGTCATTCGCATGGTTGCGGTGCCCAGTCACCAGCCACGCGTTCGAGCGGTCAGATTGCACCGACCGATCGATCCTTTCTACGCGAGATCTGCGCATGACCCACGCCGTGAGGCGTCGGGCAACCGGATCGGATATGAACAGCCCGACAGCCGAACCTCAACTCCAGCAAGACGAATCCGCCTCGGCCTTCCCGCCGATTCCGCAGCAGCAGGAAATGCCGCTGGCGATCGTGCGTGGGGAACCTGTGCTGCAGATGCCGCAGGATCTGTACATTCCACCCGACGCGCTCGAAGTCATCCTCGATGCGTTCGAGGGGCCGCTGGATTTGTTGCTGTACCTGATCCGTCGCCAGAACCTGGACATCCTGGATATTCCGGTTGCCGAAATCACCCGCCAGTACGTTGACTACATCGACCTGATGCAGGAGATACGCCTGGAGCTCGCCGCCGAATATCTGGTCATGGCGGCCATTCTTGCCGAGATCAAGTCACGTCTGCTGCTGCCACGACCACCCGAAGCCGAGGGTATCGAGGATGATCCACGCGCGGAGTTGGTGCGTCGCCTGCAGGAATACGAGCGGTTCAAGAAGGTCGCAGCCGACATCGATGAATTGCCGCGCCTTGAGCGCGATACTGCCGTTGTTTCGGCCTATGTTCCGGATCGCAACATCATCCGCCTGCCGCCACCGGTTGATCTGCGTGAATTGCTGCTGGCGCTCAAGGATGTACTCAACCGCGCCGACCTGTTCAGTCATCACGCGATCCAGCGCGAAGCGTTGTCGGTTCGCAACCGCATGAGCGACGTGCTGAAGGCACTCGACAATGGCGAGTTCCATCGATTTGAAACCTTGTTTGACACCAGCGAGGGACGTCACGGCATCATCGTGACCTTCCTCGCCATTCTCGAGCTGGCCAAGGAGCACCTGCTGGAAATTTCCCAGGGTGAAGCGCTTGCGCCGATCTATCTGAAATCGCTGGCAATCGCCGATTGAACTCCTTGCACATGATCGAATTTGAACTCCTCAAACGCATCGTCGAGGCGGCCCTGCTGGCCGCCGGCAATCCGCTGACTACAACCCAGTTGCTCGCCCTGTTCGGCGAGAACGAAGCGACCAGTCACGATGAAATCGCCCGCGCCATCGAGTCGCTGCAGACTGATAGCGCATCGCGCGGCATCGAATTGATCGAGGTCGCCTCCGGATTCCGCTACCAGGTTCGCCAGGATGTGCACGCCTGGGTTGCCCGCCTGTGGACCGAGCGCCCGAGTCGCTATTCGCGCGCCCTGCTTGAGACTCTGGCGCTGATTGCCTACCGCCAGCCGATCACGCGTGGTGAAATCGAGCAGATCCGCGGCGTCGCGGTTTCCAGCCATATCATCAAGACCCTGGAGGAGCGCGAGTGGATCCGCGTGGTCGGCCACCGTGATGTGCCGGGCAAGCCGACCCTGTTTGGCACTACCCGAGGATTCCTCGACTACTTCAACCTGAAATCGCTCGATGAGCTGCCCTCGCTCGGCGAGATCCGCGATATCGATGATCTCGACCCACAACTCGCACTCGGCCCGCCCTCCGAGGAGACGCTTGCAATTGCCATCGACAATGATCCGCACCGGCTTGCCGAGGCCGTCGAACAGCTCGCCGGCAGCGAATCCCAGGAACGTGACGCCATCGACGCTGACGCCGACCCCGCCCCCCGACCCGCTGCCCCGGCTGAAGCCGACAGTGCGTCATCGATCCTGTGCGCGTCCGAACGTGACGCCGACACCACGGAGCAAGATGCATGACCTCTCCCGTACGTAATGTACTTTCCCTGAAACGCTCGGCCCCTGAAGAGATTGCCGCAGGACTCGAAGAGCGCCTGCACAAGGTTCTCGCTACGGCCGGACTCGGTTCGCGGCGAATGCTTGAAGGTCGCATCGAAGCGGGGGAAGTGCTGGTCAACGGCAGCGCCGCAAGTCTCGGATCGAGCGTTCATGCCGGTGACCGCGTCGAGCTTGACGGCAAGCGCTTCGTCGTCATCAGTGACAGCGCCGAGCATGCCCGGGTCATCGTCTACAACAAGCCGGAAGGCGTGATGACCACACGTGACGATCCGGATGGACGTCCGACCGTTTTCGAGCACCTGCCACGCCTGAAGGGTGCGCGCTGGATCGCCGTGGGCCGCCTCGACATCAATACCACCGGTCTGCTCCTGTTGACCACCGACGGCGGACTCGCCAATGCACTGATGCATCCAAGCTCCGAACTCGAGCGCGAATACATCTGCCGTGTGCATGGCGAAGTTCCGGACGAAATTGTCGAGCGCCTGCAAAGCGGCGTCGACCTTGAAGACGGCCCGGCCCATTTCGACGAAATTGCCGTGATCAGTCGCGGCGGCAGCCATTCGTGGTTCCGTGTGGTCATTCGCGAAGGGCGCAATCGTGAAGTTCGCCGCATATGGGAAGCGGTCGGCATGATGGTCAGCCGCCTCAAACGCGTGCGCTATGCCAACGTCGAACTGCCGCGCCTGCTCAAGCGGGAGCAAAGTGCCGAGCTGGCTCCGGAGCAGGTCAAGGCCTTGCGCGAACTGTGCGGCGCGGCCGAGCCAGAGGCACGCCTCACCCTGGCGCCGGTCATCGGCCAGCGTCGCAGCTCGCCGACCGAATTCCGGCCCGATCCCAAGACACAGCAGGCCTGGATCAGCACGCGCACCGAAGAAGCGCGTGAATTCAGCCAGTTCGATCGCATCCGTGATGATGGATGGCGCGCCCCCTCGGCAAACAAGGGCAAGCGTTCGCGCGGCGGCGGCGGTCCCCGTCCGTCACGTCCACGCGGCAAGCCGGCTTCAACGGCCGGATCCCAGTATGTCGATCCGGGGCTCAATCCGGCGGTTCTGCGTGCCTGGTTTCCCGATTCACCGCAACCTGGAGGTCGCAAGCGCAAGCCCGCAGGCCGCGGACCAGGCCAGGGCCAGGGCCAGGGCGGGAATTTCCTGAACCCCAACGCGAATGGCAATGTGGCGCACGGCAATCGCGCGCCACGAAATGAAAACGTCGATGGCAACCGCCCGCCACGTGGAAATGTCCAGCGCGGTGGCCCGGGCAATCAGGGCAATCAGGGCAATCGTCCACCACGCGACAATCCGCGTAAGAACGATGCGTTCGGCAATCGTGCCCCGCGCGGCAATACCCAGCAAGACGATGCCCGTGGCAACCGGGCCCAGCCAGCCGAAGGCAATGTCTGGGCCAATCGCGGCGCGCGGCCTGGTGATGGTGCGCGCGGCAATACATCACGCGGCGGCAACAGCGCACCAGGCAAACCCCGCAGCGGCAAGGGCCGTCGTCCGCGCGGGCCAGGGCCGCGCGGAAGCGGCAATCGGCACGATTCCTGACCGACGAATCAAGACGACGGAAAGCAAGACGGCGAAACCTGGGTTCCGCCGTCTTTTCCAACCAGTGCTGATTCAAGGGATCAGTCGAGTTTCACGCCTTTCTTGTTGCTGTCGCGACGCTTGTGTTCCTTGGCAGCGTATTCCGCTTCGCAACCATTTCGCTCGACCATCACGCAGCTCAGGTAGTCGGTGACTTCAACCAGAACCGCACGGATGGCCTTGCCGGCAGGGGTGTTTTTTTCCTGCGACAGCGATCCGCCGAAGCCGCCACGAAAGACACCGACACTGACGCCGCCACCGGATGTGCGGCCTTCGACGGTACGCGAGAAATCGACTTCGCCAGTCGTTGCATTGACCACGCGAACGTCAACCGCGATATAGGCTTCGCTCTTTTTTCCACCCAGCGAAATGCCCTTGAAGCTCAAGCCGCCACCGGTGCTCGCGGTGTTCTCCTCGTACGAGGTGACCGTACCCATGACCAGGTAATCGGCGCCAGTCAACTTGCCGATACTGGCGCCGGTGCCGGAGCGAACGCGGCCGGAAGCGGCCAGATTCTGCTCTTCGAGCACATTTTCGAGTTTTGCGCGCTCGACGACCCGAAAGCTTCCAGTACTCGAGAGCTCGTTCGACAACATGCCGGAAAGCTCCCAGCCCACTCCGCCGCGCCACCAACCTGCTCCGGATTCGTTCTTGAACTCGGCAACACCAACCGATGGCTTGCCACCGTCGGCGAGCACAGCGCCAGCGAAGCTCATTCCGGCAAGGGCCAGCGTGGCCATGACGACAAACTTCTTCATCTTTCCTCTCCCGTTGAATTTGGAATCCCGACATTCACCCGGTCAGCGATCCCGCTGATCCGGTTGATCCGTTGTGACCATCCTCATGGTTGCCATCCCGGTCAAGGTCAACCGCAAACCACGATCGCCGAATATTCTAGCAGCGACGAACGGGAAGATTGATGCTTGACCGCCACCCTCGCCTGCCGAGCGCATCACAGGCCTTCCGTGATCGGGCTCGCATTCCTGGCCGCACAGACCGCGATGCGCCGCAATAACACGTTGGCAACAGGGGGTTAACCGCCCTGACACACGCAATTCGTAAGCTCGCCGACAGCTTCCTTGATGCCCTCATCGCCATGCAGCCCCATCGCCAGACTGAAACAAACATCCTCGGTTACCGACTCGATCGGATCGAGGCGGATCTGCCCGACAGCGTCCATTACGAAGTCATCAGCCCCGACAACGACACCGTGATCGGGCATTTTCCTGATCGCCCGACGGCCGAGCGCTTCATCGTCATGCGCGAGCTTCGCCAAATCAGCATGCGACCGCGCAATCCGGCCTATTGAGTTGGTCGGCTCTGCCTTGCCAAACAGCCGAACTTGCGTTCAAAGTCGGTCTCCGGTTCGAAGGAGACGACCCCTTGAATGAAGTCACCATCCTGCACAATCCGCGCTGCACGAAATCGCGTGAGACCCTTGCCCTGTTGAGCGATCGCGGCATCGAACCACGCGTCGTCGACTACCTGAACGAACCCCCTTCGATCGAGGAGCTGGCGAGGATCGTTGACCTGCTCGGTACCGGCGCACGTGGCCTGATACGGACACAAGAACCCGAATATCGGGAGCTCGGCCTCGACGACGAAAGCCTTGCCGAAGGCGAGCTGATTGCCGCCATGCGCGCGCACCCGTGCCTGATCCAGCGACCGATCGTCGTGACCAGGGACAAGGCCGCCATCGGGCGGCCGCCGCAAGCGGTACTGGAAATCCTCTGATGGACAAGTTCCAGGGCATGCAATTGTTTGCCCGGGTGGTCGAAGCAGGCAGTTTCACCGCTGCCGCCCAGGCACTCGGAATTTCCCGCGCCCTGGCCAGCAAGCTGATCCAGACCCTCGAGGAAAGCCTCGGCGTTCGCCTGCTCAACCGCACGACGCGGCGCGTCAGCCTGACCGACGCCGGTCGCAACTACTATCTGCGCATCAGCGAAATTCTTGCGCAACTGGCCGAAGCCGAAGCTGAAGCGGCCGAACTGCAGGTCGCGCCGCGCGGCAGACTGCGAGTCAGCGCACCGATCTCGTTTTCCGTCCGGCACCTTGCGCCGGCATTGTCCGAATTCCAGCGCCGCCATCCGCGTGTCGAACTTGAGCTCGAACTGAGCGATCGACTGGTCGACCTTGTCGATGAAGGTTTCGATCTGGCCATCCGCATCGGCAAGCTCGCCGATTCATCCCTCGTCGCACGTCGCATCGCGCCGGCCTGCCTGGTCATGGTCGCCTCACCGGGTTACCTCGATCGCGCGGGTGTTCCGCGTGAACCCGCAGACCTTGTGAAGCACAATTTCTTGATCTACACACTGGCGACACGGCGCGAAGAAATCGTGCTCGAGCGTGACGGGGAAACGTTGGCAACACGGATCCGGGGCAACCTGCGCGTCGACAATGGCGATTTCATTGCCGCTGCTGCCATCGAAGGACATGGCATCAGCGTGCTGCCAACCTTCATTGTCGGCGAACATCTGAAACGCGCTGAGCTGGTTCCCGTGCTCGAGGACTGGGCCATCCCGTCAATCGCGATTCACGCCGTCTATGCACAAACCCGGTCATTGCCGGCCAAGACCCGGGCACTGATTGATTTTCTGGTCGAGCGCTTTGGGCCCGAGCCCTACTGGGAGACTTCCTGGCCGTCGAAAGATTCCGGCAATCCGCCAGATTCGGCCGGTTGAGGCGAGAATTCGGCGCTGTGAACGCAGATAACGACGGTTTGCAGGCCCATCGTGGTGCCATGCATATGGAGCGGCGGCAAATGAACCGCACAGTCTGAATCACGGCCCGGCCGAGCACAGTCCGAGAAGCTGCTGAATGCGCCGCCTGGATTCCTGGCCCGGACTAACCAGTGATCATGAAGCTGTCGGCATCCATCCATGCCGGGAATCGTTCGCGATGCGCGGCGAGCAGTGCCGGATCGAGGCTGGCCGTGACGATCTGTTCGTGGGCGCCGAGTTCAACCAGTGGCTGGCCGAGGAAATCCAGGATGACGCTGTCGCCCGCATAGGCGATGTTGTTGCCATCCGTGCCGACGCGATTGACGCCAATGCAGTAACTCAGATTCTCGATCGCACGCGCGCGCAACAGGGTCGACCAGGCGTAACGCCGCGGCGCTGGCCAGTTGGCGACATACACGATGAGGTCGTAATCGAACCGCCCTGCCGTGCGCTCGTAACGATTGCGCGACCAGACCGGGAAACGCAGGTCATAGCAGACCTGCGGACAGACACGCCAACCCTTGAGTTCGACGATCAGGCGTTCGCTGCCGCCGGCATAGCGAAGATGCTCGTCGGCCATGCGAAACAGATGGCGCTTGTCATAGACCTCATGGCGACCATCCGGTTTCGCCCAGAGCAGGCGATTGAGGCATTTTTCACCTTCGCGAATGATCAGGCTGCCGGTGACAACGGCTCCAACTTCGACCGCGAGCGCGCTGAGCCAACGCACACCCTCACCGTCCATGCCGTCGGCGTTGCCGATCGTTTCATTGGTGAAACCGCTGAGAAAAGTCTCCGGCAGGACGATCAGATCGCTCCGGCCGCGCAGGCTGCGCACGCGTTCACCATAGTAGGCACGGTTTGCTGCCGCGTCATGCCAGCGCGTTTCGCCCTGGACAATCGATACGCGCAACGGCGGTTTTGGCATGGTGCTCAATTCAAAGCCTGCTCAAGCGATCTGCGCCAGCGCGAAGGATCTCATCGGACTTGGCGAAGCAGAAGCGAATCAGGCGCATCTGCGGTGGCGATGATTCGTAGAACGCTGAAATCGGGATTGCCGCAACTCCGGCGTGGGCAACCAGCCATTCGCAAAAACTGAAGTCGTCCTTGTCGCTGAGGGCCGAATAATCGACCAGCTGGAAATAGGCGCCAGCCACAGGCAGCAGGCGAAACTTGGTCGGTGCCAGCAATTCGCGAAAGAAATCGCGCCTGGCCTGATAGAAGGCCGGCAATTCCAGATGGTGTTCCGGCATTTTTTCCAGAATCTGGGCAAGGGCAACCTGGGCCGGGGTGAACGTGCAGAACGTCAGGTACTGGTGGACCTTGCGGAACTCGGTACTGAGGATTTGCGGCGCCACGCAATAGCCGACCTTCCAGCCCGTGCAGTGATAGGTCTTGCCGAACGAGCTGACGACAAAGCTGCGTGCGGCCAACTCCGCATGGCGCAACACGCTCTGATGCAGCGCGCCATCGAACACGATGTGCTCGTAGACCTCGTCGGAGAGGATAACGATGTCCGTGTCGCGCGTGATCTCGGCCAGAGTATCGAGATCCGCCGCAGCGAATACGGCACCCGAAGGATTGTGCGGCGTGTTGACGATGATCATACGCGTGCGCGGCGTGATCGCATCGCGCACGCGCTGCCAGTCGACCGAGAAATCCTGTCCATCCAGCGCAACATGGACGGCGACTCCGCCATTGAGTTCGATCGCCGGCTCGTAGCTGTCGTAGCAGGGATCGAGCACGATGACCTCGTCACCGATTCGCACCACCGCGGCGATCGCCGCGAACAAGGCTTCAGTCGCACCCGAGGTCACCGTGACTTCGGTATCGGCATCGACGCGGCATCGATAGAGGGTTTCGCATTTTCGCGCGATCTGCTGGCGCAGCGCCGGCCAGCCGGTAGCCGGCGCGTACTGGTTCTTGCCCGAGTTCATCGCTTCGGTCAGGGCGTCGCGCAAGGCTTGTGGCCCGTCAAAGTCGGGGAAACCCTGGCCCAGATTGACCGCATTGTGGCTCGCCGCCAATTGACTCATGACCGTGAAGATCGAGGTTCCGACCTTTGCCAACTTGGTTTCAATCTTCATCGCAACCCATTGCTCAAAAAAGAGAAACGGCGCGAGATCGGATCATGCGCCGTGGCACAGGATAACCCGGTTCCTTGGCTCAGGCAGCGCTGTCCGACAGGCCATGCATCACCAGCCAGGGGACAAGGCTAGGCGACCGAACCGGTCTCCAGGATCACCCTGTTCAGGCGCTGCACAAAAGCCGCCGGATCATCGAGCTGGGCACCTTCCGCAACCTGGGCCTGCTCGAGCAGCAACAGGGCGAGATCCTTCGAGCGTTCGCTATCGGCTTCTGCTTCCAGGCGCTTGACCAGGGCATGTGCCGGGTTGATTTCAAGCACCGGGGCCGAATCAGGCATTTCGTGTCCGGATTGCTTGAGCACGCGGCGCAGGTGCAAGGCCATGTCGTATTCGTCGAGCACCAGACACGACGGTGATTCGGTCAGGCGGCGGCTGACCTTGACATCGCTGACCCGATCACCGAGCAATTCCTTGAGCTTGGCAACCACGCCGGATGCGGCTTCCTCGCTGGCCTTGTGCGCCTCGGCGTCGGCCGAATCGAGCTCGATTTCGCCCTTGCCGACGTGGCGCAGCTTCTTGCCGGAATATTCGGTCAGATAACCCGCCATCCACTCGTCGATGCGATCGGACATGAGCAGAACCTCGACACCCCTGGCGCGCAGGGACTCCAGTTGTGGGCTGCCCTTGGCTGCCGCATGGGAATCGGCGGTGATGTACCAGATCACCTCCTGCCCGACCTGCATGCGGCCGATGTAGTCATCCAGCGATACGGTGGGCGCAGCGCCTTCCGAGTGCGTCGATGCAAATCGCAGCAGCCTGGCAATGCGTTCGCGGTTGCCTGCGTCCTCGGCAATGCCTTCCTTGAGCACGCCGCCGAAGGCGCTCCAGAACGTCGCGTACTTGTCGGCTTCGTCCTTGGCCAGCTTGTCGAGCAGGTCGAGCACGCGCTTGATGCAGGCGCCCTTGATGCGCTCTACCTGGCGATTCTGCTGCAAGATCTCGCGGCTGACATTGAGCGGCAAATCGTCGGAATCGACCACGCCACGCACGAATCGCAGGTAGGCCGGCAGCAGTTGCTCACTGGCATCCATGATGAAGACGCGGCGGATATAGAGCTTGAGGCCCTTGCGCTCCTCGCGCCCACTCATGAAATCGAACGGTGCCCTGGCCGGCACGAACAATAAAGAAGTGAAATTCTGGTTGCCTTCGACGCGGTTGTGCGTCCACGCCAGCGCATCACTGAAATCGTGGCTCAGCGATTTGTAGAAACTCTGATACTCCTCATCCTTGAGCTCGTTTTTCGGACGCATCCAGAGGGCAGACGCGGTGTTGACCACGTCCCATTCATCGCTCGGCTTGCCCTCGATTTCCTTCGGCATGCGGATCGGAAAGCCGATGTGCTCGGAATAGCGCGAGACGAGGCTGCGGATCTTCCAGGCTTCGAGAAACTCGCTCTCGTCTTCTTTCAGATGCAGGGTGACCGTGGTACCGCGGCGTTCGGTCGGCAACGCATCGAGGGTGTATTCGCCCTTGCCGTCGCTTTCCCAGCGCACGCCCGCCGACGCCTCGCTGCCAGCCCGCCGACTCACCACCGTAACCTTGTCGGCAACAACGAAGGCCGAATAGAAGCCGACCCCGAACTGACCGATCAGGCGACTGTCCGCCTTGGAATCTGCAGCGAGCGATTCCAGATAGCGGCGCGTTCCGGAGCTCGCGATGGTGCCGAGATTCGCGACCAGTTCGTCGCGACTCATGCCGATACCGTTGTCATGCACACTCAGCGTGCGCGCTTCCTTGTCGATCGAGATGTCAATGCGCAATTCGGAATCGTCGGACATCCATTCGGGATGGGCGATGGTCTCGAAACGCAGCTTGTCACAGGCATCAGAGGCGTTCGAGACAAGTTCGCGCAGGAAGATTTCCTTGTGCGAATAGAGCGAATGGGTGACCAGGTGCAGAACCTGGGCAACTTCGGCTTCGAACTTGCGGGTTTCGGTGGTGCTGGTGGACATCGGCAAGGGCCTCGGAGTCAGTCTGAACTGCCTTGCTGATGGGGGTCGCAAGGGGCGATTTCAAGCGATCCAGTGCGCAATACCTAAACAATACGGCCGCCTTGCGGCGGCCGTATTGCGACGAGGAGCACAGACGCGACTCAATGCTCCAAGACGGATTTCCCTGCGGGTCTTATTCCTGTGCAGCGATCGGCGTATTGAGGTCTTCCTTGATGCGCGCCTTCTTGCCCTGCAGGCCGCGCAGGTAATAGAGCTTGGCGCCACGCACCGAACCCCGGCGCTTGACCACGACCGACTCGATGATCTGGCTGTGCGACTGGAAGACGCGCTCGACGCCGGTGCCATGTGACATCTTGCGCACGGTAAAGGCAGAACTGAGGCCGGCATTCTTCTTGGCGATGACCACGCCTTCGTAGGCCTGTACGCGCTCGCGATTGCCTTCCTTGACCTTGACGTTGACCACGACGGTATCGCCGGGGCCGAACTTCGGCAGGGTGCGAGTGATCTGTTCTGCTTCAAACTGTTGGAGGAGGTTCATGGCATTCACCAGTATCGTTGGATTCATCTTGCAGGTTCAGCTGATGCCGCCCTGCTAGTCCTTGGCCGCCCGATGTTCCCGGCGGAATTCTTCAAGCAACGTGCGGGCCTCTTCATCGAGTTCCACACGCGCCAGCAAATCGGGGCGTCGCAACCAGGTTCGTCCAAGAGCCTGTCTGCGTCGCCAGCGTCGGATCATCGCGTGATCACCCGACAGCAAGACTTCCGGCACCTCACCAAGGTCATCGCTGACCGGCCGGGTATAGTGCGGACAATCAAGCAGCCCTCCGCTGAAGGAGTCCTGCTCGGCGGATTGCGCATCGTTCAAGGCGCCATCCTGCAACCGTCCAATCGCGTCGATCACGACAGCTGCTGCCAGTTCGCCGCCGGAAAGGACGTAGTCGCCAATGGAAAGCTCCTCGTCGACCAGGTTTTCCAGCACGCGCTCGTCAACACCTTCATAGCGGCCGCACAACAGGATCAGCCGATCCCTGCGCGCCAGCTCGACGACTTTTTCCTGCGTGAGCCGCACTCCCTGCGGACTCAGGTAGATCACAGTTGCCGACTCCGCCGCAGCTGCGCGCACCTTCCCGAGTGCATCGCGCAGCGGCGCAATCGTCATCAACATGCCTGGGCCGCCGCCAAACGGGCGACTGTCGACGGTGCGGTGGTTGTCGGTCGCAAAATCCCGTGGGTTGCAGGTTTTCACCTCCAGCAATCCACGCTCCTGCGCCCTGCCGACCACGCCTATCGCGGCGCAGGCATCGATGAACTCGGGAAACAACGTGATGACGTCGATGCGCATCGCGCGTTTTCCGGCCCGTCCGATTCCTAGAACTCCGGATCCCAGTCGACCGTTACCCGGCCGGCATCGAAATCCACAGTCTTCACATAATCATCAAGCACGAAGGGCAACAGCCGCTCACGCTCGCCATCCCGCACCACCATCACATCGTTTGCGCCGGTGCTGAGCAGATGCGAGATCCGACCCAGCGCGACACCTTCGAGGTTGACGACTTCGAGTCCTTCGAGGTCGGCCCAGTAATACTCGCCGGGCTTTGTCTCACCAAGAGCCGATCGTCTGACCTTGATCTCGGTTCCAATCAAGGCCGCAGCGCGATCCCGATCAGTGATATCGGGCAAGGACGCAACAATGCCCTTGCCCTGCTCCCTGCCACGACAACCGCTGACTTCGCAATCACCGGCCGCTGAATTCAGCAGCCAGGGCTGGTAGCTGAAAATACGTGTTCGCGGATCGGTGTAGGACTCGAGTTTGACCTCGCCCGCCACACCGTGAAGGCCGACGATCCTGCCCACCAGGATCAACCGGTCATCCGCTGGAATCACGCCGCTTGCGCAGCCTGCTTGGATGCGGTCTTGTACAGCGACTTGACCTTTTCAGTCAGCTGGGCGCCCTGCTCAACCCAATGCTTGACCCGCTCGGTGTCGAGCTGAAGCTTGACTTCCTGGCCGGCGGCGATCGGATTGTAGAAACCAACGCGCTCGATATTGCGGCCGTCGCGCGCCTCGCGCTGGTCGGCAACAACGATGTGGTAGAACGGACGCTTCTTCGCGCCGCCACGTGAAAGGCGAATCTTGACCATGATATCTCTCTGATAATACTGAAATTTCCGGCGCGTACGCCGGGAATTATCCGGGTCGGGCCAAGGGAGCCGCGCATTTTAGCGGATTTCCGGAAAAATGAAAGCCCCGCAAGCGCTTAGCTCATGTTTCACGGCAACGTTCGGCACCCGTTCCGGGTGTGCGGGCGTTGGCTGGCGCGCAAACTACCGTGCACCACACCTTGCCCGATCACTGCGGCGGCTGAAACCCGCCCATGCCACGCATGGCGCCCTTCATCTGTCGCATCATGCCCTTGATGCCGCCGCTGCCGAGCTTGGACATCATCTTTTCCATCTGCTGGTACTGCTTGAGCAGGCGATTGACATCGGCCGGCTGCTGGCCCGAGCCCCGCGCGACGCGGGCACGGCGTGAGCCCTTGAGCAGATCCGGATGACGACGTTCCTTCTTGGTCATCGAATTGATGATCGCGATCATGTGATGAACCTGCTTGTCGTTGACCTTGGCCTTGACCTGCTCGGACATGCCGCCCATGCCGGGCAGCTTGTCCATCAGCGAGGCCATGCCACCCATGTTGATCATCTGTTCAAGCTGGCTTTTCATGTCGTTGAGATCGAAGCGCTTGCCCTTTATGACCTTTTCGGCCAGTTTCTGCGCCTGTTCCTTGTCGACTTTGCGCTCGACTTCCTCGACCAGGGACAGCACATCGCCCATGCCGAGGATGCGCTGGGCCACGCGGTCGGGGTGGAATGGCTCAAGTGCATCGGTCTTTTCGCCGGCACCGATGAACTTGATCGGGCGACCGGTGACATAACGCACCGACAAGGCCGCGCCGCCACGCGCATCGCCGTCGGTCTTGGTCAGGATGACGCCGGTCAGCGGCAGGGCATCGGAGAACGCCTTGGCCGTATTCGCCGCATCCTGTCCGGTCATCGAATCGACCACGAACAGGGTCTCGATCGGATCCAGCGAGGCATGCAGTGCCTTGATCTCGTCCATCATCGCCGCGTCGACGTGCAGGCGACCCGCGGTATCGACAATCAGCACATCGGCGAAGTTCTTTTTCGCCGCATCGAGCGCCGCAGCAGCGATCGCAACCGGCGCCTGATCCGGCGACGAGGGGTGAAACAGCACTTCGACCTGGGCGGCCAGGGTACGCAACTGTTCGATGGCCGCCGGACGATAGACGTCGCAGCTGACCACCATCACTTTCTTCTTCTTGCGCTCACGCAGGAAACGGGCGAGCTTAGCCACGGTTGTGGTTTTGCCGGCGCCCTGCAGGCCCGCCACAAGAACAATCGCCGGTGGCGCGGCGGCCAGGTTCAGGTCGGTGTTGACCGAGCCCATCAGCGCCGTCAATTCGTCACGCACAACCTTGATCAAAGCTTGGCCCGGAGTCAGGCTCTTCATGACTTCCTGGCCGATCGCGCGGATCTGCACGCGCTGGATCAATGCCTGTACGACTGGCAGGGCGACGTCGGCTTCGAGCAGGGCGATACGCACCTCACGCATCGCCTCGCGGATGTTCGCTTCAGTCAAGCGACCGCGGCCACGCAGGCGATCGACCGTGGATGACAGGCGTTGGCTCAGGGATTCGAACATGATGGCAACAGTCAGGTGAATGCAGCCGCGAAGTATATCAGCGCACCGACAACGCTGGCTCGGATCGCGCAAGTGTGACAATGGCCGATCGCATTTCCCGCGTCCACGCACGTATGCGAAACTCGCGCCATGCCTACCAGCCTGCTCAGCCTCTTTTCGATCGTCGACTATCTGATCGCCGCCGGCGTCCTCGGCTTGCCGATGACCCGTCTACCGGCGCCGGCACGCAGCATCGGCATGTTGCTGGCAACGCTCGCCGTCCTGGTGCACGCCAGCCTGATATTCGGCATGCATCGTGGCGGACTCGACCTGCACTTCTTCGCATCGCTGTCACTGGCCGGGTTCGGTGTGGCCGCGCTGACCCTGCTGGTCAACCTGTTCCGACCGGTCGCCGCACTCGGCGTCATCGTCTTTCCGCTGGCCGCCCTGTTGCTCGGTCTCGATGTGTTTTATGCGGCGCCGACCGTTGCCCAGCCGATGGAGTGGCAAATCAAGCTGCACGCGAGCTTCGCCCTGATTGCCTACAGCCTGCTCAGCATCTCGGCCCTGCTCGCCATCCTGCTGTCATTGCAGGAACGCGCCTTGCGTCGCCACCAGGTTGGCTCCCGCCTGATTCGCGCCCTGCCCCCGCTGACCCTGACCGAATCCCTGTTGTTTCGCCTGATCGCGGCGGGCTTCGTGTTCCTGACCCTGACCCTGGTCAGTGGCGTGTTGTTCGTCGAAAACCTGTTCGCCCAGCATCTTGCCCACAAGACCATCCTCTCGATCGCCTCATGGCTTGTCTTTGGCATCCTGCTGTTCGGGCGCTGGCGCTGGGGCTGGCGCGGCAATCGGGCCGTGCGCCTGACCCTGATCGGCATGATCGTCCTGCTGCTGGCCTTCTTCGGCAGCAAATTCGTGCTGGAGTTGGTGCTTGGGCGCGCGATGTAGCCGCGCGCCGGGATTCGAGATTCGGGATTCGAATCCTGGAGTTTCCGGAGACTTGAGCGGTCGTGCGGCTGTTGTCGATCGGGTCGAAGCACTTGTTGCTTTGACGAACCCCGAATTCCGAATCTCGAATCCCGTCGAATCAGATCTCCGCCGTCGCCGCCAGCGCATCAGCGAGGCGATCGACGCCAATGATTTCAAGCTCACCGATACGCGATTTCTTCGGCGCATTGGCCTTGGGCACAATGGCATGACGGAATCCATGCGTGGCCGCCTCGCGCAGGCGTTCCTCGCCATTCGGAACCGGGCGGATCTCGCCGGAAAGGCCGACTTCGCCAAACGCGACCAGCTTGTCCGGCAAGGCGCGATCGCGAAAACTGGACAATACAGCGAGCAGGACCGGCAGGTCGGCGGCGGTTTCCTGTACGCGGATGCCGCCAACCACATTGACAAAGACATCCTGGTCGTAGACCGCCGCACCGCCATGCCGGTGCAGCACGGCAAGCAGCATCGCGAGACGATTTTGCTCAAGACCGAGCGTGACCCGGCGCGGATTTGGCAAGGCCGAAGAATCCACCAGTGCCTGTACCTCGACCAGCAGCGGACGGGTGCCTTCGCGGGTGACCATGACAGCACTGCCCGGGGTCGGCTGCGTATGCGAGGAAAGAAAGATCGCTGACGGATTCGGCACTTCTTTCAAGCCTTTCTCGGACATCGCGAAGACACCGAGTTCGTTGACCGCACCGAAGCGATTCTTGAATGCGCGCAGGATGCGGAAACGGCTGCCTGACTCGCCTTCGAAATAGAGCACCGCATCGACCATGTGCTCAAGCACGCGCGGGCCGGCGATGCCGCCTTCCTTGGTCACGTGGCCGACCAGAAAGACGCTGGTACCACTCTCCTTGGCAAAACGCACCAGGCGCGCCGCCGATTCCCGCACCTGGCTGACCGAACCCGGCGCGGCCGTCAACAACTCGGTCCAGATGGTCTGGATGGAATCAATGATCAGCACTTCGGGTTTGCTGTTCGCGGCCTCGGCGAGGATGCGTTCGATCGAGGTTTCAGCGAGCGCTTCGAGACCGTCCAGATCGATGTCGAGGCGACGTCCGCGTGCGGCGACCTGGGCCAGACTTTCCTCACCGGTCACATAAAGGCTGCGCATGCGTCCACCGATCGCGCCGAGCATCTGCAGCAACAAGGTCGATTTGCCGATGCCAGGGTCACCACCGATCAGAACCACCGAGCCCGCGACCAGTCCGCCGCCAAGCACGCGATCGAGTTCGCCGATGCCGGTCGCACTGCGCCTGTCGGCTTCTTCGGCAATCGACGCCAGGCGCGTCACTTTCGGCGCATCGGATGTCCCGGCATAACCACTGCGGCGCGCACCGCCCGGCGCCGCCTTCGACGCCGGCTCGAGCACGATCTCGGACAGGGTATTCCAGACTCCACACTCGGCGCACTGCCCTTGCCACTTGGAATGCTCGCCACCGCATTCGCTGCAGACATACGCGGTCTTCGCCCTGGCCATCTCAGCCTTGATCCTCGACGAAGCGCACACGACGAGTCATGCCGCAGACGAGTTCGTAACCGATCGTTCCGGCATGCTTGGCAATCTCCTCGACCGGCAGCTCCGGGCCCCACAGAATCACGGGATCACCGACCCGCGCATTGCCATGATCGCGCAGGTCGATCGTGATCAGATCCATCGAGACTCGGCCAATGACCGAGGCGCGCCGGCCATTGAGCAGCACCGGCGTACCGGATTCGGCCGAACGCGGATAACCATCGCCATAGCCGATCTGGACGACACCGACATCCATGTCTTCGGGGCAGATCCAGGTTGCTGCGTAGCCGATCGGCTCGCCCTTGCCGATGCGGTTGATGGCGACCAGCTTGCTCGACAAGGTCATCGCTGCGCGAAAACCGAAATCCGCACCACTCGTGCCGGCGACCACCGAGATCCCGTAGAGCAATCCGCCGGGTCGGATCCATTGCCCACGCGCCTGCGGCCAACCGAGCACTGCCGCCGAGTTGGACAGGGTCTGCTCGCCCGGGACGCCCGCCACGATGCTGTCGAAACAATCAATCTGCGCCAGGGTTTGCGCATCGCCAAACACATCGGAATTGGCAAAGTGGGTCATCAGGCCAATATCGCGGTCGACGTTTGCCAGGGCCAGCAGACGCGCGCGCGCGCCAGCGACTTGTGCAGGGGCGAATCCGAGTCGATGCATGCCACTGTCGATCTTGATCCAGACCTTCAATGGTCGCGGATCCCGGTCAGCCGCCAGCCAGTCGATCTGGATGGCATGATGGATCGCCGACTCAAGCCCAAGCCGGCGCATTTCGCCGATGTCAGCGGCCTCGTCGATTCCGGAAAGCACGATGATGCGTTGGCGAATGCCTGCCGCGCGCAGGCGCTGGCCGTCGGCGATGCAGGCGACGCCGAATGCATCGGCATCAACGAGCACGCGGGCGACCCGCTCGAGGCCATGTCCGTAGCCATCGGCCTTGACCACGGCCATGATCCGCGCATCGCCGGCCAGCTCGCGCAGGCGTCGCAGGTTGTCGCGCAGTGCGCCGAGATGAATCGTCGCGCAGGTCGCTCGACTCACTCGAAGTGTTCCGTGTAGCGGTCAACCGCGAGGTTTTCGAAACGCGTGAACTGGCCCAGGAAGGCCAGCTTGACTGCCCCGGTCGGGCCATTGCGCTGCTTGCCGATGATGATTTCGGCGACGCCTTTTTCCGGTGAATCCGGGTTGTAGTACTCGTCGCGGTAGATGAACATGATGACGTCGGCATCCTGCTCGATCGCACCCGATTCGCGCAGATCCGACATCATCGGCTTCTTGTCGGTGCGTTGCTCCAATGAGCGGTTGAGCTGCGAGAGGGCGATCACCGGGACATTGAGTTCCTTGGCAAGGGCCTTCAGTCCACGCGAGATTTCTGAAATTTCGGTGGCGCGATTCTCCTTGTTTCCGGGCACCTGCATCAGTTGCAGGTAATCGATCACGATCAGCCCCAGATCATGCTCGCGCTTGAGCCGGCGCGCACGCGCGCGCAATTCGCCTGGCGACAGCGCCGGGGTGTCGTCGATGAAGATCTTGGCCTCGCTCAGCATCGTGATCGCACTGGTCACCCGTGGCCACTCCTCTTCGGCCAGATCACCGGTGCGCAGGTGCTGCTGGTTGATCCGTCCCATCGAGGAGATCAGGCGGAAGGCGAGCTGCGAGGACGACATTTCCATCGAGAACACGGCGACCGCCTTCTTCGTGCGCATCGCGGCGTTTTCGGCCATGTTCAAGGCCAGCGCGGTCTTGCCCATCGAGGGACGCGCCGCAATGATGATCAGATCGGATGGCTGCAGGCCCGTCGTCATTTCGTCGAGATCGGTGTAGCCGGTTGGCAGGCCCGTGATCGAGCCGCGATTTTCGTAGCGATGATGGAGGATCTGGAAGGCATCCTTGACCGCCGCGCGCATCGAGACGAATCCCTTGCGTCCACGCGAGCCGGCTTCGGCAATCCGGAACACCTTCTGCTCGGCCGTTTCCAGCAACTCCTGGCTGCCACGCCCCTCGGGCTGATACGCATCCCCGGCAATCTCGGTTCCGGTATCGATGAGTTGCCGCAATACGGATTTTTCACGGACGATGTCGGCATAGGCGACGATATTGGCCGCGCTCGGCGTCGAATTGGCCAGCTCGATGACATAGCCGATACCGCCAACCTGGTCAGACAGGCCCTGTGCCTCGAACCATTCGCCGAGGGTCACTGCATCACAGGGCTGGTCCTTTTCGCTGAGCGTTGCGATGGCGCGGAAAATGACGCGATGATCACGGCGGTAGAAATCGTCTTCGCCGATCCGGTCGGCCACCTTCTCCCAGGATTCGGGGGCCAGCATCAAGCCACCGAGAACAGCCTGTTCGGCTTCGATCGAATGCGGTGGGACACGCAGGGTCTCGATGTTCGGAGCCGGTCTGCGTTCTGCGAAGGTGGCCATGGGAAGCTGCCTGGTGTGGACTGAAGACGACACCCGATCATACGCAGCGCAGCGTCTCACCAATAGAGAACAACCCTGTGCATAAGCTGTGCAAGATGTGACCCGCCATCAAAAAAGGCGCCTTGCGGCGCCTTTCTGGTTGAACACGGTATTTGCCTGGATCAATTTTCCGGAGCGACGATCACCTTGATCGTCGAATCGACGTCGGCGTAAAGGTGAACGCGCACCTCGAATTCGCCGATGTGACGGATCGGGCCTTCGCCCTGAACCACTTCGTTCTTGTCGAGGGCGAGGCCTGCGGCGGTGAACGCTTCGGCGATGTCACGCGGGCCGACCGAGCCGAACAGCTTGCCTTCGGTACTCGCATTGGCCTTGATGGTGACGGCCTCGGCGGCATCGAATCGGGCCTTGCGCGCTTCAGCGGCACCGAGCTGCTGGTTGGCCCTGGCTTCGTACTCGGCGCGACGCGACTCGAAATTCTCGAGGTTGCTGGCGGTGGCCGGAACGGCCTTGCCCTGTGGCACGAGGTAATTGCGGCCGTAGCCCGGCTTGACCGTGACTTTGTCACCGAGGTTGCCGAGATTTTTTACTTTCTGCAGAAGAATCAGTTGCATGGGATAACTCCAATTCGTTAGCGCCGGAATTTCCGGCGCAGCTTGCGCTGTCCGAATCGACCCGTCGCTACGCGACAGGCCGTCAGTTCAGAGGGCCTGGATCAGTGGCTGTCGCTGTAGGGCAACAGCGAAAGGAAACGCGCGTGCTGTACAGCAACGGCAAGCTGGCGCTGGTAGCGCGCCTTGGTGCCGGTGATGCGGCTCGGCACGATCTTGCCGGTTTCGGTGACGTACTGACGCAGCAGGTTGAGATCCTTGTAGTCGATCTCGACGACACCTTCGGCGGTGAAACGGCAGAACTTCTTGCGGCGGAAGAACTTGGACATGATGACGACTCCTGAAATCGGGTTGAATTATTCGGCGCTGGCGGATTCGGAATCGGAATCATCCGAATCGCTTTCGGCACGCGGGCCGCGGCTCGAGCGGCTCGGACGGTCGTCGGAATCATCCCCACCGAAACCACCATCATCGTCGCGGCGGCGACGATCACCCTTGTCATCCTTGTTCTTCATGATCGCCGACATCTCGGTGACGGCTTCGTCACGCTTGATGACGAGATGACGCAAGACAGCATCGTTGAAACGGAAGCCCGACAGCAGCTCGTCGAGGACGGCCTGGCTGACTTCGATATTCATCAGGACATAGTGCGCCTTGGCCAGATGCTGCATCGGGAACGCCAACTGGCGCCGCCCCCAGTCTTCAAGGCGATGGATCTTGCCGCCATCGGCTTCGACCATCGACTTGTAACGCTCGATCATGGCTGGCACTTGCTCACTCTGATCCGGATGGACCAGAAACACGACTTCATAATGACGCATGGATAATCCTTGTGGATGTCCGCACAGGGTGCGGGGGCAGCCTCCCGACAGGCGGTGAGGCAAGAATCTTCGCCAACGGATCGGCGAAGGGGCGCGGATAGTAATGGATTCAATGACCTGGAGCAAGGCCATCAGGGTTCAAGCGCTGCGGTCGACGCCCATCAAATCACCAGCTTCGTACGCTGTGCGGCGGGTTGCCGAGCCAGGCCACCCAATTCCGGGCCAGCGCGATCAAGCCGCCCGGATAGCGGGAATCGAGGATCGCCTCTGCCTTGACCGGCAGGCAAGGCTGTCCGCGCTGCGACGTGAGGACGGCCGCCAACGCCGCCCGACCCGCTGCGTTGTCCATCAACACCGCAATCAGGGCATAGGCGCGCAGATAGCGCTGCTGCTCACCCTCGGCATAGAAATCCGCATCTTCGTGGGCGAACAGATCGACCAGTTCCGCCTGCCCATCGCCCTCGATCCTTGCGGCAAGCAGACTTCGCGGCGTATCGGCAATCGCAACCTGCGCGCCCATGCCGGAAACGGTCAGGTGCTCGAAATACCCGGCGATGCCCTCATTGATTGCGGTCGGCAGCCTTCCGATCCGCTCGTGGATCAGGGCATGGCTGATTTCATGGCGAAGGATGAGGAAATTCGAAGCCGCGTCGCCCTGAAACCGGATCCGGATGGTTCGGCTCTGCGGCGAATAGGTGCCGGCGGAATTGGTCATGGTCGGGTTTTCGGCGCGCTTCGCCCAGGCGTCCGCTGCAGCAATGAATTCGATATCGAGCACCAATCCCGGATCGCCTTCGACGCCGAGCGTGCCGCGCAGTATCCGCTCGATCGCCTGGGCCGTAGCAATCGCGTTCTGCACGAGATCGTCAGGCAGATTGACATCGTATCCACGGGCATGCACAACGATCGCGGGCAGGCCTTGCACGTCGATCTGCTTGTGCCCGTGGGTCGCGCCTGCGGGCGCCTGATCCGAAAAATGGATGACGCCGTGATCATCTGTCCAGCGATGAATCACCGCCCGTGCCGGTTGCGCTGCGCTCGCCGTGCCGGCCAGACAGGCTTGACGCTCGAATGCGGCATGCAACAGGTTGGCGGTGACAGTCGGTGAATCGTTGCCGACACCCGAAACCTCCGCTTCCGCCGGCTGCTTCGCGGAAACCTGATCGGGAGCGGCAAACGAATCAACCCCGGAGATTGAACGAATTGGCGACGGACTTTCGGTCGGCTCGTGGACGCCGGTCGGATCGGCGCCTGCGAACAACCTAACTCCAAGCACCAGCGCAGCGACGGCCAGCAGCAGGATCAAGACAAGCGCACGCATCAGCAATCTCCCCAAGCCGCGCTACCAGGCAGTGCAGTCGGCCAGCTGCATACACGAAAGACGATGCATGAATCAGTCATCTGTCCAGCATAGCGCGAGCGCAATGCGGCCAGATATGCAGCGCGTCGACCGCGACCCAATCCGGACTGTTCAAGCCCGGGTTAATCCGCGATTGAATAGACTGAGCACATCAGCGTCAGCATCAGGCTGCTGACCACTACCCGGAGGAACAAATCATGATGGACTGGCTGCAGGCACCCGAACATGCCTATTGGGTCGATCTCGGCGTTGCGATTGGCGGTCGTTTGCTCGGCGCTCTCGTCTTGCTGCTGATCGGATTGAGACTGGCCAGATCACTCGGCCGCTGGATCGCGCTCAGGTTGCAGAACAGCCAGCTTGAATCGACCGCGGCGATGTTCCTCGGCAAGGTTGTGCTCGTGATCATGCAGGTCATCCTGCTGCTGGCGGTCGTGCAACTGCTTGGCGTGCCGGTCAGCTCGATGTTCGCCGTGCTTGGCGCCGCCGGCCTTGCGATCGGCCTGGCGATGAAGGACTCGCTGTCGAATATCGCCTCGGGCATCATGCTGGTCACCTTGCGTCCGTTCCAGGTCAACGATCTCGTCACCATCAACGGTGTCACCGGCAAGGTCGAGATGGTCAGCATCTTCCAGACCCGCCTGCGCGGCGCGGACAACCAGGTGATCACCCTGCCAAACGCCCTGATCACGAATGACTCGATCATCAACCTGACCCCGGACACGATGCGTCGCATCGAGCTGGTCATCGGCATCGGCTACGGCGACGACATCGACCGCGCGCGCTCGATCGCCGTCGGCATCATGCAGGCCGACCCGAGGGTACTGAAGGATCCGGCACCCAATGTGATGGTCTACGAGCTGGCCGAAAGCAGCGTCAACCTTGGTGTGCGCTGCCATGTCGGCAACGCGGACTATTTCGCGACCAAGTGCGAGCTGACCGAGGCGATCAAGAAGCACTTCGACGACGCCGGCATCAGCATTCCATTTCCACAACGGGAGCTGCGCATCATCAATGTCGGCAAACCGCAACCCGGTGAAGCACTGGCCGTGACCAACGCCTCCTGAGTACCGGCTCGTTGCCGACACTGGCACAAGAAACCCGCCGATTGGCGGGTTTCCTTCGGCATTGAAGCAGACCTAGTCCGTCGCGGCCTGACATCCGAGCAGATCGCTGTCATTGATGACCCAGCGATCCGCATCGGCGCACAAGCCGACGTTTTCAATGACGCATTCGTCGCCGTCTTCATCGATCACCTTGACATCCCACTTGTCGCACGGGATCCCGGTCAGGGTGAACCGATCGCCGGTTTCGATCGTCTGATTGCCGAGCTGATCTTCGCCCCAATCCGTTTCATCGGTCGGCGAGAAGTACATTTCATGGATCGCCCAACTCGACTTGTTGACGATGATGACCTTGGACGTGCCGGCGGCGAATCCCGGCGCGCTGCCAAACAAGACCAGCAATGAACCAAGCATGGAGACGCGGATGGACTTGGACACGGGGGAGTCACCTTTTGTCGGAATGAAAGAAAGAAACCGGCAACCGAGTGCAACGCCGGCAGTCAATTGAAACTCGGCAAGATCCGAGCCAGCTCGGCCTTCCCGATGGCACCCATGATCCGGTGGAATCGTCAGAAACCACCGAAACAAGATTGATCAGCCGACCTGAGCCAAGCGGTAGCCCTTGATGCGCGCGGCGAAATCCTGCAGTGCGCGATTGCCGCTTTCCTCAGCCTCCCGACACCATTGCTTGAGCCCCTCAAGCATGGCCTCACCGTTGCGACCTTCCATCAATTGTTGCAGGCGCGCCCGGTATTCCATGACCGTTGCCATGGCCGGTCGCTGGCTGACCCAACTACCGAGGCGCTCGCGGGCATCGGTGTCGAGCCAGCGTCCGCCGCTCGACAAGGCCTTGCGCAAACGCCGTGGCAGATCCTTGATGCTGGCTCCGGCCTGACTCAGCTCCACGCGCATGGTCGGCACAATGACGCCGCGGAAATAATCGGTCATGACCTGGAACTTGTGCGTAAGCAAGGCCTTGATCGTATCGGTGTCCGGCGCATGGATGTCATCACGGATATCGAGTGATGGCGCTACCCGCATGACCTTGGCCAGGCGCACGACACTGAAGATGCGGATCATCATCCAGCCGATGTCGAACTCGAAGTTGCGCAGCGAGAACTTGGCCGAACTCGGAAAGGCGTGGTGATTGTTGTGCAGTTCCTCACCACCGACGATCAGACCCCACGGGGTCAGATTGGTCGAGGTGTCGTCGCTCTCGACATTTCGGTAGCCCCACCAGTGGCCGAGGCCATTGATGACGCCGGCCGCCATCAGCGGAATCCAGATCATCTGCGCGGCCCAGATAACCACGCCCCACAGGCCGAACATCGCGAACAGGATGAACAGCAGCAGGGTCGGCCCCAGTTCGGGATAACGACCGTAGACACGGCGCTCCAACCAGTCATCCGGCGTGCCGCGCCCGTATTTTTCGGTGATCGAGCTGTCCCGGCGCGCCTGCCGATACAGATCGACGCCATCGAACAGCACCTTCCTGATGCCATAGATCTGCGGGCTGTGCGGATCTTCCGCGGTCTCGCACTTGGCGTGATGCTTGCGATGGATCGCCACCCACTCCTTGGTCACCATGGCTGTGGTGAACCAGGCCCAGAAGCGGAAGAAGTGCGCCAGCACGGGATGGAAATCGACACCACGATGCGCCTGGCTGCGATGCAGGTACAAGGTCACCGAAAATATCGTCAACTGGGATGTGATCAGGAAACACAACACCAGCATCGGCCAGGACGCATCGGCCAGACCGTTGCTCAGGAAATCAACTACCGAATCAAACATGCTTGCCACCGGATTGAACGATGCATGGACTATACGCCAGTCAGCGTGACCCGGCCGAACCACCGATACGGCGTTGTGCACACGCCCTCCGCCTTGACAGGAAATTCAGCGCTGCCAAGTGCGGGTGATGGAAACGCGACGCTGTCCGCAGCAGCCCGGAACATGGGCGCTACTCGAAGCCGTCGTTGAATATGCGGTCCACCTGCAATTCGTAGCTGCCCATGTCGACACCGCCATTGCGCGGCTTGCCGCGCTGATCGGTCATCGGCGCGCCGCTCTGGGTACCGGCATCGATTGCCGGCGATCCGGTGACCAAGGCCATCGTTTCGGTCAGTCCACCGTTCATTGCAACGGCCAGCAGTTGCGCGTTCGCAAACACCGCATCCGCCGTCACCGGCGATTCCGCCTGATTGGATCCGGGCCGTATCTGTGGCCATTGCAGGTTGTTGCTGCCAGTGACCGGAAAACGCATGGTCCAGGGGTTGTAGGCATTGCCTGCGAGGTTGTTCTGGAACACGGAATTGCGCAGGGTTATCGCCAGACCATTCGAGTTGTTGATCCCGGCCGCGAAACACACGTCACATGCGGCGACATTGTCGGCAATGGTCAGGTTCTGCAGGATCAGACCGCCGCTGCCCTGCAGGTTCATCGCCCCGCCGAGACCGGTTCGCGCAATATTGCCGACAAAGGTGCTGTTGCTGATCTCGCCACTGGCACGAATCAGGGTCGCGGTCTGGTGATCGAAGATCGACAAGCCACCGTAACCCGCCGCCTGGTTGTCGCGAAAGGTCGATCCTGAAATCAGGAACGGCCCGCCCTGCAGATAGACGCCGCCGGTATGCGCATTACTGGTGCCGACACTGTTGTTGCCTTGCACGGTTGAATCGACGATGCGGGTAAAGCTCGTCGTGTCATAGACGGTCGTGAACAACCCAGCGCCATAGGCGTTCGACTGATTCCCGAGCAGACGCACACGGCAAAGATTGACGTAGCGATCGGCACCATCGATGCCGATCGCGCCGGCATTGCCGCCGTTGCCGGGATTGCCGCCGCTGCCGGTTGCGGCATTGCCCGACAGCACGCTGTCGAAAAGATCTATTCGCTTAGAACCCAGCGAATAGATCGCACCGCCATTGGCGCCCGCGTTGGCATCCAGCGTCGTGTTGACGAGGGTCAAGGCGCTGGCGCCAACCACGTAGATGCCACCACCGCCATCATCCTGCGCGGTCGCGACAGCGTGATTGCCGGTAAAACGCGAATTGAAGATGCGGATCGCCACCGCCTGCCAGGGGCCACCACTCGGCTTCCACAAACCGGCACCGGAGCCCGCTGGCGTCGAGCCATTGGCAACCGTTGCATTGATCAACTCGAATGCGTATGTCAGGTTGCCGGGGTTGTCGACGCGAAACACGCGGCGAAGGTTGCCGCCGGAAAGCGTGGCACCACCGGCATCGAGACGGGTTGCTCGCGTGATGTGCAGTTCGCTGGTCACGACCAATGTCGATGTGCCGATATTCAGGCGGATCGAGCCTCCCGCATCGAGGGCGGCTTGCAAGGCGAGCGTGCTGACACTGCCGGCGCTGCCGTTGCCAAGCACGACCGGGTTGCTCAACGGTGGAATCGTCGGCGCCACGCAGTCGAACAGCGGCTGCGCGTGGGCGATGACGGGCAGCGCGATCAGCGCCAGCAAACCGGAGATCCGCATGGACTTGCCTCGCGAATGGAATGTCTTCCTGCTGCTGAAGTATCCGCCTGGAGCACGCTCGCGGATCACGATCAGCGCACGCAATCGACCGCTGAATTGTCCGGATGCAACCAGCCAGATTCGCCATCGGCGTAGTGCTCGTTTTTCCAGATCGGCACGCGCCGCTTGATCTCATCGATGATCCAGCGGCACGCGTCGAAGGCTGCGCCGCGGTGATCGGCGCTGACCCCGACCCAGACCGCCATGTCACCAATCGCGAGACTGCCGGTGCGGTGCACGGCCGTGGCAGCACGCAATTCAAAGCGCCCAATGGCCTCGTCGAGGATGCATTCGCCCTCGCTCAGGGCCAGCGCCGAAAATGCCTGGTAGTCGAGCCGGTGCACGGCCCGACCTTCATTGTGATTGCGCACCCAGCCTTCAAAAACGACGCAGGCGCCCGCACCGGCGTCGTCGAGCCGCGCCTTCTCGGCCGACCCGTCGATCGCCCCGGTCGAGAGACTGAAACGGCTCATCCGCCCGACACCGGTGGCAGGAAAACGATTTCGTCGCCGTCTTTCAACGCGTGCGTCCAATCGACGATCCGGCCGCCGACGGCAACGCGCAGGCGCGTAGGCGCGAAAGTGAAGCCGTGACGCCGGGCAATTTCCGCATACAACGTGGCCGGATCGGTCGCCTGCGATTCGACCGACTCCGTTGCGCGGCCGGCGCGGTCGGCGAGACTGGCGAAATACAGCAATCGATAATTCATGCTTGCACCCTGCCCGCCTTGACCGTGCGCTTGCCGCCACGCTTGTCGAGCAGGCGTACCTCGGCGATCACGATTTCGTGGCTGAGCGCCTTGCACATGTCATAGACCGTCAATGCGGCAATGCTGGCACCGGTCAGCGCTTCCATCTCGACCCCGGTCTTGTGCGTGATCGCCACTTCGCAACGGATCACGAGCTCGGTTGCGGAGACGAAGTCCATTTCAAAACGACAGTTTTCGATCGGCAGCGGATGGCAGAACGGAATCAGCTCATGGGTGCGCTTGACCGCCAGGGTTCCGGCAATGATCGCGGTATCCAGTACCGGCCCCTTGGCCGAGCGCAGCCCTTTGGCCTGCAAGGCCGCGGCAACCTCGGCGGGAAAATGCACACTCGCCACGGCAACCGCAATGCGCCGCGTCGCCTGCTTGGCACCGATATCAACCATGGCGGGTCGACCTGACTTGTCGATATGGCTCAGTTTGTCGGTCATCCGGTTTCTTGTTTCCGCTATTCAGTTTGACGAGCTCGGATGATGGCGGCTCAGCCACCGATTTCATACATCTCGACGTGCTGGCGTGCCGACGCGTTTGCCAGCCCGCGAATCTCGCTGTAGCGATCATCACGTGCCGACCAGACCGCCGCGATCAGCGCCGCCAGTTCGGCATCGCTGGCGCCCGCCCGCATCGGCCCGAGCAGATCGTGGCCGCTGTTGGCGAACAGACAGGTGTACAGGCGTCCATCGGCGGAAAGCCGTGCACGCGTGCAATCGCCACAGAACGGTTCGCTGACCGAGCTGATGAAACCGATTTCGCCGGCTCCATCGACGAATTCCCAGCGTTGTGCAACCTCGCCACCGTAGTTGGCCGGCAGGGCCTGCAACGGCCAGCGTGCCTCGATGCGCGTGCGCAACTCCGCGCTCGGCACAACCAGATCGCGGCGCCATTCGTTGCAGGTGCCCACATCCATGTATTCGATGAAACGCAAGACGTGCCCACTGCCACGGAAGTGCTCGATCATGTCGAGCACATGGCCATCATTGATGCCACGCATGACCACACTGTTGAGCTTGAGCGACTGGAATCCGGCCGCTGTCGCCGCATTGATTGCCGCATGAACCTCACTGACCTCGCCACGACCGCCGGACAACTTTCGGTAGGCGTCGGCATTCAGCGTATCGACGCTGAGCGTGATCCGTTGCAGGCCGGCATCGCGCAGGGCCTGCGCCGACCCAGGCAGCAGGCTGCCATTTGTCGTCATGGCGATGTCATCGATGCCATCAATGGCGGCCAGGCGGCGCACGAGCTCGGGCAGTTCGCGACGCAGCAGGGGCTCGCCGCCAGTCAGGCGCAGCTTGCGCACGCCAATTCCGGCGAAGATCCATGCGAGTCGCTCGATTTCCTCGAAACGCAGGCGCTGGGCCTTGCTCAGGAATCGGTGATCACGCGGATAATCATCCTCTGGCATGCAATACGGACAACGAAAATTGCAGCGGTCGATGACCGAAATGCGAAGATCGGTCAGCGCCCGCGAGCGCTGATCGCGCGGCGGCGCAGCATCGATACGCAAGGGAATGCGCGCACGCATCAGACGCTGCCGCCTGTCTGAACCCGCACCGATTCATGCGGCGGCGACAAGGCGATCACCTCGCCACGCGTGGCAACGCGATAGCCTTTTTCGCGCAGGATATCTGCCTCTGCCAGCGAGCCGTAGTGATAGAGGATCAGACGTCCGCGCAACTCGGGCGAATATTCGCGCTCGAGGTCGTCGATGCCCGAATGCGATGGATTGCCTTGCACGATGCAGTCATGCGCAACCAGTTCGTTCGAGCCGGCCAAGCATGCCAGCACTTCGGGAATCGGCCGCGTATCGCCGGTCCAGACCATGCTGGCGCGCAGCGAAATACCGAACGAAGTCATCGGCGCATGGTGACGGGTCGGGAATACATCGAACCAGATTCCCTGATGCCAGAACCCGCTCGACAAGGCGATCAACTGGAAAGCATCCCAGAAATTCGCGCCACCTTCGGCCAGTACCAGCGGGTAATCGGCGACCCGCGCCTGCAGGATCGGCACGAGTGCGGCATGCGTGTAGATGCGCAGTCGGCCACGTCGATCGGCGTCAAAGTAGGTGGAGAAGAAAAGGCGTTCAAGTCCACCGATATGATCCATGTGTGCATGGGTCAGGTAGATCGCCTTCGGTGCCGATCGATAGTGCTCAAGGTAGGCGGTCAGGGCATCCGGGCCGCAATCAATCATCAGCAGCGGCTCGCCGTCACTCTCGATCACGGCCGAGGACGATCCAAGCGCGATCGCGTGCGCGTTGCCGACACCAAGAAACCGCAAGGCAAGATTCAAGGCCGCTCTCCTCGCGCATAACGGTCAGCCAGGCTGCGATGGTAGGCGGCCAGCAATGGATGCCAGAACACCTCGTCGAATTCGGCCATGTGCTTGTGCGCCTGCAGCTTGCGGAAAGAGCGCAACAGGCGCTCCAGGTTGGCTTGTTGCCAAGCCATGGCCGACCTGCGCCTTGCGCAGCGATCGAAATCAATCAACCAGACCTTGCCGGCCGCATCGAGCAGAACATTGGTCGCATTGAGGTCGGCGTGCCAGACGCCCTCGGCATGGAAGCTGGCCAGTGTGCGTCCGACCCGTGTCGCCACGGCCGCATCGAGTGCACGAGCAGCGAGTCGCTCGGCCAGGGTCTGCGCAGCGGGAATCTGCCGCGTTATCAGATCGGCCCGATAGGCCAGGCCCGAACGCACATAGCGCGCCATCAGCGGTTCCGGTACCGGCAAGCCAGCCTGGGCAAGCTCGGCAAGCAGGCGGAATTCGCGAAACGCGCGGGTTCGCTCGCGCCCCGTCCACAGGTAGCGATCCTTGCTGAGGTGGGCAATCAGGCCGCCACGATGGTAGTGGCGCAGCACGCAGGCACCAAACGGCGCATCGAAGAACACGACCTCGCCGCGCCCGGCATGCACGCCCTCGACGGTCGACGAACCGCGCGCAAACCACTGCTCGTCCGCATCGGCGACCCGGGCCGCGTCGAACAGGATCGCGCCATGGGCCGTCTTCTGGATTTGCGCCTTGCTCATTGACTGACGGGAAATTTCGGTTGCGAGGAACGGATTCTAGCAAGGCC
The DNA here is from genome assembly GCA_964390215.1 of uncultured Dokdonella sp. Lineage (GTDB taxonomy): Bacteria > Pseudomonadota > Gammaproteobacteria > Xanthomonadales > Rhodanobacteraceae > Dokdonella. The sequence continues at coordinate 124,026 of CAYMHF010000003.1, read as the reverse complement.
GGCGAAACCGGCCCGGTCTCGACAGATTGTCGCAGCCGGAAAGGTGCCGGGCCTGGCATGACAGGTCGGGACATCGGCCCGCGCAAAGCGAAAATCCCGTCTCGACCGAAAAATTGCCACAGGCTGCTGGCGACACGTGACCGAATGCACTTCGCGCCACGAGACGCGGCCTGAGACAATGCCCGGCCCAGGATCGTTCAGGAGCTTGTCGCCGGATGCGCAAAAGAACCGTTGTCGAACCCGCCACCGCACTGGAGTCGCTGTGCATCCTGCGTACTTCGGCGATTGGCGATGTCACACATGTCGTTCCGCTGGTGCGTACATTGCAGGCGGCACTGCCTCAGACCCGGTTGACCTGGCTGATCGGCAAGCTCGAGCATCGCGTCGTCGGCGACCTGCCGGGCGTCGAGTTCATCGTGTTCGACAAATCCGCCAAGCGTGAGGGCTTCCGCGCCGTGCGCGAGAAGCTGGCCGGACGTCGCTTTTCGGCGTTGCTGCACATGCAGGTCGCGCTGCGCTCGAACATCCTCAGCGTGCTGGTCAAATCGCCGCTGCGCATCGGCTACGACCGCGCCCGCTCGAAGGATCTGCATGGACTATTCATCAATTGTCGCATCCCTTCGCGCGTGGGTCAGCATGTGCTCGATGCGATGGCGAGCTTTCTCGAGCCGCTGGGCCTGATCCAGGACACGGTGCGCTGGGATATCCCGATTCCGGCCGAGGCCGAGCAATTTGCCGACCGTCACCTGCCGGTTGGCCGACGCACTTTGCTGATCAGTCCGACCTCAAGCCACCGCCTGCGCAACTGGCGCGCCGACCGCTATGCGGCGGTCGCCGACTACGCGATGAACGAACTGGGCTGGCGCGTCGCCCTGTGCGGTGGACCGAGCGCGTTTGAGCGCGAATTTGCCGACCAGATCCTTTCCACCATGACCACACCTTGCATCGATCTGACCGGCAAGGACACGCTCAAGCAACTGCTCGCCCTGCTGCGCCGCGCCGATCTCGTGCTGGCACCGGATTCGGGCCCGATGCACATGGCCAATGCAGTCGGCACACCCGTGCTTGGCCTGCATGCGGCGAGCAATCCGGATCGCTCGGGCCCTTATTCGGATCGGCAGTGGTGTGTCGACCGCTACGATGCCGCGGCGCGAAAATACCGGCGTAAACCGGCCGAGAAGCTCGCCTGGGGCACCAAGCTGGAATACCCCGGGGTCATGGATCTGATCGAAGTGGACGACGTGATCGAGCGCCTGCAGGCGTTTTCGGCACACCTCGACACGTCCGGGCGCCACACCCTGCAGCCTGAATGAGACACAACTCGTCCGCGCAATTGGATGGTCTGCTCCAATTCCATGCGCCACGCTGCGGCCATGAATCTGTTTCTGACACCCCCTGTCCGCCCCCCCGCGCGCCCTATCGACAACAACACACCGGGCACCGCTGCCAAAAACCGGGCGCCCTCCGGGCAATCCGGTGAGCCGGTCTTTCTTGACGACGGCGCCATGCTCTTGCTGCGTCCGATTGACAAGGGCGACGTCGACGCGCTGATCCGCGCATTCAAGCGCATGACCCCGGAACAGGTTCGTGCGCGCGTCTTCCATGCGTTGAGTGAGCTGCCTGAACCGGTTGCGCGCAGCATGTGCCGAATTGGCCCTGACGAAGGCGTCGCCTTGGTCGCAACCGATCCGGACGGCGCCGAAATCCGCGCCGAGGCGCGCGTGCATTTCGATGCAGTCAGCCAATCCGCCGAACTCGCCATAGCGATCGACCCGCAATACATCGGTCGAGGCCTCGGCCGCATCCTGGTCGAACATCTGATCGCTGCATCAAGGGCGCGTGGAATCCTGGAGATCTGGGGCGATACCCAGGCCGGCAATATCGCCATGCTGCGGCTGACCCGGCGTCTCGGTTTTGAGCATCACCGCGAACGCGAAGAAGCCAGCCTGGTTCGTTTCAGCCTGCACCTCGACCCGGCTTCTGCCCACGAGTACAGCGCGAAAAGCTAGCAATCGATTGCCCTTTGTCCATGGCAATTGATCACGCAGCACCAAGGTCTGCACTGCAATTTCCTGCGGCCTCACGAAATATTCGGGCTAAACTGCGCGCCCCGCGCTGGACGCTGACTGCTTCCGGCGCCGCCGTTGTTTGTTGAGTCGATGACCAGAACTCCCCTGATCCAATTCCCGCTGCCGAACTCACCGAAGCAGCGCCGCCAATGGAATACCCCAAACGGATCCGCCCTGGCACTGGCCCTGGCGGAAGCCGGGCGTCGCCACGAAGGCCTGGTGGTCGTGCTCACGCGCGATACCCATACGGCGCACGCACTTGAATCCGAAATCAGCGTGTTTGCCGGTGACGAGCTCGAAGTGCTGCAGTTTCCGGACTGGGAAACCCTGCCCTACGACCTGTTCGCACCACACCCGGATATCGTTTCCCAGCGTGTCGCCACCCTGTACCGCCTGCCGGGACTCAATCGCGGCGTGCTCATCGTACCGATCGCAACCCTGATGCAGCGCCTTGCACCGCGCAGCTTCATCACCGGCTCGGGCCTCGTGCTCGAAGGCGGCCAGCACTTCGACCTGGCGGCCGAACAGCGTCGCTTGTCCGAATCCGGCTACCGCAACGTGCCGCAGGTGCAGGAGCCCGGCGATTTCGCCGTGCGCGGCGCGATCGTCGACATCTTCCCGACCGGCAGCAACGTTCCGTATCGCATCGAGTTGTTCGACGAGGACGTCGATTCGATCCGCACCTTCGATCCGGAAACCCAGCGCTCGGCAAACAAGGTCGATCATGTGCGCCTGCTTCCGGCGCGCGAATTCCCGCTGACCGAGGAAACCGCGAAGGATTTCCGCAACGCTCTGCGCGAGCGCTTTCCGATCGATCCGCGGCGTTGCCCGCTGTACCAGGACATCAAGGAAGGCACCGCACCGGCCGGCATCGAGTACTACCTGCCGATGTTCTTCGCCCAGAGCCTGTTCGGCGCGACCGAGACGCTGTTCGACTATCTCGCCGAAAACGCCTTGTTCATTGTCAACGAGGGTGCGCTTGAGGCGGCCGAGCAGTTTTCGCGACAAACCCAGGAGCGCTACGAGCAGCGCGCGCATGACATCGAACGGCCGATCCTGCCGGTTTCGGAGTTGTATCTTTCCGCGCAGGAATTGCGTGAGCGCCTGAACCAGCAACTACGCATCGATCTGGTTGCGCCAGGCACCGATGAACGTGCCGTCGATCTCGGCACACAACCGGTGCCGTCCTTGCCGATCAACCGCAAGGACGAAACGCCAGCAGCCGAGTTGCAGCGTTTTGTTGCGAGCTACCCAGGGCGCGTGCTGATTGCGACCGAATCAGCCGGCCGGCGTGAAGCGCTGATCGAGCAGATCGCCGCTGCCGGAATATCGATTGTGACGATTGGATCGTGGCGCGAATTTGCCGACTCGGACAACCCACCGAAGTTTGCGATCACCGTCGCCGCACTCGAACAAGGATTTGCCCTGGTCGAACCGGCCCTGAGCGTGCTGACCGAGCACGAGTTGCTCGGCGAGCGGGCCCAGCAGAGTCGCCGACGCAAGCGCGTCACCCGCGATCCGGAAGCGGTGATCCGCGACCTGACCGAGCTCGCCATCGGCTCTCCGATCGTGCATGTCGATCACGGCGTCGGGCGCTATCAGGGCTTGCTCAAGCTCGATGTGGGCGGCGCCGATGGCGAATTCCTCGCCATCGAATACGCCAGGGGCGACAAGCTCTACGTGCCGGTTTCGCAGTTGCATCTGGTCAGTCGCTATTCGGGTACCGCACCTGAATTGGCACCCCTGCATTCGCTGGGTGGCGAAGCCTGGGATCGGGCCAAGCGTCGCGCCGCCGAAAAGGTTCGTGATGTCGCCGCCGAATTGCTGGCGATCTACGCCCAGCGCGAGGCGCGTCCCGGCACCGCGATGACAATTGATCGCCTCATGGTTGACCAGTTCGCCTCGGCATTCCCATTCGAGGAAACACCGGATCAGATGCAGGCCATCGAGGCCGTGATCGGTGATCTTGCCAAGGCCCGACCGATGGATCGCGTGGTTTGCGGCGACGTCGGCTTCGGCAAGACCGAGGTCGCCTTGCGTGCGGCCTTCGTCACCGCGATCTCGGGAAAGCAGGTCGGCATGCTCGCACCCACCACCCTGCTTGCCCAGCAGCACTATCAGAATTTCCGCGACCGCCTGGCCGACTGGCCAATCCGCGTCGAGGTGCTGTCGCGCTTCAAGTCGAAAAAGGAAACCACCGAGATCCTGGCGAAACTTGCCGAAGGTCAGATCGACATCGTCATCGGTACGCACAAGCTGTTGCAGTCGGATGTCAAGTTCAAGGATCTCGGCTTGCTCATTGTCGACGAGGAACAACGCTTCGGCGTGCGCCAGAAAGAGCAGCTGAAAAGGCTGCGTGCCGAGGTCGATCTGCTGACCCTGACTGCGACACCGATCCCGCGCACGCTGAACATGGCCATGGCCGGATTGCGCGACCTCTCGATCATCGCCACGCCGCCAGCACATCGTCTGGCGGTCAAGACCTTTATCGGCCACTGGGATCCGGCCCTGATCCGCGAGGCGTTCCAGCGCGAGCTGCAGCGTGGCGGCCAGGTCTATTTCCTGCACAACGAAGTCGAGTCGATCGAAAAGACCGCACGCGAACTCGGCGAGCTGATTCCCGACGCACGCATCCGCATCGCCCACGGTCAGATGCCCGAGCGTGAGCTCGAACAGGTCATGCTCGATTTCTACCGCCAGCGTTTCAACGTCATGGTCTGCACGACGATCATTGAATCCGGCATCGATGTGCCGAGCGCGAACACCATCGTGATCAACCGCGCCGACAAGTTCGGCCTTGCCCAGTTGCACCAGCTGCGCGGTCGCGTCGGTCGATCGCATCACCGCGCGTACGCATTCCTGATCGTGCCGGATGGACGATCGATCAGCGCCGATGCCGAGAAGCGCCTCGAAGCGCTGGCTTCGCTGGAAGATCTTGGCGCGGGCTTTACCCTCGCCACCCACGACTTGGAGATTCGCGGCGCCGGCGAACTGCTCGGTGAGGAGCAATCCGGACAGATCGAGGAAGTCGGTTTCTCGATGTATCGCGACATGCTTGATCGTGCCGTGCGTGCGTTGAGATCCGGCAAGGTGCCGGATTTCGACCTGACCAGCGAACACGAAGCCGAGATCGAACTGCATGTCGCCGCATTGATACCGGATGATTATCTGGCCGACGTCAACGCGCGCCTGACCCTTTACAAGCGCATATCGAGCGCCGCCGATGAAGAGGGCTTGCGCGATCTGCAGGTCGAAATGGTCGACCGCTTCGGACTGCTGCCGGATCAGGTCAAAAACCTGTTCGCCGTCACCGAACTCAAGCTGCTCGCCACCCCGCTCGGCATCCGCAAGCTCGAACTCGGCGCCAACGGTGGCCGCGTCCTCTTCAATCCGAAACCGAACATCGATCCGATGACGGTGATCCGCATGATCCAGACTTTGCCCAAGGTCTATGCGCTGGATGGCCAGGACAAGCTGAAGATCAAGCTCCAGCTCGAGGGTGCCAGCGAACGCATTCGCGTGGCCCGGGAAATCCTTGTTGCGCTGGCGAAGCGGACTCCGGTCTAGTTTTTCGTGTTCGTTGTGCCTGCCGTGCGACGGGTTCAGTCGCGATAATTGGGGTTTACGCCGCTTTGCGGCGCGGCATCCCTGCCGGGGTTTCACTCGCCTCCCGGCGAGCGCCCTACTTTCTCTTGAGTGGCCAAGAGAAAGTAGGCAAAGAGAAGGCCACCCCGATGCAGCGGTCTCCGGGCATTCGGCAACTGCTCCCTGCGTTGCTCTACCTCCTGCATCCATGCAGTCGCCTGCCCTGCGACTGCGCAACGCGACTCCGGGGGTTCGCCGACAGTCCGTCCCTGGACTGACGTCGAACTGGCCCACTTCCTGTGGGCCACCCTGCGGGCTTTCCCTACGCCACGTTGCCGCTGCATAGGGGCCCCATTTACTGCGCATCCTGCGCAGCCAAGACAAAGCGGGTTCCCGCGATCACTGCTATCTCGGCTTTTCTTTCCTTCTCCCGCCAATAGGGGAAGGTGGCCGACAGCGCGGATGTGCCGGCTTTGGCTTTGGCTTTGGCTTTGGCTCCTGCTTTGGCGCGCACGATGCGCGCTTGAAGGGGCCCCTCGATCGCGGCGAGGTTGCGCAGGATCAGCCCGTAGGGTGGCCCACAGGAAGTGGGCCAGTTCGACGTCAGTCCACGGACGGACTGTCGGCGAACCCCGGAGCGGCCTCGCGCACCCGTAGCACAGGGACTGTGCGCAGGGCGCGATCGCGGGGTGGCCTTTCTCTTGGTTACTTCTCTTTGGCCATTCAAAGAGAAGTAACTCGCTCGCCGGGAGGCGAGTGAAAAACGGCAAGGATGCCGCGCCGCGAAGCGGCGTAGTCATGGAGACTACGATCTTTCCATGTTCGGAGTTCTCAGCAAAACAAGATCATCAATGCGACAACTCAACCTGTCCACCTACAAGCGGCTTCAACTCACTATCAAGTGCCACCCGCTCATCAAACACGAAACACCGACCCTCATAGCCAAACCCACCAACCTGTTCGAAATAGCCGAGGATGCCGCCATCGAGTTGGTAGACTTTGTCGATACCCTCGGCCTCCATCCACAACGCGGCCTTCTCGCAACGAATGCCGCCTGTGCAAAAGCTGACCACGGCGGCGCCATCAAACACATCGCGTTGCTGCGAGACGGCTTGCGGCAAATCGGTGAACTTGTCGATCGGCAAGGTCATCGCGCCGGCAAAGCTGCCGAAATCGACCTCTTGCCGGTTGCGCGTATCGAGCAAAACCAGGCGGTTGCCTTGGTCATCCTGACCTTGGGCAATCCAGCGCGCGAGTTCGGCCGGCGCAAGCGCACGGGCCCGGCCCGCCAGGGGCGTCGACCCGGGCTGACGGAAGCTGATGATTTCCGCCTTCAGCTTGACCTTAAGCCGGGCGAACGGCTGGTTGGCGCTGCGACTGCGCTTGACCACGATGTCGGCAAAGCGTGGATCACTGCGCAGTCCACCAACAAACGCGCCGATTCCGTCGTCGGATCCGGCCAGGAAAACGTTGATGCCCTCGTGCGCAACCAGCACGCTACCCAGCAGGGCATGCGCTTGTGCAACTGTTCGCAGTTTCGCAGCAAGCGAATCCGGGTCATCGATCGGAACGAACTGGTAGGCTGCAATATTGAGAATCATCGGAGGATTTTACGAGAATCCGGTGCAAACCGCGCACTTGCACTAGTCAGCCGCTGCATTCCGCGCTAGAAAGGCATTCGCGCCGACCATGCTGGCGCGACCCGAAAACCAATGACCCAGCGAGGCCCTCATGTCCAAAGGTATGGATTCAAAGAAAAGCGAAAAGAAGAAGCCGGAAAAGACCTTGAAAGAAAAGCGCGCGGCCAAGACCGAAAAGAAGAAGAGCAAGTAGTTCGACTTTCGTTCCCGCCATCGTCACCTCGGTGCGTGGCGGGAACGGCAACCTCGGCATGATCCGTCGCCCCACCCCTGGAACCCTTGATGCAAGATCCTGAAACGCCTTGCCTGGCGAGCATCTGTCTGCGCTTGTCGGGTGCCGTCATGCTGATTGCCGGCGTGCCTTGCCTACCGGCGATCGCCGCCGAGGCTCCCCTGATGAGCGAGGACGCGCGGCCACCAGCCGTCCTCGAATACGAGATCATCAAGGCCCGGCCTCATGATCGCGGTGCCTTCACCCAGGGCCTGGTCTATCGTGATGGGTTTCTTTATGAAAGTACCGGCCTCAACGGGCGCTCGAGCCTGCGCAAGGTGAATCCCGAGACCGGCGAAGTGCTCCAGCACGAGACCGTCGCCAGGGAATACTTTGCCGAAGGCCTGACCGACTGGAAGAATCAGCTGATCCAGATCACCTGGCAATCGAATACCGGATTCACCTACGACCTCAAGACCTTCAAGCGCAGCGGGCAGTTCAGCTACAGCGGCGAAGGCTGGGGCATCACCCATGATGGCAAGCGCCTGATCATGAGCGATGGCACATCAAGCTTGCGTTTCCTTGATCCAAAGACATTTGCACAGACCGGCACACTGGATGTGACCTATCAGGGCAAACCGCTGGCCAACCTCAACGAACTCGAATTCGTGCGCGGGCGGATCTTCGCCAACGTCTGGCAGAGCAACAGCATCGTCGTCATCGACCCCGCCAATGGCCGCGTCACCGCCCAGCTCAACCTGCCCGGATTGCTCAATGCCGAGGATCGTTCGATCGCGGTCGATGTGCTCAATGGAATCGCCTACGACGCGAAGGAGGATCGTCTGTTTGTCACCGGCAAGCTCTGGCCGAAGGTGTTCGAAATCAGGCTGAAGGCAACGAAACTTCTCGACAACTTGTAATGAATCTTGCGCGCAGGCCCGAATCCCGGGTTCAGTAATCCGCCTCTTCCACCGCCTCGCGCCCTTCCTGAAGAATCAGCGCTTCCTCACGAAGAGCGGCCGAACCGTCGCGAGAAGTAACAAAGCAACAGCGCACCTGGAAATCGCTGGCGCAAATCGAGCGCGGCGCAGCAGATCGCGACAGCGCCATCCGGGACGCGTAGGCGAGCGGCGCATTCACGCTGATCAGATGGGTGCGCACTTCGGACTCCACTACGCAACCATCCGCCGAATCGCGCACCGCCCGCTGCGGCCGCACGGCGCCCCGCCACCCGACCCGATGCGGCCACGCTCGCGCAGGGTTGCGCTCGACCCCCTGTCGGCAGCCGGCGGGGAATCGCCGCGAACGGCGCTGCCGAACACCCATCAACCAGCCAAAATGCTTTGCGACGACACCACAACCACAGCCAAACCGACGCTTGCGCCGCCTCCAGCTACCACGCAGACTGCCCGAAAATGGCGTTTGAATTTCCCATACTGCATGATTTTCCAACGAATGATCCCTGTATTTTTTCTCCAGCACGTTGCTGCAGTGTGTTGCCGCAAGCCAGTCGTGGACGACACGCCATTTCGATAGTGAGGGAACCACGCATGCGCAGACAGGTTCGCGCCAACCATTCGGTTATTTCCGCTCTGTTGCTGGGCGCACTGCTGCTTGTAGTGATGTTGCCTGCGTTCGCCGCGCGCGAGTTCAAGGCAGGCGAGGCAGTCACGCTGCGCGAGGGCAACGGCTTGCTTGTGGTTCTGTTGAACTCGCTCGAACCGCTCGAGTTCGTGTCGCTGGATCGCAAGGACGCGACGTTCGGAGGCGAGAAACTGATGACGTTTTCGGCCGGGCGCAGCCTGCGACTGGTCGAGTTGCCTGCCGGCGAGTACCAATGGGCAAAAGCAACTTTCAAGATGCCTTCGGCATTCACCAGCACCTATATCACGATGCGCAAGGATCCCGCGCTGGCCTTCAAGATCGAGCCAGGCGTAATCAATTATTCGGGCGATCTGGATCTCGATGGCACCGTCTTCAGTGGCTGGTTCAGAACCGAGCGCAACAATCGCCTCGCAGCGGCCCTGCTCGAACTGGAGCACGCGTTCCCGAATCTGCGCAAGCAGTATCCGCTGCGCTGGCAAGGCAGTTCGCCGGATCGCTATATCGATCTGCTCGACAAGCAGCTCGCCGGCGCGACAGTGACACAGACTCTGGAAAAGGCCGCCTCTGCAACGCTCATCGAGCCCGAAAAGAAAAGCGACGCGCCGTTCAAGGTGCTGGTCGCCGAGTTGTTTGCGCCGGGTCAGGTCGACCGCATCCTGATGAATCCATCCGGTTCGATGCTGGCGGTTTCCGAATTGCGCAACGGCAAGTCGTCGGTGCGACTGATCGACACCGACTCGTTCAAGGAAACGCTGATCTTCGACAGCGTGCAGCCGGTCTCGCAACTGCAATGGGCCAGCGACGACACTTTGCTGCTCGGCGCCGGCTACGCTTTTCCGCAGGGCCTTGTCTATCACACCACCGGCAAACCCGCCGATGCGCCGGTGTTCGAACGCGTGCAGTTTCCGGGCAGCGGCCAGTTCATCGGCACGGTTGGCAGCGCCGGCAAGGTCGCGTTGTATTCCTACACCGACAAGCGCGGTGAAACAGCGGCGTTCCGCGTCGACATCAGCGGCAAGCGGATCGACATGACTCAGTTCAACCGCAGCCTGCGCGTGGACAAGGGCATCGACGGGTGGGTGCACATGCTGGTCGACGCCAACGGCGAGCCGCGGGCCGCGCTGGTTCGCGACGAGGGTGAGCTGGTCCTCAAGCAGCGTCGCCTCGGTCAGCGCGAGTGGCTCGAGGTCAGGCGATTGACCAGCGACTTCGCATTCGTGCCGCTCAGTCTTGGCAGCGATGGCGCGAGCCTGTATGCCCTGTCCAACATCGACCGTGATCAGACCGAACTCGTGCGCGTCGCGCTGGACGACGGCTCGATCGTCGAGACCGTGTTCGCCGTGCCCGGCATCGATCTGATCGGTGCGAAGTTCGACAATGCGAAGCGGCCGGTATCGGCGACGTATTCGCGTGATGGTCAGGTCGCCATCCATTATTTCGATATGACCGACCGCAGCCTGCAGAGGACGCTGCAAGGCGGTCTGCCAGGACGCACGATCGTGCACTACCAGATCAGCATGGATGGACGCCGCTCGCTGGTCTATGCGTTTTCAGAAACCGAGCCCGGCACCTACTACCTCTACGACGCGAAAGAGCGCCGACTCGAAGAACTGTTGACGACGATCGACCCGCTGGTCACGGCAAAGGCCAAGCGATCGGACGTGATTTCGGTGAAAACGAACGATGGCCTCGCCATCGAATCGTATCTGACGCTGCCGACCACGGCGGGCGGATCATTTCCGCTCGTGGTGATGCCTCACGGCGGCCCGATCGGCGCGCGCGATACGCTGGTTTTCGATCCCGAGGTGCAGTTGCTGGCGAATCGCGGCTATGCGGTGTTGCGCGTCAACTATCGCGGGTCGGCCGGATTCGGGCGGCGCTTTCTCGAAAGCGGAATGGGCAACTGGGGCAAGCAGATCGAAGACGATGTGCTCGCTGCGCTGGACACCGTGCTATCGCGCTATCCGATCGATCGTCAGCGCGTTGCCTTGCGCGGCACCAGCTACGGCGGTTACTCGACGCTGATGGGCCTCATCCGCACGCCCGAGCGCTTCCGCTGCGGGATCGCGATCGCCGCAGTGACCGACCTGCCACTCCTGTTCGTCTCGAGCGATTGGAGCACCAACAGCCAGCTCAAGAAGAGCATGCAGCAGATCGTTGGCAATCCCGATACCGCATTGCCGCAACTCGAGGCGGCCTCGCCTGACTACCTGCACGAGCGCCTGCGCAAACCGCTGCTGCTGATCCACGGCAGCAACGATCGGCGCGTGCCGATCGAGCATGCACTGCGCCTGCGTCTGCTCATGGCGGCATCAGGACACGCCCCGCAATGGTTACCGATCAGCGGCGCCGGACACGCCGACTTCGACATGGATGCACGTCTGCGCGTGGAAAGCGCAGTCGACCAGTTCCTCGCCGACTGCATGCGCACGCCGTCGGCGCCGGCTGCAGCGAAGTGAAGCCGCTCGCGTCGAAGAAAGGCATTCATCCGGGCGCGATCGCTTGTTTTGGACTGGCGACCGTCTGCTATCTGCTTTCGTGGATTCCATTCGCCTGGGTTTTTGCGGCATTGGCCATCGTTTTCGAAGTAGTTGCATGGATTCTGCTTTGGGCCGGAACGGACAGTGAACGGTAAGAGCCACCATCTCGCCAGGTCTTCTGGAATTGTCGGGAACGACTGACATGCCCATCACCGGACTTGGTCACTACCATCTGCGTGCCCCGCGTGAATTGCTTGAATCCTTGCGAGCGTTCTACTGCGATGTCATCGGCCTCTCGACGGGAAAGCGCGCGCCGTTCGGCAGCTTCGGCTACTGACTGTATGCCGCTGACCTCGACATCCTGCATCTGACCGAATCCTTGCCGGAGGAGGTGCGCGCGACCAACGTCTCGACCACGTTCGACCATGTGGCCTTTGCTGCCGAGGGGCGACCAGAAATGGAGTCGCGTTTGCGCACCTGCGCCATCGCCTTCAAAAGCGATCGGCTTCCACTGACGGGTCAGGTTCAACTATTCATGCGCGATCGGGCCGGGAATGGCGTCGAACTGACGTTTGCCGCCGATGATCCCGAAGCGCAGGCCTGAATCCAGGGTTCAGTAGTCCGCCTCTTCTGCCGCCTCGCGGCCCTGCTGGCGAATGAGGGCCTCCTCGCGCGCGTCGTTGATCGCGGCACGCACACCATCAAGATCGATTTCGCTTTCATCGTGTTCGAACTGGCCGGTCAGGATGCTGTCGACGCGGAGTTCGCCGGCCTCGAACAAGGCCCAGATTTCCTCGGCGTACCAGGTATCAAACAGCTCGGGGGCAAAGCGGCCGAGAAACGCGGTGAGGTTGTTGACATCGCGCTGAAGCATCGTGCGCGCGGCGTTGTTGCCGCTGGCACTGACCACCTGGGGCAGGTCGATGATGACGGGCCCATCCTCGCCAACAAGCACGTTATACGGCGACAGATCTCCGTGGATCAGGCCGACAATAAGCATGCGCACGACCTGCTCCATCAGGAAGGCGTGATACTCGCGGGCGGTTTCGGCGGACAGTTCGACTTCGCCAAGGCGCGGCGCCGAATAGCCTTCGGCATCGGTGACCAGTTCCATGACCAGCACGCCATGGAAATACCCGTAAGGTTTCGGCACCCGCACACCGGCTTCCATCAACTGGTAGAGCGCGTCGACCTCGGTATTCTTCCAGGCGACTTCCTGCTGCTTGCGCCCGTACTTGGTCGCCTTGCCGATCGCACGTGCCTCGCGGCTGCCACGCACCTTGCGCCCTTCCTGGTACTGCACGCGTTGCTGGAAGCTGCGCTGGGCCATGTCCTTGTAGACTTTCGCGCAACGAATATCGTCACCGGCACCGACCACATAGACCGCCGCTTCCTTGCCGCTCTTGAGAGGCCGCACGACCCGATCGATGATGCCGTCGTCGATCAGGGCCTGCAGACCAGGTGGAGTCTTCATCAGCTTGGCTTTCTTGCTTTCCGTGGCTCGTCGCGGGGAGTCCGCAGGCGCAGATCGGACAGAATAGCGGACTCGACCGAATCTGCGATAGACGCGGCATCCCGATACAACCGGAACCCACTGATTTCCCTGGATCCTTGCGCCTGGCCAAGTTCAACACCGACGTCATGGCCGGAGAACTGGCCGCAAGCAACGACGTCTGGATCTGATTGGAACGTGGGTCGACACAAAATAGTCCGGTATTCAGGCAACGCATCGCGTAGCATGGCGGCGTTGTCAGTCCTTTGAGCGCGTTCCGATCGGCCGCCTTTCCGTCGCCGTTACGCCCCTTTCGCGCCGTCATTCCGATTCCTGCCTTGACGCCTCAACGGGAGTGCCCATGTCGGGCTACCGTACCCGCCAGCTCGCGGTAAGGCTGGGGGGCCATGACTACCGGATCCGGGCATTGAGCGACCTGCAGCAGTTCGCCGATCCGCACGGACTCGCCGAGCGTGTCGGCATTTCCTCGGCACAATGGAGCCTGTTTGGCCAGGTCTGGCCATCCGGTCGCGTGCTTGCCGAAGCGATGTGTGTATTCGAGGTGGCCGGCAAGCGCATCCTCGAAATCGGTTGCGGCCTGGGCTTGTCGAGCCTTGTCCTGCAGAGACGCAAAGCCGACATCACGGCCAGCGACCATCATCCTCTGGCCGAATCATTTCTCGAACACAACGCGCGGCTGAATGAACTGCCCAGACTGGCATATCGCGATCTGCACTGGGCGATTCCCGATGCCGGACTTGGACGCTTCGACCTGCTGATCGGCAGCGACATCCTCTACGAGCGCGACCATGTCGACTTGCTTGCGGCACTGCTGGCGCGTCACGCCCTGGATCATGCCGAGATCATCTTCACCGATCCTGGACGCGGCAACAGTGCGCCATTCACGCGCGCACTCGCAACCCAGGGTTACAGCGTCACCGAAATACGCAGCCGCTTCAACGAAAGCGATACCCCGCCGTTCCGCGGCCGCCTGCTCAGCTATCAACGCTGAGGATCACCGGACATCCGCCATGGCCCTGGACATCCAGCCTGACGACAGCAAGATCGATGCGCGGATTTCGTGCACCGATTGCGAAGCGGTTTGCTGCCGCCTTACCGTCGTTCTTGCTGACAGCGATCAGGTCGCCGAGCACTTGACCACACTCTCCGCGAATGGGGTCAGGGTGATGGCGCATGGTGACGACGGCTGGTGCGTGGCACTGGATCGCGTCAAGCGCAACTGCGGCATTTATGAAACGCGACCGGCCGTCTGTCGCCGCTTCGCCATGGGTGGCGGCTACTGCCGCTTCGAGCGCGAGAACTTTGCCGAGGCAATTGTCGCCGGAAGAATTCCGCTACGTCTGATCTGACCGTTTCTCCCGCACGGCTCGCCGCGCCAACCATGCAGCGTGTTGGTCGCTGTAGCGCTCCATCGCCTCGTCATGCACGTCGAAGATGCAGCGCACGCAGTCCGAGCCGCAGCAGTCCAGCGGATCGGGTTCAGCCGGCTTGCGCGGCTCGGGATCATTTCCCGTTGTCAACGAGTCGCGAGTTGCTGCCGGGTCCATTGCACGATCTGACTGGATGACATGCCGCCCGACTGCCGCGCGATTTCGCGTCCGCCGGCAAACAGGATCAGGGTCGGAATGCTGCGGATCTGGAATCGTCCACCGAGTGCCTGCTGGGCCTCGGTATCGACCTTGGCCAGGCGCACCTGCGGCTCAAGCTGACGAGTCGCTTCGCTGAAGTGTGGCGCCATGTTCACGCAAGGACCGCACCAGGGTGCCCAGAAATCAACCAGTACCGGAAGATCGCCGCTCAACGCCTTGCGATCGAAATCACCTTCTTCGAGGATCGCCGGCTTGCCGACAAACAAGGCATGCTGGCAACGGCCGCAGACCGGGTTGTCAGCCAGCCGCGCCTGCGGCACGCGATTCATCGCCGCGCACTGCTGGCAGGGAATCATCATTGCAATTTCACTCATGGCACCCTCGAAGCCGTTGTCATCGAGCCGAGATGGCGTCTGCATGCCGGCGCACAAGGGTCAGCGGAAAAATTACCCCCCACCGACAGGAATTGTCGGTTCGGTTTCACCGCTGCGCCAAGGCGGCTGCCTTCCGCTACTGCGCAGGCAGCGGCGAATCGTCCATCCATGCCTACTCCCGACTCCCCCGCTCCCTACACCCCACTCCCCACGCCTGCCCCATCAAACACCTTGCCTGGATTCAGGATCCCGTGCGGATCGAGCACCTGCTTGATACCGCGCATGAGCGCAATCTCGGCCGCGCTGCGCGTGCCGAGCAGATAGTCCTTCTTGACCAGACCGATGCCGTGCTCGGCCGAGATGCTGCCGCCGAATTCCGTCAGGGTCTGTGCGAGCAGGCGGGTGACCCGCTCGCATTCGAGGATGAATGTCCGCTCAGTCGTGGCGGCGTCCTTGAGCACATTGATGTGCAGGTTGCCGTCACCGATATGCCCAAACCAGACCACGTCGTAATGCGGATACTCGCGCTCGAAAATCGCGCGCATCGCCTGCATGAAGGCCGGGATCGCACTGATGCGAACCGAGATGTCGTTCTTGTAGGGCTTGCGCGCGGCCAGGCTTTCGGTGATGCCTTCACGCAGCCGCCACAGCGCTGCCGCCTGGGTTGAACTCCGGCTGATCACCCCGTCATTGACCCAGCCGTTACCAAAACACTGCTCGAAGACCTCCACTGCATCGGCCTGCTGCGCCTCGTTGGCGGCATCGAATTCGGCAATCAGGTAGAACGGCGACACTTGCTCGAATGGATCCTGCGCGCCGTGCGCGAGAACATGTTCGAGCGCACGGTCGGTGAAGAACTCGAAGGCACTGAGCTTGAGCTTGCGCCGGCACGCGGCGAATACCTGCATCAGGTCATCCATGGCCGGCACCGCGAACACCATGAGATTCGAAGGTGGTGGCGGATCGGTCAGGCGCACGCTGGCCTCGACCACCAGCCCAAGGGTGCCTTCGGCACCGATCAGCAGCTGGCGCAGGTCGTAGCCGCTGGAATTCTTGATCAGGCCACGATTCAGATCGAGCAGTTCGCCGGTACCGGTTACGACCTTGAGTCCGGCGATCCACTCGCGTGTGTTGCCGTAGCGGATCACGCGGATGCCGCCGGCATTGGTGGCGATGTTTCCACCAATCGAACAGGAACCGCGCGCGGCGAAATCGACCGGATAAATCAAATCGTGCCCCATTGCGGCGCGCTGCAGGGATTCTAGGGCAAGACCCGGTTGCACGGTGAGAATCCGATCGACGGAATCGAAACCGAGCACGCGGTTCATGCGCTCGAAACTGACGACGACTTCGCCGTTGGCCGCGACGGCACCCCCAGACAATCCGGTGCGGCCACCGGAAGGTACGATGGCGACGCCCTCGACGACCGCCCAGCGCACGACTTCCTGCACTTCTTGCGCAGTCGACGGCAATGCAATCGCGAGCGGCGCAGGTGTCCAGCGACGGGTCCAGTCGCGACCGTAGAATTCGAGATCGCCCGCATCCGCCTTCAGCAACAGGTCGGGCAGGCGCTCGCGCAAGCGCGATAAGCGGGAATCGGACATTCGGGGAAATCCACTTGAATCGGGGCGCTAAAAGGCCTGGCACCCAGCCAGGAACCACCTGTGCAGACTGCCAGCGATTGCCTGGAACGTCTACTGCTGCACTGCCGCAAAACGCCTGGAATCTGGCATAGTCATCGCCACGCTGTGGAGCAGCATTTCGTTTCCGTCGCAACCATCCCGAGTATCGTCCTGGATCATGAAGAAGACCTCCTATCCCAAGCAGGAAATCCGTGTACTGCTGCTCGAAGGCATCAGCGCGAGCGCGATCGATGCGTTCAAGTCCGCCGGCTACTCGCAGATCGAGCTGCATGACAAGTCGCTGCCCGAGGATGAACTCAAGCGCCGCATCGCCGAGGCGCATCTGGTCGGAATCCGCTCACGCACGCAACTGACCCATGAGGTGCTCGCCGAAGCCAAGCGGCTGATCGCGGTCGGCTGTTTCTGCATCGGCACCAATCAGGTCGATCTTGACGCCGCCCAAGGGTTCGGCATTCCGGTCTTCAACGCGCCCTACTCCAACACGCGCAGCGTCGCCGAACTCGTGCTGGCCGAAGCGATCCTGCTGATGCGCCGGATTCCGCAGAAGAATGCCGAATGCCATCGCGGCGGCTGGTCGAAATCAGCGACCGGCAGTTTCGAAGTGCGCGACAAGGTGCTTGGCATCGTCGGCTATGGCCATATCGGCACCCAGGTCGGCTTGCTGGCCGAAGGCCTCGGCATGCGCGTGATCTTCCACGACATCGAGACGAAACTGACCCTCGGCAATGCGCGTGCCGCAGCAAGTCTCGACGACCTGCTGCAGCGTTCGGATATCGTCACCCTGCATGTTCCCGAGACGCCGCAAACCGCAATGATGATGGGAGCCAGCCAGCTTGCAAGAATGCGCAGGGGAACCGCACTTATCAATGCCTCACGCGGCACCGTTGTCGATATTGAGGCACTGGCTGACAGCCTGCGTTCGGGACATCTGTCGGGGGCTGCGGTAGATGTGTTTCCGATGGAACCGAAAGCCAACGGAGAGGCATTCGTCTCGCCCCTGGTCGGCATGGACAACGTGATCCTGACTCCGCATATCGGCGGCAGCACGCTCGAGGCGCAAGACAATATCGGCATCGAGGTCGCGGCCAAGCTAGTTCGCTACAGCGATAACGGATCGACGCTTTCGGCAGTGAATTTTCCCGAGGCAACCCTGCCCGAGCACCCGCACAGCCATCGGCTTCTGCATATCCATCGCAACATGCCCGGCATGCTCTCGCGCATCAATGAGATTTTCTCCCAGAACAACATCAACATCGACGGCCAGTACCTGCAGACCAACGCGAACATCGGCTATGTCGTCGCCGACGTCTCGACCAGCGAAGCGCAGGCCGCCGTGCTCAAGGATGCACTGGCGGCGATTCCCGGTACGCTGCGCACGCGCGTGCTCTATTGATTGACGTCGCGATCCGGCTCGGGTGACGCGACCGGCAGACGCCAGCCATAGCGGATGGCCATGAACCGCAGGCCGAAACACAGGCTTGCCGAAACCAGCAACACCGGCAGTTTCGGCAAGTCGAAGATATTGCCAGCCACGATCACCGAGGCGCCGGCCAGGGCGGCGACGGCGTACAGATCCGAACGCAGAACAACCGGCGTTCGGGCGACGAGTATGTCGCGAATCATGCCGCCGCCGATCCCGCTGAGCATGCCGAGCAGGGTTGCCGACACTGGGCCGAGACCGAAGGCGAGCGCCTTGGTCGCACCGGTGACGGCGAACACGGCCAGACCGATCGCGTCGAAGATCTGCACCGGATTGCGCAGCTTCTTGATGCTCTGATAGCGGAAGAAGGTGATGACGCCGGCCAGGCAACTGGTACCGAGGTAGTTCCAGCCGACCAGCGCTGCCGGCGGGGTTGCACCGATCAGCACATCGCGAATGATGCCACCCGATACCGCCGCAGCAAACGACAACACGAGCACGCCGAACAGGTCAAGCCGATGGCGCACACCGACCGTCGCCCCGCTGATCGCGAAGACGAAAGTTCCAACCAGATCCAACGCGATCAGGAACAGATCCATGCACGTGCCAACCGAAGTCTGGCAGGCAGTTTACGCGAACGCCTCCACGCGTCGCGGGTGTGGCGCGCAAGCCGGTTACCAGGTGTAGCGCACGCTGTAGGTGAGCTTGGCCTCGCCATCGGCAGGGATAGTCAGGGGAAAGTCGATGGTTTGTGCATCGCGCTTGTCGAAATCGTGATTCTTCGCGGTGATCGTCCAGGTGCTCCAGCGATACAGGTATTCGCGCACAACCAAGCTGGCTGTGGATTTCTTGCGGTTGCGCACGTTGATCTCGAAACTCTCGTCGATGACCTTGCCGGCGCTGTTCATGGTGAAGCTGGTCTGACGCCGTTCGCCGACGATATCGAAGGAATTGCCGAGCTTGATGCGTACCGCTTCGTTGCGTGGGGTGTGCTTGATGACATCCTCGCCGATGAACTCGCGCGTGCCGTCGACCGAGGCCTGGTTGACGCGCATGCGGCCGGCTGGAAGTGGCACGCCAAGCTGATTGGCCTCCTTGTTGTCGAATTCGAGATAGGCGCCTACGGTTCCCGTCGACGTCGCAGCGTAGCCCTGGCTGGCAATTGGCTGCGACCAGTAAGCGCTCGCTTGCGGCGCGGCGGTGAATACCAACTGCTTCTTGCAGGCGACGTTGACCGCTGTCGGAAACAGCTCAAGCTGCTTGGTCGAATTGTCGGGCAGATCACTGCGCCGGCCGAGCGTGTAGAGGTGGTATTCAAACAACGAGGATTCGGAGAAGCCCTGGTCGGCCTCTTCGGCAATCGCGGCACCACGAGCTTTCATCATCATGCCGATGTTCTGCGGTGCCGACGGAGCGCGATTGACCTCGCCAGCGACGAGCTTGAGTTGTGCGGCCGGATAGCTGCCGCCGGATTGATTGACGATGGTCACCCACGAGGAAAGATCCATCGAACACTTGTCGCCCGACTCACGCAGGCTGATGTTGTAGTCGGACCACCAGGTCATGCCCTGGGTCTGGTAGGAGACGCGGGTATCGTGACTGCCGGCGCGCCTGGCATTGACCAGCCAAACCAGGGTCGGCTGGGTGATCAGGCCGCCGGGCAGACTGGGAAACGCCACATTGCTGTAGTTCGACAAGCTCAGCACTTCCCCACTGTCACGCTGCAGGATCAATGAACCACCCTGCGCCGAAAGCAGGGTACCGCCGATTTTTTCGACCTCGTTGCCGCGCAACTGTTCGACCGCGATTTTCTCGCCAACATAACGTTCTAGCAACTTCTCGCTGCTGACCAGATCGTACTGGTAGTTTTGCTCGACGACGCGCGTGCCGGCCGGATCGGTCAACGACTCGAACGCGACCGTGGTCGGGTCGATGCGCTTGGCTACATCGGTAAAGCGCAGCACACCATTGCCGGCAGCCAGGGTCATCTTGCGACCGTCACGAACCAGGGCGTAGCCGGGCAACGAACCGCCGTAGCTGGCCAGCCTGTCGGTACTGATCTGGCCCGGCTGGGCCGAGCTGTAGATCGTCAGCGAGTAGTCCGGGCTGTCGGCCATGGCGCTGGCCGAACTCAACACCGTGGCCATTGCGAAAAAAAGTGGAGTACGCATGGGTCAGTCCTCTTGATGGATAACCACACATGCAACGCAGGGTACGCGCATGCGGGGTCATGCCGGGTGAATGGCATGGCCACACTGCCGGCAAGCAGCGGCCGGTCATTCGCTTTCATTCGACAAAGCTCGCAATCCGATCGAGCGGCTTGCGCGAGATGTCCGGCACTCGGCAGCCCTCGGCGGCATGGCCGACCACCAGCAACAGGTAGGCCACCTCGTTTTTCGGACGCGCAAGGATTTCGTTCAGAAACGCCATCGGGCTCGGCGTATGTGTCAGGGTCGCCAGCCCGGCCTGATGCAGGGCTGCAATCAGCATGCCGGTGGCGATGCCGGTCGATTCGTGCGGGTAGTAGCGCTTGCCCTTGTGGCCGTCGACCAACGGGCCGGTGCGTTCATAGAAGACGGCGATCAGCCACGGCGCGATTTCGAGAAACGGCTTGCTCGCATCGGTACCGAGCTCAGCCAGGGCCTGCAGCCATTCCTCGGGGGCGCGCCGCGCGTAGAACTCGCGCTCTTCGGCTTCGGCGGCGATGCGGATGCGTTGCTTGATCGTCGCATTGCGGATCGCGACGAAGTGCCAGGGTTGCTGGTTGGCGCCACTCGGCGCCGAACCCGCGGCACGCAGGCAAGCCTCGATGGTTGCGCGGGGGACATCGCGCGGGGCGAACTCACGCACGCTTCGACGTGTGCACAGCTGCTCGGCGAACGCATTCGCCCGGGCCAGGATTGTGGCGTCATCCGAAGGCTCGGGTTGTCCCAGGGGAACGGATCTCATCAGCATCCTCTTGTGTTTCCACGAGCATAACCTGTCATCGTCGTCCTGCAAAAATCTCCGCGCCTTCCATCTCGAATCGGCAATCCGACACGATTACCATGCACATCGGACTTGCCCTGAATCCCAACCATGACCATCAACACCATCGCGGCCAACCAGTCACTGCATCGTTTCGATGGCCATGACAGGGTCTGGTTGTTCGGCTACGGCTCATTGATCTGGAAAGCCGATTTCGATTTCATCGAGCGTCGCCCGGCGCGGATCTTCGGTTGGTCGCGGCGCTTCTGGCAGGGTTCGCACGATCACCGCGGCAGCCCCGAGGCGCCGGGTCGCGTGGTCACCCTGGTCGCCGATCCGGCTGCGCGATGTGCCGGCATGGCCTACCTGATCACGCCCGAGGTATTCGATCATCTCGATCATCGCGAGAAGAACGGCTATCTGCGCGAAATCGTCACGATCGAGTTCACGGAAGAGAACAATGCCCAGGGACTTGTCTATATCGCAGGGCCTGACAACGAGGCTTTTCTCGGCGAATCCTCGGATTCCGAGATCGCCCGCCAGATTTCGCGCGCCGTTGGCCCAAGCGGACTCAACCGGGACTACTTCCGGCATCTGGCCGCTGCGCTGCGCGACCTGGGCGAAGTCGATCCACACATTGCCGCGATTGAACGGGAACTCGACAGCTTCGACGTGACCGATCCCGGGTGACGACGGGGCCTCTAGCCCGGACTATTCATGAATACGCGTGATGATCGCGCAGGACATTGGATTCACACGGATTTTGGTGATCGAGCGCATAGCGGGGACTATGGGCGAGTGAACGAAAATTCGTGTGGGTTCAAGGGCCAAGCGAGGGCGCGTGTATTCATGAATAGTCCGGGCTAGCTCCGCAGTGCCCGCCACCAGCGCGATAGCCCGTTGCCTGGCGAGACCGGGTCAGCGGCGTCCGGCAAATGGTGAAACAAAGGCGTGTGTGTGCGCTCGGCACGAGTGTCTGGCAAAGCTGATCCAGATTCCACCGTTGCAGGCAGATCCTCGACATCAGCCAGCCAGAGCTGCTGCGAGCCCATGTCTTCGATCTCTTCGACATGGCTGCGGAACCTCGCGCTGTCGAGCTGCGCATCACGCACCACGGCATCGGTCATCAGCACGTATTCGCTACCCTGCACGGAATTCTTCATCAGTCGATGCAGGAGAATCACCGGCTCTCCAGCGAGCTCATCGAACTGGCGGATCTTCTTCAACAAGATTTCACCACTGTTGACGAATGCCTTGAGACCCAGATCAGTGATGTTGGTGCAGGCGAGGCAACTGCAGTTGCCTCGCATCTTGCTGAGCTCAAGGACGCGTTGTCGAAAGACAGGAAAAAACGAGCGCACCTGGGCAAGGATATCCATGCCGGCGAACGGATCGCCGGCCTCGACTTCGGCATACATCAGCGCCGCATCACCTTCCAGCTTGTTCACGATCAACGGATGACGAGACTGGTCGATCACGATACCGATCAGATCACTGATGATTTGTTCGGCGTGTTCAAGCGCCAGCGATCGCCCGGTGATGAAGCGGGTATAACCACTGATATCGATGACGACCAGGAAGGCCTGACAGATTCGCATGAGTTCGGCTCCCTCTGCCGTTGCTGAACGCCCTTCCGAGTCGGCGTCATGAAAACCGGGCAAAGGCCAGTTCCAGACCGGCCCGGCAAAAAATTCATTGCACCGAACTCGCCACACTGTCAATCGGCAGCAGGTGCGGGCCCGACCGGAGTCCTCGCGACATGTCAGCTGTCGCCGGATCCACTCGTCTCGGGCATGATGGGCCGGACGCCGCCCATGCAGGCCATACGATGTTCTCGCGATTGCAATGGTTGATGCTGCAACTCTCGCGCCGGCTCTGGGTGCGCGCCACCGCGTTCTCGCTGCTCGGTGTCATCACCGCCCTGCTCGCGCTGCTGGTCAAGCACTACATCCCGGACACGCTGCCGACCAGGATTGGTTCCGATGCGGTCGATGCCCTGCTGCAGATCATCGCGACCAGCATGTTGTCGGTGATGATCTTCTCGCTCAGCACGATCGTCTCGGCATACGCCTCAGCGACCAGCAGCACAACGCCGCGAGCGACCCAGTTGCTGATGGCCGACAGCACGGCGCAGAACGCCCTGGCGACCTTTCTTGGTGCCTTCCTGTTCAGTCTGGTCGGCATCATCGTCTTGCAGACCGGGCAGTACGGCGAAAATGGTCGGGTTGTCCTGTATGCGGTCACCCTCGGCGTGATTGTCGTCATCGTGCTGACCCTGCTGCGCTGGACCGACTATGTATTGCGACTCGGTCGGGTCGGGCCGACCTGCGATCGCGTCGAATCGGCGGCCACCGCGGCGATCCGACTTCGCCGCGCTTCGCCGTATCTGTCGGGGCAACCCCGCGAAGCGGGTGACAGCGGAATCCCGGAAGGTTCGCTGTCGATCCATACTGACAAGTTCGGTTATGTCGAACACATCGACATGCAGGCCCTGCAGGATGCCGCCAGCGAAGCGGAGATCGAGATCTACCTGGTCGCCCTGCCCGGCCACTACGCCGGTGCGGCGCAACCACTGGTCAACGTCATGCACATGCCGGCCTCGGAATGCGTCGAGGCTATTCGCAAGGCCTTCAGCATCGCTGCGGCGCGCAGCTTCGATCAGGATCCGCGCTTCGGCGTTTGCGTGCTGTCGGAAATCGCCTCACGTGCACTCTCGCCGGCGGTCAATGACCCCGGAACGGCCATCGACATCCTCAGTCGCGGCGCGCGCATGCTCTCGTTATGGTCGGAAAATCATCCCGAGGCGATCGAAGTCGAAACCGGGAGTATCCGCTTTCCCAACGTCCATGTTCCGCCGGTCGAACTCGACGAACTGTTCGACGACTTCTTCATTCCAATCGCACGCGATGGTGCGGCCCTGGTTGAAGTCGGCATCCACTTGCAGAAAATGCTGCAAACCCTGGCCTGCCTTGGCGACCGCCGTTACCGGAAGTCCGCAGCACGCCATTCCGCACAGGCGCTTGCGCGCGCCCAGGCCGTGCTGACCCTGACCGATGACATCGTGCGCATCGAGCACGCGGCCGCACGCGTGGCCAAGGCGGCCGAGGCCTGAGTCGCGCGAAACCGTCGAATCTGTCAGTTCGCGCGGCCGGATTACAATAATGTTGCCAAGTGCGGAATACACAACGCGAATAGCGATCTATAGGCAAACGTACTTTACGGAAATAGCGTATTGTGCGAGGATTGTACTCAGGCTGACGCCTGTTCGCGACGGATCAGATACAGTCCGCTGCCGATGATGATGACGGCGCCAACTAGCATCACTCGGTCAGGCAGGGTATGCCAGATCAAGGCGTCAAAGGCGATCCCCCAGATCAGGGCCGAGTAGTCGAATGGCGCAACCACAGACGCATCGCTGTGCTTGAACGCCTCGGTGATCGCGTACTGGCCCAACGCGCCGCTGACGGCAAGTCCAAGCAGGATCGGCCAATGCTCGAAACGCACCGTCACCCATGCATCCCATGCCGCCGCCGTGGCAAGCGCGCTGAGCAGGCTGATCATCCAGAACACCATGCTCTGGGTCGATTCGGTTCTGCCAAGCACGCGCACGGTGATCGCGGAAAATGCATAGGCAATCGCGGCGGCGAGCACAGCGAGGCTGCCGAGATTGAACATGCGTGAGGTATCGGGTCGCAGGACAACCAATACGCCGCAAAGGCCGATCAGGATTGCCAGCCAGCGCCTCCAGCCGACGCGTTCACCGAGCAGAGGCACGGCGAGTGCCGTGACCAGCAGCGGGGCGACAAAGAACAATGAATACGCCTCGGCCAGCGGCAGATCACGCAGCGCAAACGCGAACGCGGACAACATCACCACCGACAGCACCCCGCGCAAAAGATGCAAGCGCCAATGTCGCGTCAGGATCTGCCGGAATCCGCCGCTGGTCATTATCCAGACCAGCACCAGCGGCAATGAAGTCAGACCGCGCAGTGCCGCGATCTGCATCGCCGGATAGTCCGGCGACAGCAACTTGAGGCTGACATCCATCAACGAAAAAGCGGCCACGGCGCCAAGCATGAAGGCGATGCCGCGAAGATTCGATGTCTGCGCAATGTTCATTGACGGATGGTCGACAAGCTGATGTCGACAAGCAAGCACTCATTCACGATCGATGCAGTCCCGAAAGACAGAATCGGCGCTATGCTCGTCCAATGAACCATTCAATGATGCGTGTGCTGCTTGTTTTCCCCCTGCTGGCCCTGCTTGACGGTTGCGGATCGGTGACGATTCGCCATGAACCGCCAGTCACCCTGCCCGAGCCAGGCCGGCAGGTAACCGAAGATTCCCATTACCAGGCCACGATCGAACGCGGGCCCGAATACATCGACGCCCTGCGTGCCGAACCAGCACCGGAACAGCCGATCGTGATCGAAGGAAAAAACGATCACGGCGATCAGCGCGAACTGGCGTCGAAGGGGTTTGTGCGTATCGGCATTGCGCGCTACGCAATCAACGCCGAGGATTCGCTTCGCGATGCGCTCGACCTCGGCAGTCGCGTTGGCGCGGATCAGATCTGGCTCTATCGCCAGCACCCCGATGACGAAAACGAACAGTCGCCGACACGCTTGCTGGCGACCTATTACGTGCGCTTCAAGCTCCTTTTCGGAGCGACCTTCCGCAATCTCACGGCGGATGAACGCGAATCCCTGCAGCTCCAGGGCGGGGTGCAGATCGGCTCGGTGGTCGGCGGCACGCCGGCATCACAAGCCAATCTGATGTCGGGTGACTATGTCATCGCGATCAATGGCACGGCAGTTGTTGATCGCAGACAGTTCCAGCAGATGCTCAGCGATGCCGCCGGCAAGCCGGTTACCCTGAAGGTCATCCGCAACCAGCAACGCACGGATCGCCTCGTTCGCCTCGGCTCGATGCCAGCCGTGATCAAGGATCCGTGATCGTCTGCGGGTCAGATCATCGCGGCGCTCGATTCCGGCGTCGAAATTGAGCGCCGCGCGTTTGTCATACCGCTACAGGCAACTGCGCCAGACCTAGCACGCTTGTGCCGCTCTCTATCGCCGCCGTGCCACTGCGTGCCAGTTCGAGGATTGTGGTGATGCCGGCCAACTCGGCGAGAACGGCGCTGATGTGTGCGCCACGACCGGTGAACTGGAGTACGCGAGAGGTTTCGCTTTCGTCGAGGATGATGCCGAAACCGAGATGGGTGAAGCGCTCGATTGCCGCTGCATTGGCAGGCGTCGCCGTCACCTTGACCACCAGCAATTCGCATTCGAGATGGTCGCGACTGGTCAGGTCGGCGATCTCGAGTACGTCGATGGACTTGCGCGATTGCTTGATGATCTGCGCGATCACGGCATCATCACCGAAGGTCACCAGGGTCAGGCGCGAAATCCCGGGGTCATGCGTGGCCGCGACGGTCAGCGATTCGATGTTGTAACCACGCGCGGAGAACATGCCGGCGACACGGGCCAGCGCACCGGCTTCATTCTGCAGCAGCATTGAAATGATATGACGCATCAGAACATCTCCACGGGGCCGGATTCTTCGGCAATGGCGGCATCGCGCGAAACGATATGTTCGCCGGTGATCATCTGCGCATAACTGGCGCCGGGACCGACCATCGGATAGACGCAGGCGTCGGGATCAATCATCACTTCGAGAAATGCCGGACCATCGAAGGCGATGAATTCGGCGATCACGCGCGCAATGTCCCCGACACGATCAAGCCGTACCGCGTAGGGAAATCCATCGGCCTCGGCGGCCTTGATGAAATCCTTCTTGTGCAAGCTCTTGTCGGTGGCCGAGAAGCGCCCCTTGAAGAACAGTTTCTGCCACTGCCGGACCATGCCGTCACCGCAGTTGTTGAGCACGACGACTTTGACCGGCAGGTTGTAGGTGGTCACGGTTTCCAGCTCGCCGAGATTCATGCGGATGCTGGCGTCGCCATCGATGTCGATGACGAGCATGTCGGGCCGGGCGAACTGCGCGCCGACCGCGGCCGGCAAGCCAAAGCCCATCGTGCCCATCGAACCCGAGGTCAGCCAGCGGCGTGGCTCGGTGAAATCGAAATACTGCGCTGCCCACATCTGGTGCTGGCCAACGCCGGTACAGACGATCGCGTTGCCACGGGTGATGCGATTGATTGCTTCGATCACCGCATACGGCTGGATCAGATCGCTGTCGCGATCGAAATTCATTGCATGGGTCTTCTTCAGATCGGCGATATGTGCATGCCAGTCGGTATATCGGCCCTGCCCGCGCGGATCGAATCCGGCTTCTGCGGCATGCACACACAATTGATCCAGCGCGCTGGAAAGATCACCGAGGTGATGCCAGTCGACCTGCTTGACCTTGTCGATCTCGGCCGGATCGATATCGAAATGGGCAATGTAGCGGGCCTTGGGTGCAAACAAGCCCGGCACTCCGGCGACACGATCATCGAATCGCGCACCGACGGCGATCAGAAAATCGCAATCGACCACGGCATAGTTGGCATAGGCGGTACCGTGCATGCCGAGCATGTGCAGTGACAGCGGATCGGTGGTATCGCTGGCACCGAGTCCCATCAGCGTCGTTG
Source organism: uncultured Dokdonella sp. (assembly GCA_964390215.1). Lineage (GTDB taxonomy): Bacteria > Pseudomonadota > Gammaproteobacteria > Xanthomonadales > Rhodanobacteraceae > Dokdonella. The sequence goes on along the minus strand of CAYMHF010000003.1, from coordinate 96,335 downwards.
TCACCGGGATACCAAAGGCTTTGGCAAAATTGCGCAGCGCGCGCGTCGCCTCGCCGTTGATGACACCACCGCCAACATACAGCAACGGACGATGTGCCTTGCCGAGCGCGTCGAGGAATTCGGTGCATTGGACTGCACCAAGGCGCGAACTTGTGAGCGCCCGTAGTCGCGTGCGATAGCCCGAAATCGGCAGGGTCGTCGAACCGGAAAATATCAGTTCGGCGTTCTGTACATCTTTTGGAATGTCGACGACGACCGGGCCAGGCCGGCCGCTGCGGGCGATCTCGAAGGCCGTACGCAAGGTCGCTTCGAGCTGACTGGCATCGGTAACCAGCAGCGAATGCTTCGCGCACGAGCCCATGATGCTGCTGATCGGCGCTTCCTGGAAGGCATCGGTGCCGATTGCCGCGGTCGGCACCTGGCCACAGATGACCACGATCGGAATCGAATCGGCCATCGCATCTCGCACCGGAGTCACCGTATTGGTCGCTCCCGGGCCTGAAGTGACCAGGGCCACGCCAACCTTCCCCGAAGCGCGAGCGTAGCCTTGCGCCATGAAGCCCGCGCCCTGCTCATTGGCCGGGACGATCAAGGGCAAGGGTTCACCGCCATCCGCCTTCGGATGCTCATGGTTGTAACGGAACACGGCATCGTAGACGGGCAGAATCGCGCCGCCGGAATAGCCGAAGATCACGCCCACGCCTTCATCGACGAGCACCTGGACGACCAGGTCGGCGCCTGTCATCTTCATACCGGACAAGGGATGCAAACCGGCATCGGTCTTGGTTTCGGATCGTTCCTGCAACATCGCATTCATCGCTACATCATCCTCAGAGATTCGATTGCGCCAGCCAGCGGCGAACGATCAGGCCGGCTCGTTGAGCCAGGTCATTTTCTTGCGCAGTTCGGCTCCGACCTTCTCGATCGGATGATCAAGATCGGCCTGCTTGAGGCGCTTGTAGTTGGGCAGACCGGCCTTGTATTCGGCGGCCCAGTTCTTGGCGAACGTGCCATCCTGGATTTCCGTCAGGATCGTCTTCATGCGCTCCTTGGTGGCGGCGTCGACAATGCGCGGACCGCTGACGTAATCGCCGTACTGGGCAGTCTCCGACACATAGGTGAGCATCTTGGTGATGCCGCCCTGATAGAGCAGATCGACGATCAGCTTCAGCTCGTGCAGCACTTCGTAATAGGCGATTTCGGGGCGATAGCCGGCTTCGACCAGGGTTTCGAAACCCTTCAGCACGAGTTCGCTGGCACCGCCGCAGAGAACGGCCTGCTCACCGAAAAGGTCGGTTTCGGTCTCTTCCTTGAAATCGGTCTCGATCAGCAGCGCACGTGCACCGCCAAGACCGGCGGCATAGGCCTTGGCCAGATCCGTGGCCTTGCCGCTGATGTCCTGGAAGGTGGCATACAGGCAGGGCACGCCGCGACCGATCTCGAACTCGGTGCGCACAAGATGGCCCGGGCCTTTTGGCGCGACCAGGATGACGTCGATGTCGCTGCGCGGCACGATGGCCTTGAAGTGGACATTGAAGCCATGCGCGAACAACAGCGCCGCACCGGCCTTGATGTTCGGCGCGATCACATCGGTATACAGTTGCGGCTGAACCATGTCCGGGGTCAGCACGGCGACCAGGTCGGCGCCCTTGACCGCCTCATCAGGCGACAGCACGGTGACGCCATCGGCCCTGGCCTTGATCGCGGTCGGCCCGCCCGGGCGCAGGCCGACGACAACATCGAGCCCGGAGTCGCGCAGGTTGAGGACATGCGAACGGCCCTGGCTGCCATAACCAAGCACGGCGATACGGGCGTTCTTGAGAGCTTCGGTGGTGACGGTTGCGGACATGCGGGTTGACTCCAATGGATGAATCGACAAGAAAAGAATGAATCAGGGGGAAGTGACGGCACCCCGGGCAGCCGAGCCGACCAGGGTTGCGTATTTGGCAAGAACGCCACGAGTGACTTTTGGCTCCGGAGCCTTCCAGTTGACCCGGCGCGCATCAAGATCGGCATCGGTTTCAATGACCCGCCGCGCCGCATCGATGACGATGCGATCACCATCACGAAGCAGACCGATTGCCCCGCCGCGCACCGCTTCGGGAGCGACATGACCGACGACGAAACCATAGCTCGCGCCGCTGAATCGACCATCCGTCATCAGGGCGACCTGATCACGCAGACCGCGCCCGACCAGGGCCGCGGTAACGGCCAGCATCTCGCGCATGCCGGGGCCGCCGGCCGGGCCTTCGTTGCGGATGACGATGACGTCACCGGAATTGATGTGTCCGGATTGCACGGCATGGAAGCAGTCTTCCTCACTTTCAAACACGCGAGCCGGGCCATCGAACAGGAGCGGGCCGCTGCCGGCGAGTTTGAGGATGCAGCCTTCGGGGGAGAGATTGCCGTAGAGGATCGAAAAGCCGCCACGTGGCTTGAATGCGCGGGAAACCGGATGGATGACCTCCTGTCCGGCTGGCGCCTCGGGTGATTCGTCAATCTCGGCGAACAGGGTCTTGCCGGTCACGGTCGGCCCGTCTTCGAGCAGGCCCGCCGCACGCAATTCACGTGCGACCACGGCCATGCCACCGGCCGCGGTCATTTCGATTGCCGTGTAGCGTCCTCCCGGCATCAGGTCGGTGATCACCGGCGTCGCCGCGGCGGTGGTCTCGAAATCCTCGATCACCAGCGGCACACCGGCCTCGTGGGCGATGGCCAGCAAATGCAGCACGGCATTGGTCGAGCCTGCTGTAGCCGCGACGATGCGCATGGCATTGCGGAACGCTTCGGGTTTGAGGATATCGAGCGGCTTGCGCTCGCTCTTCAGGCAATCCAGGACGAGTTCGCCACAGCATCGCGCAGCGTCGAGTTTGGCCGGATCGGTCGCTGCGATGTCGTTCAGACCGAGCGGTGACAAGCCCAGCGCGCTGAGCACCATGGCCATCGTGTTGGCGGTGAACTGGCCGCCGCAGGCACCGGCACCGGGACAGGCTTCACGTTCGATCGTGCACAGACGTTCGTGCGAGATCTTGCCGGCACCGTGGCTGCCGACGGCCTCGAACACCTGTTGCACGGTGATCGATTTTCCATCCAGCGTGCCGTGCGCAATGCTGCCGCCGTACAAGGCGACTCCAGGAATATTGAGGCGCGCCAGCGCCATCGCCGCGGCCGGAATGGTCTTGTCACAACCGCACAGCACGACCATCGCATCGAGACAGTGGCCATCGACGGCCAGCTCGATCGAATCGGCGATGACTTCGCGACTGACCAGCGAGGCGCGCATGCCCGAGGTGCCCATGGCGATGCCATCGGTCACCGCGATCGTGTTGAACTCGATCGGCGTACCGCCGGCGGCACGGATGCCTTCGCTGGCCGCGTTGGCCAGGTCACGCAGGTTGAGATTGCATGGCGAGATGTTCGACCAGGTGTGCACGACGGCGACCAGCGGCCTGGCAATGGCCGCCGCGTCGAGGCCGGTCGCATGCAGCATGGCGCGTGCCGGTGCCCGATCGGGGCCGGTCTTGATCGCATCGCTGCGCATCGGTGGCTGCAGGGGAATACGCTCGTCGGAACTCATGCGGCGGCCTTCTGTCGGGATTTCAATTGGGTCAGCACCGCTGCGGTGACCTCGCTGGTGCTTGCCGTGCCGCCGAGATCGCGGGTCAGTTCGGCGAATTCGAGGACGGCATCGACCGCCGCTTCCACCGATTTCGCTTCGCTTTCAAGGCCGAGTGAATGACGCAACAGCAACGCCGCACTGAGAATTGCGCCAATCGGATTGGCACTGCCCTGCCCGGCGATATCGGGCGCCGAGCCATGGATCGGTTCAAACAATCCAAGACGCCCTGCCCCCAGCGAGGCCGAGGGCGATACGCCGAGCGAACCGGCCAGTGCCGCGGCTTCATCGGTGAGAATGTCGCCAAACAGGTTTTCGGTGACGATGACGTCGTACGCCGAGGGTCGCGTCAGCAACAGCATCGCCATCGAATCGACGAGCTGGTGTTCAACGATGACGTCGGCATACTCGGCAACCACGCGGTCGGTGGTCGAGCGCCACAGCCGCGAGGTTTCCAGCACGTTGGCCTTGTCGACCGAAGTCAGGCGACCCTTGCGTCCACGCGCCAGTTCGCAGGCGCGGCGCACGACGCGCTCGACTTCGGCGACGCTGTAGCGGCATTCGTCGATGGCGACATCGCCTTCGCGCGACTTCTTGCCGAAGTAGGCACCGCCAGTCAGTTCGCGCACGAACATGAGGTCGACACCGACCAGATTCTCGGCCTTCAGCGGCGACAGGCTGGCCAGTCGCGGATGCACGCGCAATGGGCGCAGGTTGGCGAACACACCAAGCCTGGCGCGCAGGCCGAGCAAACCCTGCTCGGGGCGGACTTTCGCTTGCGGATCCGACCACTTCGGACCACCCACTGCACCGAGCAGGACCGCATCGGAATTGACGCAGGCATCGATGGTCGCCTGCGGCAACGGATCACCACAGGTATCGATGGCAATACCACCGATCAGTTGCTCGTTGAACTCGAAGACATGGTCATGCTGACTGGCGACCTCGCGCAGCACACTGACCGCTGCCGCGGTTACTTCGGGGCCGATGCCATCACCGCCAAGCACTGTGACAACCGCTCTCATGCTGCACTCTCCATGGAACAGGGGTTGGCCGCGCGGCGGGATTCCCACGCCCGGATGTCGGCTTCAGCGTCGAGCAGAAAGCCGAGCTGGTCGACGCCATTGAGCAGGCAATGGCGGGCAAATCGATCGAGATCGAAATGGATCGTCGAGCCATCGGGCTTGCTGATCGATCCTGCGGCGATATCGATGACCAGTTCGATGCCGGGACTGGCCAGCAGTTCGGCATGCGCGGCTTCGTCGATGACGATCGTCAGCAGGCCGTTCTTCAGCGCGTTGCTGCGAAAAATGTCGGCGATCCCGGACGAGATCACCGCCTCGATGCCGTAGTCGAGCAAGGCCCACGGCGCATGTTCACGCGACGAGCCACAACCGAAATTGTGCCCGGCGACAAGAATCCGGCAGCCCTGGGCTTCGGCCTGGTTGAGCGGAAATTCCGCGTTGTCCGTACCGTCTTCGCGATAACGCCAGTCGTTGAAGGCGTAACGGCCGAGGCCGGCGCGCTCGGTCGTGGTCAGGAAACGCGCCGGGATGATGCGATCGGTATCGATGTTCTCGAACGGCAGACTGGCCGTGCGTGAGCGGATCATGTTCAAGGGCTTCATGCGGCACGCTCCTGGAAGGCCTCGGGATCAGTGATGACACCGGCGATCGCGGCGACTGCGGCGACGCGCGGACTGGCCAGTACCGTGCGTACGCCGGGGCCTTGCCGGCCTTCGAAGTTGCGGTTGCTGGTCGAGACGACGAGTTGCCCCGGTTGGGCGATATCGCCATTCATGCCGATGCACATCGAGCAACCCGCTTCGCGCCATTCGGCCCCGGCGGCGAGGAATACCTCATCAAGACCTTCCGCCTCGGCCTCGCGCTTGATCAGCACCGAACCCGGCACGATCAGCATGCGCACGCCATCAGCTATCTTGCGTCCACGCATGACCGCCGCGGCATCGCGCAGATCCGACAGACGCGAGTTGGTGCAACTGCCGACGAAGACGACATCGACCTTCTGCCCGGTCAAGGCCTGGCCACCGTCGAACTGCATGTAGTCCAGTGCCCTGGTTTCCTGGGCATCGCGTGCAGACGGAATCGCCGCCGCGATCGGCGTGACCATGCCCGGATGCGTGCCATAGCTGATGGTCGGTCCGATCGCGCTGGCATCGATATGCACTTCGCTGTCGTAGCTTGCGCCCGCATCGCTGGCCAGCGCGCGCCAGGCAGTCACCGCGCGCTCCCAGTCGGCGCCGCGTGGTGCGCGCGAGCGGCCCTGCAGCCAGTCGAAGGTGACCTGGTCCGGCGCAATCAAGCCCGCCCGAGCTCCGGCCTCGATCGACATGTTGCACACGGTCATGCGCTCTTCCATCGACAGCGCCTCGATCGCCGGACCACGGTATTCAATGACGTGACCGGTGCCGCCGCCGACACCGATGCGGCCGATGATGTGCAGGATCAGGTCCTTGGCGCTGATTCCCGGCCGCAGCCTGCCCCCGACATGGATGGCCATCGATTTCGGCTTGCGCTGGAGCAGGCACTGGGTCGCCAGCACGTGGCCGACCTCGGTCGTGCCGATGCCAAAGGCCAATGCACCGAACGCACCGTGGGTCGCCGTGTGGCTGTCGCCGCAGACGATGGTCATGCCGGGTTGGGTGGCGCCGAGTTCGGGCCCGATCACATGCACGATGCCGCGATGCTCGCTGCCCCAGCCATGCAGCTCGATGGCAAACTCCGCGCAGTTCGTTTCCAGTTTGGTGACCTGCTGTTCGGCCTCGGCGCTGACGTAGGGACGATTGCCATCGGCATCCGCCGGCAGGGTCGGCGTCGAGTGATCGAGCGTCGCCAGCACGCGTTCGGGACAGCGCACCTTCAAGCCGCGCGAACGCAGTTCGCTGAATGCCTGCGGCGTGGTCACCTCGTGGATCAGGTGCAGATCGACATAGAGGATTCCAGGCGTATCGGCGGTCTCGGCGCGCACCTGATGCGCATCCCAGATCTTGTCGATGATGGTGCGCGGTTTCATGCGACGGCCTCGGAACGCACATACAACTGTCCATACCTGGCGTTGAAGTCTGTCGGGACGTAGCTCAGCCAGTTGCGTGTATCCGCCGTACTGCCATCGAACAAGCCGAAAAATGCCTTCTGCAATGCGCGTGTCATCGGACCCGGCTTGCCCGTTCCAACCGGCTTGCGATCGACCGAGCGCACCGGTGTGATCTCGGCTGCGGTTCCGGTCAGGAATACCTCATCCGAGGTGTACAGGGCCTCGCGTGGAAGATCGCGCTCCTCGACCTTGTAACCGAGATCGCGCGCCAGCGTGATCACGGTGTCACGAGTGATTCCGGCGAGGATGCCGGCGCTCGTCGTCGGCGTCAGCAGACGCCCCTTGCGCACGAGGAACAGGTTCTCGCCGGCGCCCTCGCTGAGCAGACCATTGGTACCGAGGGCGATGCCTTCGTGATAGCCACCGCGCTTCGCCTCGAAGCCGATCAACTGGCTGGACAGATAGTTGCCACCGGCCTTGGCCCAGCTCGGCGTCGTGTTTGGTGCCGGCCGGTTCCACGACGAGACACAGACATCGGCGCCGTGCTCGATGGCCTCGCCGAGGTAGGCGCCCCAGTCCAGCGCCATGATCGTCACATCGACGGGTGAACCCTCATTCGGCACGACGCCGAGGCCACCGGCACCGCGAAACGCAATCGGCCTGACATAAGCCGACTTCATCCGGTTCACCGCGATCAGTTCAAGACAGGCCGTGTTGATTTCATCTTCGCTGTAGCCAATGTCGATCTCGTACATGCGCGCGGATTCGAACAGGCGTGCGGTGTGTTCGGCGAGGCGGAAAAATGCCGGCCCTTGCGGCGTCGCATAGACGCGCTCGCCTTCGAATACCGAGGAGCCGTAGTGCAAGGCATGTGCGCTGACATGCACGGTGGCCTGGGCCCAGGGCTTGAGTTGACCGTTGTGCCAAATGAGTTCGGCTTGATTCATGAGGATATCCTGGCGGGCGTTGCGGTGGCTGTGGGTGTCGCGGCGGACTTGGCGTGTTCAATGCGATTGGCAATTTCGAGAATGGCGTTGGCGGCGGCTTCGACGATGTCGGTCGAGACCGACTGACCGCGCAACTCACGACCTTCGTGGATGACACTGATCGCGGCCTGGCCCTGGGCATCGCCACCTTCACTGAGCGCGTGGATCTGAAATTCGTTGACCGAAAAATCGTGGCCGACCGCACCCGAGACGGCGCGCAGAACCGCATCGACGGGACCGTCCCCGATCGCTGCCTCGCTAACTACGCGACCGTCATCGTGGCTCAGGCGTACTGAAGCCGAGCCACCGGATCCGACGTGCGTGGTCGCATGCAAGTGGGTGATGTGCCACGGACCGGCCGCGTCGGGATCGCGGCCCAGTGCCATCGCCTCGATGTCAGCATCAAAGACTTCGCGCTTCTTGTCGGCAAGGGTCTTGAAGCGCGTGAACACCTCATCGAGGGCCGCGTCATCGAGATCATGGCCCAACACCGACAAGCGCTCACGCAAGGCATGTCGGCCGCTGTGCTTGCCCAGCACCAGTTCTGACTTGGCCACGCCGACATCCTCGGCATGCATGATTTCGTAGGTACCGCGATGCTTGAGCATGCCGTGCTGGTGAATGCCCGATTCATGGGCGAATGCGTTCGCGCCGATGATTGCCTTGTTGCGCGCGATCGGCTGACCGGTGATCTGGGCAAGCAATCGCGCTGTCACATGCAGACGCTGGCTGCGGATGCCGGTATGCAACCCGGCGAAGCGGTCGCTGCGCACGCGCAAGGCCATCACCACTTCTTCAAGCGAGGCATTACCGGCGCGTTCACCGATTCCATTGATCGTGCATTCGACCTGACGGGCGCCTGCCGAAACCGCAGCCAGACTATTGGCCACGGCCATGCCGAGATCATCATGGCAATGCGAGCTGAAAATCGCCTTTCCCGCGTCGCTCACGTTCGCTCGCAGCCATGCAAACAGTTCGGCGATTTCCAGAGGCGTCGTGTAGCCGACGGTGTCCGGCACGTTGACCGTCGTCGCACCGGCGGCAATCGCGGCGGAAAACACCTCAGCAAGGAACTCCGGCTCGGTGCGGATGGCATCTTCGGCAGAGAATTCGACATCGTCACAATGCAAGCGAGCGCGCTCGACTCCGGCAACCGCAGTGTCGATGACCTGCTGCCTGCTCATCTGCAATTTGAACTCGCGATGCAGCGGACTGGTCGCGAGGAAGATGTGAATACGGCCGCTCACGGCCGGCTCGATGGCACGCGCAACACTCTCGATATCGCCCTGCTGACAGCGCGCCAAACCACAAATTCGCGGCCCGCGCAGCGTCGACGCGATCGCCTTCACCGAAGCAAAATCATCATCGGACGCATGCGGAAAGCCCGCTTCGAGAATGTCCACCCCAAGATCGGCAAGCGCCTGGGCCATGCGCAACTTCTGCGCACGACTCATCGAGAAGCCGGGAGCCTGCTCACCATCGCGCAGGGTGGTATCGAAGATCAGCACGCGATCCGACTGCGTGGGCTTGTCATCGCTGATCGCGCTTTCTACCGCGGGTTCACTACTCATGTCAGGGTCCGTGCCACGTGGTTCTGGTTTGATGAGGTCAAAAAAAACCCCGTCTTCGTTGCCGAGGACGGGGTTCTGGGGTTCGATCATTCGATACTTGCCCTAGCCCGCGCCTCCGCAGCCAATAATTACGAGTCCAAGTACAAGAACGAGTCCGGGCGAGGTGCGCAAGCGCACGCCGACCGAGAGGATTCGGCTGAAAATGGATGACTGGGGGTTTGTGTTGCGCTGCGACATGAATCGACCGTAACCGATGCCGGAAGAAGCTGTCAAGCATTCTTTTCGGTAGTTGCATGGGTAACGATTTCCAGGCCGGTTTTGGACGTCTGGATGGCTCTATGCCTTGGAAGCCGGGAATGGAGAACGGAGAATCGGGAATGGATAAATCGCTTTCTGCCAGGATGGAAGTGTTCGCCACCATTGGGAAGGAATCGTCGCGCCTTGGTAAACAAGCGGATCCCGGCTCTTGAGTCGCAGCACCCTCAGGCGAGTCGGCTGCCGTTTGGAACGGGGCGTTCGACGGTCGTAATGACGACGCCGGCCGCAGTCGGAAATCCGCTGAGCAGGAATTGCGAACGGAACGAACCGATCTGCTTCTCGGGGAAATTGATCACGCCGACGATCTGGCGACCGATCAGGTCATCGGGTGAATACAGGGCAGTGACCTGGGCGCTGGTCTTGCGCTCACCGTAGGCACCGAAATCCACCCAGATCTTGTAGGCGGGCTTGCGCGCCTCGGCGAATGCCTCGACCCGCGTGATCGTGCCGGCAACCATATGCACGCGTTCGAATTCGCTCCAACTCAACGGCTCGTCGCTCACATCAGCGGCCTGCAGAAGGAGCCGCACTGTCGAGGCCGACCTGCAGCCAGCCGAGATTGATGCCGATCCGGGTTGCCTCGGGGTTCGCCCAGGCATAGGCGATGGCCAGGCCGCTGGCATCCTCGATCACCGACAGCTTGACCACCGGCACATTGCCATCGCGATAGGTCGCCCGTTCGAGTTCGAGGGAATAGCCGGACGCCTTCCCGTCACGCCATCTCAAGACGACGTGGCCACCCTCGTTGCCGAGGCGCAGATCGCGATTCATGTGCCAATCCTTGCTCTCGGGTCTGGCATCCGGCCCGGCGCCGTTGATTGCGGCCCAACCCGAGTACCAGCGCACGCGTCGCGCCTCGGCGCGCGCATCGGGACCGCGCGCCTGATCGGCATACAGGCGCACGCGCAGGGCGTCGCCATCGTGTTCGATCGACAACGGCAGCAGTGCCGCTGCAGCACCGATGCCCGGCGCCAGGGTGGTACAGGCCGCCAGATCGGCGCGCACTTCGAGCCCTGAAGCGGTGGCTGCACCACGCAGCGCACAGGCGTCGAGCGCCACCCACTGATCCGGATCGAATTTCTTGCCAAGCGCGGGTGTTGCCGCCAGCGCCCGATATGGCGTCAGTTGCAGAGTGCCATCGACGGACTTGAGGGAGCGCATGACCCAGGTCGCGGCCAGTTCACCGCTGCCCGACAGGCGCACGTTCCAGACATACCAGCCGGCTTTGTGCAGCGGCGTGATTTCGAAATGCACCCGCGGAACCCGCGCAGCATCGACTCCGGCAACCTGTTCATGGTTGTCGTACTCGCCATCGAACCACGCGCGCTGGCTGGCGGAAGCGGCGACATCCGGCGTGCGGCGTGCAGGATTGTTCTGGCAGGCGCTCAGCAGGATGGCAGCAGGCAACAGGAAAAACAGGGTCGACATGGGCTTGTTCATTGGACAAGGATAGACCGGCGCAGTGATTCGGCGATATACGGCGATGCGATTGCGTAGCGATGTCGCTATTCTCGTCAAGGCAATCGAGGGAGACCATCTTGACTGACGACATGCTTCGCGCAGACCCGCGCCTGCGCCGCCAGACCTTTGCGGCACTGGGCATCGCAGCGATGATTGCCGTTGCCGCCGTGTTCTGGTTCCAGAGCTGGCTGACCGGTATCGCAGCCGTTCCGGGCACCGACCTGCTGATCCTGCGCTTGCGTCGCCTGATTGGCATCGCCTTGACCGGTTCGGCGATCTGTCTCGCCCTGCTCGCCTGGTACTCGGCGCACAAGGCGGCAAAAGTGAAAACCTTCCAGCAATGGCCGTTGCCCGCAGTACGCGTGCTTCGCGATACGCCGATCCGGCGCGGCGATGCGGCGCTGACGATTCGCCGCTGGCTGAATATCGCGGCAGGCGTCCTGCTGCTGTTGGCGTTAGCCGTCGGTGCCGTCAGTTGGCGCATGCTCAGCCTGAGCTGACGGCGGGATCAATCAATTGCACGAACGCGGAACTTGCGCCCCTTGATCTTGCCGTCGCGCAGCCGCTTGAGCGCGATCGAGGCCTGATCGCGGCGGATCGCAACATAGGATCGCGTGGCAAAGATGCCGATCTTGCCAACCGCATCGCCGACGATCCCGGCATCGCCGGTCAGGGCGCCGAGGATATCCCCGGGGCGCACCTTTTCCTGGCGTCCGCCATCGATGCAGAGTGTGCTCATCACGGCGTGGATTGGCGCACCGGATCCGCCCATGGACGGCAATGTCGACCAGCGGATCTTCTGTCCTGTACGCGCCTCGATCGGTGCGATCCGTGGCATCTCGGCGGCGGCAACCAGACTCCAGGCCTGGCCCTTGCGCCCTGCCCGACCGGTGCGGCCAATGCGGTGCACATGCACATCGGGATCAGTCGAAACCTCCCAATTGACCACGGCCGGCAGATCCTCGATATCGAGTCCGCGCGCGGCGACGTCGGTGGCAACCAGGATTGCGCAACTGCGATTGGCGAATCGCATCAGTACCTCGTCACGATCACGCTGCTCGAGATCGCCATGCAGGGCCAGTGCCGAGTAGCCGCGCTGGGCGAGGCCGTCGGCGAGATCCTGGGTGTCGCGGCGCATATTGCAGAAGATCAGGGTCGATTCCGGTCGATGCGTGGTCAACAGGCGCAACAAGGCTTCGAATCGCTTCGGCGCCTCGATTTCGAAGAAGTGCTGCTCGATCTCGGGCAAGTCGGCGCCCGCCTCGGTGGCGACCTCGACCGGATCGCGCTGCAGGCTGCGACTGAGCTTGCGGATCTCGTCTGGAATCGTCGCCGAAAACAACAGGGTCTGGCGTGATTTCGGACTGCGCTTGAGCAGGTTGGTAATTGAATCCTGGAAACCCATGTCGAGCATGCGGTCAACCTCGTCGAGGACGAACACGCGCACGTCATCCAGCGACAAGGCGCCCTGATCGATCAGTTCCTGGATGCGCCCCGGCGTGCCGACGACAACGTGCGGCGGATGCGTCAGCGAGGCCAGTTGCGGGCGCAACGGAATGCCGCCACACAGGGTCAGCAATTTCACGTTCGGCACAAAGCTGGCAAGGCGGCGGATTTCCTTGCTGACCTGGTCGGCGAGTTCGCGCGTCGGACACAGGACGATCGCCTGCACGCTGGCCACGGCCGGATCGAGCCTCGCAATCAGGCCGAGTCCGAACGCGGCGGTCTTGCCGCTGCCGGTCGGGGCCTGGGCAATCACGTCCTTGTTTTCGAGGATGGGTGGCAGGCTCAGCGCCTGCACCGGCGTCATTTCCGTGTAATCGAGGGCAGCGAGGGCGCTGAGCAGGGCTGGATCGAGGGCAAGCGAGTCAAATGCGTTCATGCGCCAATGATCGCATGATGCGTCAAACCGAAGATGCCCCTTGTGCGTTGCCGGATCGACTCCACTGTCTCGATCGCCTCGTTTTCCTGTCCACCCCACTCCCTGGAGTCATCCATGTCCCTCTCGATGTATCAGGCCTCGGTACCGGTCTTTGTCCGCGCGCTCGGCAACCTTGCCAGTATCCTTGGCAAAGCAGCCGCCCACGCCGAACAGCACAGGATCGATCCCGCCGTCCTGCTTGGCTCGCGCCTGTATCCGAACATGTTCCCGCTATCGAAACAGATCCAGATCGCCACCGACATGGCCAAGGGTGCAGCAGCGCGCCTGGCCGGGGTGGAGCGTCCGGTTCACGCCGACAACGAGACCAGCTTCGCCGAGTTCCAGGCACGCATCGAAAGCACGCTGGCCTTCCTCAACTCGATCAAACCCGAGCAGATCGATGGCAGCGAGGAGAAAGCGATCACCCTGACCATGCACGGCAAGGACCATCCGTTCATCGGCCAGCCCTATCTGCTGCATTACGCGATCCCGAACGTGTTCTTCCACACCACCACGGCCTACAACATCCTGCGCCACAACGGTGTCGAGCTGGGCAAGCCGGATTTCATCGGCGGCATCTGATCGCCCCTTCCTGATCCGATCCGCAGCCGGACAGACTGCGGATCGACAATGTGCTTCAAGCGGCCAGCAGGAACGGCCACAGGCTCAAGGCGACGAAGATCGCCGCGCCAAAGAGAATCAGGAGCAGACGCAACGGCTGGCTGCGCATCTGCGCCCAGAAGGTTTCCACGCTGCCGTCTCGTCTTGCACTTTCATACGCGACCTGGGCGCGCAACCGACGCTCTGCCTGGTAGGCCTCCATCAATTCTTTCGCGCGCGTTGAATCCGCATCGTCCCTGATCCAGATCGCACCCGCCGAAATGCCCCAGCGATTGGGTTCGGTCTCGTAGAACGCGATCTCGTGCTGCTCCAGCAACTCGCGGACTTCAGCGACTTCATCGTCTGGAACATCACGCAGATTGAGTAACAGTACCGCCATGGCGATCGATTTCCTGACTGGATTGAAGTCTGGCAACCATGATACGGGGATAATCCCGTTGATGATTCCCGCCGACGCCAGCACCCTGCAACTTCCACCAGGCTCCTGGCAAAGCGTGCTCGATTGCCTGTGCGCGCACTTTCACGCCATCCCGCGCGAGCAATGGCTGGAACGCTTTGCGCGGGGTCGGATTCTCGACCGCCATGGCAAGCCGATCGATGCCGGTCACGCCTACAACGAAGGGCTGACAATCCACTATTTCCGCGAGGTCAGCGATGAACCGCGCATTCCGTTCGAAGCGGGCATCGTGCATGCGGACAAGGAAATCGTAGTTGCCGACAAGCCCCACTTCCTCGCCGTCGTGCCCGCCGGTCGATTTGTCGAGGAAACCCTGCTGCGTCGATTGATCCGCGAACTCGACAACCCGGATTTGGCGCCCTTGCATCGCATCGATCGCGGCACGGCGGGACTGGTCATGTTTTCCGCCAATCCGGCGACCCGTTCGCGCTATCAGGCCTTGTTCCGCGAGCGTCGGGTCGAAAAGACCTATGAGGCACTCGCTGCTCCGCTTCGTGCACACTCCTTTCCCCTCGTGCGGCGCTCGCGCATGATCCGTGGTGAACCGTTCTTTCGCATGCGCGAAGTGGATGGCCCTGCCAACAGCGAATCGCAGATCGATGTGCTCGAGCGTCACGATGAGAGTTGGCGATACTTGCTGAAGCCGGTATCCGGCCGCAAGCACCAGTTGCGCGTGCACATGGCCGGGCTGGGCGCGCCGATCCTCAATGATCCGTTCTATCCGGAGTTGACTGAACTGGCCGACGACGACTACAGCCGTCCGCTCAAGCTGTTGGCACGCTCGCTGGCCTTTGACGATCCGCTCAGCGGCGAACAGCGAAGATTCAGCAGCCTGCTCGACTTGTAGCCGAACCTTGTAGAATCCACGTTTTTGCGCGGCGCCTCCAGGCGTTCGTGCCCGCGGAGGAAGCATGCAGCTAGAACACGTCAGGGCCGTCATCAGCGGCGGTGTCTCCGGACTCGGCCTCAGTGTCGCTGAGCATATTGTCGCCCACGGCGGCAAGGTCGCCCTGTTCGATGTCAACGATGAAAAAGGCGCTGCAGTCGTGGCGGCGTTGGGCAAGCAAAAAGCGACTTTCCTGCGCACCGATGTCACCGATGAAGACGGAGTCCGCGGCAACGTCGCAGCAGCACGCGATTTCCTTGGCGGCCTCAATGTCGCGGTCAATTGTGCCGGCATCCTCGGCGCTGGACGCATGCTCGGACGCGAGGGCGCCATGCCACTGAAGAATTTCGCCGGCACGGTGATGGTCAACCTGGTCGGCTCGTTCAATGTCGCCAAGGCGGCGGCCGAGCTGATGCAGGACAACGCTCCCGGCGAAGACGGCGAGCGCGGCGTCATTATCAACACCGCATCCGTTGCCGCCTTCGAAGGACAGATTGGCCAGGCGGCCTATTCGGCATCCAAGGGCGGCGTGGTCGGCATGACCCTGCCGATGGCCCGCGAACTGGCCCGTTTCGGCATCCGCGTGATGACCATCGCACCGGGCATTTTCTGGACGCCCATGGTCGACGGCATGCCCGACAACGTGCAGGAATCACTCAGCGCCTCGATCCCCTTCCCCTCGCGTCTCGGCACCTCAAAGGAATTCGCCGATCTGGTCGCCCACATCCTTGGCAACCGCTATCTCAATGGCGAGACGATTCGCCTGGATGGCGCGGTGCGCTTGGCTTCCAAGTAGCCGGGAATGGAGAATGGAGAATAGGGAATCGGAACCGCAATTTTCCGCGGATCCAGCCTTTCTCCGCGGACCCACCTCCCGCCTGTCCTGCTTTTACCATTCCCTATTCCCCATTCCCCACTCCCGGCCCCTCAATGAAAGCATCCGAAGTAAAGCGCGGCAACGTTGTTGAACACGACGGCAAGGTCTATCAGGTGCGCGATATCGAGCGCAGTTCGGCGCAGGGTCGCAGTGGCAATGTGACCTTCCGCTTCATCATGTACAGCGTGCCAGGCGGCATCAAGGCCGATCTTTCCCTGCGTTCGGATGACGAGATCAAGGAGACCGAACTGACCCGGCGCGCGGTGAGCTATTCCTACAAGGATGGCGAGGCCTTCGTGTTCATGGACAACGAGGATTACACCCAGTACACGCTCGATGCCGATGTCGTTGGCGATGCGGCGGGCTACATCGTCGATGGCATCGAGGGCTGCCACGTGCAGATCATCGATGACGCACCGGTCGCCCTGCAGTTGCCGGCCTCGGTGATTCTCGAAGTCGTCGAGACTGCCCCGGAAATGAAGGGCGCGACGGCAACCAAGCGATCAAAACCGGCCACGCTCTCCACCGGCATCGAGATCCAGGTTCCCGAATACGTGCGTACCGGCGAGAAGATCCACGTCAGCACGGTGACCGGGGAGTTTGCCGGGAGGGCCTGAAAAAGAGCGGGAGTGGGGCGTGGGGAGTCGGAAAAACAAGCTTTCGCGTACCCGACTCTATAGCGTTTCGTAGGAGTCTTGAGGCGCGAGGCATTTCGAGCGAAAGGCAAGCCTCGCTCGTAAGCGAGCTCCTGCAAATTGCGCACAAGCCGACTTTCCTACTCCCCACTCCCTACCCCCGGCGCTGGCGCCCCAGCCAGCGCAAAGCCATTCGGCGCAGCGACTCGTCCGAATAGGCATCCGCGGCGATGTCGGCAACCTCGCGCCAGGCCAGGGCATGGGATTCCTCGCTGACGACGAAATCCTCGCTGCCGCGGGCATGGACGACGAAGCGCACGTCGTAGTGCCAATGGCCCGGCACCTCGCCGCGTTCGGGAATCCAGTGCCGATCGAGATCAAAGATTTCCTGCTCGACGACCAGCCCGGCCAGTCCCGACTCTTCTTCCGCTTCTCGCAAGGCCACGCGGGCAAGGTCGCGGTCGCCATCCGCATGTCCGCCAAGCTGCAGCCAGCGTCCGAGCTTGCGGTGATGGGTCAGCAGCACGCGCCGGCCATCCGCGCTGACCAGCCACGCAGAGCCGGTGAAGTGGGCGTCCAGCCTGCTGCGAAGAAAGCAATCCTGTTCGGCCAGCAAAGCCAGGAACTGTTCAACCAGACCCAGCGGCTGGCTCTTGCCGAGCGCATGCCGGTCGAGTTTCTCCTGCAACATCGAAAACTTCCGGTGAGCGGGCGCACAGGGTAGCCGGTTCGGCACGCACTCCGAAGCGGGCGGTGACTCGAATGTTTCATCGGCGGGGCGCAAGTGCCGGTTTCACGCTTGTGCTCCCGTGCGCCGTTTGGCATCTTACGGGGTCGCTGTCGCTGGCAGTTGACGCACAAGAACGCGGCCACCAAGCCGTTCCGTCACAGATTCGGGGAGAACACGATGTCCGTTGGCTTATTTGTCACCAAGCCGGTCGAACCGGCGCCGCATGTCGATGCCGGCGAGCCGGTCGAAGGTTCGCTGCAGGGCGAGGGTTCACTGAAGCGAACACTTACCGCGACGCAGTTGGTGATGCTGGGAATTGGCGCCGTGATCGGTGCGGGTATCTTTGTTCTCACCGGGCATGCTGCTGCCGCGCATGCCGGCCCTGCGATCGTCCTGAGTTTCGTCTTCGCCGGTATCGCCTGCGCATTCGCGGGCCTTTGCTATGCCGAGTTCGCCGCCTTGTTGCCGGTTTCGGGCAGCGCTTATTCGTATTCCTACGCCACCCTGGGCGAAGTCGTCGCCTGGTTCATCGGCTGGAACCTGGTTCTCGAATACCTGTTTGCCGCCTCGACCGTAGCCGTCGGCTGGTCGAGCTATTTCAACAGCTTCCTGGCAACCTTCGGCATGGCCTTGCCCGATTCGCTGGCCACGGCACCCCTCAACGTCGTCGATGGCGCCTTGGTCTATACCGGTGGATTGTTCAACCTGCCTGCGGTCGCCATAGTCGCGGCTGTCGCCACCATCGGTTACTTCGGCATCAAGCAGTCGGCCATCGCCAATACCATCATCGTCACCATCAAGGTCGTGGTAATCCTGATGTTTGTTGCGTTCAGCCTGCAATATGTCAATCCGGACAACTGGCATCCGTTCATCCCGGACAATCAGGGCCCGGGCAAGTACGGCTTCGATGGCATCGTACGTGGTGCGGCAGTGGTGTTTTTCGCCTACATCGGATTCGATGCGGTATCGACTGCGGCGGGCGAAGCGAAAAATCCGCAGCGCGACATGCCGATCGGCATTCTTGGTTCGTTGGCGATCTGCACCGTGGTCTACATCATTGTCTCGGCTGTGCTGACCGGCATGTTGCCCTATACCCAGCTCGGCACGCCTAAACCGGTGGCCACCGCGCTGGAAGCTTATCCGGCGCTTTCCTGGCTCAAGATCCTGGTCGAACTCGGTGCGATCGCGGGCCTGAGCTCGGTGATCCTGGTCATGCTCATGGGCCAGCCGCGTATCTTCTTCTCGATGGCGCAGGATGGCCTGATTCCGAAGATGTTCGCCAAGGTGCATCCGAAACATCAAACCCCGCATGTCGGCACCATCGTTGTCGGTGTCATTGCAGCCTTGCTTGCCGGATTCCTGCCGATCAGCTTCCTTGGCGATCTGGTCTCGATGGGAACCCTGCTGGCCTTCGCCACGGTATCGGCTGGCGTGCTGATCCTGCGCAAGACCCAGCCAAACCTGCACCGTCCATTCCGCGTACCGGCCGCGATCATCATCTGTCCGCTCGGCGTGCTCACCTGCCTCTACCTGTTCTGGCAGCCGTTCAAGGAAAACTGGCCGGTGATGGTCAGCTGGACCTTCATCGGCTTCCTGGTCTACGGTCTCTACGGATATCGCAACAGCAAGCTGCGCAAGGCAGGCTGATCCTCCTCCCGGGCCGGCGCCAATGCGCCGGCCTTTTTCATTTGCGTCGAGCGCAAGCCCACGCCCTCCCCGCGTAACGCCGGCTGCACAGGAAAACCAAGCATGGCCAACCAACTTTTCGCCACCAAGCATCCGCATGCGGCGCACACTGACGCGGAAGGCTTGAGCCTGGTTCGCAGCCTCGGCCCCTGGGGTCTGACCGCGCTCGGCATCGGCGCCGTCATCGGCGGCGGCATCTTTGTGATCACGGGCGTCGCGGCGGCCGAGCATGCGGGCCCGGCGATCGTCCTTTCCTTCATCTTCGCCGCGATCTGCTGCACCTTTTGTGCATTGGCCTATGCCGAGTTTGCGGCAATGGTGCCGGTTTCCGGCAGCGCCTATTCCTACACCTACGCCACCCTCGGCGAGCTGGCCGCGTGGTTCATCGGCTGGATGCTGGTGCTCGAGTACGGCGTCTCGGCCTCGGCTGTCGCGGTCAGCTGGACCGGGTATTTCCTCAGCTTCCTCTCCCATTTCGACATCCATGTTCCTGACGCACTTGCGAGTGCGCCGCTTGACGCCAAACTCAATGCCACCGGCACGATTGCCAATGTGCCAGCGGCTGTTCTGGTCCTGCTGCTGACCTGGTTGTGCTATGTCGGCATCCGCAAATCCTCGGGCGCCAACATGGCCATGGTCATTCTCAAGGTCGCCCTGATCATCCTCGTCATCGTGGCCGGCAGCTTCTACGTCGACACCTCGAACTGGCACCCGTTCATTCCCGAGAATGTCGCCCCCGGCAAATACGGCTGGGATGGCGTCCTGCGCGGCGCATCGATGGTGTTCTTCGCCTATATCGGTTTCGAGGCCGTATCGGTAGCGGCCCAGGAATCACACAATCCCAAACGCGACATGCCGATCGGCATGCTCGCCTCGTTGGCCATCTGCACCGTGTTGTACATCGGCATGGCCCTGGTCATGACCGGCCTGACGCCATACAACCTGCTCGGCACCAACGAACCCGTGGTCACGGCGGTGGCCAGCCATCCGGAACTCGCCTGGCTGCGCTGGATCGTGGAGATTGGAGCAATGCTCGGCCTCGCTTCGGTGGTGTTGGTGATGGTCATCGGCCAACCGCGCATCTTCATGATCATGGGTCGTGACGGCCTGTTGCCGCCGGCGTTCACGAAGATCCATCCGAAGTACCGCACGCCGCATGTCAATACCGTGATCACCGGCATCGGCATCGCCTTTCTGGCTGCCGTGTTTCCACTCGATGTGCTTGGCGACCTGACCTCGATGGGCACCCTGATCGCATTCGGCACGGTTTGCGCCGGGGTGCTGATCCTGCGCCATACCCAGCCCGATCTGCCGCGTCCGTTCCGCATTCCGTTTGCTCCGCTGATCTGCGTTGCCGGCGTTGCCAGTTGTCTCGTTCTGTTGTGGACAATGACCGCACACAACTGGATGCTGATGATCGGCTGGACCCTGTTTGGCTTCGCCATTTATTTCCTCTATGGCTACCGCCACAGCAAGCTGGCTCGTGAATCGCGCCAGGCTGGTTCAAAGTGACCTACGCCAGGCAGCCATTGACGCAGCAGCCGATTGCAGTGGGACTGACCGCGGCGCATTGCAGCTCGCTTCCTCGTCGCTGATCACCCTGGCCTGCAGCTCCGTTCGTGCGGATCAGGCCGCCGCTGCACGCCAGCATCCGGCATCTACGCATGATGCCTTTGACCCCCATTCTCTCTCGCACTCCGGAACGCCGATGCGCAAATCAATTATCGTCTTCTTGCTGCTGACCTCGCTGGCCAGCATCCCTGTATCCGCCGAGAGCGATCCTGCCGCCATGCCCAACGATGCGAACAAGTCCGCGCCCGAGGCGTCCGCCGATCCCTACCTCTGGCTGGAAGACGTCAGCGCCGATCGCTCGCTGGACTGGGTGCGCCGGCAGAATGCACAAAGTACCGGGCAACTGGCGGAAAGCGCCGGGTTCAAGCGTCTGCGCGATGACATCAAGAACATCCTTGATTCCGACGACAAGATCGCCTACATCAGCAAGATCGGCGATCGCTATTACAACTTCTGGCAGGACGCGGATCATCCACGCGGCATCTGGCGGCGAACCACGATCGAGGAGTACCGCAAGGATTCGCCGACGTGGGAAACCGTGCTCGACATCGACGCGCTGAACAAGGCCGAAAGTGAAAACTGGGTCTGGCACGGCGCCAACTGCCTGAAGCCGGCCAACAAACGCTGCCTGATCGCGCTGTCGCGCGGCGGCGCCGACGCCGATGTCACACGCGAATTCGACATCGACAGCAAATCCTGGATCAAGAACGGATTCTTTCGCCCGGAAGCAAAAGGTGAGTTGAGCTGGATCGACCAGGATCACGTCTATGTCTCGACCGATTTCGGCGAGGGCACGATGACTGATTCGGGTTATGCCCGGCAGGTACGGCGCTGGACGCGCGGCACGCCAATGAGCGAAGCCACCCTGGTCTTCGAGGTCGCTGCCGAGGATCTCGGCGTCGGCGCTTCCCACGATTTCACACCGGGTTTTTCGCGTGATTTCGTTGTCCGTATTCCGGCCTTCTTCCGCAGCGAGCTGTTCCTGCTCGACGACAAGGGCCAGCGTCACAAGGTCGAAGTGCCCGAATCGGCCCAGCCCAATGTGCATCGCGAATGGCTGCTGGTCGAGCTGCGTGAGGCATGGAATACCGGCGGCAAGACCTGGCCGGCCGGCAGCCTGATCGTTACCTGCTTCGATGATTTCATGGCCGGCAAGCGGGAGTTCCGTGCCTTGTTCACGCCCACCGACACGACCGCGCTTGCCGGCTTTGAATGGACCCGCAACCGCCTCGTCTTGAACGTGCTCGAAGATGTGAAGAATCGCCTGACCGTGTTCACCCCCGGCGAAGGCGAATGGAAGCGCGAACCCATGCCGGGCGCCCCGGCGATCGGCACCGTCAGCGTCAGCGCGGTCGATGACGAGGCATCCGACGACGTGTTCATGAACGTCAGTGGCTACCTGACCCCGGCCACGCTCTATCACGGCGCCTTGACCGGAGAGAAGCAGGCGCTCAAGCACATGCCGGCCTTCTTCGATGCCAGCGGCTTTGAGGTCAGCCAGCATTTCGCCAGCAGCAAGGACGGCACACGCGTGCCGTATTTCATGGTGGCCAGGAAAGACCTGAAACTCGATGGCAGCAATCCGACCCTGCAATATGGCTACGGCGGCTTCGAGATCTCGCTGACGCCGAGCTACAACGCCACGGTCGGTCGTGGCTGGTTGAGTCAAGGCGGTGTCTATGTCGTTGCCAATATCCGCGGTGGCGGTGAATACGGCCCGCGCTGGCACCAGGCGGCGCTCAGGGAAAAGCGCCTGCGCGCCTATGAGGATTTCGCCGCCGTTTCCGAAGATCTGATCAAGCGCAAGGTCACCAGCGCCGCCCATCTCGGCATCCAGGGTGGCAGCAACGGCGGTCTGCTGATGGGCAACATGACCGTGCTTTATCCACAACTTTACGGCGCCGTGGTCTGCCAGGTGCCGCTGCTCGACATGCGCCGCTACAACAAGCTGCTCGCCGGGGCCTCATGGATGGCCGAGTACGGCAATCCCGACACCGATGACTGGAAGTTCATCCAGACCTTCTCTCCGTACCAGAACGTGCGCAAGGATGTGAAATATCCGCCCGTGCTGTTCACCACCTCGACCCGCGATGATCGCGTACATCCGGGCCATGCACGCAAGATGATGGCGCGCATGAGCGAGCAGGGCCACGACGTGCTCTATTACGAGAACATCGAAGGCGGCCACGGCGGCGCAGCCGACAACGGCCAACGCGCAATGATGACCGCGCTGGCCTTCGAGTTCCTCAAGCAGAAGCTGTTTCCGAAAGTGGAAGAAAAGAACTGACAATTGGCAATGCTTCGCTTACCGTCTCACACTGGATCCACATTGTCACTGACGAGACATTTTTCTCTTTCGCGCCAATGTCGCAGTGGAATGAATGGTTATGCCACCTGCGGCGGAGCTATTCTTCCGCTTCGGTGTCCGTTGGTGGACCCTGTTCCGACTGAACCTGATCGGCACCGGCGGCTTCGATCAGCCGGGCAGGCAGCGTTTTCTTCACCGGCGCGCCCATTTCGGCAAGGCTCTTGACCTGCAGGATCACGCTGCCCTTGCCGCCCTCGGTGAGGCGGCGAACGACACTGGCATGCGCGCTCTGCGCCTTGTGAAGTTGCGAGCCGAGCGCATCGAGCTCATTGACCAGGATGACGAAATTGTCGTGCAGGTTGGCTGCACGGCGAGCGATCTCGATTGCGTTGTTGTTGCGGCTTTCGATACGCCACAGATAAGCGACCGTGCGCAAAGTCGCCAGCAAGGTGCTCGGGCTGACCAGCGAGATCTTGCGCTCCAGTGCATAGCCGTAGAGTCCGCCGTCGGCGCGCACGGCCTCGATGAAGGCTGCTTCGACCGGCACAAAAAGCAGCACGAAATCGAGCGTGCGCATACCGGGAATATCGCTGTAGTTCTTGCCGGCCAATCCATCGATATGCCGACGCAAAGAGAGCAGGTGCTCGCGCAGCGCTGCCTGGCGCTCAGCTTCGTCATCGAGCGTGATGGAGCGCTCCCAGGCGAGCAGCGAAACTTTGGCGTCGATGATGACGTCCTTGCTTTCGGGCAGATGCACGATCACGTCGGGGCGTTGGCGGCTGCCGTCGGCACCCTGGAAACTTTCCTGGGTATCGTATTCACGGCCCGCTTGCAGGCCGGAGGCCTCGAGCACGCGTTCCAGCACCATTTCACCCCACGCACCCTGGGCGCGGCTGTCACCCTTCAGTGCACGGGTCAGATTGACCGCATCCTGGCTGATCTGCTGATTGAGTTCCTTGAGCGAACGGATTTCCTGCGCGAGCATGCCGCGTTCGCGTTGCTCGTTGGCGTGGGTCTGGGTAACCGCCTCGCGGAATTCCTTGAGCTGCACCTTGAGCGGATCTAGCAGACCGCCGAGATGTTCGGCATTCTGCTCCTTGAAACGCTCGGCCTTGGCGTCGAGGATCTGGTTGGCCAGGTTCTGGAACGATTCGCGCAGGCGCTGCTCGGCCTGGTCGAGCAGGCTCAGTTTCTCGCGAGCAGCCTCGGCCTGCTCTTGGGCACTGGCTTTCAGCGAGGCGTGCAGGCTGGTCAGGGCCAGGTGTTCGCGGTGGGTCAGATCGTGGCGGGATTGCAGATCGGCCAGTTGCCGGCCCAGTGATTCGACTTCCGCCTTGCGCTCGGCGGCCTGCGCCCCCAGCACGTGAATTCGCCCTTCAAGGGTCTTGTGTTCCAGGCTCAGTGTCGCGAACTGGCCTTTCAACTCGATAGCCTGACGCTCGAAGCCATCACGCTGCTCGCGCAAGGTCGAGAATTCGGGCTCACGCGCGGAATCGGCACGCGATGCGGCGTCCTTGGCCCAGCGCATGCCGAGCCAGGCGAAGATCAGCGAGCCAGTCAACAGGCCCGCAACAAACGCGGCGATCAGGATCAGGATGGAGAATTCGGACACGGAGACATTCATCGCAACGGATTGATCCGGGGATCATCGCAGACCTCGGTCGCAAAGCGCGAGAATCCGCAACAATGGATGAGCGCTCGACCCGCCCCGCGTCACGATATCCGCTTAAATCCCGCGCACGACCCCATTCCAGATTGTGCGACAAGCCGGCCACTAGTGTGGTGCCCCGCAAATAGCTGGGTGAAATCGCGCCGCGGATTCGGTTCCGAGACAAGGCGCGAGGAAGAGGCATAGTGGGGCTGTGGTGACGACGAGCAACGCAGGATCGGGGCCGGAGACCAAGCGAGTCTGCCTAGTTATTTGTGGGGCACCACACTAGCGAGCGGAAGTTCGAAAGCCACGTGAAACCAGGCGCTTTGTACTGTCACTCGCTGGTTTTGCGATACCGCTTGCGCGCTTGGGCAATCCGGGCGGGTTCCGCCCGGTGCAGGCATTCAGATCGTTGCCGATGCGGAAACGAAGCTCCCCGGCCTTTCGGCCGGGGAGCGGAAAACATTTACGGAGTCGCCGGATCGAAGCCATCCTGGAAGATGATGTCGTTGTTCACCGCGCTGCACACATACGACCCCTGGTCGATGACGACATTGTCGACTGCGACGCCGGCCAGCCCACTGGCCGCGACACTCGAGTCGGATGCCGCACGCCAGCGCAACTGGATCGGCTGACCGGCCGCAGCTGCCGGCAGATTGATCGTCGAGGTAATGTAGGTCGGCGCAGCCGTGGTACCACCGGACAGACCCGACCACGCGCGACGGCCGCCAATCGGGCTGCTGAAGCTGGTTGAAATGGTCGCGTTGTAGTCACCGCTGATGAAGTTGTTTCCACCCGCCGTGACATCGGCCCAGGCCCCGCCGTTGATGCTGATTTCCAGCACGACTCCGTCGAAAGTCGATTCCATGTTGTAGCGGTTGCGGAACGTCAACGTGCCGCCGCCGACCGGAACATTGAGCGTCGGCGTGACCAGGAACGAATCGCCAACCGTTGTGACATCCGGCGCGAAAACGGCATTCGGAGCGCTATTCGGGATGTTCGTCGTGGAGACCCAGGCGACGCCCGAACCGGTTGCCGAGCTTGTCCACCCCGAAGGCAATGCCGGCGTTGCGACCGCTTCGAAATTCTCGTCGAGCAGGGTGCTGATATTCAGCACGCCCAGTCGCATCGGGAAACTGACGCTCGGCAGAGAGGTGACACCATCCTGCAGCGCGAGGCTCAGCGTGATGTTGTCACCGCAAACACCCGCAGCCTTGAATGTGAACGGCATCGACGCGCTGGCACCACCCGCAACGAGAATGCCATAGGTCTGCGAACCGCTCGGATTGGTGACGCCGGCGTTCGCCTGCAAGGTGGCGACGAGGTTCGTCGTATCGGCCAATCCGGTGTTGACCAGCGGCAGCGCGACGGTGAGGGTTTCGTCGGGATCAGCCGCATTGTTCGGCGGCACCCCATTTTCGGCGGTGATCGTCAGCGGCGTGCTGGCGTTGACGATCGGTTGGCCGACCAGACAGGCGGTGAACGTGGTCGTGCCGCCGTTGCTGACCACGAGCGCGTTGTCGGTGACACTGGCGAGACCGAACTTGCTGACCGTTGCCGAATAGGTGCCAGGGGCCAGTCCGATATCCGATTGCAAATGGCCCGCAGCATTGGTGGTGCGGAAGAATCCGCCAGTCACGGTGACATCCGCACCCTGAACCGGCAGGCCCGAACCACAGGCCGTGATGTTGGCGGCCAGGGTTCCACGCTGCGGTGGCGTACAGGAAGGGAATGCGAACTTGCCGATGCGTGTGCTCCAACCGCCGCTCGATGTCGCGGCATAGTATTCCTGGGTGTACCAGAATGTGCACTCATCAACCGGATCCACGCTCATCGAACTGTAGTCGCCCCAGCGATTGCCGCTCGATGTCTGCGAACCCGCTGCCGCAAAGAACACCGCCTCACCCTCGTTCAAGCCCGCACCCGTGCCGGATCCGGTACGTCCAGCGATCATGATGTTCGCTTTCTGCGTGCTGCTGGACTGGCTGAAGCCGAGGCCGATATTGCCCAGGTTGTCCTGGGCCACGCTGCCCATCCAGTTGTTCAGGCCGGTGGAACCATCGATCGGACCGGAACTGTGAGTACCCTGATCGCGAACGGTGCCCAGGGACGATGTGTCCGTGCTGCGCAGCTCGAACCAGCGGATGCCCGTTTGATAGGTGCCGGCATTGGTCGGATTCACACCGCTGACATTCACCGTGAAATTGTTGACCCAGGAATTCTGTGGTGCCGCGACGGTGCCAAGATTCCGGTAACCCACACGGAACATCACGCGATCCGAAATGGCATCGAGCGCGCTACCGCCATTCTGCTCAATTGCAGCGCGGCTGCTTGGTGCACGCGCATCGAAGGCGGCCAGCGGCGTATCGGCGCGGATCGTAAAGGTCGACGACGCCGGCACCGCGTAGTTGGGTACCAGCTCGTAGGTGCGGATCGCATCCAGCGGATCGCCATACTCATCGGCGCGGAATTCCAGCACGCGATTCGGCAACCCGGCGGGCGGCGGAACGAATCCGTCAAGGTCGGTTGGCAGCATGCCGCCGGCGTTCGGGTCGTCGATGAAGACATCGTGATAGATGTAGGAGGCACTCGCGTCACCGGCCAACATCTTGACGCGATCAAACGCAAAGATGCCACCGCCCAGAAAAGCTGTTCCGGCCTGGTTGAACTGGTTGACCGTCAGGTAGTAACCATCCGGCCAGACGCCATAGTGCGGATAGTCGAAGAAATCGGTGTTCGGCATGACGAAATCATAGGCATACCAGGCGCCGAGCGGATCCGGTGTCTGCGAGATCGCGATGCACTGGTGGCCAGGGACATCATCGACCTCGAACTGGCTGATCAACCAGCGATCAGCCAGCGAATCGTAGAGCACGACCGGGTCGCCATCATCGCTGGTTCGACAGGCATTGCCATTCGGCAAGCCATTGAAAAACGTGTTGCTCTGCAGATTGGAACCAAGCAAGCGGGTGCCGGTCTTGTCATAGACGCTGACGCGCACATTGACCGACTGCACATAGTGGTTCGGGCCAACATCGCCATTGGTGTCGGGAGGCGTGCAATTGCAGGCTTCGGCTCCAGTCTGGCCCAGAAAGGTCAGCGAAGGTGTCGGCATGCTCAGCGGCGCATTGGCGAGGCCAAGGTTGAGTAGTGGGTCGGTGAACAAGCCGCTCCCGGCATCGGCACCGAGGCCGGGAATCGGGAATTTGACCCGCTCGTTCTCGTTCTTCTCTTCGCTATCCTTGATGCTGCGCTGAGCGATTGCAGCCGGCATCTGGCTGCGAATCGACGGCGTGATGCCGAATGCCACAGCGCGACTCGAGATGATCGAGCTACCCGCCGTGGTGGACTTCTGCGTCGCGTCCGGCTTGTTCGAGTTTGCGCCGCTGTCGGCAGGCGCTGCCAGCGCGCCCGTCGAGAGCACGGTGGCGGCCGTAGCCAGGATCGAAACAACGTGCAATTTGAAGGTTCGAGCCAGCCGCCCGTACCCACCAGGTAATGGATGAATCATGTGATCGCCCCTTGGAAAGATTGAATGTCTGGGTTTGAAACAACCGACAGGAGGATGACTGACCCACCCAATCACCCATTCCAGAGGCGGATCCTATTCCTTCTCATGACCGGCGTCGAATGGGTTTTTCCGTCCTCACCGGATGCGGGAATCGTCGACGAGCGGCCACCGACCGGCCCGGAGGCGTCAATCCGGGCGTTGTCCATTACAATCGCGGTTTTGACCGTCGTTCCCGGCCGTTTTCCTGTCTGGGCGGCGACGCAACCCTGGCTACCGATGATTTCGAGCGATCCTATTCCTATCCCGTTGCTGCAGGCCGAGGGACTGGCCTATGCGCGCAATGACGAGCCCGTGTTCGGCCCGCTCGATTTCACCTTGAATCCAGGCGAGGTCGTGCTGATCGAGGGTGACAATGGCTCGGGCAAGACCACCTTGCTCAAGGTGCTGTCGGGATTGCTTGAGCCCAACAGTGGCAAGATTCGGCTCAATGGCGAAGAACTGACCCTGGCCCGCCTGTCGCATCAGGTTGCCCTGCTCGGTCATCTGGGTGGGCTCAAGCTTGATCTGACCGCACTGGAGAATCTGCGATTCGCGATCGGGGTCTTCGGCTTGCGCTCCGGTGCAGCACCCCTGCCCGCGCTGGCCAGCGTCGGTCTGGAGGGCTATGAAGACGTGCCGGTGCGCAATCTTTCAGCCGGACAGAAAAAGCGCGTCAGCCTCGCCCGTCTGCTGCTGGTTCCCGCCGCGCTGTGGTTGCTCGATGAGCCCTACGCCAATCTCGACAAATCCGGCATCGATCTGGTCAATCGTCTGCTCGATGCGCATGCGCGGCGCGGGGGCGCGGCACTGGTCACTTCGCATGGCGCCTATGCGTTCACCTCGGGCACGCCGAGACGCCTGCCGCTGAGGCCGACGCCATGAGATACGGCACCACAACCTCGGCTTGCGCGGCGGTGATCCGGCGCGATCTGCTGCTGACCTGGCGACGCCGCGGCGATGCCTTGAATCCCGCCCTGTTCGCGATCATTGTGGTCGTAATGTTCCCGCTGGCGCTCGGCCCGGAACCCAACCAACTCGCCAATATCGCCGCCGGCATTGTCTTTGTCGCCGTACTGCTGGCGGGCCTGCTTGCCCTCGACACGCTTTTTCGGGGTGATCACGAAGACGGCACGCTCGAACAGATTGTCTTGTCACCGCATCCGCTTTCAATGCTGCTGGCGAGCAAGATCCTAGTGCACTGGCTGAGTACGGCACTCCCGTTGATCGTGGTTTCGCCCGTGCTGGCCGAGATGCTGCATCTGCCGCGTCCGGTGATGCCCGTGCTGATGGTTTCGCTGATCCTTGCCACCCTGCTGCTGAGTCTGCTCGGTGCGGTCTGCGTTGCCTTGACGATCGGCATGCGACGCTCTGGTATGCTGCTCGCGCTGCTGGTTCTGCCGCTGTATGTGCCGGTGCTGATCTTTGCTGCAGGTGCGTGCAATGCGGCTCAGTTGGGCCTGCCGTTCCTCGCGCCACTGCTCTGGCTAGGCGCGGCGCTGGCCCTGGCGCTTGTACTGGCACCGCTGGCCTGCGCTGCGGCCTTGCGAATCTCGATTACCTGATGAATACGCTGACCCTCTGGTTGCACAAATTCGGATCACCGCCGACGTTTTATCGCGTCACCGGCCTGCTCAGCCCATGGTTGTTCGGCACCGCCTTCCTGATTGGCCTGGCCGGCATTTATTGGGGGCTGTTCGTGGCACCTGCCGATTACCAGCAGAGCGATGCCTACCGGATCATTTTCATCCACGTGCCTTGTGCGTGGATGGGCTTGTTTGCCTATATCTTCATGGCCGTCAATGCGTTTATTGCCCTGGTCTGGCGGATCAAGATTTCCGAAATCCTGGCCATGGCCAGCGCGCCGGTTGGCGCCTTCTTCACCGCGATCACCCTGGCCACCGGTGCGATCTGGGGCAAACCGATGTGGGGTACCTGGTGGACCTGGGATGCGCGCCTGACCTCGGAACTGGTCTTGCTGTTTCTTTTCCTCGGCGTGATCGGCCTGTACAACGCGATCGAGGATCGGCGCCAGGCGGCAAGGGCGGCGGCCTTTCTCGCCCTGGTCGGCATCGTCAACGTGCCGATCGTGCATTTCTCGGTGAGTTGGTGGAACACCTTGCACCAGGGATCGACCGTGCGCCTGCTCGGCCCGTCACGCATTGATTCGAGCATGCTATGGCCGCTGCTCCTGCTCGCCCTGGCCACGCACATCTGGTTTTTTGCCAGCGTATTCGCACGCTCACGCGTCAGCCTGCTCGAACTCGAAGGCGGCAAGGAATGGGTGCGTGACATCGCTCTCGCCACGGAGCAAGGCCATGAGTGAATTGCTCTCGATGGGTGGGTACGGCAGCTATGTCTGGTCGTCCTATGCGATCTTTGCACTTGCCCTGCTGATCGACTATCTCGCCCCGAAACTGCGCAACCGGCAAGTCATTGCCGATTTGCGCGGACGCATGAAGCGCCAGCAAAGGCGCCAGGAAAAATCCGCATGACCCCGACCCGCAAACGCCGCCTCATTCTCGTTGGCCTGATCCTGCTCGCTGTCGCTGTGGCCACGGCTCTGACCGTCGCCGCGCTGCAGGAGAACATGACCTATCTGTTCACCCCAAGCGAGATTGTCGCCGGCAAGGCGCCGGCCGATGCGCGTTTCCGCATCGGTGGCATGGTCAAGGAACATTCGATCGAACGCGGCCAGTCGCTGACCGTCGCCTTCGTCGTCACCGATGGCGATGACGACATGCGCGTCGAATACGAAGGAATCCTGCCGGATCTGTTTCGTGAGAAGCAGTCGGTGATCGCGACCGGCTCGATGCAAGGCGGCAAGTTCATCGCCACTGAAGTGCTGGCCAAGCACGACGAAACCTATGTGCCGCGCGATGTTGCCGAGGCCATGGAAAAGGCCCATCGCAAGCATGATGTTCCCGCCGTCGCCGACAAGCCGACACCATGACCGCGCAGCGTTTCACGCTCGATTGCCATCACTCCTGACCTGCAGGCCACGTCATGCTTCCTGAACTCGGTCAATTCGCCCTGATCCTCGCCCTGATGCTGAGCGCAGTGCAATTCGTGCTGCCCATCGTCGGCGCGCATAGCGGAAATCGCGCGCTGATGGCCGTCGCCCGACCGGCTGCGGCCGGTCAGTTCGTGTTTGTCGTGTTCGCCTTCGCGATCCTGACCTGGGCTTTCATGAGCCAGGATTTCTCGGTCGCCTATGTCGCGCAAAACTCGAACCTGCTGCTGCCCTGGTATTACCGTTTCTCGGCCGTGTGGGGCGCGCACGAGGGCTCGCTGCTGCTGTGGATCCTGATCCTCAACATCTGGACGTTTGCCGTAGCCATCCTCAGTCGCAAGTTGCCCGAGGATTTCATGGCGCGCGTGCTGGGCGTGCTCGGTTTCGTCAGCCTCGGCTTCCTGCTGTTTACCGTTTTGACCTCGAATCCGTTTGCCCGCCACCTGCCGGCGCTGGCCGATGGCAATGACCTCAATCCGGTGCTGCAGGATATCGGCCTGATCATGCATCCCCCGATGCTCTACATGGGTTACGTCGGCTTCTCGGTGGCGTTTGCCTTCGCCATCGCCGCCCTGCTCGGCGGCAAGCTCGACCAGCAGTGGGTGCGATGGTCGCGGCCGTGGACGAATGCGGCCTGGGGCGTACTGACGCTCGGCATCGCGCTGGGCAGCTGGTGGGCCTATTACGAACTCGGCTGGGGCGGCTGGTGGTTCTGGGATCCTGTCGAGAATGCCTCGTTCATGCCCTGGCTGGTCGGTACCGCCCTGATCCACTCGCAAGCGGTCACCGAGAAGCGCGGCAGCTTCCGTGCGTGGACGCTGCTGCTGGCGATCTTTGCATTTTCACTGTCCCTGCTGGGCACCTTCCTGGTGCGCTCGGGCGTGTTGACCTCGGTGCATTCGTTCGCCAGCGATCCCGAGCGCGGCATGTTCATCCTCGCTTTCCTGACCGCCACGGTCGGTGGCTCGCTGCTGGTCTATGCCCTGCGTGCGCCGAAAGTGGCCGGTGGCGAACCGTTTTCCGCCACCTCGCGTGAAACCCTGTTGCTGATCAACAACCTGCTGTTCACCTGCGCGGCCGCGATGGTCTTCCTCGGCACCCTGTATCCGCTTTTTGCGGAGGCTTTCAATCTGGGCAGGATCTCGGTCGGACCGCCATATTTCGGCACCATGTTCGTGTTGCTGATGGCACCGGTCATCGTGCTGATGCCGTTCGGGCCACTGCTCAAGTGGCGACAAGGCAAGCTATCGGCGGCCATGCGCACCTTGCGCCCGGCCCTGGCACTGGCGGTTGTCGCCAGCCTGGCCGCCTGGCTGATATCCGGTCAGCTGCCGTGGAAGGGCGTGATCGGTATTGCCGCCGCGATCTGGGTCGGCGTCGGTACCCTTGCCTTTGTGCTGAAGCGCTGGCGCAATGCGCCGACGGGCCGCCGCTTCACACCCGAAATGCTTGGCATGGTGCTCGCCCATTTCGGCGTCGCCGTTTTCGTTTGCGGCGTCCTCGTCACCGAAGCAACCAGCATCGAGAAAGACGTGCGCCTGGGTCAGAGTGAAACCGTGGCCCTCGGCGCCTACTCGTTCCGCTTCGACGGCGTCGCCCACACCGAGGGCCCGAACTTCAAGGCCGATCAGGGCACGATCACGATCACGCGCAACGAACGTGTGGTTGCCGTGCTGCATCCGCAGAAGCGCCAGTACTCGCGCAATGCCATGATCCAGACCGAGTCCGACATCGACCCGGGCCTGACCCGCGATCTCTACGTCGCCCTCGGTGAGCCGCTCGGCGATGGTGGAGCCTGGTCGGTACGCGTCTATCTGAAGCCGTTCGTGCGCTGGATCTGGCTGGGTGCGCTGCTGATGATGCTCGGCGGTTTCGTTGCGGCCACCGATCGGCGATTCCGCGTCCCGATTGCCGATCCCGCAACCCGACCGGCTGCAAAACCAGACGCAGCCAGCGGCATTGCCGCCGAGGCCAGCACATGAATACACGATTCCTGCCCCTGGTCGGATTCGCCCTGGTTGCCGCCTTGCTTGCCTTCGGCATCCACTACATGCGCAACAATTCGATGAACGAGGTGCCTTCGCCGCTGATCGACAAGGCCGCACCGGCATTTGATCTGCCTCTGCTGAATGATCCGGACAAGCGCCTCAGCAACGTCGACCTGGCCGGCAAGCCCTACCTGCTCAATGTGTTCGCCAGCTGGTGTTTTGCCTGCCGCGATGAACATCCGATCCTGATGAGCGAAGGCAAGTCGCTCGGCATTCCCATCATCGGCTTCAACTACAAGGACGAGGCCGCTGATGCGACGCGTTGGCTGCAACAATTTGGAGATCCGTACTCGGTCGTGATCGCCGACCGCGACGGTCGCGTAGCGATTGATTTCGGAGTTTATGGTGCGCCGGAGAGTTTTCTCGTCGATGGCAAGGGCATCATCCGCTACAAGCGCATCGGCGCGATCACGCCCGAGGTTGTCGCGTTCGAGTTGAAGCCTCGATTGGCGGCCATGCGGGGAGAAGGCCAATGAATCACGCCTTGCGTAGGCCAGTTTTCGTTTACGCAGTGCTCGTGATCGCGCTGCTGCTTCCAGCCGTGGCGCAGGCGATCGATGCACTGCCGTTCAAGGATCGCGCAGAAGAGCAGCGCTTTCAGAACCTGACCCGACAATTGCGCTGTCTGGTCTGCCAGAACGAAAGCCTGGCCGACTCGAGTGCGGATCTGGCCAGGGATCTGCGTGAGGAAGTCTTCGAGCAAATGCATCAGGGCAAGAGCGACGGCGAGATCAAGCAGTACCTGACCGCGCGCTACGGCGACTTCGTGCTGTACAACCCGCCGTTGCGCGGCGGTACCGTCCTGCTCTGGTTCGGACCCCTGCTGGTTCTTCTGCTTGGGGCCGTCATTGTCTACCGGATCGTTCGTCGGCGCGCCAGCAGTGCGCCCACCCCGCCGCCTGCGGCAAGTTCCGAGGATGACTGGTGATGACCCTGTTTGTTGTTCTTGCCGCGCTGATGCTCGGCATCGCCCTGGCCTTTCCGCTTTGGCCGCTGGTGCGCAAGCGTGATCTGCTGGTGGCTGCGGACACTGCCGATGCGAAACGCTTGAAGGCACTCGAAGATGCGCGCAGCGCCGGCGTCATCGACGAAGATGAATACAAGGCCAAGCGGGTAATCCTGTCGGCAACACCAGCATCGGGCCCGAACCCACGCTCAAGGCGGCTGGCCGTGCTGGCCTCCCTGCTCGTCGCCATGTTGGTGCCGCTGGGCGCGATCATGCTCTATCAACTCAAGGGCGAACCGGCGGCGCTCGATGCGGAGCGTCTGGTTGCCCAGGCCGCGCCATCGGCGCAAGAACACGGCGTCGACATGGATCAGGCCATCGCCGGACTCGTCGCCAAGCTCAAGCAAGGCCCGGACAACGCCGAAGGTTGGGCATTGCTCGGCCGCGCCTACCAGTCGATGGGCAAGTTCAGCGAATCACGCGATGCACTGAAGAAGGCATGGCAGCTGATGCCGGACAACCATGACCTGACCGTCGAGTACGCACAGGCACTCGCACTGTCGAACGAAGGGCGCCGCATCGTCGGTGAGTCGCGTCAATTGATCGAAGACGTACTCAAGGCCGATCCGGATCATCAGCGCGCGCTCTGGCTGATCGGTATCAGCGACTATCAGGCCGGCGACTACAACGCCGCGATCACCGCCTGGAACCGGTTGCTGCCCTCCCTTCCGGCGGACAGCGACATCGCCGAAAGCGTTCGCGCGCAGATCGCCGATGCGCAGCAACTGGGCGGCAGTATCGCCATGGCCACAACGCCGTCAGCCCCGACTGCCGCCAAAGCAGTGGCGCCAGCCGGTAGCGAAGGCCCCAAACTGACCGTGCATGTCAGCCTGGCGGCTGAACTTGTTGACCGACTCGATCCATCGGCCACCTTGTTTGTCTACGCCCGTGCCGAAAGCGGCCCGCCGATGCCGCTGGCGATCCATCGCGGCCTGGCCGGTGGCTTGCCGCTCACGGTCGTTCTCGATGACTCGACGGGCATGCTGCCAACCATGAAACTGTCGATGTTTCCGAAGGTGGTGATCGGAGCCCGCATCACCAGGAGTGGCGATGCGGGCACCCACCCCGGCGACCTGCAGGCGCTGTCTGGCGCCATCGATGTCAACCGCAAGCAACCGGTCGACCTGGTCATCGACAGCGTGGTGCCGTGAGGTGCCTCCGTCAACCGCAGCCGGTGTGACCGCCGACGCGCGCAAGTACTTCATGTTGTCCTCGCCGTTTGCGATGAAGCGTGGCGGCGCATTGCATGGTGCGCGGCTGGCCTATGAAACCTGGGGCACGCTGTCGGCTGAGTGTGACAATGCCATCCTGATCCTGACTGGCCTCTCGCCAAGCGCGCACGCGGCCTCGAACAATGACGATCCGTCGCCCGGCTGGTGGGAAGACATGCTCGGGCCAGGCAAGCCGATCGATACCGATCGCTGGTTTGTCCTCTGCGCCAACACGCTTGGAAGCTGCAAGGGCTCGACCGGCCCGGCCTCGACCAATCCGCAGACCGGTGAGGCATACCGCCTCGATTTTCCCGAACTGAGTCTGGAGGACGCGGCCAATGCCGCGCACGAACTGGTAACCGGACTCGGCATTGATCGCCTGGCCTGCCTGATCGGCAATTCGATGGGCGGCATGACCGCCCTTGCCTACCTTTCCCTGCATGCGGGATCGGCACGCTCACATATCAGCATTTCGACGGCAGCGCAGGCACAACCCTTCGCCATCGCCATCCGTTCGTTGCAACGCGAGGCAATCCGCCTCGACCCGAATTGGAATCTTGGCCGATACGACGATGAGCGCTATCCCGACGCCGGCATGAGCATCGCGCGCAAGCTCGGCGTCATCACCTATCGATCGGCAATGGAATGGGTGGGTCGGTTCGCCCGCATCCGTCTCGATTCCGAGCAGCGCGACGACGAGCCTTTTTCTGCGGAATTCCAGATCGAGTCGTACCTGCATGGACATGCCCGGCGCTTCGTGCGCAGCTTCGATCCCAATGCCTACCTGTTCCTGTCGCGGGCGAGCGACTGGTTTGATATCGCAGAATACGGTCAAGGCTGCGCTGCCAGGGCGCTCGCTGGAACAAGGCTCGAACAGGCCCTTGTCATCGGCGTCAGCACCGACATCCTTTTTCCGCTGTCGCAGCAGGAAGAGATCGCGGAAGGCTTGCGCCATGGCGGTGTCGACGTTGAATTCGTTGCCCTCGACAGTCCCCAGGGACATGATGCCTTCCTCGTCGATATCGAGGGTTTTGGCGGAGCAATCGCTCCGTTTCTTGGCCGCCTGTAGCGCCCCGTCATTGCATGCCGGAGCGGGCGACGGCGCCACCTCCGGCAATCCATCTCGGCATGTGCTGCACGGAAGGTATCTACGCGGCCGGATTGAAGTCACCCGGCATGAACTCGTCGAGTGCAAAAAAAGGAGCTGTTCCGCTTCGGGTCGAGCGCTGGCGTGCTCGTCCGAGCGACCGGGCCATCGCCGTTTCATTGCACATTGATCGCAGCCAGCGAACCTCACCGGCCATGTTTCGACCTGTCGCCGGTCACTGGCGTGATCGCGATCTGCATCGGTTGTCACCGGATCAGGTTCGTTGAAATCCGTACAGGGCTTGAAATGGACACCTTGATCTGGCGTATACTCCGCGCCCCGCGCCGAAGTGGCGGAACTGGTAGACGCGCCGGACTCAAAATCCGGTTCTGGCGACAGAGTGCGAGTTCGATTCTCGCCTTCGGCACCAAATCCATGGAACATCCCCGATCCGCTTGCGCCCGACGTACGCTGCGCGGCATCATGCCGTATCGTCCGGGGGGATACGGGATTCAGTCCGCACAGACGATTTCCCCTTGGATTTCTCTGAACAGGCTTGTCGACTGCGCATGATCGAATTCGGCCACTGCTCACATGTCGGCTTGCGCCGTGAGCACAATGAGGACACCTACTACGCTGACGCCGACATGGGCGTCTGGCTCGTCGCCGACGGCATGGGTGGCCATGAGCATGGCGAGGTGGCCAGCGCTATCGCCCGCGATACCCTGATCGCCGAGATCGGCAAGGGCACGCCGCTGGTGCGGGCCGTGCAGCTGGCCGACGAGGAAATCATCCGCCACTCCAATCGACGCAGCGAAGCGCTGCCGATGGGCACCACGATCGCGGCCATGCGCCTGCTCGGCGACAATGAATTCGAGATCGCCTGGGTCGGTGACAGTCGTGTCTATCTCTGGAATGGTGCGCTCAAGCAGATTTCACAGGATCACTCCTATGTGCAGGAGCTGATTGACCAGGGCGCGATCACCAGC
Organism: uncultured Dokdonella sp.; assembly: GCA_964390215.1. Classification (GTDB taxonomy): domain Bacteria; phylum Pseudomonadota; class Gammaproteobacteria; order Xanthomonadales; family Rhodanobacteraceae; genus Dokdonella. The sequence goes on along the minus strand of CAYMHF010000003.1, from coordinate 59,084 downwards.
GAACAGGCGCGCACCCATCCGCACCGCAATGTGGTCACCCAGGCGCTTGGCGTAACCGACCCGCAATCCTTGCGTGTCGAGCAGGTGCGCGGCGAATTCGGGCCCGGCATGCAGATCCTGCTGTGCAGCGATGGCCTCACCGAGGAAGTCAGCGATGCCGAGATCGCGGCACTGATGAGCCGCAATGAGCTATCAGCCCAGGAATGTGTCGATCAACTGATCCTCGCCGCTCTCGACGGCGGTGGTTCGGACAATGTCACCGTGATTCTTGTCCGCAATCGCTGAGCATCCCACAGCCGCAAGCGCGAAACCGCGCAAGCTCCGTGAATTCGACAAGCGCTCGCCATGCATGGGCGCTGCAGTCAGCGCGGCCCCGGCTGGTCAGCTCAACCGGATCAGGGTGCAGCGGCGCGCAGGGCAGCCAGTGCCGAACGGAAACTCTGCGGTGACCATGAATCCTCGTTCTTGATTGTCGCGTACAGAGCATCGAGGCGGTTGCGCAACTGCTCAGCCTTTTCGCCGCTGACCTTGCCATCGTTTTCGAAGGCGACCACAACCGATTGTGCGGCCATGGCAACCTGTTCGGCAGCGGCGTAATCGCGATATTCGCCGCGTTCGGCGTCGGCTTCGATGCTAGCAAGGATCAGGTCGAGACTCTCCGGCCCGTAGTTGAATGCCGCAACCGTCGGCAGCAACCCCTCGATGGTCGCATGCAACCGACGCGCCGCTGCATAGGTCGCCTCGCGGCTTTGCGTCGTCGCCTGGTGCAATGCACGCGTTTGTTCGAGCACGCGTGCAGCCGCCGCCTTGTCGACTGGCGCCAGCACATGGCGGAACATCAGGATATTCGAATCGTTCAGGCGCACGACACCCGGGCCAAGCCCGGTGCCTTGACGCGGCCCCCACTGCTTGCCGGACATCAGCTTGTGGCAGGCATGGCAATCGAACAGGACAAGTTCGGGAAAGATTCCCCGCCAGCCAGCCTTGTCGTCGGTAACCAGTTCAAGCAGATTTTCGGCCGCGACACCCTGGCCGACGGCCCAGTCACGAACACCGTTCCATTCGCCTTTCCGTTTCGTCCAGGCCTCACCGATCTTGTAGTGCGGATGCAACCAGGTGAATGTATCGAGCTCGAAGGACAGACGCGGATGACCAGCGCCCATGATGCGATGGGTGATCATGCGCTCAGCCGTACCCATGTGGCACGAAAGGCACAGGCGTGCGCGGGCGATTGGCTGATCGGTCGGATACATGCCGTTCTTGAGGTTGTCCTGGTGCGTTACGCCCTTGTCAGCGTGCGCATTGAGCCACAACTCCGAGCCGCCGTGGCAGGATTCGCAACCCACCCCGTCAGAAAGCTGGAAGCGCTCGCCGCGCATGTCCGCAGCAATCGAATCGGCATGACAATCGAGGCAGATCCCGGCCGACGCTGGATCGCCGATGCCGAGCTTGCGTGCGATCGCCTTCGACGCATCGCTGCCTAGCGTCTGCCATGCCTTGGCATGGGGATCGAACTCCTGCCAGATCGCGAATTCATTCTGCTGCACATTGGATTCGCGAAACGGCTGTGATGCGCCGTGGCAGACGCTGTTGCTGCAACTGGCAACGCCAAGATGCCTGTGCGATTCGATTGCGCTGGCCACCGAACTGGCGGCAGCGGCAACGGTCGGCAGCAAGGCCGACAGGATGGCGATCAATACAAATCCACCGCGCTTCATGGTTTTCTCCCCGTGGCAATCCAGCAGGACTCACGTTTGAATACTTCCCCGCGTCGATTATGCCTCACATCCGCGCTGCAACTCAGCCGTGTCCGCTCAGACATCGGATTGTACCGGCGAGCGGCAACCGCAATCAGACAATGGCGTTGCAGCCAACCATCCTGATCGATACCGCTCAGCGCGTATCGACCAAGGCCCGCGTCCAGATGCACTTGCCCTGACTTGCCGCATCAAGTGTTTGAAGACGCCGTTGGTGCGCGGCAAGCTCATCCTGACTGGCGCGCAAGACGCGCAGGCCAGCTGCTTCAATCGGCGTGCCGACACTGGCACTCCGGGTTTGTTCGATGGCTTCCAGGACAAGGCCGAGGTCACCCTGCCCGGCCGTCATGGCCAGGTACACGTCAGCGAGCAGATGCGCGTCGACCAGGGCACCATGCAGTTCGCGATGCTGGTTGTCGATGCCAAGTCGGCGGCACAGCGCGTTCAGGCTGTTCTGCTGGCCCGGAAACTTCTCGCGGGCCAATTGCAGGGTGTCGAGGATCCGCGCGTGGTTGCCAAGGGTGCCGATCAACGGATCGACAAGCCGCATTTCGGCATCGAGGAAGCCGATATCAAAGCTCGCGTTGTGCGCAATGATTTCCGCGCCCGAAACAAAACCGAGAAATTCATTGATGACATCGCGAAAGCGCGGCTTGTCGAGAAGAAAACCGTCTTCGATGCCATGAACGGCGCGCGCGCCTTCATCGATCACCCGATCCGGGTTGAGATAGGTGTGCCAGGTGCGACCGCTCGGCCGCCGCTCGAGCAGTTCAACGCAACCGATCTCGATGATCCGATGGCCTTTCTTGACCTCGAGTCCGGTCGTTTCCGTATCCAGTACGACTTGCCTCACCTTGCCTCCAATGCCGCATCCCGAACAGCTTCCGCCGCCGACCGGGCGAGCTTGTCAACCCGCTCGTTTTCCGCGTGTCCGTCGTGACCACGCACCCAATGCCAGCGGGTTTGATGGCCGACCAGGGCGGCGTTCAGGCGTTCCCACAGATCACGATTCTTGACCGGGTCTCCACCTGCCGTTCGCCAGCCCCTGGCTATCCAGCGTGGCATCCACTCCTGCACGCCCTTCATTACATATTGCGAATCGGTGGTCAGCGCAACCGTGCATGGTTTGCGCAAGGCTTCCAGCCCGCTGATCGCGGCGAGCAGTTCCATGCGGTTGTTCGTGGTATCGATTTCGCCACCGCTGAGCTCGCGCTCATGGGTACCGTGACGCAGCAAGACCGCCCAGCCTCCGGGGCCGGGATTGCCGAGGCAGGCACCATCGGTGAACAACTCGACCGCACTCACAAGCCGACCCGTCGGCTCGACAGCCGCGCCAGACCAGGCGCGAGCACGACACGCTTGCGGCGCACGTGGGCATCGGCCGGGCGTGCGTAAATCCTTTGCTTGCGTGCGATCAGCGACCATGCCCCATGCCAGCGCATGCCGTCGGCGCGCAAATCCGACGTCGACGTGGAGGGCCAACTGCCACCCAGAAAAGCATGCTGGCTTTGCATGTGATCAATCGATGCGAGACGCTGGCGTGTTCGCGCGAGCGAATTCCAGCGTGGCATGCGTATGCCTTGCGCCGATTGGCGCAACCACCACAGTCGCCAGGTACTGGCTGGATTGAAGCCGAACAGGAACAGCGCTCCGCCCGGTGCGAGCACGCGCATCAACTCCGATTCCAGCTCGGCGTGTGGGCCGAGGGCATCGAAAAGATGGCGAACAACGATCAACTGCACACTGTCGGTTTCCAGTGGCAATGCGTGAATCGGGCAATCCATGTCACCGGCCAACCCGTGGCTGGCAAGGTGCAGCCGGGTGATCGAATGATGACCGGCAAACACCGGCTTTCGATGCTCCGGTGTCGGAGAAAGTGAAATCGCCGGCCCGGCCGGAGCCACGAGCGGGGCGCAATTCACCCAGGCCAGTTCGAACGCCAGCAGATTCTCGATTTCAGCGAGATGAAAGACGTCGCCAGTTGGCGCTTGCACGGAGCGGGCTCCACGGGTTCAACAGCGAGGGCCGAAGTCTACCCCACTCGCCCACCCGAGCCACGCGATCCTGCCGCGCAAGCCGCTATAGTCGACACCATGAAGTCCCTACACCTCAAGCCGCTGCCGGCGCTTGCCGACAACTACATCTGGATGCTGCATGATGACCTCGGCAATGCGCTCGTGGTCGATCCTGGCCATGCCACGCCGGTTCTCGACGAGTTGCAACGTCAGCATCTGCAATTGCGCGCAATCCTGCTCACTCATCACCATCCCGATCACATTGGCGGGGTGGCCCGCTTGAGCGAACTCACGTCGGCAAGTGTTCATGCCGCCAACGACCCGCGGATCGAACTGGCAACCCATCGTGTCGCCGATGGCGATCGCATTGATCTCGATGCACCGCAATGCTCGTTCGAGGTGATCGCGGTTCCAGGGCACACGCTCAGCCACGTCGCATTCCACGGCCATGGTCTGCTGTTTTGTGGTGACACGCTTTTCAGTGTCGGCTGCGGACGACTGTTCGAGGGAACCGCGCAGCAGATGCTCGCCTCGCTGGATCAACTCGCTGCGCTTCCCGCGCATACCAAGGTGTGTTGCGGCCACGAATACACGCTGGCGAACTGCGCGTTTGCGATAACGCTGGATCCGCAAAACAAAGCCTTGCGCGCGCGTTGCGAATCGGTACGTCAGATGCGCGATGCCGGCTTGCCCAGTCTGCCCTCGCGGATGGCGGACGAACTCGCCTGCAACCCGTTTCTGCGTATCGATGAGCCCACCATCATCCGTGCGCTCGATGACGACATCGCCGATCCGGTGGATCGCGGGTCGCGGTTTGCCGCGCTGAGGCTCAGGAAGGACGCGTTCCGCGGATGAATTACGCCGGACTCCGGATCAGTCGACGCGTTGTCGGCATCGCCCTGGTTCTGGCGATCAGCGCATGCACGAGTCAGCGTCCCCGCCCTGAAACCGCCGCCGTGGAAAGCGCGCCCGAGATTGTGCCGACCACCCGGCCTGAACACCTCGATCAACAGCGATTGCCGGAACAGTCAGCCGAGATCGCCGCCCATTCCGCGTGGGATCGCCTGCGCACGCGGTTTGCCATGAGCGGATGCGCATACAGCGACACCGTGCTGCACGAAGCCCATCGCTACACGCGTTCCGCGCAACGATTCAGCGCGTCCTGGCAGGCGGCGATGCCGTCATTGCTGCTGGTTCTGGAGGAGATCGAGCGCCGCGATCTGCCCGGTGAATTCGCCTTGTTGCCATACGTCGAGAGCGGCTATCGGACACTGCCGGCAAAGGCCAAGGGCCCCGCCGGGATCTGGCAATTGATGAGCCGCACAGCGATCGATCGAGGACTCCAGATCAGTCGTGATTACGACCAGCGCCTCGATATCCAGGCCTCGACCACAGTCGCCCTGGATCTGATCGAACGCTACGATCGCGAGTTTTCCGATTGGCGGCTGGCCAGCATGGCCTTCAATGCCGGCGAGTATCGCGTCAAGCGCGCCTTGGGCGACATACACGCGACGAGTCTGGACGCCAAGCGCCTGGCGAGACTGAAACTTGCGACTACGACTCATCAGCACCTAATTCGATTGCTGGCCCTGTCCTGCATCGTCTTGGAACCGGAAAGATTTGGCATCCAGTTGCCGCCGCAAGCTGAGGACGATCGGCTGGTGCGGGTGATCCCGCCGACCGCAATTGATCTCAGGCTGGCGGCCGCCCTCGCTGATCTCGACCTGGACGACGTCATTCGGTTCAATGCCGCCTGGTCGGGCCAGAGTCGCCCGCATGGCCCCGCCACCCATTTGCTGCTGCCGGCCCGATCGGCCGATCGGCTCAACCTGGCGCTCAAGGATTTTCCCGCCGACATGCTCGGTGCCTGGCACACACAGCGTATCGACGTTGCCACGGCACTCGCCGATCTCGCTTCCCTGCCAGGCGTCACGCCGCATGTTCTCGCTGTGGTGAATCGCCTTGACCAAGACAGCCGTCTGCAGGGCGGGCAATCCGTGCTGTTGCCGGGAGCTGAGCCGGCATCCGACCTGCCGCCGGATCGCCAGATCCACGCCATCAAACCAGGCGACACTCTCTCCGCGATTGCCCTTCGCTACCGGATCCGTCTCCAGGATCTGCTGCGCTGGAATGGATTGAACGCACATTCAATCCTGCGGCCTGGCAGCACCCTGCACCTCCAGGAACCATCAAACCGAGCAACCGGCGAATGAAGCGGCGCCTTTGTGCCGCCTGTCACGGCCGACGTGGCGGCCGCGACAACCTTGCCGGGGAAACATCGGATTCACGCACGTTGCTGGTCGCGATTGCCAGCACACACGCGATCGCATGGGGCATCACCGGCACAATTGCCTCTGTCGATCGAGGCTGCGGAATCGTCGACATGCCAGGAATCTGATTCCTTCCGGAAAGAAACGAAAAGGGCCGCATTGCGGCCCTTTTCGTTTCCCTCACACACGTATCGTTCACATGCGATCTTCGGCCACCGTGATATCCAGACCCGCTCGCAACGCGGCTATGAAATCGCGTGCAATGGCATTCGACAAGGATTGCTGCAAAGCCGTGCGCGCCGATTCTCGCGTTGGCTGATCGACCGCCGTGGGATCGGCATCCGCCACATTGTCGAGCTTGATCAATACGTACTCGTTGTTCGCCAGTCCGACGACTTGAACCGACGGCTTGCCGGCAGTCTCCATCCGCGGAAGATCGAAAGCCGCCTTGACCAGGGCCGCATCAAGTTTGACGGCATTGCGTCCGATGCCACGTTCCTCGCTGACCGTGAGCTTGAGTTCCGCAGCAAGCGAATCGATCGAATCACCTTTTTCCAATCGCGCGAACAGTTCGTCTGCACGCGCCCTGGCTTGCTTGCTGAGTCGCGTCTCGATGATGCTGTGCCGGATGTCGGCACGCACCTCCTCGATCGGCCTGGGCGTTGCAGGCTTGTGTTCGGCAACCCGGATGATCGCAAGGTGATTTGGGCCGAGCTCAATCTTGTCGGAGTTGTTGCCTTGCACCAGAACCTGATCGGAGAACGCGGCCTGAACGACACTCGGATTCGCCGCGATGCCCGTCCCTCCCGCACGCGAAAACAGGCCCGTTTTCTGCACGGTCAGACCGAGTTCCTTTGCCGCCGGCTCAAGCGAAGTCGAATCCTCGTAGGTCAGGTCGATCATGCGTCCGGATTTTTCGTTGAAGACGCGCTCACGTTCCGATTCACTGAAATCCTTGGCCAGCTCGCCACGAACTTCTTCGAAGGTTCGCGTCTTGCCATGGCGGATATCGCGAACCTCGATCACATGGTAGCCCTCGGGCGAAAGCACCGGATCGGAGATCTTGCCCTTGTCGAGCGCATACAGCGCAGCTTCAAAGGCTGGATCGGTCATGCCCTTGTCGAGCCAGCCGAGATCGCCGCCGAGCGCGCGCGAACCGAGGTCGTCGGACGAAGACTTGGCCAGCTCGGCGAAGTCCTTGCCTCCACGCACCTCTTCCGCGATCTTTTGCGCCTTTTCAAGTGCCGCCTTCTGCTCCGCCGGATCTGCGTTGGCCGCAACCTTGATAAGGATATGCGAGGCAAGCCGCTGTTCCGAGGTGACGAATCGAGTCTTCTCCTTCTCATAGCGATCCTTGAGCGTGCTCTCGTCCGGCGTCAGATTGACGTCGAGCTTGGCTGCATCAACTTCAAGATAATCGATCGCCACCTGTTCCGGATTCATGAATTCGGACTGATGCTCCTTGTAGTAGGAGGCAATCTCATCATCGGAGACCTTGTCATCGGCCAACTTCGGCGTATCCAGGGTGACAAGGCGGAAGTCACGCAACTGCCCGCGCAGTCGCAGATAGTCGTTGACCTCTTCATCGGTCACAAATGCACTCGCGGCAACTCCGGCCGGAAGTTCCCGGGTTGCCAACTCCTTGGCAACACGCTCATCGAACGCTTTCGGCGTCAAGCTCTGAGAAGACAATCTGGCGCGGTAAAGCGCAGGGTCGAAACTCCCGTCACGCTGGAATGCCGGGATTTTCGAGATCTCGTCCCGCAGTCGCTGTGCCGGAATCGCGATACCGAGCTTTTCGTTGGCCACGAGCAGCACTTGTTCGTCGATCAGCTGATCGAGGATGCGGCGCTTGATCGCCGGCTGCTCGAAGAAACGGGCGTCGATCGCTCCATTGGCCGCCTGCAACTGCTGCTGGCGGAATTCATCGAATCGCGAGCGAAAATCCTGCTGGCTGATCTCCCTGTCGCCAATCTTGGCAACGAAGTTGTCAGTTCGCGCAATGAAGTACGACTCGATGCCGAAGAAGGAGAAGGCAATCACGATCAAGCCTAGGATGATCTTGGCGACTAGACCGGACGATTTTTCGCGTAGTTCCTGGAGCATGCAACCGCCTCGATAGAATTATTCAGCCAGCGACGAGCAGGTCTGGGCGTCGGTTGTGAAACACGTCAACCTGAACGGACTCGCGCGTGAAAAAAGCAAGGGCGCCACTCGGGCGCCCTGCTTGGGAGATAGCGACTTGGAGCGATTCCCGACCGCTACCCCCGGCGTGACAGGTCGGCATTGTAACCGACAATCCGACTCTGGCGCGGGGTGGTGGGTGCTGAGGGTTTCGAACCCCCGACCCTCTCCGTGTAAGGGAGACGCTCTACCGCTGAGCTAAGCACCCCAAACGCGTCAGTTGATCGCGTCCTTGAGGCCCTTGCCGGCCTTGAATGCCGGAACCTTGGACGCCTTGATCTTGATCGTGTCGCCGGTACGCGGGTTGCGACCGGTACGCGCAGCACGCTTGCGCACACTGAACGTGCCAAAGCCGACCAGCGAAATGCTGTCACCCGACTTCAATGCTTTCTTGACCACCTTGAACACGGCTTCCACTGCACGCTCCGCATCCGCCTTCGTCATTTCGGCAGCATCAGCGACGGCACCAACAAATTCACCTTTATTCATTATCAACTCCCTTTCGAGCAGCAACCCGGATTTGATTGGTTTGAACTAGTCGCGCAGTACGAGCGAGGCGGGCTAACCTCCAGCGCGAGTTTGTTCCCCCGCGATTTGACGATGCCTGAAGCATCGTCGAATCGTGGCGCGACCTTTATACCAGCGCCCCATAGACCGCGCAACACTAGGTTTCATGCGACTTTCAGCGAATTCCTGGAGTATCGCGCAGGAACCAAAATTCGATGCGCAGGTCAATACCTGCAATGAAAACCCGAATCAGGATTGCAGGCAACGGCGGCGAACTTCAGTGCGGCCTGGCCGGCGACTGGGGGTCGCGCGGCTTGCGTTTGCCGCCTACCACCGCTGATTGTGGTGGCTCGGATCGCTTGATCGGAGTCAATGGATGTTCCAGCGCAATGTCGAGGACTTCATCAATCCATTTGACCGGGCGGATATGAAGTGACTCGGTAACGTTTGCCGGTATGTCCGCAAGATCCTTGCGGTTTTCTTCCGGAATGATGACCGTTCCAACGCCGCCACGATGCGCCGCAAGCAGCTTTTCCTTGAGCCCGCCAATCGGCAGCACACGGCCACGAAGGGTGATTTCACCGGTCATCGCAACATCGGAACGAATCGGAATCTTGGTCAACGCCGATACCAGGGCAGTGCACATCGCAATTCCGGCACTGGGCCCGTCTTTTGGCGTAGCCCCTTCCGGCACATGAATATGTACATCGAGCTTTTGATGGAACTCCGGATCAATGCCAAGCAGGTCGACACGCGCCCGTACAACGCTCAGCGCCGCCTGGATCGACTCCTGCATGACATCACCCAGTTGCCCGGTATGCTGAAGCTTGCCTTTTCCGGGAACCGTGGTCGCTTCGATACTGAGCAGGTCGCCGCCCACTTCGGTCCAGGCAAGCCCGGTCACCAGGCCAACTTCGTTCTGCAACTCGGCACGGCCGAAATTGAACTTCTGCACACCGAGATAATTTTCGAGATTGCGTGCATTCACCTTCATGCTGCTGCGCTTTCTCGCCACTGTTTTCTTCGGACTGCCGGGTTTTGCAGTCGCCTTGCTACTGACTGTCTTCTCCGGCGCGGCGAGACTCAGCTCCTTGACCACCTTGCGGCAGATCTTGGAAATCTCGCGCTCGAGGTTGCGCACCCCTGACTCACGCGTGTAATAGCGAATGATGTCGCGTATCGCGCTCTCGTCCACACTCAGCTCCGCAGCCTTCAGGCCATTCGCCTTGAGCTGCTTGGGCAGCAGGTAACGTACCGCGATATTGACCTTTTCATCCTCGGTGTAGCCCGGTATCCGGATAACCTCCATGCGATCGAGCAGCGGGCCCGGAATGTTCAGCGAATTCGCCGTCGCGATCCACATCACTTCGCTGAGATCGAAATCGACCTCAAGGTAGTGGTCGCTGAACGCATTGTTCTGCTCGGGATCGAGCACTTCGAGCAGGGCGGATGCCGGATCGCCGCGGAAATCCATCGACATCTTGTCGATTTCATCGAGCACGAACAACGGGTTGCGCGTGCCGGCCTTCGACATGTTCTGGATGATGCGCCCCGGCATCGAACCGATGTAGGTGCGCCGGTGGCCGCGGATCTCGGCTTCATCTCGGACGCCGCCGAGCGACATGCGCACGAATTTCCGGTTGGTCGCCTTGGCAATCGACTGACCCAGTGAAGTCTTGCCCACACCCGGCGGCCCGACCAGACACAGGATCGGCCCCTTCATCGTGCGCACGCGCTGCTGCACGGCCAGGTACTCGAGGATACGGTCCTTGACCTTCTCCAGGCCGAAATGATCGGCATCGAGCACTTCCTGGGCCATGTGCAAATTTTTGCGAACCTTGGTGCGCTTCTTCCACGGGGCACCCACCATCCATTCGATGTAATTGCGCACAACGGTCGCTTCGGCCGACATCGGTGACATCTGCTTGAGCTTGCCAAGCTCGGCGCGCGCCTTGGCCAGCGTGGTCTTGGGCATGCCGGCTGCTTCGATCTTGCGCGAAAGCTCCTCCAGTTCACTGGGCGCGTCTTCCGAATCGCCCAGCTCCTTCTGGATCGCCTTCATCTGCTCGTTGAGGTAATACTCGCGCTGGCTTTTCTCCATCTGCGTCTTGACCCGACCGCGAATGCGTTTCTCGATCTGTTGCACATCAATCTCGCCATCGACAAGACCGAGCAATTGTTCGAGGCGATCGGCAACGTCTGGCGTCTCCAGGATCTTCTGCTTGTCCTGCAGGCGAACCGACAGGTGTGCGGCGATCGTGTCGGCAAGCCGCGAAGGATCCTCAAGTCCGGCCAGCGTGGTCAGCAACTCTGGTGGAATCTTTCTCGACAGCTTCACTAGCTGCTCGAACAGGGATATCAGCGAACGGGCAATGACCTCGACTTCGCGCTCATTGCGCGTATAGACCGGATCCAGCGGCCGCGCACGCCCGGTCAGCAAGCCATTGCGCTGGGAGTAGCCGACGATCTCGGCGCGCGAGGTGCCTTCGACGAGAACCTTGATCGTGCCGTCCGGCAACTTGAGCAATTGCAGGATCGAGGCAACCGTGCCGATGGTGTAGAGATCGCCCGCTTCCGGCTCGTCCACATCAGGGCTGCGCTGGGCGACCAGCAGGATCTGCTTGTCTGCCTCCATCGCAATATCGAGCGCACTGACCGACTTTTCGCGACCAACGAACAACGGAATGACCATATGCGGATAAACCACAACATCGCGCAGCGGCAGGATCGGCATTTCGATCACGCCATTGCGATCTTCCGTGTTGGTCATGCTGGATTTTTCCATCACTTTGAATCCTGGCTCACTCGGCAACGGTAAAGTCAAACGGCAGCGTGAATGCACGCTGCCGTTGGGTCAAGTGCGGGCAATGAGCCGCAATGCAAGGGAATGACGCCGCAAGCGGCAGGCCATGTCAATCCGCGACTGCGGCACGCGCCTGCATGTTGCCCTGGTAGATCAGGTAGGGTTCGGCCTGGCCATTGATCACGGCCTCGTCGACGACGACCTTGCTGACATGCTCCAGCGACGGCAGGTCGAACATCGTATCGAGCAGGATCTGCTCGAGAATCGTGCGCAGGCCCCTGGCGCCCGTCTTGCGTTCGAGCGCTTTCCGGGCCACGGCAACGAGTGCGTCCGGGCGGAATTCGAGTTCGACACCTTCCATGTCGAACAAGCGCTTGAACTGCTTGATGATCGCGTTCTTTGGCTCACTAAGGATCTTCACCAACGCCGCCTCGTCGAGCTCCTCGAGCGTGGCGACAACAGGCAGGCGACCGACGAACTCGGGAATCAGGCCAAACTTGATCAGGTCGCCGGGCTGCACCTGGCCAAGCAGCTTGCCGGTGTCGGCCTTGTTCGCCGTGGAACGAATTTCGGCGCTGAAACCAATCCCGGTGCTCTCCGATCGCTGCTGGATGATCTTCTCCAGGCCAGAAAATGCCCCGCCAACAATGAACAACACGTTCTTGGTGTCGACCTGGAGAAATTCCTGCTGCGGATGCTTGCGGCCGCCCTGCGGCGGCACTGACGCAACCGTGCCTTCGATCAACTTGAGCAAGGCCTGCTGTACCCCTTCACCCGAGACATCACGCGTGATCGACGGGTTTTCGCTCTTGCGCGAGATCTTGTCGATCTCGTCGATATAGACAATGCCGCTCTGCGCCTTTTCGACGTCGTAATCACACTTTTGCAGGAGCTTCTGGATGATGTTTTCGACATCCTCACCGACGTAACCGGCCTCGGTCAGAGTCGTCGCATCAGCGATTGTGAACGGCACATTGAGCAGGCGCGCCAGTGTTTCCGCAAGCAAGGTCTTGCCCGAACCGGTCGGCCCGACCAACAGGATGTTCGATTTCGCCAGCTCGACATCGTCGTTGCGGCTGCGCGACTCAAGGCGCTTGTAGTGGTTATAAACGGCAACCGCAAGCACCTTCTTTGCCCGTGACTGGCCGATCACATACTGATCGAGAACGTCGAGGATCTCTTTCGGCTTGGGCAGGTGGCTGCGCGCCGAAGCCGCTTTTTCCTCAAGCTCTTCGCGAATGATGTCATTGCAAAGCTCCACGCATTCATCGCAGATGAATACGGAGGGGCCCGCAATGAGCTTGCGAACCTCGTGCTGGCTTTTGCCGCAGAAAGAGCAATAGAGGATCTTTCCGCCGTCGCCCGATCGGCTTTGTCGCTCTTCAGTCATGCCACGCCTCGGGTTGCCTTACTTGATGCCGGGCGAGCATAGCACAGCATTCCGCGATGTCCGGCCATGTCGGCTGAACCGAAATCCTTGCGCCTGCTCACCTGCGGATGGACTCTCAAGCCGAATGAACAGTCTCGCTCGGCCGCCGCTCGAGAACCGCATCGATCAGACCGTAGGTCTTCGCATCCTGAGCATTGAAAAACAGGTCGCGCTCGACATCGCGCTCGATACGATCAATCGGTTGCCCGGTGTTCTGCGCCAGTTCCTCATTGAGCCGCCGGCGCAGATAGAGGATTTCCTTGGCCTGGATCTCGATATCGGTGGCCTGCCCCTGTGCTCCACCTGATGGCTGGTGGATCATCACCCGCGAATTGGGCAAGGCGTAGCGCTTGCCCTTGGTACCCGCGGCGAGCAGGAACGAGCCCATGCTGGCGGCCTGGCCGATGACCATGGTGCTCACGTCGGGCTTGAGAAAGCGCATCGTGTCGTAGATCGCCAATCCAGCGGTAACCACACCACCCGGGCTGTTGATGTAGAGATTGATGTCCTTGTCCGGATTCTCCGATTCCAGGAACAGCAACTGGGCAACCACCACGTTGGCCACGTAGTCGTCGATCGGGCCGACCAGAAAGATCACGCGCTCCTTGAGCAGTCGCGAATAAATGTCGTAGGCGCGCTCGCCACGTGACGTCTGCTCGACGACCATCGGCACGAGGTTGAGACCCTGACTTGGTGTATGACTGGACATCCTGGATCTCCGTTGGGGCCCGTGCTCAGGTACCGGGACGCATGATTTCACTGAAGCTCAGCTTCTTCTCGCTGACCTTGGCATTCTCTGCAATCCAGTCAACCACTTGATCCTCAAGCACGCGACTCTGCAGACCACTCATCAATTGGGGATCCTTCGAGTAGAGTTCAACGACCTGCTCAGGCTCTTCATAGGTTGATGCAATCGCGCTGAGCGCTTCGGACACGCGACGCATGTCGACGCGGATCTGGTTCTGCCTGGCGATCTCGGCGAGCAACATGCCGCCGGCCACGCGACGACGCGCCGAAGGCAGGAACGGTTCGTGCGCAACAGCCGCTTTCTTGTCGCCGGCCGATTGACGGGCGAGTTCGCGTGCCTCGCTTTCGACGAGGCCATGCGGGAGCTCGAGGTCGGCATGCGCGTCGATCAGCTTCTCGACCGCCGATGCCTTCAGGCGCGAGGTCAATGCGGCCGAGAGTTCGCGCTCGAGGTTGTCGCGTACGTCGTCGCGAAAGCGGGCCAGGCCGCCTTCGATCACGCCGAACGTGGCAAGGAAAGCCTCATCGAGCTCGGGCAGGCGGGGTTCCTGCACGCGCACAATCTTGAAATTCGCCAGCGCCGCCTTGCCGGCAAGCCCGTCGATGCGGAAATCGCCCGGGAAATCGAGGTTCTTTTCGAATTCGTCATCGACGACATGACCGACGAGCTGATCCTCCAGCCCTTTGAACAGGGCGTCTGAACCGACAATCGTGCCCACGCGATCAGTACCTGTCTCCGGGTAGCGGAAATCCGCCGCCTGCGCGGAGAACTCGAACAGCACCATGTCGCCGGCCTGCGCCTTGCGATCGACCGGGTTCCAGCTCCGCCGCTGCATGCGCAAGGTCTCGATCATCGCATCGATGTCGGCGTCTTCGACACTCGAAGTCTGCTTGATGATTTCCAGTCCGCTGACATCGAGTTTGCCGATCTCCGGCATGACTTCAAACGTGGCCGTGTACTCGATTTCGCCGTTGTTGGGCTGGCCACTGGTCGAGATCGACGGCTGCATCGCTGGACGCAGCTTCTGCGTGTTGATCGCTTCCTGGAACGATGACCCGATCAACTCCGAAAGCGCCTCGCCTCGGATCTGCGCGCCGAAACGCTGCTCGATGACCTTGGTCGGCACCTTGCCGGGGCGGAAACCCTTCAGCCGGGCACTGCGGCCCATTTCCTGGACGCGATTGCGAACCGTATCCTCGAGGCGTGCGGCGGGAATGCGCACAGTCAGCTTGCGTCCGAGATTGCCGACGTTCTCAACCGAAACTTGCATGGATGCTCCTTGAAACGACAGATCCCGGCCTTGAGCCGGGCATGGTTAGCCGACAATGATAAAGCATTGTTGCGGGGATTCGCAGGGGTTTGCATGCGATCGGAGCCAATTCCAGCGTCATCGGCTTTGCCCGGCGGTCTGCTTGCTCATCGGGATGGCCCGCCATTGACAGAATATGGATGCTGCCGTGATTCCGCCGGGAGCCAAGCGTCTCGTTCGCTGATTGCCTGAACGGGCAATCGTGGGTGCGCGCTCCCCCATTGCCGCCAAAGGACGAGAATTGCGCTATTCAAACCGGATCAAAAGGCAAGAACGGCTCCGCTTTTCGCCCCTTCCGCGCAAGAAACCGCATCGGGCCTTTCACATCGGCTCGAAAGGCAAAAGCAGGTTCGCTTTCCCTCGTTGCCGCTGAAGAAACGGCATCGGGCCTTTCACATCGGCTCGAAAGGCAAAAGCAGGTTCGCTTTCCCTCGTTGCCGCTGAAGAAACGGCATCGGGCCTTTTCGATTTGGTGCGAAAGGAGAGACTCGAACTCTCACGGGTTGCCCCACTGGAACCTAAATCCAGCGCGTCTACCAATTCCGCCACATTCGCAACGTCTGGAACCCGGAGGCAGGCACCGGCTGGTTCGCCGGAGCCGGACTTGTGGTCGGTCGCAAGCTTGCGGCCGGAGTCTGTTTGGTGGGTCGTGAAGGATTCGAACCTTCGACCTATTGATTAAGAGTCAACTGCTCTACCAACTGAGCTAACGACCCGAACAGACAGACAAGTCTAGCAAAACACGATCCGATTCAACACCGCCGGATCACTTGAATTGGGGTGAGCGAGGGGACTCGAACCCCCGACATCCGGAATCACAATCCGGGACTCTAACCAACTGAGCTACGCCCACCATTGAAGCAATACACTCTCAACCGGTTCGCGGTTGCATCGCACGAAGCCTTGGCCTCCGACAGGTGGCGATCCACTTGCCGACTTTCAACTGTGGCACGCCCGACAGGACTCGAACCTGCAACCGTCGGCTTAGAAGGCCGATGCTCTATCCCCCGACATCCTGCTCCCAAAGCAGGCGCGCTACCAGACTGCGCTATACCCCGCCGACTGCGATTCCTCGGGCAAGCCCGATTCGGCAACGACTACCGGAAAGGCGCGGAATGGTAATGTCGCTGAGGGTTCACGTCAATGCGATTCTGCCCGCGATGCCTGCCACGACCATCATCATTGGGCCGGCAGGCTCGACAATTCATCGGCAAAAAATGCCTTCAGCCAGGCCGGATTGTTTTCCTCCTGCTGCCGGGCAAGCAGGTAGCCTCGGTACTGCGCCGGTTGCAGACGATCCTTGAGCATGGCCACGGCACGCTTCACTCCACTGCGCGCGGCGCCGTTGCTGGCATCAAGCCGCAGCGCATCGACGTAGGCGTAAATGGCATCTTCGGCGTAGCCACCATCAACATATTCCGAGCCGTCCTGCAGGCTGCGCTCCAGTACGACTTTCTGTTCCGCATCGAGACGGGAAACATTGATCCAGCTCTGGATCGGATCGGCCACCAGCCAGCCGACCAGCAGGACAATTCCGAGGACGGCGGCCGCGATACTGCCGATCCTGCGCCAGTCCGGTGCCTCGAAAGCGCGCTGAAACTGTGCCGCATCTGCAAATCGCTGCTCACGCGTGAACGCGAGCGACTTGCGCAGCGCCTGCCATTGCACCCGACTCAGGGACTTCGGGCGTTCCGGTCGCATCTTCTCGCTGCAGGCCAGATCCGCACGCACGTGATTGAAAGGATGGGCTCCCGCATGCATCGCATAGATGATGCACCCGAGCGCGTAGACGTCGTCCGCAGGTGTCGGACGCTGTCGAGTGAGCATTTCCGGGCTGGCGTAATCGATGGTCAACGCGAACAGGTCGTCCGCATCGAACACCGTGTCGTATTCGCGGCGCCTGGCAATACCGAAATCAAGGATCTTCAGATCGCCATTGCCGTCGATCATCATGTTCGAAGGCTTCAGGTCGGCATGCGACAGTTCACGCAAATGCGCATAGCTCATGCCGGCGAGCATGCCGTGGGTCAAGTGATCGCGTTCGGCGCGGGTGAGCGGGTTCATGTTGGACGCACGCATGCGCGCATGCAGGGCCACGCCCTCGACCACTTCCATGGTCAGATAGACCAGGTCGCCATCACGGTCGAAATCGAAAACCTTGACGATATTCGGATGATTCAGCGCCTGCGCGTTTTTTGCCTCACGCTGCAGGGCAACAAACGCGCGATCAAAACCGAGCAGGTTGCCCGAAATGAACTTGATCGCCACGAATGGATCCGGATCGAGCGCTTCGGTCTTGCGCAGATCCCGGGCACGGAATACCGCTCCCATGCCGCCACGACCAAGCTCCTCGATCAGCTCAAAGCGATCCTTGATGTAGTCGCCGGTCTTGGGCAGTGCGTCACGATCGGCAGCACTTCCGGCAGTCCCGGCCGCGGAAGGCGATGCCGAAGCCCCGGTTCGCGGCGCTTGAACCTGGATGATCGGCCCGGCCGGGACGGAAACCGATGTCGCCAACGGCGCCGCCGGCGCGTGTGCCTGGGGAACCGACAAGTCGGTTTGCGCGGCTCCTCCGGAGGCACCCTTTGGCTGATCTGTCGGTGTCCGTGTCAGCACGCGGGTTGCTTCCGACGCATCATCAGGTGCTGACTCGCGCTGGATGACCACCGTCGGTGTGTCGGTGCGATCGAGGATACGCGTAGTCTGTTCGGCCGCATCGCCGGTGGCACCCTGGCGCGAACCGCGATCGGGCATCAGCCGGGTCGGCTGATCGGCCGAAGCCACAGCCTTTTCGGCGGCAGATCCGGAGTCCGATACTTTCGACGCTGGCGCGGCGGTCGAGTTTTCCGGCTTTTCATTGCTCATGCATGCAACCTTGTCAGGACCGGGTTCAAAGCGGTACCCGCATGTCGAATCGCAGCGCCCAGCGGTCGAGATTCTGGAAACTGAAGGTCTTCATGAATCCGGCACTGAAATCGACTGTGCGCGTTCCAATCGGCCGACTGAATCCGAGCCCTAATTCGGCGGTGCCATAACGGCGGTCGGGCTCCTGCATTGGCAATGCAATCCCGGTCTGGCTGCCATCAGCATCATTGAGCACAAAGCGAGTCAGCAGGTCACTCGATGAGCCCTTGTCGGCAAAGTAGTAGGCGCGAAGATAGGGTCGGAATGCGCCAACCGATGTCGCAAACGTGCGATCAACATAGCCGCCAAGCGAGAGCGATGTGCTGTTGCCACTGCGCTGGGCGTAGCTCAGATTGAACTCGGACGGGCCGCTCTCCCGGAAAGCGTCGTAGGCGTTGTGCATGACCGAAAGCTGCGCCTGCGGCGCAAAGGTCCAGGTGCCCCGCATGATGGTATAGGCCAGGCCCACGTTCGCGGCGGTCTGGGTCACGCCGGGCTTGCCCAGCGCAATGTCACGACCGAGCGAGGCGTAGCCGTTGCCGCCGGGATTCAGCGCATACAGCTCGATCACCCGCTTCTGCGTGTAATCGCTGCGCATGTAACTCACTGATCCATCGAGGCTGAAGCCGTTTGTCAGCGCATAGCCCGAATAGACATGCAGGGATTTCGCGTCTGCATCAAGGGATCCCTGATCGAGCGCATAGTCCGCACTGAGCCTGGAATATCCCAGGGCTGCTCCGGCGAAGAACTGGTCGCTGAAGCGGTAGTCCAGTCCGCTGGTCAGGTTCCAGTTGTCGGACTTGAATCCCGAGTTGCCATTGCGACGATCGGTTTTGCCGCCCCCGATCGTGCCATTGATCCACAAGCCGAGGCGCGTCCCGCCGAGCAGGGTGCGCTTCTCTTCATTACGCGTGGACTGGTCATCATCGACAGCCAGCGATGAGCCCAGGCTGGCCAGCGAGAACGGCAATCCATTGTGGACCAAGGTCAGGCCGCCGGCGCTGACTGTTCCACCGAGATCGGCAGCCCGCAGCGCGGCCACGCGACCGGCAAGATTGTCGAATTGCCCGGTAGCGAGGATTGGAGCCACGAAGGCAATCGCGGTCGTCTCGTCCGGGGATATCGCGAGCAGATTGTTTTCGAGCACCACGCTGGCGTTCTCGCGAACCGCCGCCGGAGTGTCGGGATCGGCGAGAAGAATGGCCGCGTTCTGCGTCGCCGCGCAACCCGGACTGCCTGCTCCACCACCTTGCGCCCCGCAAAAATGCGTTGCGGCCATGCTCACGCCACTGGCAGCCGGATCAAGGCCCGGGATCACACCCGAGCCATCGTTGATCGTGGCCTGGCCGCGGATCGTGACCGCAACGATCGGCGTCGCACTGCCGGGAATCGTGCCGACAATTGGATTGCCCTGAACCGGGGTTCCCTGGAAGGAGCCCTCGGTACGAACGATGTTCAGGGTTCGCGTCTGGCTGGCGTTCTGGCCGTTGTCGAGCAGGTCGATATGCACGACAGCCGGAACCGGGGCCGCCGCGCCACCATTGCTGCTTACGGTCAAGCTCAGCAATGCCATGCCGGGCGTCGATGAATAGTCCGATCCATTCGACGCTGTTCCACCGGCAGCGTCAAACGGGATCAGCGCCGATCCCTGCAAGGCCGAACAGGTCAGCACCACATCCAGCACGATATCGCGGGACACATCGACACCGCGCTGCAACTCGATGCTGCTCGCGCCATCGTGCGGCTCGACGGTAAACGCAAAAGCGACCGATGGATCGACGCAGGCCGCAACGCCCGCAGTGCCGGCGCCCGATTTCGCGACATGGGTCGTTGTCTGACCATTGATGCGCACTACCACCAGCTCCTGCAACGCCCAGGCAGGAACAGGCAGGACCAGCACCGCTGCCAGCAGGAGGCCAAGGGAATTGCTTGATCGTGACTTCCGGCGCGCAATGATCATGGCGTTCCCCCCGCAGGTAGCTCAATTGAATTGTTGGAAGGATTGGAATCACCCACCGTCCCGACCTGGATTGTCGCCGTGGTGTTTTCATTCAGCGCAACGAAAACCGTTGTGGCCATGTTCTGCGCGAGTTCCCCGAGGGTACAGGTGCTGCCTGCGCAGTTGATACCTTCAGTGCTCGGCGGATCGGGGCATGCAACGCTTACGCTGCCATCCGCTCCGACCGTCGCCGTGCAGGCCGCCGAAAATGGCGAAAGCAGCCGCAATGAAGCGGCTGGCGTTACCCCGAGCGAAGCTCCCGATACCGGCGTCTCCGACAGATTGACAATGTCGATCAGGGTTCCGTTGACGCCACCGGCTGAAAACGGGCGGGGATTCATCGAGGCGATATCAAACGAACCTGCAACGGGATTGCTGACTGTGCAGTCCATGCAGGTGACTTCACTGTTGACCGTGGATGCCCTGACCGTATTGCTGATGCTAGTGCTGGCAGTCGCATTGACGTTGGCCGAAATCGTGACATGGCGTTCGCCCTGGAATCCGGCCGGAATCGTGCAAATCAGGGTGGTCCCAGGGGCGGGCTGCATCGGGTTGCAGGTCACTCCGGCTTCGAGGCCAATGACAATATTCCTTATGCCTGCAGGCAAGGTATCAGCGATTGTCAGCGCGCCTGTTGTCGCCCCGCCGTCGTTCCTCGCCAACAGTGTCCAGACAATCGGCTGATTGATTGTCACTGGCGTCCCCGAGGTCGGACTGACCGTCTTGGTGACAGTCAGCGCCGTCGGAACAACAACCGACAATGCACTGGTCGCGTCGCAACTGATCGGTTCGCAGCCGATGTTGTCGCCGGTCAATCGCGCCAGGTTGGTGACGACGCCACGGGCATCGCCAGCAACATCGGCGTCGACCGTGTAGGTCATGCTCGAACCTGGAGAAAGAAACTGGATGAACTGATTCAACGGCCCGTTGCCTGAAGTTTCCCCACAGATGGCACCACCGGTTGCCGAGCAGGTCCAGAAGAACGAAGACAATCCAGCGGGAATATCGTCGACCAATTGCAGCGAACTGGCGGGAGTCACCCCGATGTTCGCGAAACTGATCGTGTAGCGCACACCACCTCCGGCATAAAGGTTGGTCCGGTTGGCGGTCTTGCTGATGCTCATGCGTGCGGGGGCACCCGTGCCGCCGGGCAGCGACGAAGTCACCGTGCAATTCAGGGGGAGGCAATTGAGCAGGCCCGTCGGCGCCAGCCCCTGACCCGCGAATGTGACACCGACCAGATAGTCGATGGTCGACGGCAGGGTCGATCCCACGGTGGCCGAAACCGTATAGGTCACCGACGCGCCCGCCGGCAAGAACGAAACAGTGTCCTGCAGCGGGCCGCTGCCGGCTGGAATGCACACCGCTCCGCCAGTGCCCGCACAGGTCCACGATGTCGCGACGAAATCCGCGGGTGGTACGCTGTAGACACCGAACCCGAAACTGTCCAGACCGCCGCCGTTGACGACACTGAAGGTGTATTCGACCGTGCTGTCAGGTTGCACGATACCGGTATTGGCGTCCAGCGAAAGCACCAGCTGATCGCGGCTGGGCAGCGAACTCGTCACCACGCAGTTGGGCGGCAAGCATGTGGTCGAAGCATCCGGATTTGCGCCGGCCTGGAAATCAAACGTGGATGGCAGTGATCCGGCGGTCTGTGCCGTGATCGTGTAGGTGACTCCGTTCTTGCCTGGCAGCGAACCGATCATTTCATTGATCGGGCCGATCCCGGAACCGGAACCTGGACAACTGACCGATCCGTTGACCACGCAGGTCCAGGACGATGACACCATTCCTGCGGGTTCGATGGTGTACACCGGCAGATTGCTGATTGAAGTCCCGCTCGCGTTGAACAGGTTGAAGCTGTACTCGATGAAACCACCCTGCTCCACAAAGGGCGCCTGGGTATTCAGGGACAGATCCACCACCGCCATTCCGAGCGGAGCCGTCGGGAGCTTCAGGCTTGCCGCGCAATCCACCGGCGCGCAGGTATCGCCGACACCGGGTTGCAAGGCAACCGCCAATTCGACGTTCGACCCCGCCGAATCGGGAACGCGCCCTTCAACCGTGAATATGATCCGGCCCGGGCTGACCGACTCTTTGTTGGCGGATGAATCGTAAATCGAAAGCGAGCGGATCATCTGATCGATCGGCCCGGTTCCCTCTGGTGCAGGACATTCCATGCCCTCGCAAGTCCAGCTCAGCACTTTGAGCGCATCAGCAGGCCTTGTATCGGCGATCGAGAAGGGGCCAGCAATTTCACTGCCGAGATTGCGCACATCGATCGTCCATGTTCCGGTGGAACCCGCGTGAACCAGCGATTGCGTTGACTCCACCGCAACCTGCAGATGGGCCGATGGAACATCGGTGACCGGCAACGCCAAGGTGTCTACACAACTTCCGTGAGCGCATTGCGCCGTGGCCGCCGGGGCAACACTGGCGACAATCGCGATCTTCGCGCGAGCAACCTGGCTCAGCTCGGATACGATCGTATAGGTCAACGAGGAATTGAACGGCAGCGCCGCGATGACTTCATCGATCGCGCCCGAGCCGGAATCCAGCGGGCAAACAGCGCCGCCAAATCCGGCACACGTCCAGCTGGAACGCTCAACGCCAGCGCCCAGCGGCAATGAAAGTATCGTGCCGCCAGTTGCTCCACCGTGATTGGTCAAGCTCAGCGAGTGATGCACGACACCGCCACGCAACAATTGTTTCTCTGTCGCCGTCTGGCTCAGCTCGAGCGTTGGTGCAAAACTGCTGTCTGTGCGATCGGTGCATGGGGCCGCACTGGAATCCTGCATTGCATCCTGGTGACATCGACCAACCGACGAAGGTGTGACGGTAAGAACACTCGATGCGCTCGCCGAGCTGGTGCTGTCGACGATGGCCGCCACCTGATAGCGGACGCCGGCACCGGCAGGCATCTGTTGCAGGGTCGAGGACACGCTGCCGCTGCCGTTGCTGGCCGGGCAATCCATGCCGAGTCCGCTGCAGACCCAGGAAATGTTGGCGATACCAGCGGGCAGCAGACTGCGCACGCGGACCGCATCCGTCTTCGCGCCAAGATTGAAGACATCGAGGACGTAATCGATGGGACTGCCCGGCGACAGGATATCGGCCAGGATCGACTGCTCCAGCGCAAGCACCGGAACCGTGGAGAACTCGCTGCCAGCCACGCAGCCAAGCGTGATGCCATCGCCACCCGCACAGCCAAGGCTGGCGGCCAGCGGCGCGATCAAGGTGGATCGGGCGGTCACCGTGGCCGGCGGCATCGCACCAACGCGTGCCTGGACGAAGTATTTCAAGTCACTGGAGGCGGACAAGACCGGGAAAACCTGACGAATGGCGCCCTTGCCCGAGCGCACGGGACAGGCGGTCGCCGAGCCCGCACTGGCAACGCAGACCCATGAGAGGATCGCATCGATGCCGTCCGCCAGCGGCAGGCTGAACACGACATCATGGCCTTCGGCTGCGGACGCATCAGCGCCGATCGTGACAACAAGACCAACGAGCTCAGCAGGGCCGGCGCCGAGCCGATCCAAGCGCTGCTGCAGGCGCAAGCCGGCGTGTTCGAGTAGCAGCGGCTGCGCTGTATTGCACGGTGGCGGCGCGCCGGACGATCCACAGCTTGCGCGTTGCGGTGGCGTCACCGTCATCGTCGGCGTCACCTCCTTCGTGGTTGCCGAGGAACTTGTGATCAGAAGGTCGTAGAAGAGCTTTCCGGAAGCTGGCCAGGATGCAATGGTCTGCGCGATTCCACCGGAGCCCGACGACTGCGGACATTGCGCGCCCTGCCCGGCACACGTCCATGCAAGAGCCGTCGCGTTGGCCGGAACAGATGCTGTAATTTGGCTTCCATCGGCTTGCGAACCGACATTCTCGAACACGAATCGTATCGAAATCGTATCGGACGTCGCTCGATAACCTTCGCTGCGACTGACAAGAATGCGGGCCGCGCTCGACAATTCCTTTCTGGCACTGCATGGAGCCGAACGATAACCGGCGTCTACCGTCGATGCGGCCGCACAACTTCCTCCGGACGGCGGCACGGCAACCACCGACTGCACGATCGTCGCCGGCGGATCAGCCGCCACCGTCGCGTCTATCTGGAACCGAATGTCAGCGCGCGAGAAGTCGCCCACGACCTGCTCGATGGATCCACTGCCCGAGGCAGCCGCACAGGCACCCACGCTCGAGCTGCACGTCCAGCGGCTGTTGATCAATCCATTCGGAACCGGGCTGCGCAGAATGGTTCCACGGGTGCTGGCCGCCGGATGACTGCTGCGTGCGCTGATCTCGTAGTGAACGGGCTGTCCCGGTGTCAGCGCGGTCGCCGTTGAGCTCACATCCAGCCAGATATTCGGCCCGGTCGGGATGCGCAAGAACGTGCGACAGGGCGCGGATTCGCCAGACTCGCAGCGAGACTCGCCTGCCAGCACCACGTACGCAGCGATCTCGATGAACGCGGGCGGCGTTGCCTTTGCAACGGCGTGAAAAGCGAAATCGAGTGTCGAATTCGCGCGCAATCCGGACAGTGACATATCCAGTGCGCCACTGCCGCTGGAAGCAGCGCAGCGACTTCCATCACGCGCCGAGCAAGCCCAGTCGAGGCTTTGGAGGCCACTTGGCATGGGCAGGACAATCCGCTCGGCGGAGACCACGCTGCCACCGGAGTTTCCGACCCTGAGCACAAAGTCCGTACTTCCATCTGACGTCAAGGCCTTGCCTGGCGCATCGATGCTGATCGCAATCCGGGCCGGTTCAGCCGAAGTCGGCGCTTGGGCATGAGCCGTCAGTGCACACGCGATGACCAGCCCAACAGCCAGAGTCCCGATGGTTCGGGGACGGGAAGCCAACTTCGGCACTGCGGATCCGGGCTCGTTCATCATGATTGTTCTCCCCTCTGAAATCATCAATCGATAACCCATCCCGACCTCGTGGACGACGCGGTCGGCGCCGATGGAATGGGCGAATGCAACCAGGCTGGCCTCATTGCCGGAACCCGTGCCTGCTGTCCCTGCCGGCCTGTTCGCATGACGAACGCCGTCAACCCGGCGATCGACAACACCCCCCTCGTCAGCCGGTCATCAACCCTTGTCGGGCGGCGTCTTTGGAACAAGGAAAAATGCCCCCCCCGCGTCGCCCGCTTCGCGAACCTTCTTCAAATCCGGCGTCTGCACAAGGCCGATGTGTTCTGCATTCGCGCGCACCGGCTCGATCAAGGCCTGCTCGAGTCCAGTCTGGGTAAGGATGCGATCATTGTTGCGCAGCACCTTGAGCAAGGCGGATGCAAACACGGAATGTCCGTCACCGGCCTGGTCGAGCACCGGGCTCAGTCCGCCTGACGAAAGCACGTAGCGGGCCTTGCGACTGAGATAGCCGCTCGGAATGCCTTTCTGATATTCGGCCGGGCCGCCGGTGTAGCTGCTGACCGAGCCGGAAAGCGCACTGCCAAAGCAGGAATCCGCTATCACAAGCACGCTGCGGGCCTTGAACATGGCGAGAAACTCGGCCAGGGTTTCCGTCGGCAAGGCTGGACTGCGTTCGCTCTGGCGCGCATCGAGCGGCAGCCAGAAGCCGCGCTGAGCGGCATTGAGTACGCCGTGGCCGGCAAAATAGATCAGCACATTGTCATCGGGCCCGATCTTGGTCGACAACTGCACAATGCCGCCGACAATCGAGGAGAAATCAGCATCAAGCAGGGTCGTGGTCTGGAATCCATAACGCTGTTCGAGCACATCGGCAATCGCCTTGGCATCGCCGATCGGCGTTTTCAGCGGGTCGTAGCTGATGTAGTTCTGCACGCCGATGATCAAGGCATGGTGCTTGCCGAACTTGATGCCGTCGGCGGCCACCGATTCGGCGCTCGCTGCGGAAACGCGCGGCACGGTCACGCTGCGAGTCGCCGGCCCATCATCGGCTCCGGTGCTGTTGGCTGTGGCGGCCATCGCGGTCAACTTCTGATCCGCATCCGCACGTGCCGCCATGGCTTCGTTCAGTGAGCGCTCCAGCGCAGCCATCTTGCCAGCATCGCGTTTGCGGCTCGCGTTTTCCGACTTCAGGACGACGACTTCAGCCTGCAGGCGCTCGACGTTGTTCGCGGCCGCCGCCCGTTGGGCGGACAATTCCGTGCGCAGCGCTTCATTCTTGCGTTCGACCTCAGCGACTCGGGTATCGGATTCACTCTTGCTGATCAACTCGTCGCCGGTGATGCCCATCGCCTCGCGATAGAGGTTTACCGCTGCGGTGGGATCGGCTGGCATGCCGTGACCGCTCTCCATCATCGCGGCCAGCGAGAGCTTTGCCTCGTTGGATCCGGCGGAAGCGGCCTTGCGATACCAGTTGGCCGCCTCTTCATAATCCGGGGCGCTGTCCATGCCCTTTTCGTAGATCTGGCCGACATAGAACTGCGCGGTCGCATCGCCACCCCTGGCCTTGTCCATCCAGACCGCAAGACTCGATGCGAGACTGGCTCGGTCATAAGCCGTGTATTCGCCTCCACGCATTGCACAGAGCTGCGCGGTGGTCTTCACCGGCAGCCGCGGCCCCAGGTAGGACATGGCTCCGGAGCGGCGCATCTGTCCCGGCAGCAGACAATCGACAACCATCATCGAATCAATCGGTTGCACGCCGGAAAGGGTGCCGCCACTGCTCACATATGGCTGCCAGGATTGATCGGCAAACGCTGGACTTCCAGCGACCGTCAATGCAATCGCGACACAGACAGGAAAGAATTTCATGGGCCCCCTTCGATTCGAGTGGATCGCGCATCGACCCATTGCCGGGAATCAGGTACCCATTAAAACGCAAAAGCGCTCGGCGTGCTCATATTGCAGTGCAGCGATTATTTTCGTGATGGAATTCTCATAATCAGAATTTACTCGGGACGCATTGTCGCAGCTCACGCCCTGGAGCCCGGACGCCCTGGCACCGGTGGCGGAGGATCCGCTCATTCATCGTCCCACAGCCCCGGACTCGCTGGCGGTCTCGATTTTCTTGCACCCACTGGCAACGCAGCCACGCCTTGCCAGACTCGAAGTGCATCCACGGTCGCAGCAACATCATGCACGCGGACGATCGCAGCGCCCCGCTGAACGGCAATCAGCGCGGCCGCAACCGATCCATTGACACGCTGATCGATTCCCTCCTGGCCAGTCAACCGGGCGATCATCGATTTGCGCGACAGCCCGGCCATGACCGGCGCGATCTCGGCAAAACGTTCAAGCTGGGCAAGCAGCAACAGATTGTGCTCGAGCGTCTTGCCGAAGCCGAAACCCGGATCGATGACGATGCGCTTCTTGTCGATGCCAGCGAACTGGCAGGCGAGGACGCGGTCGGACAGGAATCGGTGGACTTCGCCAACGACGTCGTCATAGTGCGGGGCATCCTGCATGCCACGCGGCTCCCCCTGCATGTGCATCAGGCAGATCACGGCCGTGGATTCCGCCGCGGTCTCAAGCGCGCCGTCGACGCGCAAGGCGCGCACGTCGTTGATCATTCCGGCTCCCGCGGCGACGGCGGCGCGCATGACCTGCGGATCGGACGTGTCAATCGAAATCGGCACCCGTGTCTGCGCAACCAGGGCCTCGATCACCGGAATGGCCCGGGCGATCTGCTCCGGCGCCTCGATCGATGATGCGCCAGGACGCGTCGATTCGGCACCGACATCAAGCAGATCGGCTCCTTCCTCCACCAGTTGCAGCGCGTGTGCAATGGCTGCCTTCGGGTCAAGAAAACGACCACCATCTGAAAAGGAATCGGCGGTGACATTGACGATGCCGCAAATGCGCGGCTTGTCGAGGACGAGCTCCCTGCCCCTGCAATCCAGTACTGTCGAAAACATGCCAACACCCCGCAATGAAAAGGCCGCCTGCTGGCGGCCTTTCTATCAGATCCCGTCGCGCAAGATCAGTGTGACGCGGGATTGCGCGACTGCGTGGCCGGCTCGCCGATCGGACTTTCGCCACTGCCCTTGCTTGCACCACCACCACCACGTCCACGTCCGCTGGAATCGCTGTCCCAACCCTTCGGCGGATCGGGTACGCGACCATCCATGATCGAATCGATCATTTGCGCATCGATGGTTTCATACTGAAGCAAGGCTTCGGCCATCATGTGCAGTTTCGGCAGGTTCTCATTGAGCAGTTCCGTGCTGCGCACGTAAGCCCGGTCGAGGATCTCGCGCACCTCCTCATCGATCAGTCGCGCGGTTTCATCCGAGACGTTCTTGTGCTGGGTCACCGAGCGACCCAGGAACACCTCGTCTTCTTCTTCGCCATAGGCGATCGGGCCGAGCTTGTCGGAGAGCCCCCACTTGGTGACCATGTTGCGCGCCATCTTGGTGGCACGCTCGATGTCGTTGGAGGCGCCCGTGGTGACCTTGTCCGGGCCGAAGATGATCTCCTCGGCAACACGACCGCCATACAACGAGCACAACCGGCTGACAATGTTTTCCTTGTTGTAGCTGTAGCGGTCGGTCTCGGGCAGGTACATGGTCACGCCAAGCGCACGCCCGCGCGGAATGATCGTGACCTTGTAGACCGGATCGTGATCAGGCACCAGACGGCCGACGATTGCATGGCCCGCCTCGTGATAGGCGGTCAGCTTTTTCTCGTCGTCACTCATGATCATCGACCGACGTTCGGCGCCCATCATGATCTTGTCCTTGGCGCGCTCGAAATCGTCCATGCTGACATCGCGCGAATTGCCGCGCGCCGCGAACAAGGCGGCCTCGTTGACCAGGTTGGCCAGATCGGCCCCGGAGAAACCCGGGGTGCCGCGGGCGATCACCATTGGCTCCACGTCACTCGACAAGGGCACCTTGCGCATGTGCACCTTGAGGATCTGTTCACGGCCTTTGACATCGGGCAACGGCACCACCACCTGGCGGTCGAAACGGCCGGGTCGCAGCAGCGCCGGATCGAGCACGTCGGGCCGGTTGGTCGCGGCGATCACGATGACACCTTCGCTGCCTTCGAAGCCGTCCATCTCGACCAGCAGCTGGTTGAGCGTCTGCTCGCGCTCGTCATGACCGCCGCCGAGACCCGCGCCACGATGGCGACCGACCGCATCGATCTCGTCGATGAAGATGATGCATGGCGCATGCTTCTTGGCCTGCTCGAACATGTCGCGCACACGTGCCGCGCCGACACCGACAAACATCTCGACAAAATCGGAACCCGAGATCGAGAAGAACGGCACCTTGGCTTCGCCGGCAATCGCCTTGGCCAGCAGGGTCTTGCCAGTGCCGGGAGAACCAACCATGAGTACGCCGCGCGGAATCTTGCCGCCCAGCTTGGTGAACTTGGATGGATCACGCAGGAATTCGACGAGCTCGGAAACCTCGTCCTTGGCCTCATCGCAGCCGGCCACATCGGCGAACGTGATCTTGACCTGATCCTCGCCCTGCAGCTTGGCCCGCGAGCGCCCGAACGACATCGCTCCACGGCCACCACCACCGGCCTGCATCTGGCGCATGAAATAGAATATCAGGCCAAAAATGACGATCAGCGGCAGCCAGTCGAACAACAAGCGGAGCAACAGCGGCATCGGCGGGTCGGTCGCTTCGACCTTGACCTTCTGCACATCCTTTTCAATGTCGCCGATCGACTGCTCGGTCAACAGCGCCGTCGTGCGCACGCTGGTGCCGTCCTGCAGCTTGGCCTCCACGGTGCGGCCATCGTTGTGCACGAGGACTTCGTCGACGCGCTTGTCGCGCACGGCCTGCATGAATTCGGAGTACGGAATATCCTTGGTTGCAGCAGGATGCGGATTGAAGCTCTGAAACACCGTCAACAGGACGACGGCGATCACCACCCAGAGCAGCACAGTCTTTGCCATGTCGTTCATTCTTTTACCCATCTCCTCTTGCAGCGGCCGTGATCAGATTTTTCTGCCTGCGGCCAATGCATAGATTTCGTTGCTGCGCGCCCGTGAAGCCTTGGGCTTGCGGATGCTGACGCTCGCGTAGTGGTGACGCAAACGCCGTATGTAGTCATCATATCCCTGCCCCTGGAACAACTTGGTCAGGAACGAACCACCTGCCCTCAGATGGGTTTCAGCGAAATCGGCGGCCAGCTCGGCCAGAACCATGCATCGATCCTGATCGACGACCCCGACACCGCTCATGTTGGGGGCCATGTCGGAAAGCACAAGATCCACCTTCGCTCCGTCGAGGACTTCCTGCAGCCGTACCAGCACTTCATTCTCGCGGAAATCGCCAAGGATGAAATCGACACCAGCAATGCCCTGCATTGGCAGGATATCGAGGGCAATGATGCGGCCAGCGTCACCCAGTCGTTCACGAACCATCTGCGACCATCCGCCCGGTGCCGCGCCGAGGTCGACGACGAACATGCCGGGCTTGAGCAGCTTGTCGCGTTCGACCAGCTCATCAAGCTTGAACACCGCACGCGAGCGCCAGCCTTCAGCCTGGGCACGCTTCACATACGGATCGCTGAAGTGCTCCTGGAGCCAGCGGGAACTGGATTTGCTTCGCGCCACGTCGTGTCATTACGCGCCGCGCGCGTTTCCCGGTCGTTGGATTGCCCGCATAATACCCTGAAAGGCGAATCTTCCCGTCTCCACTCCATCTGCTGTCGGACACCATTCATGCTGCTGACTCCGTTCCAGAAGCGCTATCTGCGCGGGCTTGCCCATTCCCTCAGTCCCGTCGTCCTGCTTGGGCAGAAAGGGGTAACGCCCACCGTGATCAGTGAACTGATCGTTGCCATTGGCCACCACGAGCTGGTCAAGGTCAGATTGTCCGGGGCTGATCGCGAGGAGCGCACGGCGCAGATCGAGGCCCTCACCACGGGCGCCGACTGCGAACTCGTGCAGACCATCGGCCACACAGCCACGCTGTGGAAGCGCAATGAGAAGGAAGCCAAGCTGCCGTTGCCGAAGTAGGCCGGAATTGTCGCGATGCAATTGACCCATGATCGAGCCGAAGGATATTTCTTCATCCGCGCGATCCGCGGCGACGCGGTCATTGTCATCGATCGCGAGCTGCGTTCAAGTTTCCTGATTGCACCCGATCGCGTCATCGAGGCATGGCCGGTGACCAGCATCGATGATCTCGATGCGGCAGCCGTGCAAGGCATTCTCGACCAGGAACCCGAGGTTGCCATCCTCGGCACCGGCAGTCGTCAGAGTTTTCCGGACAAATCAATTCTGCTGCCCTTGCTGCGTCGAGGCATCGGCGTTGAAGTGATGAACAATGCCGCCGCCGGCAGAACCTACAACCTGCTTGCTGGCGAAGGCCGCAAGGTCATCGCCGCCTTCATCCTGCCGGGGTGATTGATTTGCTGCAGGAACTCCGTCCGGGTTCGGTCCAGCAGACATCAAGCACCATGCGTCAGCCTGCTGTTCAGCCCGGCGGACTCTGCTGGGAAAGCGTGCGCAAGCGCCTGAGCGCCTCCTCCTGAATCTGGCGAACGCGCTCGCGGGAAATGCCGAGCTCGGCGGCGAGCTCGGCCAGCGAATGCACGGCTTCGCCATTCAGACCATAACGGCGTTCGACGATCCAGCGCTGCCGAGGCCTGAGTGCGCCCAGCCAGCCCTGCAATTGTCCACTGCCCTCGACGTCGCCGTGTGACGACGAATACGGCTCGCCTTCGTCAACCAGGTGTTCGATCAGGGCCCGATCATCGCTGTCGGAAATCGGCGCATCCAGCGAACTGATGTGCTCGCTGACGCGGAACAGTTCGGCAACATCGCGCGCATCCTTGCCGACCCGACGGGCAAGTTCGTCAAGCGAAGCCGCACGTCCCAATTGCGCAGTCAATTCCCGATTGGCACGCAAGACCTGGGCAAGTTCACGCAGGACATGCACTGGAATGCGCACGGTTCTGCCCTGATGCGAAAGGGCATGCTGGACACCATGCCGAATCCACCACATCGCATAGGTCGAAAAGCGCAGGCGACGCGCCGGGTCGAACTTCTCGACTGCCCGGATCAGTCCGATATTGCCTTCCTCGATCAGATCCATGAGCGGCACACCACGCCCGACATAGCCGCGCGCGACGGTGACCACCAGGCGTAGATTGGCCTCGATCAGCCCGCGCCTGGCTTCGGCATCGCCGCGCTGCACACACTCGGCGAGCGCCCATTCCTGTTCAGCGCAGAGCAGGGGAATCAATCCGATCTCGTTCAGATAGGCACCGGTGGAGGTGCGCACTTCCTCGTCAACCGGCTCGATCGCATCGAGCAGTTCAAGAACCTCTTCGACCTCAGGCTCTTCGCTCGGATCGGGATGTTCGACAACCGTCATTCGAGGAAGCTCAGACCGATGCGGATCAGGCTCGCCGAATCCGACTTCCGGGACATCGCGACGACCGGGCTTGCGCAACCGACGTTCATCATCAGCGCCTTGGAAGGAATCCAAGCGGATCGACCGGCTTGCCGTTTCTGCGGATCTCGAAGTGCAGCATGTCGCGCGTTGCGCTGGATGATCCCATCTCGGCAATCTGCTGACCGGCCTTGACCTTGTCACCTTCCTGAACCAGGCGCCGACGATTGTGGCCGTAGGCCGAGAGCAGAGTCGCGTTGTGCTTGACGATGATCAGTTCGCCATAGCCGATCAGGCCATTGCCGCTGTAGACGACCTCACCGTCCGCCGTGGCACGCACCGGGTCGCCCGACTTGCCGGCGATATTGATTCCCTGCCGGGTCTGGTCGCCACTGACAAAACTGGCGACCAGTGTTCCTTCGGCCGGCCATCGCCAGACCATGTCGCCATCGGTGGCGGAATCGGCCGGCGGCGGACGCGATGCCACCACGGCTTGCGCTGCAACGGGAGGTTTCGCCGCCGCCGTATTCGGAGGCGACGGTTGCGGTTTGCCAGCGGCTGCCACGGGCAATGCAGGTGGCTTGGGCGCAAGCACAGGCTCCGACGGCGCCGATCGAACTGTCGTCGGTGCGCTTTCGCGACGCAGCGGGGCACGGCCATCGAGGCGGATTTGCTGGCCGGGATAGATCGTGAACGGCGGCTCGATCCGATTGGAGCGAGCCAGCTCACGGTAATCGAGGCCGTTGCGGAAGGCGATGCTGTAAAGCGTATCGCCGCGGCGAACGCGATAGACACCGACGTCCGCCCGTGTCGACCCGATTTGGTGCGACGCGTGATGTCGGCCAAGGCTGCGATCTTCGACCGGTGCCGGCGGTGTCGACGCGCATCCGGCCACGACCGCGACAAGAACGCTCAAGAGCGCAGGAATGCTTCGTCTTGTTATCTTGTTATCAATCACTTATCTGATGAACTTGAAGTAGATTATCGTGATGGCGATCGCAACCAATACGGCCCAACCGATCCATTCGATCCAGCGATGCAAGGCGGCCTCAGCCTTGGGGCCGGCGATGCGGATCAAGCCGGCGAGCAGAAAAACGCGCTTGCCGCGGCCAACGATCATGCTGGCGATGAAGGGTAGCAGTGGCACGCCGACGATGCCTGACGCCCAGGTGAAGATCTTCAACGGAATCGGCAGGAATCCGGCGAGCACGAGCAACCAGAATGCCGACCACGGGCTGTGTGTGGCGATTTCGCGCAACTCGGCGACTTGCTGATCAATGCGCTCGAGCCAGCCCAGCGATTCGAGCAGCGGTCGCACCCACTCGAATGCATAGTGTCCGAGCGCATAGCCGACGATCGCCCCGAGCACCGAGAATACGAGGCTCACACTGGCCAAGCGCGCCCAGCGCCGAGGCTGGGCCAGCACCATGGGCCCGAGCATCACTTCCGGCATGACCGGGAAAATGATTGCCTCGATAAAACTCAAGGCCGCAAGCAGCGCTTCGGCGCGCGGATGACTCGCCCACTTCAGGGCTTGCTCGTAGAG
The DNA here is from genome assembly GCA_964390215.1 of uncultured Dokdonella sp. GTDB lineage: Bacteria > Pseudomonadota > Gammaproteobacteria > Xanthomonadales > Rhodanobacteraceae > Dokdonella. The sequence continues at coordinate 25,324 of CAYMHF010000003.1, read as the reverse complement.
CGGCTTGAACAGCTTCATGCCTGGTCAGCCCCGATCCGATGAGACCGCATCAGGCGATGCCGCCGAGCAGTGGCACGAAGCTCACGGCAGCGAGGGTTTCGCGTTGCCAACCTTGCTCGGTCGAGCGCACCCGCAGCAGGGCCTGTCGCCCGGGCGGACCGACCGGCGCAACGAGCACGCCACCCGGAGCAAGCTGGTCAAGCAAGGCGTTTTCGAGATCCGCGCCGGCGGCAGTCACGATGATTGCGTCGAACGGCGCCTCATCCGGCCAGCCGAGCCGACCGTCGTCATGCCGTGAGCGGATATTGTCGAGACCGAGCTTGCGGAAACGCCGCCGCGCGTTGCGCAGCAGCTCGTCGATGCGTTCGACCGTGTACACCTGCTCGACCAGGCTTGCCAGCACGGCACTTTGATAGCCCGAGCCTGTGCCGACTTCGAGAACACGCCGCGGCAAGGCATGCTCGATCAGCACCTCGGTCATACGTGCGACAACATAGGGCTGCGAGATGGTCTGTCCCTGGCCGATCGGCAACGCCGTATCTTCATAGGCGCGCGAGGCCAGCGCTTCATCGATGAACAGGTGTCGCGGCAACTGGCGCAGGGTATCGAGGACACGTCGATCCTGGATGCCCTCGCTGTGCAGGCGCTCGATCAGCCGATCGCGTGCGCGCTGCGAGGTCATGCCGAGGCCACGCACTTCGGGACGGCTCCGCAAAAAGCGGTTCATCGGCACCAATCCGGCATTACTGGCAATGATCGCGACATCATGCAAGCGCACTTTCCATGGTCAGTGAGCCGACCCAGCCGCCCACCTTGTCCAGTGCCTGGTAGCGGGTCAGATCGACATGAATCGGGGTGATCGAGACATAACCATCGCGAACCGCATGGAAGTCGGTACCGGGACCGTCATCCTCGGACTTGCCGGGCGGACCGATCCAGTACATCGATCGGCCACGCGGATCCTTCTGCTCGATGCAGGCGGGCGCGCGATGTCGCCGCCCGAGCCGGGCCACCGAAAACCCGCGGATTTCCGACCACGGCAGATCCGGCACGTTGACATTGAGAATCGTGTCGGCCGGCAGCGGATCGACCAGCAGCTTGCGCATCAACTGCATCACCGCAAGCGCCGCCGAATCGTAGTGCAATCCGATGTGGTCACGCGTCACCAGCGAAACCGCAATTGCCGGAAGCCCGAGGAAACGCCCCTCCATGGCCGCCGACACTGTTCCCGAATAGATCACGTCGTCACCGAGATTGGCCGCGCTGTTGATGCCGGAAACAACGATATCGGGCGAATGCTCCAGCAATCCGGTCAAGCCGAGATAGACGCAGTCGGTCGGCGTACCGGAAACACAATAGCGACCGTCTTCGTGACGCTTGACCCTGATTGGCTGATCGAGGGTCAGGGAATTGCTCGCTCCCGAGCGATCGCGATCCGGAGCAACCACGACGACCTCGCCGACTGCCGCCAGATGACGCGCAAGCACGAGCAAGCCGGGTGCATCGACCCCGTCGTCATTGCTGACCAGAACGCGCATGAACTGTTTCCCTGAATGATGTTGGTGGCCGCTCGAATCACGCATCCGGCGCCGGAATCGCCGCTGGAGCCACCGCTGGAGCCAAGCGGCCAAGCATACCGGATTCGTTGGTTCGGCTGAATCCGCAAACCGTTCCAGGCCCGCATGAAGGCCGGAAAATCCGGGGTCACCGGGATGCTCGACACGTGCCCCGGTTGTTAGCATTCGGCGAACATGCCATGGTCTGCGGCAACTTCCACCGCCGACCTTGACGAACACCATGAACAGAGTCCGTCGCCCCAGCCAGGACGACACCCGTTCACCGGCGATTGCCGGAGAAGATCGCGACCTGTTTCGCGGCGCAATCGGTTCGGTGCGGCCATTGAATCTTGATGCCAGTCCGCCGCCGTCCAGCCCCCGCCCACAACCGCGAGCGCATCAGTTCGAGCTGGACGAAGCGGCGGTTCACGATGAAATGCTCACCCATCCGTTCGACCCGGGCTCGATCGAGATCGGTGACGAGATCCTCTACCTGAAGCCCGGCCAGCCGGCTCGCTTGCTCAAGCAGCTTCGTCGCGGACACTTCAGCGTGCGAGCCGAAATCGACCTGCACCAGATGACGGTCGCCGTTGCGCGTGAGGCAATCAAGGGTTTCCTCGCCGAAACCAAGGCGCACGACGAGCTCTGCGTGCGCATCGTGCACGGCAAGGGCCTGCGCTCGGCTGCGCGCGGGCCGGTCGTCAAACGCATGACCGAACAACTCCTGCGTCGGCGCGATGACGTGCTCGCTTTCGCCTCGGCCTTGCCGGCGCAAGGTGGAACCGGCGCCGTCCTTGTCCTGCTGCGCGGCGACTGATCAGTCGTCGCTCTTGTCCTTGAACGGTACGCGTTTGGTCGGCGGATTGATCCAGGTGACACTGACGCCGGTCTTTCGACTGAAAGCGTTGACTTCGTTGACATATTGCTGATCGACAACGATGTGCGAGTCATTCGCGTATTGCGTGCGCCCATGGCTGGCGCATGCGGGCAGAACCATCAGGAATACCACAACGACAACGAACAATTGACGTTTCATGGCAACCTCCAGCGGCTTTCGTGATCGGAAACGAACCGATCAAGCTGACTATAGGCCGCTTGCCAAGGGTTGCAACATCTTCGGCTCAGCCAGGCGAAGCGCTGATCAAGATGACCTGCCTGGATCGAATCAGCTGCTAGTCGCACAGATCTCGCGCACGACCGAGGTGGCAAACGTCCCGGAAGGAAGCGTAAATGCCAACATGAGCGAGCCATCCGCCAGCCACTCATGGGTGAACTCGCTGGCATGCAGGCACAGCGAACGCCGCTCCTGACGCAAGCCATTCGCGGCAAGACCATCAGCCAGGGCCATTTCCGACTGCGCAACTGCGGCTTCGATGGCAGCCACTTCGTCCACGCTGCGCAATTCGCCGCAGCCCCACAAAGGCCCGGTTGGATCGATGTCGTGGCGCAGCAGGCGTTCATGCAAATCATCATCGAGAGGTTGCGGCCCGAAAATCGAATGGGTTCCGGCCAGCATCCAGACCTCACCATCCAGCGCCTGATTCCACGTCCGCTGCTCGACGCGTTCGGCGAGGACGAGATTGAACAGGTGCGCGCGTGCCGCTGACAAGGCGAACCCGCGCTGGCTGCGCCCCATCCTGGCACCCGCAAACAGCGCATGCGCGCTGCGCAGGTTTTCGCCATTGCGGCCGTAACGTTGCTCGCCGAAATAGTTCGGCACGCCGCACCGCACAACCCGCTCGATTCGTTGCCCCGCTGCCTCAGCATCGCCATCAAGCTGGCGAAGAAAAATGTGGAATCGATTGCTCCGATGGACGCCGCGTTTGAGCTTTCGGGAATGTCGGCTTGCCGCCAGAATCCGCACACCCTCAATCTCGATAGCATGCCAGTCGGGATCGACGCGACCCGGCAAATGCACGGAAAATGTCTGCCGGGTCACGGCATGTCGATCCTTGAGCCCGGAAAATCCAACCGCCATCGGTGCCACGCCCGCTGCTCGTGCCAGTTGCTGCGCAACCCATTCGGTATTTGCGGCGCGCTTCTCGACATGCAGCCAGGCGTGCTCGCCGGCACCATCCGCCTCAAAGGCAAGCACTTCTTCGACCTTGAAATCCTCAGGCGCGGCACGCATGCGTCCACGCAGCGGAGGCCCGCCGTGGGCGAAGGGGAATTCGCTCATCGCGCCTCGTCCAGATCCAGCCGCGCAACCAGTGCATTCAGATCGGGATTCCCTGGGGTCTCCGCACGCGGTGCCTGACGCCGCTGAAGCAGAACCACGGCCATGGCCGCGATTCCTTCCCCGCGCCCACAGAACCCAAGTCTTTCGGTCGTCGTTGCCTTGACGCTGACTTCGCCTTTTGCGCAGCCGAGATCCACGGCAAGATTCTCGCGCATCGCATCCGTGTGCGGGCCGATCTTCGGCGCCTCGCAGACCACGGTGACGTCGGCGTTTGCCAGCGTCCAGCCATTCTCGATCATCAAGCCCGCGCAATGCAGCAGAAAGTGGCGGCTGCTGACGGCCTTCCAGCGCTCATCGGATGGCGGAAAGTGATGACCGATATCGCCGAGCGCAAGTGCACCGAGAATCGCATCGCACAGTGCGTGGATGACGACGTCGCCATCCGAGTGTGCGACCAATCCCTGCGAATGCGCGATCGTCACCCCGCCCAGCACAACATGCTTGCCTGGCCCGAAGGCATGAACGTCGAAACCTTGACCGATGCGCATGGGGAGCCGGGAGAGTGAGAATGGAGAGTGGGGAATCGTAGAGCAGAACGCATCGAACCGACAGTTTTCCACAGACGCCGTGGCTGCATTCCTCTGGCTCTTGCCTGCTGCCTACTCCCGCAAGAGCAGAAACTCCGCCAGGGCCAGATCCGCCGGCGTTGTGACCTTGATGTTGTCGTCACTGCCCTCGACCAGCAATGGCTTGAAGGCGGTACGCTCCATCGCCATCGCCTCATCGCTGACGAGGATGCCGTCGCGGCACGCCGATTCGAGCGCCGCAGTCAATTCTGCGCGGCGAAACATCTGCGGGGTCATGGCACGCCAGCGCAATTCGCGCGGCTCGGTTTCAAGCACAAAGCCATCCGCGTCGGCGCGCTTGAGCGTGTCGCGCACAGGTGCTGCCAGCAAGGCACCGCCGGCCGGCATTCCCCGCTCGATCAGGGCATCGATGTCCACATGACGCACGCAGGGTCGTGCCGCATCGTGCACAAGCACGAAGTCGGAGTCGACCACCGTGTCCGGCAATCCACGCAAGCCGGCCAGAACCGAATCGGCACGCTCGGCACCACCGATGACGGTGAGCACGGGCTTGCCGAAGATCTGGCTATTTTCACGCGCCTGCGGATCGTCTGCAGCGAGCACGACAACGAGTCCGGCAATCCGCGGGTGTGCGGCAAGACGCTCCAGCGTCCAGGTCAGCAGCGATTTCCCGGCGATCCCGATGTGCTGCTTGGGTCGATCCGGATCGAAACGACGGCCACGCCCGGCCGCCGCCACGACGCACCATGTTCCGGTTTCACTGGCTGCCATTGCCATCGCGCTTGCGCGGAGGATGCGGCTCAACCACCTGGTAGAACTGCTCGCCAGGCTTGACCAGGCCCAATTCTGAGCGCGCGCGCTCCTCAACGGCTTCGGTACCGTCCTTGAGATTGGCCACTTCGGCGGCCAACGCGTCGTTGCGCGCCTTCAGCTTCTCGTTTTCCAGCTTCTGCTCGGCGACCGCCTTTTCCAGCCGCCAGACCTCGGCCATGCCACCCTGCCCGGCCCAGAGTTTGACCTCGAGCGCGATCAGCAGGATCAACAGAATGAGGGCGACGAAGCGCAGCATGCAGGCCTTGGGTAGTCGCTTGAAGCGATCAGCATGTGAAGCCGGGCAGATTCGGGAATGCCTTGCCACCGGCATAGCGCGCCTGTGAACCCAGGGCTTCCTCGATGCGCAGGAGCTGATTGTACTTGGCCACGCGATCCGAACGGCACAGTGAACCGGTCTTGATTTGCGTTGCCGCAGTCGCAACGGACAGGTCGGCGATCGTCGTGTCCTCGGTTTCACCCGAGCGATGCGAGATCACCGAAGCGTAGTTGGCCGCCTCGGCCATGGCGATCGCGTCCAGGGTTTCGGTCAGCGTGCCGATCTGGTTGACCTTGATCAGGATCGCATTGGCAATGTGCTTGTCGATACCCTGCTTGAAGATCGAGGTATTGGTGACGAACAGATCATCGCCGACCAGCTGAACGCTCTTGCCAAGCTTGTCGGTCAGCTTTTTCCAGCCATCCCAGTCGCCCTCGGCCATGCCGTCCTCGATGGTGATGATCGGGTACTTCGCGCACCAGTCGGCATAGAACTCGATCAGCTGATCCGGGCTCAAGACCTTGCCTTCACCTTCCAGATGATAGGCGCCGTCCTTGTAGAACTCCGAGCTGGCCACATCGAGGCCGAGCCAGATGTCCTTGCCGATAGCGTAACCGGCCTTGTTGACCGCTTCGAGGATCGTCTCGATCGCTTCCTCGTTGGATTTGAGATTGGGCGCAAAACCGCCTTCATCACCGACCGAGGTCGAAAGACCTCGGCCCTTGAGCACCGATTTCAGCGCATGGAAGATTTCCGTGCCGGCGCGCAGCGCTTCAGCGAAATCCGGCAGGCCAACCGGCAACACCATGAACTCCTGCATGTCGACGTTGTTGTCGGCATGCGCACCACCGTTGACGATATTCATCATCGGCACCGGCAGCTGCGGTGCACGATCACCGAGCAGATGCTTCCACAACGGCAGCTTGCGCGATACCGCCACGGCATGTGCGTTCGCCATGGAAACTCCAAGCAGCGCATTCGCACCAAGCTTGCCCTTGTTCGGCGAGCCGTCGAGCGCGACGAGCCTTTCATCGAGCCCGCGCTGGTCATTCGCGTCGAAACCCTTCAGGGCATCCGCAATCGTCGTATTGACGTTGGCCACCGCGTTGCGCACACCCTTGCCGAGATAGCGCGCCTTGTCGCCATCACGCAACTCGACCGCCTCGCGCGAACCCGTCGATGCGCCCGAAGGCACCATCGCGCGACCGAACGAGCCGTCAGCCAGGGTCACTTCAGCTTCGAGGGTGGGATTGCCGCGTGAATCGAGGATTTCGCGTGCGTGGATCTTGCTGATCATGCTCATGGAATGACACTGCGCTCCGTAGTGATATCGGCCTGAACTCAGCCGGCTTCGATGAATCCGTTTTTCTTGGTCAAGCGATCAAGTTCGATCAAGGTTTCAAGCAAGGCCGCCATCTTGCCCAGCGGCCAGGCATTCGGCCCGTCGCTGAGCGCCTTGTCCGGCTCCGGATGGGTTTCCATGAAGATGCCGGCGATGCCGACCGCCACTGCCGCACGGGCGAGGACGGGGACGAATTCGCGCTGGCCGCCGGACTTGCCGTCAGCACCGCCCGGCAGTTGAACCGAATGGGTGGCATCGAACACGACCGGGCAGCCGGTGTCGCGCATCACGGCCAATGAGCGCATGTCGGAGACGAGGTTGTTGTAGCCAAAACTGGCGCCACGCTCGCAAACCATGAGCTGCGTGTTGCCGCTCGTCTTTGCCTTGTCGGCGACGTGCTTCATTTCCCACGGCGACAGGAACTGGCCCTTCTTGATGTTGACCGGGCGGCCGACGCTGCAGGCCTTGATGATGAAGTCGGTCTGCCGACACAGGAAGGCTGGCGTCTGCAGCACGTCGACGACCTCGGCGACTTCCTCCATCGGCGTGTATTCGTGCACATCGGTCAGCACCGGCACGCCGATCTGGCGCTTGACCTCGGCGAGGATGCGCAGACCCTCCTCGATACCGGGGCCGCGATGGCCGTTGATCGAAGTGCGGTTGGCCTTGTCGAAGCTCGACTTGTAGATGAACGGAATGCCAAGCCGCGTGGTGATTTCCTTGAGTTGCCCGGCGGTATCCAGCGCGAGTTGTTCGGATTCAATGACACACGGCCCGGCAATCAGGAACAACGGCTTGTCGAGACCGACCTCGAAATGGCAAAGCTTCACGCGGTGGCTCCGATTCTTGCGGTTACGACGCCATCGACCGAGGGCGCCTCGCGCACGGCCTTGAATTCGCGTGCGGCGCGGATGAAGCCGATAAACAGGGGATGCCCGTCACGCGGCGTCGAGGTGAATTCCGGATGCGCCTGGCAGGCGATGAACCACGGATGATTGGCCAGTTCGATCATCTCGACGAGCAGGTCGTCCATCGACTTGCCCGAGATGACCAGGCCGAGATCCTTGAACTTCTGCCGGTAGTGATTGTTGAACTCATAGCGATGGCGGTGACGCTCGCGTACGACATCCTGGCCGTACAATTCGCGCGCCAGCGTGCCTGGCTTGAGCCGGCATTCCTGCGCACCGAGGCGCATGGTGCCGCCCAGGTCGGAGCTTTCGTCGCGCTTCTCGATGTCGCCCGAACTCGTCGTCCATTCGGTGATCAGGGCGATCACCGGATCCTTGCAGGCCCGATCGTTCTCACTCGAATTGGCGCTCTCCAGGCCCGCCACATTGCGCGCGAATTCGACCACGGCGGCATGCATGCCGTAGCAGATGCCAAAGTACGGCACCCGATTCTCGCGGGCAAAGCGTGCGGCAGCGATCTTGCCTTCAAAGCCGCGCTTGCCGAAGCCCCCTGGAACCAGCACGCCATCAACATCCTTGAGCGCCTCGCCGCCGCGGCGCTCGACCTCCTCGGATTCGACCCAGCGCAGGTTGACCCGGGTGTGCTGCTTGAGACCGCCATGACGCAGCGCCTCACCGAGTGACTTGTAGGCATCCTTGTGTTCGACATATTTGCCGACGATCGCGATGGTGACCTCGTCCTTCGGATGCTCGATGGCTTCAACCACGGCCTTCCATTCGGAGAGATCGGCCGGCCTGGCCTTGATGTTGAGGCGGTCGAGAACGATGTCGTCAAGGCCTTGCTGATGCAGCCACAATGGCAGGCTGTAAATGATCTCGACATCGATCGCGCTGATCACGGCCTTCTCGGGAACGTTCGTGAACAGGGCGATCTTGCGTCGATCCGACTGCGGCAGCGGCTGTTCGCAGCGGCACAGCAGGACATCGGCCTGAATACCGATCGAGCGCAGTTCCTTGACCGAATGCTGGGTCGGCTTGGTCTTGATCTCGCCGGCGGCCTTGATGTACGGCACCAGGGTCAGATGCATGAACATCGACATCTCGGGCCCGTGTTCGATGCGGATCTGGCGAATTGCCTCAAGAAATGGCAGTGATTCGATGTCGCCGACGGTGCCGCCGATCTCGACCAGGGCAACGTCATAGCCGCTGGTTGCCTCGTAGATACGATGCTTGATCTCATCGGTGATATGCGGAATCACCTGCACGGTGGCGCCGAGGTAGTCGCCGCGGCGCTCCTTGGCGATGACGCTTTCGTAGATCTTGCCGGTGGTGATCGAGTTTTTGCCGGTCAGGCGGGTGCGCATGAAGCGTTCGTAATGGCCCAGATCGAGATCGGTTTCGGCACCGTCGTCGGTGACATAGACCTCGCCATGCTGGAACGGGCTCATGGTGCCCGGATCGACGTTGATGTAGGGATCGAGCTTCATCATCGTCACACGCAGGCCGCGTGCTTCAAGGATGGCGGCCAGAGACGCTGCCGCGATGCCCTTGCCAAGCGAGGACACGACGCCTCCGGTCACGAAAATCAGGGGGGTCATGGGAAGCATTCCGCAGGAAAACCGTATTCTACCGGCTTCCGGGTTCGCCTGCGAGGAGCTGAACAGCGGGGAGTTGAAAATGGGGAGTGGGGAGTGGGGAGTGGGGAGTGGGGAATGGGGAGTGGGAAAAGCAATCCCGCTCGGTCGCGAGTCTGCAGGAGCGCCGTTCCCACTCCCCGCTCCCCACTGGCGTTCGCCTCAAGTGTGCCGTCGAAACCAGGCCGCGGTCATCACGATCAGCCGCGATCCCGTAGGTTGACGGTGAGCGAATGCGAACCCCAACGCCGACGGCTCGACACCGACTCAGCGCAGCATGGGTGGAAAACCGTTGGGGCGCGCTGACGCTTACCCCAACCTGTTCGCGCTCAATGGCTGGCGCGAAAGCGCTACGTCTTTCCCGCTCCCGCTTTTCAAAAGCTTGCCAGCCTAGGGCGATCCGGCCACCATGGGCGGTCACCCAAACTCCGCACCATGCAATGAGCAGTCGTTACAACGCAGCAGATATCGAGGTTCTGTCTGGCCTTGATCCGGTCAAGCGCCGACCGGGCATGTACACCGATACATCACGTCCCAATCACCTGGTTCAGGAAGTCGTCGACAACTCGGTCGACGAAGCGCTCGCCGGTCATGCCAAATCCATCGAAGTCATCGTCCATGCGGATGGCTCGGCCTCGGTCAGCGATGACGGTCGCGGCATGCCGGTCGATATCCATCCGGAGGAAGGCATTCCGGGCGTCGAACTGATCCTCACGCGCTTGCATGCCGGCGGCAAGTTCTCCAATCGCAACTATGAGTTTTCGGGCGGACTGCACGGCGTTGGCGTTTCCGTGGTCAACGCGCTGTCGACCAAGGTCGAAGTGGCGATTCGTCGCGATGGCGAGATCCATCGCATGGAGTTCCGCAACGGCGACCGCACCTCGGCACTTGAAGTTATCGGCACAGTCGGCAAGAAGAACACCGGCACCACCCTGCGCTTCTGGCCCGATCCAAAATATTTTGACTCGCCAAAAATCCTGCTCGGCAAGCTCAAGCATGTGCTGCGGGCCAAGGCCGTGCTTTGCGCCGGTCTCAGCGTCAAGCTGACCGACGAGGCCAGCGGCGAGGAAATCACCTGGCATTACGAAGATGGCCTGCGTGATTACCTGCGCTCGATGATCGGCGATGCCGAACGTCTGCCAGCCGAACTCTTCATTGGCGCGCAGAAGCGCGAGAAGAGCGCCGTTGATTTCGCCATCGCCTGGCTGCCGGAGGGCGAGTTGACCCAGGAAAGCTACGTCAACCTGATCCCGACCGCGCAGGGCGGCACCCATGTCAACGGTCTGCGCACCGGATTGACCGAAGCGCTGCGCGAGTTCTGCGATTTCCGCAACCTGCTGCCGCGCGGCGTCAAGCTCGCACCCGAGGATGTCTGGGATCGCCTGTGCTTCGTGCTTTCGTTGCGCATGCAGGAGCCGCAGTTTTCCGGCCAAACCAAGGAGCGCCTGTCCTCGCGCGATGCCGCCGGCCTGGTGCAAAGCGCGGCGCACGACGGCTTTTCGCTGTATCTGAACCAGCATGTCGAGATTGGCGAGAAGATCGCCCAGTTGGCGATCGAACGCGCGGCGCTGCGGCTCAAGGCCGAAAAGCAGATCGTGCGCAAGAAGATCACCCAGGGCCCTGCCCTGCCCGGCAAGCTGGCCGATTGCGCATCCAGCGATCTCTCGCGTACCGAGCTGTTTCTGGTCGAAGGCGATTCCGCCGGCGGCTCCGCGCGCCAGGCGCGGGACAAGGATTTCCAGGCGATCCTGCCGCTGCGCGGCAAGATCCTGAATACATGGGAAGTCGAATCCGGCAGCGTGCTCGCCTCGCAGGAAGTCCACGACCTGGCCGTCGCCATCGGCTGCGATCCGGGCAAGAACGACATCGCTGGATTGCGCTACGGCAAGATCTGCATCCTCGCCGATGCCGACTCCGACGGCCTGCACATCGCCACGCTTCTGTCGGCCTTGTTCATCAAGCACTTCCCCGCCCTGGTGCGCGAAGGACATGTGTTTGTCGCCATGCCGCCATTGTTCCGCGTCGATGTCGGCAAGCAGATGTTCTATTGCCTCGACGAGTCCGAGCGCGATGCCATCCTCGAACGGATCGAGCGCGAGAAAATCCGCGGCGCGGTCAACGTCACCCGCTTCAAGGGCCTGGGCGAAATGAACCCGAGCCAGTTGCGTGAATCGACCATCAATCCCGATACACGCCGCCTGGTCCAGTTGACCGTCGGTGCAGTCGAGGATGGGGATGACGGCACCCACAAGATCATGGACATGCTGCTCTCGAAGAAGCGCGCCGCCGACCGCAAGAGCTGGCTGGAAGAGAAAGGCGACCTCGCATCGCTGGAAGTTTGAGCCGGGACGCCGTCACCACCCAAGCTTGACGAGTATGCGCACAAACTCCGAGTCGCTGGCCATGGAGAGCGCGCGCTGTGCAACGTCGGTCAGATCATCCTTATTTGCAACGCATCTGCGGCGTCGGTCATGTGAGAATCCACGCATGCTGATCAATATCCAGTTCCTGCGCATGATCGCCGCGATGCTGGTCGTTCTCTACCACACCAGTTCGCACATCACGGCCAGCGGCATCGAGCAGGGGAGCTTGTTCGAGGTCATGGAAGCCGTGGGTTTTGCCGGCGTGGACATATTCTTCGTGATCAGCGGATTCATCATGGCGCACACCTCCGTCGACGCAAGCGGAGCACGCGACGGCTGGGCATTCTTGCGCCGTCGCATGGCCCGTATCTATTCCGGGTATTGGCCATTTTTTCTTCTGGCCTTGGCTCTTCTTGCATGGATTGATCCATCGTTTCTGGAGAAAGCGAAACTGTTGCAATCAGCCATTCTCTGGCCCGCCCACCCTCTGTTGATTGCAGTAAGCTGGACCTTGATATTTGAAATGTTCTTCTATCTTTTGTTCACCGTGATCATCTGTATCACTGATCGTCAACGCAGCGTTCTGCTGGTTGTATTGTTCTGTCTGATGCTGGTTTTCGCGCTCTGCAGCCAGTTCGTACGCCACGCCTACGACCATGGCCATCTCGAAACCCTGAGTCTTGCCGAGAACTTGATGCTCAGTCCGTACCTGCTGGAGTTCCTTGGCGGCGCCCTGCTCGCTGGTTGGCTGCGCGGAACACCCGACCGGCAAACCTCCATGAATGATGGCCGGTGGGACATTCTTCTGCTGGCCGCAGGTTGCGCGTTTTTTCTGCTTGGCGGCTGGATCAACAATGACTATTTTGATGGCGGTATCGAGCAGGGCTATACAGTCTTCTATCGGGTGGCCGTTTTTGGAACTCCGTCCCTGCTGATTCTGGCGGCGCTGGTGCGACTGGACCAAAGAGGACACCGTGCACCGTTGCAATTCAGCTTGCTGACGGGCGGTGCGTCCTATGCGATTTATCTTTCACATGGACTGATCCTTGCGAGCATGCAGAAGCTCGGCTTCAACGACTACGCCGACAGCCTGGGTGGTGGCGTTGCGCAGATGGCTTATCTCGCCATCGCTGCGGCAATCCTCGGCTACAGCGTGCTCCACTTCCGCTGGATCGAGCGACCATTGCACCGGATTTTCAAGGGCTGGCTGCGGGTAAGCTGACGCCCGGGTCACAAGATGAGATGCGATTCGGCCAAACCAGTGCAGTCGCAAAGAATGCGCGCCGGCGCATCAACGAATGCGAACCGGCACGAACGCAGCAGGAAATCCACATTGCCAGCGGCCTTGGTCCAAATCAAACGAATGTTTGACTCATGCGTACGAGTGGACTATGTTGCCTGCGCGTCATGGCGCTCCGGGAGGGGATGCGCTGGATGCAAGCTGACCCACGCAACTGCTCCGCCGTGCCTTGGTGCCGGCATGGAAGCCGTACCGCCGAAGTCCGTCGGAGTCCATCCGCAGCCGCCCCTTGAACGGCTGCATCGGGAGGGATTCAATGATCCGCATTGCACTTGTGCTACTGCTCGCGCTTGGCACCGCATCCGCGTATGCAACCAGCGCTGGAACCGGCGTCGCCTTCGTCCATGGCACCGGCCATCAGACCGACGCCTACAACGACTACTGGCAACCGACCATGGTCAACACCGTGCGTCAGGGTCTGGTCAATCAAGGCAACTACACCGTCATCAACTGCGATTTCGAGCAGTACATGTGGGACAGCCGCGCAGCCGGTTGCCTGGCCACACAACTGACCTCGTTCATCACCAGCAAGAACATCACCGACCTCGTCATCATCACCCACTCCAATGGCGGCAACGTGATGCGCTGGATCATGTCCAACCCGACCTATGACAGCCGCTATCCGGCGATCATCAGCAAGATCCGCTGGGTCAATGCACTGGCCCCTTCGAGCGCAGGAACGCCGCTCGCCGACGCGGTCATCAGCGGCAACGTGTTTGAATCCGCCCTGGGCTGGCTGCTCGGTTACAAGAGCGATGCGGTGCGCATGCAGCAGGTCAGCTGGATGGCTTACTACAACCAGAACTATCTGCTCGGAACCAGTGGTCGCCCGGCCCTGCCCAAGGGTTTCTGGAGCGTGGTCGGCACCGATGTCCGCTCGGGCATCTTCAGTTCCAACGCCTACTGCGGTGGTTACGCCCTCAATGTGGGCCTCGAAATCACCCAGAACTGGCTGGCCAGTTGCTCGGATGGTTTCCTCGACTGCACGAGCCAGCAAGCCGCCGGTTCGCTATGGTTCAAGGACACAGCACGCCTCGGCGGCAAGGTGCTCTCGCACAACCAGAGCCGACGCGCCTGCTTCGGTCTTGAAAACATCCTTCGCGACGATCTCTGAGGAACCCACCCATGAAAATCAATCTGAGTTCCCTGATTGTCTCCTTGCTGCTGGTCAGCGCTTCCGCTCATGCCAGCGATCGTTCCGCCAACCTGCTTTCGGCCTCGGCCAGCGACCAGGTTCCGCATGTCCTGCAGGCCGCCACCCTGGCCAAGGCGGGGATTGCAACACTTGAACGGCGACCGGTTTCGATGTCCTGGGCGATTGATCCAGCGCAGGTGCTCAAATCCCGACCGACGGCTTTCATCCAGCAGAGTCGCGAATACTGGATCGATGCCAGCGCGGATGAACTGCACGCCGGCCTGGCCCTTTCGACCAGCGCCAATGGTGCCTTGATCCGCCTCAGCCCGCATGCCGGCAACACCAGCGTCATCGACGCTGGCAGCTTGTCGTTCCGTGCCAACGGCAAGCTCTATGCGAACACCGACGCAGTCCACTCGGCTGCCGATGAAGACGAGCTGCGTGCCGCGGGCATGGATGCACCCGCAGGCAGCCTGGTCGTCAAACTCAACGACAGCCTTGGGAGCGGGCGTATCGAGATGATCGTGTCCAACGCAAGCGGCCGTTATCTCGTGCATGTATTTGAACCCGCGAGTGCGGTGGTCATGTCCTTGCAGGCCGAACGCGACACTGTGCTCGCCGGGGACTCTGTCCGCATCGACGCCGCCATCAGCGGCGCCACCCTGGATCGTGTCGAAGGACTGCTCAGCGCACCCGATGGCCACACCCAGGCAGTCGCCTTCCTGCGTCAGCGCGATGGCAGCTACAGCGCCAATGTGCGCCCTGATCCGGCACACGCGGGCGGCTTCGGGCTTTGGGAAATCCATGCCTTTGGCAATGCCTCGAATCGCCAGGTCAGTGTTCCTCGTGATGCCCGCTCTGCATTTGCGGTCAGCGTTGCGACGGCCAGTTTGAGCGGATCGATCGAACAGATCCGCGGGGCATCCAGGGACGGCAGCCTGACCCTGGCCATCGGCGTGCGATCGGTGCTGGCGAGCCGCTATCAGCTGGCAGCGACGCTTTATGGCACGCGTGCAGACGGATCACTGGCACCGGCAGCCGTCGGCCACTCGGCCGCCTGGCTCGAAGCCGGCTCCGCCACCATCAACCTGAGCTTCGATGCACGCAGTCTCGCTGATTCGGGCCTCGCCGCTCCGTACGAACTGCGTGACCTGCGCCTGATCAATCAGGCCGACATGAGCCTGATCGAGCGCCGCGAACGCGCCGCCACCATCAACTGAGCACATTGCCTCTCGACCAATCCGGTGCAATGCCGGGTTGGTCGAGAGGCGTCGTTGGGGTTCGCGGGTGCTCACCCCAACCTACGCGTCTCATCGCAAGATTGCCGCCGATGTCAGGCTCTCGCAGGTTGGGGTGAGCGTATGCGAACCCCAACGCCAGCGCGCAGGCGAATCCGCCGTTCACGCGGATGGCTGTATCAGCCCAAAGTTTCAAAACGCGGAAACCTGGAAATTCCCAAATGCCCCGCGTTGGCGTTGATCCGTTCGAGGAATGCGCCGATGTCGTCTTCGCTCATGGCTCTTGAAAACAGATAGCCCTGGCCACGTTTGCAACCGGCCAGCTGGAGCTCGTTCATCTGATCGTCCTGCTCGATGCCCTCGGCAACGCAGGTGATGCCGAGTCGATTGCACATTTCGATCAGTGACGTGACCATGGTTCCGATTCGCGAGTCGATGCATATCGAGTCGACGAAACTCTTGTCGATCTTGACGTGATCAAGCGGAAAGTTCTTCAGATGGCTGAGGCTCGAATGCC
Source organism: uncultured Dokdonella sp. (assembly GCA_964390215.1). Taxonomy (GTDB): domain Bacteria; phylum Pseudomonadota; class Gammaproteobacteria; order Xanthomonadales; family Rhodanobacteraceae; genus Dokdonella. The sequence goes on along the minus strand of CAYMHF010000003.1, from coordinate 9,475 downwards.
CGGTTCCGAAATCATCGAGTGCAATACGTATCCCGGCCGAGCGCAGCCCGTCGATATTGTCGTGTGCGTTGACCAGATCCTTCAGGATGGCCGTTTCTGTCAGCTCCGCTTCAAAGCGCCTGGCAGGCAGCCCGCATTGGCTGATGGTTTCGGCGATGCGTTGCCATGTCATCGGCTTGGTGATCTCGGTGGCGGACAAATTGAACGAAAGGGTCAAATCGTCCGGCCAGCGTGCGGCGGCGGTGGCGGCCTTGATCAGCAGGGATGCCGAAAGGGCTTCCATGACGCCGATCCGCTCGGCAATGGGGATGAACACCGCTGGCGAAATCTGACCGAGACGCTCATCGTTCCAGCGCGCTAGCGCCTCAAACCCATTGACCCTGCCACTGGTGAAATCGACGATGGGCTGAAAATGAACTTCCACCTGCTGTTCTGCGACCGCCTTGCGCAAGGCTTGCTCCATGGTGACCTGTTCGAGCACCAGGGCCTCATCGCTGGGATCGAATATGGCGATACCCCCACGCTCGCCCGCCTTGCTCCTGTGCAGCGCCATGTCCGCCCAGTCGATGAGGCGCGTTGGGTCACCACCCGCCGCGGAATGGATGGCAAATCCGCACGTGCAGGTCATCGACAAGGAAAGCTCACCGACCGCAAATGGCGTAGCAAAGGCAGACTGGATCAACTGGCCAAGCAACAGGGCATCGCTGACCGAGCGGATGCCATCTCCGATCAATGCAAACTCGTCACCACCTACACGGGCGAAATCACCACGACCGTCCATGATTGACGCAAGTCGCCGGGCGGTCTGCTTCAGGAACACATCCCCGATGGCATGGCCGTAGGCATCGTTGATGGCCTTGAAGCCATCCAGATCGACAATGCCGACGACAAAATGGTTTTCACCGATGACCTTGTCGCGCAACCGATCTGCCAGCAGCGTTTCAAAGTGCCGCCGATTGGAGACGCCCGTCAGGTGGTCGGCATGAGCCATCTGTGTGGCCGCATCCTTGGCCAGCTCGGCGGCCCGGTGTTGCTCGGCGATCAGTACATTCGTCTTGAGGATATCGAAGAACGCGCGACAATTTTCCTTGATCATGTAAATGAACAGTGCGGATAGCAGGATCAGCAATGCCGCAAAGACGGTCAGCAGCGGTATGCGCTGAAACAGAAATGCAATGACAATCGGAATTGCGGAAGCGAGCAGGATCGAGATTGCGGCACGCGGCAGCACATACATGCAGAATGCGCTGGCCGTGGCCGTGATCCAGATGGCAATCAGGATCAGCGAAAAATGAAATGGATCCGCCCGCACGGTCCCCAGAATGCCGATCAGGGTGAATCCGAGCGAGAGGAATGGCCCCACCGGCGTGGCGATCCTGATTCGACGCTGAAGCGCCTTTTGATCCAGATTGTCGACCAGATGACGGGCCTTGACCCAGTAACGCAAGCGCCAGCCAATGACGAACAGCAGGGGACTGGGCAGAATGAAAACGAACAGGATGGGTGCGAAATCACGCAAGCTGAAGCACAGCGATACCGCTGCGACGCTGACAACCACGTATTGCACCGGCACCAATCGGGTCAGCGCGCGGTAGCGCTCCCTCTCCATCAAGTTGGCAAGGGCGGCTTCCATCCGCGCGTCGAAAGTCGGCCTCAACGCAGTGACGGAAGCCTGGGCCTCATTCGGTTCGCTGGCAGCCTGCTGGACTTTGGTGGTCAAGGCGAAAATCCGGCTACGTGAGAAGTGAAAACGGCGATTCGCTGGCCCGTCGTGGCTCCATGGACCAACAAACGACGGTCGATGGATCGCAAATTTGCGCTTGCAGCCCAACCGAGCAAAGCTCGACTGGCCACCAGCAAACGGTGTCAATCCCTGGATTCACCGTCGGCTCCTGAGCGGACGCTTGACCAGACCACCCCTAAAGTCCCTCGGCTGCATTCCCCAGTGTGCCAACGTCTGCCCAACCCGGGAACGCCTTCGACGAGAACAAATGTAACACCAGGAGTAGCACGCATCGTGCCATGTCGCGACATTGACCAGGGTGGTGATGAAAGATCACGGCAACCTGTCGGGCTTTGCCAGTCGAGGCGGAAATCTGGCTGGGCGAACACGGATTTTCGACGATTCGCAGGCCCTTCTTGACGCAATGGGCCAATAGCGACGAAATTGCGGATCGCACACGCAGCGATTCGCAGCCCCCCGAGTCGAGTCAGACTGGCGGTCAGCCGGAGCCGGGTTTCGGGTGTTAGTCGCGGTCAAGTGTCCGATTGCGTCATTTCTGGCCAGTTGCCAGTCAAATCAGCACAACCGGCTGTTGATTGAACCTGAGGGCATGTGAAGGCCGTTCCGGAACTACCCATTGGGGTCGATCCATGGGCTCAACGAGCACTGATTGTCCGGGCTGGGAGCTTCGTGTTCAGTTCGCAGCGATCCGTCGCACGCATTTCTTGCAGTACCTGGGCCAGCAAAGGATGGTGCAGAACACGTGCCTCGGCGAGTATCGGAAGGATCGACAGCATCTCGGCATCCGCTGTGGCGCAATCGGCCGAGCGCGCGTAAGCGACTACACGCCACAGACGCGCCTCGACAAGCCGCGGCGCATTCGCCTCCATCTCGGCAACAGCCTGATCGATGGCCCGGCTCAAGCGCTCTTTCGCGACCACCATGTGATCCGCATCCAGCTCAAGAATGGCCAGAGCGATGTGTGCCGGCAACAGCACGGCGCTCCACTGGTAGGACACATCCAGGGATTTCAGAGCGTCACTCTGTGCCTTTTGTCTGCAGGCGAGATCTCCCGAGCGCGCACATGCCAGGGCCAACAGCGCCAGCGCATTGCGCTTCAGGGTAGGAGGATATCCGTCCGCAAACCGCTCGATTCCGATACGCACCAGGGAGGCAGCGCGAGCGGAATCACCCTGCAAAAAGGCAAGCTCGCCGATCAGCACATCGGTGCGGCCGCGCCAGGCTGGATACTTCTCCGGATCAAGCATTGCCGATGCCCGTTCCAGAGTCGCCTGCGCCTTGCCCAGGTCACCTGCCTCAAGTTCCTGCCAGGCGCGCAGACGCAGAACACGCCCGACATCAGCCGAGGCTTCACCGTACATGGCGACGTTGATTGCGATCGCCTCGTCACAGGCCGGACCGGCATCAAAGGGTGCAATGGAAATATCGGCCACACAAAGCTGTTCCTGATTGATCGCATCATTGTCACGCGGCTTGATCCTGCTAAGCATCATGAACGCCTTTGCCTGGCGCAACGATTGCCGACCCTGGCGCAAATGACCTGCAAGCATTTCCGCAGCACCTTGATTGGAAAGCGGAATCGCCGCTTCAAACGAATCGGGCTGCATGCGCATGAGGTCGGCTCTGCGCGTGGCCTGATAGGCAGCAATGGCCTGTTCGAAATCTCCGGTCGCCTCATGGGCATAGGCCAGATTGTTGAATCCACTGCCAAGACGCGGGTCATCGGGCGAAAACAGTCGCAGGCGCTCGTCCTGCGCGCGACGCTCGTACGCCAGCGACCGCTGGGCTTGCCCCTCTTCCACTGCTGCACGCGAGAGCGTGCTCAGAAGCCGGATCAAAGGCATTCCGCGGATATTGAGAACCTGAAATCGCTGCTCCGCATAGGCCAGCTCGCGCGTGGCGGTGGCCCGATCATCCGCACGATAGGCGATTGCACCCAGCACAGCATGCGCCTGCGCGCGGCCGGGTGAAGTTTCCGCGAGCAGCTCGTCGGCTGCGGCGACAGCCCTGTGCGCCAGTTTCAAAGCCTGGGCTCGTTCACCGATGGTGTCATTCAGGCGCGCGAACAGCAGCATCAGATCGATGCGCTCGTCAGCACCCATCAACTTGTCCTGATCAAGCTTGGTCACACTCAGCGCGAGCAACTCGCGATAGCCAGGCTGCTTGTCCGTCGCCGTACCGAGCGCAAGCGGATCAAAAATTGCGGTAACGAACTCGCGCACGTTGTTGGCGCGATTCGCCTCATGCAAGGCGACCTCGGCCTGAGCTTGCGCTTGACCTGCCTGCATCCTGGCCTCGTGCGCCTGCCACAAGGCAGCGGAAAACCCAATCGCTGTGGTCAGCGCCAACAGCCCGGCGATACCCACTCCGCCACGATGCCGGATAACGAACTTGCGCGCCTGATACCAGCGCGAAGGTGGATGCGCATGCACCGGACGCTGGCTGCGCAGCCGCACGATTTCCTCGCCGAGTTCGGCGGCGTCACGATAGCGCTCACCGGCATCCAGTGCGCTTGCCTTGTCGAAGATCCAGCGCAGCTCCGCCGGAATCGATGGAGGCCATTGCGGCCAGGGCTCACGCGGCTGTCGTGGCGGCCTCTGATCCGTCACCAGTTGGCGCAGGATGATGCCCAGCGCGTAGACATCGGAGGCGAGCGTGATCGGCTCGCCGGTGAACTGCTCGGGTGAACCATAGCCCGGCGTCAGCAGGCGCAACTGGGTGGTGCTTGCCTCAGCCTCGTCGAGCAACTTGGCGATACCGAAATCGAGCACCTTGACCCGACCATCGGCACCAACAAACACGTTGGACGGCTTCAGGTCGCGGTGGACGATCAACGCGCGATGCGCGGCGGCGACGGCGTCGCACAGTTCGCCGAACAAGACCAGCCGACGGGAGAGAGGCAAGCGCAAACGCTCGCAATGGAGGTCGATCGATTCACCATCGACGTACTCCATGACAAGGTAGGGTATGCCGTTGTCGACGCCGCCATCGATCAGTCGCGCCAATCCGGCATGCTGGAAGCGGGCCAGAATCTGGCGCTCGCGGCGAAAACGCTCGACCATCGTCTTGCTGCGTGCACCGTGATGCAGCAGCTTGAGCGCAACGGTCTGCTCAAAATCATCGTCCGTGCGCCTGGCCAGATAGACGCTGCCCTGACCGCCCTTGCCCAAGGGCCGGACAATCTCGAACCCGCCAAACCGCGTACCCGGCACGACGTCGTCTTCGGACTCGGCCTCGCCGACTGCGTAAAGCGCGTCGAAACGCTCGCCAAGGGTGCGCTGCATCGGCCCCGTTTCGTGCTTGTCCTCCTGCAGCATCAAGGCGAGGTGAATGCGCATGTCCGCATCTTCCACATTGCGTTCGATCCACGACAACGCCTCACCTTCAGGCAGATCCGCACACTGATCGAAGAGCGCCCGCAGGCGTGAGATATCAGTTGACATGCATGGACTGACGTCAAACGATGAAAAAAAATGACATTGAGCCGGTCATGGCTGGCCGAGCTCCTTCTGCAACCATGCCCTTGCAAATCGCCAGTCCCGGTTGATCGTCCGCTCCGACACCTCCAGGGTCTCGGCAATCACCTTCAGTTCCAGACCCGCGAAATAGTGCAGTTCGACGACCTTGGCCGCTCGCGCTTCAACCTTCGCCAGTTCGTTCAAGGCAGCATCCAGTTCCAGGGCCTCGAGCGCATTGCTCTCGGCACTCTTTTCCAGAGCCTTCTCGAAGTCCGTCCGATACAGATCACCACCGCGCTTCGCACGCATCTTGCGGCGGGCCTCGTCGATAAGAAGATTGCGCATCACCTGGGCTGCGTAGGCATAGAAATCGCGTGGCAAAGTTCGCGTGCCATCCGCGCAAATATCCAGATACGCTTCATGGACGATCGCCGTTGTATTCAGCGTGCCGCCGCTGCTGCGCGCACGCTCGCGGCGGGCTATCGCGTGCAGGCGCTGATAAACCACCTCAAATGCCTCGCCACCTGGTTCCATTGCAGACCCTCCCTGAGGCCACCAGGGAAGTCTAGCCCACATCCGGTTTCCTCCTGCCATCGTCCACTGCCCGATCCAATTGATCAATTATGCATTCCAGCATGAAAATCGCTGGATTCGTTTGCCGGGATCGCAGGATCCCGGCAAACGGACGGCTGGGTGGCGGTTCAGTTCCCTTCGAAGCCATGTGCAAAGATTACATCGGAGTCCAGCAACCGCTCGTAGGCACCCGAATCCTGAGGCCCCCAGGCATTCGTCACATACGGCAGATCGATGACTCTCGCGCCACCGTCGTTGGTCACTGCACTGACCGCGGCGGGCGCGTAGTCGATTGCGGGTGAAGCGGCCTGCAGGCGGAAGTTTCCATTGGCCGGGTCGACAAACAGCGGGTTCCCCCCCGAATTGAACTGCTGATCCACACTGGGGACGTTGTCCAGATTGGAGAGCGTGTTGTAACGCACGCAGCCAGCCTGGCCTATACCGGGCGTGAAGTACCTCCCGGGCTGCCAGACGATGCTGCCATACACCCAGACGCCGGCAACAAAGGAGTTGGACGGGCAGGCAGAGGCTGTCCGGCTGATGATTCGACTGTCGCCGATCGTGTTCGCTGCGATGGTGCTGTTGGTGATCTCAACGCGAGTTCTCGACTCGGCGTAGATCAGGTTTCCTCCGGCAACATTCTGATCCACCACGGCACCGTTCAAGGTGAGTTTCGAGAACGAACTCGAGAAGTACTTGACCTCCATCGCCGATGAACCCCGGTTGTGGATCACCCGCGTTCCGACCAGCACGGCATCGGACACCCCATTGTCATCACCTGAGAGGCGGATGGCTCCGCCCGGTTTGAGAGTGCCGCCTGTCGACTCGGCCTTGTTGTCGCGAATGATGTTGCACTCCCAGAAGTTGGTGCAGTTGAAGGCCCGGTCGTAGGCCGCAGGATCGCCATGGGGGGTCTGGTCAGTGAAATACCGACTGGCCGAGAACGTGCTGGTGTTGGCACTGCCTGCGTCATACAAGGCCACCGCGCCACCGCCTTCGCGGGCAGTATTTCCCCAGAGCACCGTATCCCATGCGTACACCTTCGCTCCTTCATTGATGTACATGCCGCCACCATGGTTGGCAGCGAGGTTGCCCTTGATGACAGTGGGAAAGTCGGGATGGACGTTGTAAAGATCGACGCGGGTTCGATTGCCATTGGCGAAGATGCCACCGCCGTTGCGTGATGCCGTGTTGGCGTCGACGATACCTGCATAATCGCTGAAACCGCCAATCTTCACGGCACAATCATCCAGATACAGGCCACCGCCATCCGCCACTACCGGCGGGTTGGTGCCCGAATTGCCGAGTGCATTGTTGTACTGTATCGAGGTATCGCCACCTTTGATGGTCAGGGTCGAATCGCGGCAGAAGATGCCGCCAGCGCCATAAACAGCGGTGTTGCCGTGGATCCAGGTGGCATTGCCAAAGACGACGTTCACTGCCGCGACATTCGATGAATTGCTGTTGCGGATACTCACCGCGCCGCCCCAGCCGGCTGAACTGTTGGAGATCTCCACATTCTCGAAATAGACCAGGTTGTGCGGGCCGGTATTGATATCGATCGCGCCGGCATAGCTGGCGGCGTCGGTCTGCTCGTGCCCGTTCTGGAAATACAGGTTGTAGAACGCGACCACAACGGTGCTGCCATCGACATTGACGATACTGCGAGCACTGCCGCCTGCACCGTTGATCACCGTTCGCACCGAATCCCGGGTGATCTGATTGCAATCGGCGTAGCCGCCGATCAGGCGCACATTTTTTCCTGTGATCGTGAGCCGTTGAGTGTTGTAGGCCTGATTGCGTGCGATCAGGATATTGGTGATGCCGTTGCTCGGCACCGCATTGTTGATTGCTGTTTGAATCGAGCTGTAGTTGCAACCGGCACCCGCGCCGACGCGATAGTCGATATCGGCATGTGCCATGTGGGCCAATAGCAGCCCTGCCATCACCGTGAGAAAGATTGGAACTCGCATGATTGCCTCCGAAAGTTGCCCTGCCATTGACAAGACGCCTTTCGATGGAACGGAACGACATGGACAATTCTTTCAAGGCTTTTTCCACCAATACCCCTGAAGGGCGACACACCAAGTTTGCGCCAGCGACTTGTTCACGCCATCGCAGAGGCGAACAGGGAGCGCCTCGGCCATTCGGAGCTATGTTCATCGCACGCGGCTCAAGGACTTCCGCGATCACGGCTTCTCCCATCTGTCGCTCGCCGGCACTGACGTCATTCTGGACAGCGACATGGGGGAACTTCAGTCAGTTCCGCGTGAATCGAGCCGGCTACTCGAATCCGTTGAAAAAAATGAGGTCGCTCAACTGCCGCTCGAACGCACCAAGGTCGGCTACTCCCAATCCATTCGGTCGATCCGGCAGATCGACCTGGCGCGGATAGCCATCGGCATCCCACTGCAAGCCTGGATGCGCGGTGGCGACATCCACTGCGGGTGAGTTCGCGGCGAGATGGAAATCACCGCCGCCGGCAGCAACGAAGAGTGGGTCGCCGACAAGAATGTGTGCTTGACCGCCCAAGTCACTGGCATCCGCAACCAGGACTTCATCGGCAAGCACGCTGGAGGGCACAAGCCCGCCAATCAGATCACGGCCGGGCTCCCAGACGATGCTGCGCCGTATCGTGATAGCTCCACTCACTTGCAGGATCGAACGGATACCGGGACTGAAGCCGGTTCCGGTTATTGTCGAAGAGAGGATTTCGAGCATCCCGCCATAGGTCAGCTGAGCCAGCACCGGCGCCTCGACATGGTAGGCAACCAGACTATTGCGGATGCTCAGCCGGCTTGCGCTATCGCACTCGATACAGAGACAGGTATCCGCGAAGACACTCGATCCACGATTGTCGAGCAGGCGCGCGCCGGCCAGCTCAACGCGCGTGGGTGAGGCAACCGCCGCCGAGTGCGAGAATAGGATCGCGGCACCTGGCCGGTCATCGCCGGAAACGCTGCGCGCGATATTGTTCGCAATCACGCAGAAGTCATCCGTATAACCGGAGGAGCAGAGCAATGCATCCGCAGGCCGATCCGGATCGTTGCGATCAAGCATCGCGAACTGCCCGCCATTCGCGATCAGAACCGCGCCGCCTCCTGCATAGGCGCGGTTGCCCAGGATTACCGGATTCCACAAGCGCACGCGTGCGGTTTCGGCGAGCACGGCGATACCGCCGCCGTACAGGGCCGAATTGCCACTGATCCAGACAGGATGATACGGGTCGACGGAGTAGCCCTGCACATCGCTCCAGGCACCTGCCGCGATTCCGCCACCGTCGCCCTGCTGCGAGATATTGCCCCCCACCACGTCGTGGAAGGAGCCAACTGACGTGTCGGTCATGCGCCCTCGCCGCAGCACCAGACGTGCCGGATTCGCAGAACTCGCTCCGCTCAGAAGGATACCGCCACCATCAGCCAACGAAGTATTGCCGTGAATCGAGGTTTCCACGCCATCGACGAGCACGCTTCCACCGAAGATTGCCAATCCTCCGCCGACCAGTGAGGCACTATTGCTCGAAATCTCGACCCGGTCACCGAATTGCAAGCGCGCATCGGGACCACCGTAGAACGCAATCCCGCCGCCTCTTGAGGCCTGACTCTGCGAAATCTTCAGATTGTTGAGGGCCAGCTCAATCTGGCCATCGACACGCAGGCCACCGCCATCGCCATCGCCACCGATGGCATCGCCGCCGATA
>CAYMHF010000002.1:228061-307457 GCA_964390215.1 uncultured Dokdonella sp. | reverse complement strand
CCTCCCATCGAGGAGCGAAAATAAGTGGGGAAACCTCAGGCTGAAGCCGCTTCCTACAACGAAGCGACAACGAAGCGACATTGAAGCAGCATCAAAGGGACAACGAAGCGGCAACGCGGGACGCGCCATCGAAGCCCGCGCCGCCGTTCGGGCCTTTCGTAGGAAGGGCCTTCAGGCCGGATGCTCTTCGTTCGGCATCAGGAGCAAATGCATCGCGGCTGAAGCCGCTTCCTACAACGAAGCGACATCGAAACGACCACGAAGGGACAACGAAGCAGCAACGCGGGGCGCGCCAACGATGCCCGCGCCGCAGATCGGGCCATGTGAGCGCTCGCCTCTACCGAGAACGCCAAGCCGTGCGAAACTTGTTGCCATGACCGACCTCGCCATCCAGGACTGGCCCCTGCCCTACGAGGAGCGCCTCGTCGCACGCCTGGCGTCGGCGATCGATCTCGTTGTCATCCATTGCACCGAGCTGCCGGATCTGGCGATGGCACGGGAGTTTGGTGAACGCATCCGCTACGAGGACAGCCAGACCGGCAACAGTGGCCATTACTACATCGATCGCAATGGCCGCACCTTGCGTTTTGTCGGCGACCTGCGCGTGGCCCATCACACGTTCAAGTTCAACCCGCGCTCAATCGGTATCGAACTGGTCAATACGGGCCGTTATCCAGACTGGAATGATTCGCGTCACCAGCAGATGAGTGAACCCTACACGGCAGCCCAGATCGGATCCCTGCTGGCCCTGCTCAAGCAGTTGCGCCGCGCGTATCCGACCTTGCACTGGATCGCCGGACACGACGTTCTCGACCAACGCCGTGAACCCGCCAGTGACAAGCCCGACCTGCTGCTGCCACGCCGACTCGATCCCGGCCCGATGTTTCCGTGGGATGAAGTGATCGCCGGCAGCGAATTGAAGCGCTGGCCCGCGGACGCGCACGAGTGACGCAGCGCAACACCGGCTTGGCTATACTGCCGCGCCCGTTCAGGATCGCGATTTCATGCCTGCCTCGATAGTCAGTGAACTGATCGACCTGCTCCAGCTGGAACGCCTGGAAGACAACCTTTTCCGCGGCCAGAGCCGGGATATCGGCACGCGCTACGTATTCGGTGGCCAGGTTCTTGGCCAGGCCTTGTCGGCCGCACAGCAGACGGTCGATGAAGGGCGCCATGCACATTCGCTGCACGCCTATTTCCTGCGTGCCGGCGATGTGGAGGCACCGATCATCTACAACGTCGAGCGCAGCCGCGATGGCGGCAGTTTCTCGGCCCGACGCATCGTCGCGATCCAGCACGGCCAGCCGATCTTCAACATGACGGCCTCGTTCCAGCAACCGGAACCCGGCGCCGAGCACCAGTTCCCAATGCCGCTGGTGCCGCGGCCCGAGGATCTGCCCCAGATTGACATGGTTCCGAGCGCGGATCTCGAAAAGATTCCTGCCAAGCGCCGGCGCTGGCTCAACCGACGCGGACCGTTCGAGTTCCGCCATGTGCATCCACGCAATGAAATCAATCCAACTCGGCAACCGCCATACCAGAACGTCTGGTTCCGCCTCGTCGATCGGGTGCCTGACAATCCGGTGCTGCACCGATCCCTGCTCGCCTATGCCTCGGATTTCCACTTGATCGGCACGACCACGTTTCCGCATGCGATCTCGTACCTGCAACCGAACGTGCGCATGGCGAGTCTCGATCACGCGCTCTGGTTCCATCGTCCGTTTCGCACCGACGACTGGTTGCTGTACGCCTGCGACAGTCCGAGCGCCCAGCAATCCCGCGGCCTTGCTCGTGGCATGATCTTCACCCGCGAGGGCGTGCTTGTGGCTTCGACCGCGCAGGAAGGCCTGATTCGCGTCGTCGACAAGGACTGAGGACTCACCGCATGCGCCAGATCTACACCTCCCCACGCTACGAGAACGTCGAGCGCGTGGTCGCCCTGCTGGCGGAAAACCACATTGCCACGACGATCCGCAATCGCCGCGACTGGCAGGGCGGACAATGGAAACGATTCAGCTACACCGAACGCGGCGAGAGCGAAGGCTGGGCGCAGGTCTGGGTGACCCATTCCAACGACCAGACCCGAGCCCGCGAACTCCTGCGCGAAGCCGGGCTCGAACCGGCGACCCGCTTCGCCGACGAACTGGCCGCTGCGCGCTCGCCGAGTGATCCGCGTCGGCACAAGGCCAATTCGATGCGCATCCGCATGGTTCTGCTCGGCCTGATCGGCGGTGTTCTGCTCCTGATTGTGGCGAACTACCTGATGCGCTGACCGGATCGAACGACAAGTTCTGTTCTTGCGCAGGACGCAGATTTTGCTGCGCGACTGAGGCAAAATGCGCTATGCGTTCCGATGTCGTCCGCCTGTTCCAGACTCTTCCGCATGCCTGCGGCTACTACGCCGAGCGCATGGCGCAGAACCTCGTCATCGACCCGAGTTCGCCGCAGCTAGATCGGCTGTATGAAATCGCCCTGTTGCGCGGTTACCGCCGGGCCGGCGGCCATGTCTATATTCCGCGTTGTCAGGAATGCCGCGCATGTATTGCCTGCCGCATCCCGGTGGCCCGGTTCGTCGCGGATCGTGGCCAGCGTCGTTGCCTCAGGCGCAATCAGGATCTGAGCATTGACATCGTGCCGGCCCAATACAGCACGGAACGCTACGATCTCTACCGCCGCTACCTGAAGTGGCGCCATCCCGATGGCGGCATGGACGACGCCCAGCCCGATGACTTCTCGCGTTTCCTCTACACCAGCTGGAGCCCGACCCGATTCATCGAGATTCGCGAACAAGGTCGCCTGCTGGCCGTTGCGGTCACCGACTTCTGCGAAACCGGACTGTCGGCCGTGTACACGTTTTATGATCCCGACATCCGCGAGCGCGGCATCGGCACGTTCGCGATCCTTCATCAGATCGAGATCGCCCGCCAGCGAGGACTCGATCATGTCTATCTCGGATTCTGGATCAAGGATCACCCGAAAATGAACTACAAGAAGAAGTTCACGCCGATCGAGATCCTGCGCGCCGGCGAATGGGTGGTGGCCACGGCGGATGCGGCCTGACTGAAGCCGATCGAGGACTCTCCTTGTGTCCAGCAAGCGCTTGTGTGCCGGTCACGACCGATCCGGGCCGGGACTTGCCGGCTGTTCCGGTCGCCGAAGCGTTTTCTGACACGCAAGGGGATTGGCTGCGGCACAATGGGCCATCCTGGATGCGGAACTCCCGATGACGCGACTTGCCAGCTTTCTGTTTCTGGTCTTGCCGATGCTTGCGCAAGCCCGGCCCGCCGCCGAGCAATGGTTCAGCGTGCTGCTGGATGGTCGCAAGATCGGCAGCTTTGTCAGCTCCCGTGCGGTTGAGGGTGGGCAGGTCACCACGCGACAGGATCTTCGCATCGAATTCGATCGGGCCGGTACCGGCATTGCACTGGGCAGCAGCGAGACGAATGTCGAATCAATCGACGGAAAACCGCTGGCGTTCACATCGGTCGCCAGACTGAGCGGCAGCGAAACCCGGATCGAGGGCAAGGTTGCCGAAGGCACGATGCGTTTGAGCATCCGCAATGGCGACTCGACACAGGAACGCACGGCGCCGTGGCCGACCGGTGCATTGATGGCCGAAGGCCTGCGCCTGGCCAGTTTGCGCGTGCCGCTGGAAAGCGGGCAGACTCACACGGAACTCGCCTTCCAGTCCGCCAGTCTCGATGCCATCGAGGTCACCAGCACGATCGGCCCGCGCGAGATGGTCAGTCTTCCGGCCGGTAATAAAAGCCTTTATCGCATCGAGCAGGTATTTGCCTTTGCCGGAATTCCCGTGCGCAACACCGCATGGGTTGATGCCGAACGCGAAATGCACAAGCTGACCATGCCGGCGATTGGAGTCGACCTGACCTTGATCGAGTGCGACAAGGCCTGCGCCACGGCACCGAACCAGGACACCAACATTTTCGATCGCACACTGATGCCGGCACCGCGTGCACTCGGTCGTGCGGAGTTGGAGGGCGACCTGCGCTACACGCTGAGCCCGCGCTCTGACGGCCCGCCGTTGCATCTCCCGGAGACCTCCGAACAAAGCGTGCGCAGCGCCGGCAAGGACATCATCGTTGAGGTTCACGCCAACGCACGCAAGGGACTTGGCGGCTCTCCCGAGCCGACTGACTCCATGCCGAATGACTGGCTGCAGAGTGCCGCCCCGGAAATCATCGAAATGGCCAGCAAGGCAACGCAGCGGTCGAGCACCGATGTTGAACGCATGCATGCCCTCGAATCGTTTGTGGCCGGATTCATCAGCAACAAGAATCTCGGCGTCGGCTACGCATCAGCCCTGCAGGTCGCGCGCAACCCGCAGGGCGACTGCACCGAACACGCGCTGCTGCTGGCCGCGCTCGGACGCGCACTGGGCATTGCCACGCGGGTCGTCGATGGCCTCGCCTACGCACCCGGATTCGCCGGCAACGAGCATGTCTTCGTGCCGCATGCCTGGGTCTACGCCTGGGTCGATGGCCGTTGGCAGAGTTTCGACGCCGCTCTCGGCAGCTTCGATGCCGGACACATCGCTTTCTCCAGTGGAGACGGCGATCCCTGGCGTTTCTATCAGGGTCTCGACCTGCTTGGCCGGATCGACCTGAAGCACGTCGAAGCATTGGAATCCCGGAAAGTCCAATGAGGCGTGCGGCCTGCCTGCTGCTGGCTTGCAGCTTTGCCCAGGCGCAGAGCAGCGAGGCAACCCCGTTCCAGGCAGAGCAACTTGTGGCCCTGATCACCGACACAAGTCTTGATGAGATCAGCGGCATGGCCAGTTCACGGCGGATCGACCATCGCTATTGGGTGCACAACGATTCGCCACGGCCGGCCGAACTGCAGGCCATCGACGAAACCGGCAAGCGTGTCGCGCGCCTGCGCATTGAAGGCATTCGCGCGATCGACTGGGAGGACATTGCCAGCTATACGCTTGATGGCAAGCCCTGGTTGCTGGTCGGTGACATTGGCGACAACGCCGGCGTGCGCAAGGACTACGAACTGATCGCCATCGAGGAACCCGACTTCAGCGCGAGTGATTCCGCGCAGTCAATCAAACCGTCCTGGCGTCTGCGCTTTCGCTATCCCGATGGCGCGCATGATTGCGAGGCCATGGCGGTCGATGTCGGCAAGCGCGAAATCCTGTTGATCAACAAGCATGCGCCACTGGCCGTCTACGTCTTGCCGTTGGGCCCGCCAGCCAAGAACCAGACCAGCCTGGTCGCGCGCAAGCTGCTCGATTTGAGCTCGCTCCCGCAACCGGATGCAAATGAGCGCAAGGCGCGTTTCCCGGCGGCGCGCTTCGGCGGATCGCCGACCGGACTCGACATCGACGCGGCCGGGCAGCGTGCAATCATCCTGACCTATCGCGACATCTGGCTGTTCCAACGCGAACCCCATCAGCTCTGGTCACAGGCATTCGCGGGCAAACCCATCCGCATCGCCCTACCGCCAATGGCCCAGGCCGAAGCCATCAGCTTCGACCGGCTCGGCCAATCGATTTTCGTGACCGGCGAGCGCCTGCCTGCGCCCTTGCTCAGGTTTCAACTGGGGAGTGACGAGTAGGGAGTGGGAACAAGCGCACGATTCGGGTTAGCGGTTAGCGGTTAGCGGTTTGCGGTTTGCGGTTTGCGGTTTGCGGTTTGCGGTTTGCGGGCGAGGCATGATCCGCGAACTGGC
Source organism: uncultured Dokdonella sp. (assembly GCA_964390215.1). Lineage (GTDB taxonomy): Bacteria > Pseudomonadota > Gammaproteobacteria > Xanthomonadales > Rhodanobacteraceae > Dokdonella. The sequence continues at coordinate 301,763 of CAYMHF010000002.1, read as the reverse complement.
ATCAATGGCGACACCCAAGTTGCTGTGAACAGTGCAGATCCGCGCCCGGCGCCCTATTCCCCACTCCCGCTCTTGTCACGCTGATATCGTTTTGATATCTTAATGTTCGCCGGATCAACCGGCCTGTCGGCATTGGCCGCGCAGTGATGACGGAGATTCACCATGAACGAACGCAAAGCGCTTTCCCTGCCCGGTATTCCGGTATTGCTTGTGTTGATTGCCGCACTCCTGATTGATGCCTTCATGCTGATCAACACGATTCGCCACGCCGAAGCGATGGGCGTGGAGCCGACTCCGGGACAGGTCATCCCGCTGATTCTTGTGGTTCCCCTGATCATCTTCCTGCTCAGGGGCCTGTTTGCCGTGCAGCCGAATGTCGCTCGCGTGATGCAGCTGTTCGGCCACTACGCCGGCAGCGTACGCGAGCAGGGTCTGCGCTGGACCAATCCGTTCTACACCCGACAGGCCGTTTCCCTGCGTGTGCGCAATTTCGAATCGGGCAAACTCAAGGTCAACGATCTCGATGGCAACCCGATCGAGATCGGCGCGATCGTGGTCTGGCAGGTAGTGGATACTGCCGAGGCGATGTTCATGGTCGATGACTACGCGAACTTCGTGCACATCCAGGCCGAATCGGCCCTGCGCCAGATGGCGACCAGCTACTCCTACGATTCACATGACGAAAAGGGTATTTCGCTGCGCGGCAACGGCACCGAAGTCAACGCCCATCTGCGCGACGAGATCCAGGAGCGTCTGACCAGGGCTGGCGTCGAGGTGGTCGAGGCACGCATCAGCCACCTCGCCTATGCCCAGGAAATCGCCCAGGCCATGCTCCAGCGGCAGCAAGCCAGCGCAATCGTGGCGGCGCGCACGCGCATCGTCGAAGGTGCGGTCGGCATGGTCGAGCTGGCACTTGAACAACTGAGCAAGCGCGGCGTGGTTGATCTCGACAACGAGCGCAAGGCCGCCATGGTCAGCAACCTGCTCGTCGTCCTGTGCGGCGATCGGGCCACGCAACCGGTGGTCAATACCGGCACCTTGTACTGAGCGCATGAACGCACACTGGAGCATGGCATCGCTGTGAGCGAGAAGAAGGCTTATCCATTACGCATCAACGCTGCCGTGATCGAGGCGATGCAGCGTTGGGCCGATGATGACCTGCGCTCGCTCAATGCCCAGATCGAATATGTGATGCGTGAGGCCTTGCGCAAGGCCGGACGCATCAAGCCAGCCAGCAAACCCGTAGCCATCACGGATGATGGCGACAAGCAGGAGTGAAATCATGAGCGACCAAACCTGGAGCTATCAGACGATCGAGATCAAACCGAGCTTTCTCGGCCATTTCGCCGTCGACGCCCTCAACGAGGTGCTGACCCGCGAGGGCATGAAGGGCTGGGAACTGGTCAGCACGCTCAACGTCGGCCCGATGCGCCCGATCATCCTGTTCCTCAAGAAGCAGCGCTGATCGTTTTCGCATTTCGAACGAAAGAAGAGCCTGGCCTTTTGTGCCGGAATCCGTCTCAGCCCGACCATTCTCTTCGTCACCGTTTCAGTCAACTTGCACAACGACAAAAGGAAACCTTGACATGAAAACCTGGCTGATCGTCGGACTTGGCTTGCTGCTGCTGGCAGGCTTTGGTGCCCGGACGCTGGCACAAAAGCTGCTCCCAGCACCCGCACAGGCCGCGACGCTCGATCCGGAGCAGGAGCGACTGGCCACCCGCTTCCTCGACCTGCTCGATGCCGCGAAATATAAAGACGCTTTGGCGATGGGTACGCCGAAGATTCAACAGGATCTGTCCAACGGCAAGCTGCAGCAGGCCTGGGAGGGCGTGCCGGCGACGTTCGGCAAACGCACATCAAGGGGGCAGCCGCGCGGCGAGCTCATTGATGGCCAATCCGTGGTCAGCTCACGCCTGCAATTCGACGCGCTCGCACTCGATGCGCGTGTTGTCTTCGATGCGAAGAACGCAATCTCGGGATTCTGGATCGTGCCGGCGAGCGATGCCCCCGCGGCAACCGCGAAAAAGGCAGATTCCCGCCATCGCGAGCGCGAGCTTTCCGTTGGTGAGCAACGCACGGCCCTGCCCGCTACACTGACGCTGCCCAAGGGCGATGGACCGTTCCCGGCCGTGGTCCTCGTGCACGGCTCCGGTCCGCATGACCGCGACGAGACGATTGGTCCGAACAAGCCGTTTCTCGATCTTGCCGACGGTCTCGCCGATCACGGCATCGCCGTGCTGCGCTACGAGAAACGCACCAAGGCGCACCCCGAAGCCTTCGCCGACGGCGCGTTCACGGTCGATGACGAAACCGTCAACGATGCCCTGGCCGCCGTCGCCCTGCTGCGCACGCAGGACGACATTGATCCCCGCCGAATCTTTGTTGCCGGACACAGTCTTGGCGCACTGATGGCCCCGCGCATCGGCCAGCGCGATCCGGCCATCGCCGGTTTGATCCTGCTCGCCGCTCCGGCCAGCAAACTCGAGGACATCGTGGTCAGGCAGACCCGCTACCTGGCCCGGCTGCAGGGACAAAGCGATGCGGAAATCGACAAGGCACTGGCCGCCATCGAACCGCAACGCCAGGCAGTCAAGCATCTTGCCGAAGCCGTCGCGCCGGGCACGGCGCTTCCTCTCGGACTGCCTGCCAGCTACTGGCGCGACCTCGAGCGTTATGACCCGATTGCCACGGCACGCTTGATCAAGCAACCCATGTTGATACTTCAGGGCGGCCGCGACTATCAGGTCACGCCTGCAGACGAGTTCTCGCAATGGCGCGAGGCTTTCGCGACCAATTCGCGTTTCGAGCTGATCGAGTACCCCGTGCTCGGCCATGCCTTCATGCCCGGCGGTGATCCGCCAGGACCGAAAGATTATCTGCTGCCGGGTCATGTCGATGGCAAGGTCATTGATGACATCGCTGCATGGATCAAGAGCGAATCTTCCGATTTGCGGTGATGCGCGAAAGATCGGCTAAGCTTCAACCCTGAGCGTGCCCGGCCCGGCAATGGGTGGGCGATTTGAGTCGCAATTCGCTCGCACGAGAAAACCTGAACTCACGTACTCCTATAATTTTCTCATGGCTGCCGTCACCAAGGAATCGTCACCTCGCGGGATGTCTCGATGATCGCGCAAACGCCCCTGCCACCGGCCCGCTGCGATCGCAGCGAACGCCTGCGCGTGATCGAGGCGGCACACGCGCTCGGCGTTCCGCGAGACTACGGCAGCGGTCATCGGCTGCGCATCGTTTGCGAACCGCGTGAACTGGCTTGCATCGGCATCGATATCCACGGCCGCCATCAATGGATGACTCCGCTCGCGGCACGCGCGTGGGCGCGCATGCGCGATGCGGCGGCGCGTGACGGCATCGCGTTGCAGATCGTCTCGGCGTTCCGCTCGGCGACCTACCAACTCGGCATCATCGAACGCAAGCTTGAGCGTGGCCAGGCCATCGATGAAATCCTCAAGGTCAGTGCCGCGCCCGGCTTCAGCGAACACCATTCCGGACGCGTCGTTGACATCACCACGCCTGGCCATGCCGCACTTGAGGAAACATTTGATCAGTCGCCCGCCTTTGCCTGGCTGCAGGACGAAGCGGCGCGCTTTGGATTCTCGCTGTCCTACCCGCGCGACAACCGCCATGGCATTGCCTACGAACCCTGGCACTGGTGCTGGCGTCGGGCCTAGTCCGAGCGCTGTGCCTCGCGCGATCCAGCATCAACGCGTCCCGGCGTGACTTGTGGCGCTGGCATTGCCGGACAGATCGGTCTATCACTGCCCGCCACCCTGAAACTGCCGGAGTCGTCCCATGCGTGAGCGGATCCTGTCGTCGATCATTTTCGGCCTTGCTGCGGCAACCCTCCTGCCCTCTGCTGCGGATGCAGCGACGCGCCTGTTGCGTTTCCCCGATGTCTGCGCCGATCGCATCGTCTTCACCTATGCCGGCGATCTGTGGACGGTCGGCACGACGGGTGGCACGGCGATCCGCCTGACCGCCGGGCCCGGCGTCGAACAGGCCGCGCACTATTCGCCCGATTGCAGCCAGATCGCGTTCACCGGCCAGTACAGCGGTGATGACCAGGTATTCGTGATCCCCGCCGGTGGCGGCGAGCCACGCCAGTTGACCTGGTATCCGACGCCCGGCCCGCTGCCGCAGCGCTGGGGCATCGACAGCCAGGTCTATGGCTGGAGCCCGGGCGGCGATGCGGTGATTTTTCGTTCGACCCGCGAAGCCATCGGCATCTCCAATCCGCAACTGTTCAGTGTCGGAGTTGCAGGCGGCCTGCCGGTCGCCTTGCCGATGCCGACTGCCGGCAGCGGCGAGTACTCGCCCGACGGCAAGCAGATTGTCTATTCGCCCAAATTTCGTGACTACCGCACCTGGAACCGTTATGTCGGCGGTTGGGCGCAGGATCTCTACATCTACGACATTGCCGGCAAGAGTGCGAAGAACATCACCAATGATCCGAACACCGATCGCGATCCGATCTGGCTCGGCGATGCGATCTACTTTCTTTCCGACCGCGGCGAGCACCTCAATCTCTACCGCTACGACACCACGAGCGGGCAAACCAGACAACTGACCGACTACAAGGGTCAGGATGCGCGCTGGGCCAGTGGCGATGGCAAGAGCCGGATCGTCTTCGAAGTCGATGGCACCTTGCACCTGTACGACACCTCGGCGAACACCGACAGCGCGCTCGATATCAGCGTGCCGAGCGACCGCGTTCCGGGCCGTGCCGGCACCCGCGATGTCGGCAAGTTCATCGAGGATTTCGCCCTCAGCGGCAACGGCCAGCGCGCCGCCTTCGTCGCTCGCGGCGAGCTGTTCAACGTGCCGATGGAACATGGCATCACCATGAACCTGACCCACACGCCGGGCGCGCACGAGCGCGAAGTCTCGTGGTCGGCCGACGGCAAACGTGTCGCCTATGTCTCCGACGAGAGCGGTGAAGAGGCGATCTGGGTGCGCAATGCTGACGGCAGCGGCGCGCGTCAGCTCAGCAACGAAAAACTCGGTCGCCTGTACGCGCCACGCTGGGCACCGGATGGGTCGCGGATCGCCTTCATCGACAACGACAGCCGCTTGCATGTGGTTGCCGCCAGCGGCGGCGCGAGCGTTCTGGTCGCCGACGATCCCGCATTCTCCCGGCGCGACTTTGTCTGGTCGCCGGGCAGCCACTACCTCGCCTACAGCCTGACCGACAAGGACACCCAGCAACCGCGGCTGGTGATCTACGACCTTGCTGCCAGAACCAGCTATCCGATCGGCGATACCCGCTTCAACGCCTACAACCCGGCGTTCTCGCCGGACGGAAAGCTGCTGTTTTTTGTCGGTGATCGCGAATGGGCGCCGCAGATCTCGGGCGTCGAGTGGGACTATGCGAGCAATCGCAGCGCCGCAATCCTTGCGCTGACCCTGCGCGGCGACGTCGACAATCCGTTTGCGCCGCGCAACGACAGTGCGACCGGGAAGGATGAAAAGACCGACAACAAGGATGCCAAGGACAAGGACAAGAAGAAGCCCGTCAAGGACACCATCAATGACTACATCGATTTCAATGGCATCGATCAGCGCCTGGTTCGCGTGCCGATCGAACCGGACAACGTGCAATGGATCGCGGCCACCGAAAAGTCCCTGCTCTATGTCGTCAGCGATGCCTTCTACTACGGCCGCGAAAGCGCGCAGAAGCCGCGTCTGAAAGCCTGGTCGTTCGAAGATCGCGAAAGCAAGGATGTGTTCGAGGGGGTCGATGGTCTGGCCCTGTCGGACGACGGCTCGACCGTGCTGATCAAGAGTGGCAACGCCTACAAGCGCGTCAATCTCGACGAAGCAAAACCAGAGGCCAAGGAGCTCAAGCTCGACGGCCTGTTCGCCGAAGTCGATCCAAAGGCCGAATATGCCGAGATCTTCCGCGAAGTCTGGCGCCGCTACCGCGACCACTACTATGTCGAGAACATGCATGGCTATGACTGGAACGCGATCCGCGCAAAGTACAAACCGCGGCTTGCCGATGTCGGCGATCGCAGCGATCTAAATTACCTGATCGGCCAGATGGTCGCCGAGTTGTCGAGCTCGCATGCCTATGTCAGTGGCGGTGATCTCGATCTGCCCGAGCGCCCGCATGTCGCCCTGCTCGGTGCGCGTTTCGAGCTCGATTCGGCGAGCAACCGCTATCGCATCGCCAGGATCCTCGACGGCGAGAACGATGAAGATCGCTATCGCTCACCGCTGACCGAAGTCGGCATCAACGTGAACAAGGGCGACTACGTGCTCGCCATCAACGGCCAGTCGCTGAATAGCAATGACAATCCGTATCGCCTGCTACGCACGCCGAAGGGTCAGCTCGTGCAATTGACCATCAATTCGCGGCCGAGCATGGATGGCGCGCGCAGCGTGCTGGTGAATCCGATCGACAGCGAGACCGAGCTCAACTATTTCGCCTGGACCACGCACAACCGCGACTACGTGGCCAGGGCCAGCAACGGCCAGATCGGCTATCTGCACATCCCGGACATGGGCGGCGACGGCATCCGCGAATTCATCAAATGGTTCTATCCGCAGTTGCGCAAGTCCGGCCTGGTCATCGACGTGCGCGACAACGGCGGCGGCAATGTCTCGTCGATGATCATCGAGCGACTTTCGCGCAAGCTGCTCGGCCTCGATTATGGACGCGGCGCCGAGCTGACCGGCACCTATCCACAGCAGACCTTTGTCGGTCACCTGGCGGCTCTGTGCAACGGCACCACCGCTTCGGATGGCGACATCTTTTCCTACATGTTCAAGCAGGCCAAGCTCGGCCCCCTGATCGGCACGCGCACCTGGGGTGGCGTGGTCGGTATCAACGACTGGGGGCCGTTGATCGACGGCGGCACCACCAATGTTCCGCAGTTCGCCACGGCGAACACCGAGGGGCAATGGGTGATCGAGGGCCACGGTGTCGATCCCGACATTGTCGTCGAGGAGGATGTCGCCTCGACGCTGGCCGGGCGCGATCCGCAGCTCGATCGCGCGATCGCCGAGATCAAGGCTCGCATCGCCGCCGATCCGGTTGCCCTGCCGCCGAAACCAGCCGATCCGGTCAAGGCGCCAGTCGACATGCGCTGAGCGCTTCGAGGGACACTTCCGGCGCTCCGTGCCGCGCATGCGGCAGGGAGCAATCGACCGGCAGCCTCATTGCCGCTCGGGGCGGAGGGCATCCGTGATGCCTATACTTGTACAGGGCGCGATTCAGGCATACGCTCGCGCGGCGCCACGTCCGTGACGCTCGTTTCCTGGGGAGGGAACGACAACTCATCATCGAGGTTTGACATGCACAAGCTCTTTGCGGGTTTTGCCGTGTTTGCCGTGGGAATGCTGGGGTCTGTGGCGGTTCATTCCGCCGGTCTGGAAATCGCCTTGTCGCCTTCTGCCGAAAATGCCGGTGACGGCACGATCGAATACAGCCTGATCAATCAGACGGGGGCGACCATTCATGTATTGCGCTGGCAGACGCCGGTCGATGGTCTCACCAACGATCTTTTCAGCGTCCGCCAGAACGGCGAGGAAATTGCCTATATCGGGCCACTTTACAAGCGCGTCGCACCGCGCCCAGAGGATTTCGTTGAGCTGAAACCGGGCGAGAGTCTCGACGCCAAGGTCGACTTGAGCACCTGGTACGACATGCGCAAGGGCGGCCAGTACGAAGTCAGCTACGCACGCGAGGCGCGCGAGGTGATCAGGGAAGTCATGGCCGCCGACCGCGGGGGTGCAATCGGTGCCGCCGAGAGTTTTGACATGCGGCGCGGATCAACTGAAGTCTATGCCGACGCAAGCCCGCAGGCCCTCGATGAGGACGACAGCTTCCGCTCCCAGGTCGGAATTCGCGCGGCGAGCAACAGTTATGTCAGTTGCAGCAATACACGACAGTCGCAACTGGTCACGGCACGCAACTCGTCGGTGACCTATGCCAGCAACTCGAAGAGCTACCTGGCCGCAGGCAAGACCGGCAGCCGTTACACCTGGTGGTTCGGCACGTACAACAGCTCACGCTATTCGACCGTACGCACACATTTCAACAACATCTACAGCGCGCTCTCGTCACAACCCTTCACCTTCAACTGCTCGTGCAGCGACAGCGGCACCTATGCCTATGTCTATCCGACCCAGCCATACAAGGTCTACCTGTGCGGAGCGTTCTGGTCGGCACCGAACACCGGCACCGATTCACGCGCCGGCACGCTTGTCCATGAGACCAGCCATTTCAATGTTGTCGCCGCCACCGGTGACTATGGCTACGGTCAGACCAACGCGCACAACCTGGCCGTCAGCAATCCGGCCAAGGCGATAACCAACGCCGACAATCACGAGTACTTCGCCGAGAACAATCCAGCGCGCAACTGATCGACTACAACGCAATGGACTGAAAACAGAAAAGCCCCCGCATGCGGGGGCTTTTCCATGCAACAACCGCGATTGATCAATGCGGCACGAAGTTCACCACCGAAGTTCCCTGCGCAAGTGCCGCTGAAGCTGGAATCGGCAGCGGATGATACTGGTTGGTCAGCCAGCGGCCGAGCTGACCGACATACAGCGGATTGCCGAGCACGCCACTCTGACCACCCGGGATGATTTCCGATGCGCTGATGATCGGCGACATCTCGCCGACAAAGCGGCGGGCCGGGCCACTGCCAAACATGAAGCTGTTGACGGTATTGCCACGCGCATCATGACTGGCCGCATCGACCGACTCGAAGCCACCCGGGCGGGAAATTCCCTTCAGGCTGGAGGAAAGGTCGCTGAAGCCGTAGCCATTGGATCCCGGTATGCTGAACGGCGCACCGAGCGGATGATCGAAGACGATACGGTGCAGCTTGCCCCAGCGATAATCGTTCTGGCTGGTCGAACCGGCAAACGCCGGCGAGAAGCCGTCGCTGGCGAGCATGTCGAGACCATCGCCGAGCGCCTTGAGCAAGACGTAGTCACGTGCCGCCGCCGCATTCGGTGCACCTGCGGCCGAGAAGAACGTGAGGCCCGATGCGCCCTTGCCGCCCAGCACGGGATAGGCCTCAAGCAGGAACTTGAAACCGGCCTGCGCATCACGACTGCCTGGCAGATAGTTGCCCAGGCCGACGCTGGTCAAGGTCTTGTCGATCGTGGCGCGGATCGCCGCGCTGCGCCAGGCGGCCCAGATCGTGGCGGCAATGCTCGCATCGACCTCAGCCTGACCCGGCACCGGCAGCGCCAGTGGATTGTCTCCCGGATCGTAGCCTTGCTGGATGCCGGTCGGTGTCGAGTAGTTCCAGCTCCGCAGTCGGCCAATCGCTTCGACGATGCGCGGATCCGAACCCAGCGTCGCCAGTTGCGACCAGGCTCCGGATGCCTGCGCGCTGTCATAGGCTGCGAGCAGATGCGGCAGCATCAGTTCGGCCTCCATCAACTGGTTGTTGGCCTGCAATCCCTTCATGTCGCTGGTGCTGATCTTGCTGCCGCTGGCGATCATGCCCTGCAGCGCGCGATCGATTCGGCCCATGCGATAAGCCGACGCCCCGCCGACATCCAGATAGTAGATGCCACCACCCGGTCGCAACTGGTTGAGTGCATCGTTGTCGAGCGAGAAGCCGATCGGATCGTTGTTGGCATTCGCCACATAGCCGCTGGCCGGATTGATCACGAAGGGCATTTCGCTGGCTGGAAGGATCTCGTAAGGCGTCGCCTGGTTCGGCTGCGGGTGTTGCACCGGCATCCAGTCGTGCTTCAGCGCACCGCTGCCATCGCGGATGACGAAGGGCGGAATGCCGCCACCGGGCGCACCCTGGGTCTGCAAATCGGTTCTGACCGGCTCCTCGGCGCTGGTGAAATAGGCGATATTGCCGTCGACGTCCGCATAGGCAAAGTTCTGCGAGCCGAAATCGAAATAGCTCAGCGCATCGCGGAACTCGGCCAGATTGCCGGCACGATTGATGCGGCGGAATGATTCAATCTCGAACGTCGCGCCCCAGCCGGTATAGGCCACCGACAGCCCGGTGTTTCCGGTGATGCTCACCAGTGCGCCATAGTTGCGCCGCGGCACCAGGATGCTGACGCCACCATTGGTGTAGCCAATGCTCGATTCACGGGTCACCGTATCGGGCGTGCCATTCATCCGATTGACGTAGAAGTTCTGGAATACCCATTGCAGATCTTCGGTCTGGCCATCGTGCTTGATCGCGAACGGCAGCCCGTAGCTGTTGAGCACCAGCTGCTCCTGGAATACATCGGTCACGTCAAGTGAATTGGTCGTGGTGCCCCAGCACACGCGCTGGTTGCAGCCCTGGATCACACCCGGCGTTCCCGGCACGGTTACGCCGGTGACATCCATCGGGCTTGGATAACGACTATCCCGCGAGAGCACATGCTGCTCCATGAAGACCGGCGGCAGATCGAGACCGAGATGGGGATCGTTGGACAGGATCGCCTTGCCCGATACCGTGTGCGTGCCGGCAACGACCCACTCGTTGCTGCCGATCGGCGTGTCGCGACCCGCCAGCGCGCGGCCGAGCAAGGGCGAATCCTGCAATTGCTCGCGGAACGCGCGGGCCATGTCGATGGTCTGGGCACTGATCGTGCCGACATCGGGCGTATCGAGAACCGAACCCAGCTTGGGCAGGCTTGCCATTGCGGCGCTGCTGCCGGTGGCGTCGGTGGGCACAAAGTCCGGCACGGAGACACGGTTGTCCGCCGGTGCAATGCGGTGCGTGTCGCCAAAATAAAGCGCGGCGCCATTGAAGCCGGCCGCGGCTCCGGCCTGCTGATAGGCACCCAGGTTGATGGTCGGATCTATATCCAGATCGAACGACAATTGGAAGGCCAGGCCCTTGCCGACGCACAGCGAATCGACAGGCGTCCACGGATCGGCGTGGGTCAATTGCAAGCCACCGTATTCCGGCGGCAGGGGATTGCTGGCCAGCCAGAAGTTGACGCCATCGGCATACGCACGCAACCAGCCGCGCGAATCATCCGACATCTTCGCCCAGGTCTTGACGGCGCCGCGGCGCAGACCCAGCGTGCGCGCCTGCACATCCGAGGCAAGCTGAGATTGGCCCACCAGTTCAGCCAGCGATCCGCTGACCGCACGGCGGGTCAGATCCATCTGGAAGAAACGATCCCTGGCGTGGGCGTAGCCCTGCAGGAAGGCCGCATCGTTGTCGTTGGCGGCATCAATGGTCGGTACGCCCTCGGCATCCCAGCTGATGCGTCCGGGCGCGGTCATGCCGGGCGCGCTCAGCGATTGCGCAGCCGCCGGCAGGGCCAATGCGAGCGCAATGCCGGCGATCAGCCAGGAACATCTGTTTCGTGGTTTCCAGCGTGTCGGACGCGACATGTCTATCCCCCTTGGTTGGTGATTGGATCGAACGCTTGTTCGATCGATTATGCGACAGCGTCGAGGAAAACACGTTGTGCGCTGCATCGCTGCGAAGCGAGCAAAAAAGGGGACCAAAAAAGGGGACGGAGGAATTATTCGTTTGAAACCGGGCTGTTTCGGCAAGCGACTACTCGCTTGCACCGTGAAGTAACTCCTCCCCATTACTCCGCTGTCCGCTCGCTTGGCGCACTCGTTCTCGATTGCATGCGAGAATTTGCGGGATCTCAGACTATGATCCCGATTTTCCGACTATCCAACCTGGTCGGTGTTGCGGTGCTTGCGAAAATCCATATGCCCGCACATCAGCTTCCAGGACAATAGCAGCAGGATGGCGAAGCCGATCATGATGAGGGTCTTGCCGAGATTCTGCTGATCGTCGAGCAGATAGTTGCTGCACAAGCGCTCAGGTGAAATCAGATACAGCCATCCGAGGCGAAATGTCGTGGCGATCAGTTCAAGCATGACCACGCCACGCACGACAAAGCCGGCGCGTGGCCAACTCAGTGCAACCGGCAATCCGATCAGCAACGGAACACTCAGGAATTTCGCCAGCGTGATCTGGGGATCGTCGAGCGCCGCATCCATCGCCCGTGGCAACATCCATACCGTGCTGGCCAGCGAAGCCAGCAACAGCCCGCTGATCCCGTTGTAGTTCCAGCGCGCCAGGCGCGCGTCGAGCCACTCGGGCGTGCCCTGTGCAAACCACCAACCGCTCAGCGCCAGCAGCGGGATCTGCGCCAGCAACTGCAGGGTCATCGTCGATTCGAGCGAATGCCGCAAGGGCGGGATAGCGAGCACTCCCGCGAGTATCGCGCCGACGAGCCAGTGCTGGCGCATGGGCGGCTTCATTGCGCCAACCGTTGGATAACGTAAGCGGCTGCGCCTTGCGTGTCATCCCAGTCCAGGATTGCGACCAGCCTGCCCGCCGGATCAACCACCGCAATCGCGGCATTGTGCACAAAACCCTCAATTCCGTCCGGAATTGCGACAACACCGAACACGCGCATCAACGCAACCAGATCCTCCTTGTCCACCGGTCGCGCGGCGATCCAGCCCGATCCGTGGGCTCCGCGACTGCGCTGGTATTCGGCAAGAGCGGCGGGATTGTCGTGATCGGGATCGAAACTGACGCTCAGCAGAACGATCTTTTCTGCGGCGATCGGTTCAGTCAACTCGCGTTGCAGACGTGCGAACTCACTGCCCTGTACCGAGCAGAACGTCATGCAACGTGTATAGATGAAATTGACCAGCAACCAGCGCCCGCGCAGCGCGCCGAAGCTGGTCTCTGCGCCATCGGCGGTCTGCAATGGCAGCGACGGAACTTCGGGCGGATGCTCGCTTATGCGTATGCGCCGAGCAGCCTCGCTGGTAAAGGCACGAAATCCGTCGGTGGCACCGGCAACAACCCCGATGCCCACTGTCAGCAAGATCAGACTAGCCAGCAGCGTTCGTAGCACCGCCACCGGAGCCATCGTGCACGGGCGCCCTGAGCAGCCCTGCCGTGATGCGAATTGCAAAGTAGATCATGCCAAGCACGACCAGAGTCGCGCCGATCGAACCGATCTTGTCGGTAATGATCCACTCCGGCAGGTGCGTTGCCATCCGGCGCGCAACACTTAAATGCCCGGCAGCGAGGAATGCCATCACGAAGGTCAATCCACCAACCACGTAGACAGGAAATCCCAACCTGTCGGCACCGCTGTTCGGCGGCGCGTCCGCACGCCGACCGATCACATGAAACATAAGGGCCAGCGCCATCGGCAGCACGCCGAGTAGCAGGTAGAAGTGAAAGTGTCCTGGCACCCACTGGGTATTGTGCATCACGTTGTTAATGCGGATGGTGCCGTCGAGCATGGCCGGAACAATACCCGCCGCCCAGCCGAACATTGACAGGATCAACAACCGCGAAGGCAGCGTCCAGCGCATGTTCGAACGATAGATATTGGCCAGCGCGCCGTACACGGTGACCAGGAACACCGGGAAACCCGCACCCCACGACACAACCTGCCCCATGACCATCGCCCAGCGAGGTTGGGCGAAGTCCATCAGCAAGTGATGCGGGAACACGATGATCACGAACAGCGTGCTCACTGCCCACGACCAAAGGAACGGCCGCGAAATGGGATACGGCTTGCCCGAGTAACGCGGCAGCAACTCGTACACCGCAATCACACCCATGTAGATCGTGGCATTAATGTACATGTGGCCAAACCAGTAAATCAGATTCTTGGCCACCAGCGCATCCAGTTCCATCTCCGGATAGAAGATGTTGACCAGACTCATCACCAGCACCACCGCGCCGGCCAGGATACCCAGCGTATTGGCAATGATCACCATGGTGCTGGCCACCACCGCCTTCGGGTGATTCGGATCAATGGTGCCGCCGAACAACCACTGCAGGCCCAGCGCGCGCCCGAGGTTGCCATGCACCTTGATGATGGCCGCAGCGGCATCCAGGTAGAAAACCAGCGAGCCCACGCCTATCAGCAGGTAGCCCACCATGAACAGCGCCGCGGCACCCGGACTCCACAAGCTCATGCTGTGAACCGGCAACGGGTAAAGGAAAGTCCACAGCGCGCCATAGCCGTCGACGAAAATCGCAAAAATGATGCACAACGCGCCAAGCATGAACAAAACGTAGTTGGTGATCAATGCCCATAAGTGCAATCGTACATACTGGCGCAGGAAGTACCACATCACGGCCGTGGTTGCCAGCGAGGCAGTGCCAACCATGCCGGCACCATGCATCGAGAGGATGCGATAGAAGAGGTCGGGCGTTACCGACAGCCAGGTCGCTTGCGCCATGCGCATGGTCAGGCCAAGCAGCATCATCAACAGGAACAGCGCAAGGGACGTGATGACATACAGATTGAATGCGAGTCGATTTCCTCCATCGAGGCGCTCGCTGTCGGGATACATCTCCAGTGTCGCCATGATCAGCCTCCGCTCGCAGTCATCACATGGAGCTCGGCGATCATCGGCACGTGCCCGAGACCGCAGTATTCAAGACACATCACCTTGTAGGTGCCCGGTTGGGTGAATGTGTACACAAGCTTGTTGGTAAATCCAGGCATGGCCTGGGTCTGGGTTGCTATCAGCCCGTCCGGTGCATAAATGGCAAAACCATGGTTCACGTCCTTGCTGGTAACCCGGAATTCCACCGGGCTACCGACTTGCACGGTGTCCGGGGTGATCTGCCATGACCACTGCTGGCCGACCACATCGACAACTTGCTGGATGCCCAGCGGCGCATGTTGCAAGGGAACCGGGAAGTGGCGGAGGGTGGCATAGGTACCGCCGACGAAGATGATCAGCAAAGCAGCGAACAGCCACCGCCGCAGCCTATTGGAAGTGCGTACGGCCTTGCTGGTTGCGGCATCATCGGCGGGTTTACCCGCTTGAAAGATCACATAGACAAATCCCAGCGCAACCAAACCCATGCCTGCCAGAGCGATGCTCCAAATGACATTTTGCAGAATCACAAGGATCTCCTTGCCGGGTATTCCATCTCGGAATTTGCGCCTGAGCACTCAGGCTGTCAACTTTCCTTGTGGATTTGCCTCGGCAACGCGCATGACGCTTTGCAACAAATTCAGGTCTGTCCCGCTACTTTCCGGTTTTCGCTCGGGCTGACGTTTTGCCTGGATCACGAGGCTTGAGCAGGTCGTCCATGGACTTCTCGATCTCCGCATTCTTGTAGCCCGGCAGAACGAAACTCCAACCCTTGAATGCCGCGTTGAGCTTTTCGACTTCGGCGGCGATCGCAGCGAGACGTTGCTCGCGCTGCCTGGCCGGGTCGAGCCCAGGCTTGATCTCGTCCTTTTTCGCGGCGTCTGCTGCATCGAGCTTTTCCACCGCTGCCTTGGCCTTGTCGGCCGCGACTTGAGCAGCCTCCCTGGCCAGTTCTGCGTCGACGTGCTTGCCGGCAAGATCGTGATTTTCCGAGGCGCTCAAGGCGACATAGTGCTTGTCGCCAACCTGCCATGCCTTGGCGTCGACAACCACGCCGTCGAATGTTGCATAGCGGACTTCGGTGACCTTGTCCGGCACAGGGATTTCGCTGGCTGCTGAAACATCGTCGAGCTTCAAGTCGGCCAGTACCGAGGCCAGGCCATTGGCGGCATATTCCGAACTCGGCTCGCGTCCCTTCGGCAGGTCGGCGATCGTGTAGTGCGGATCCGAAGCCTTGTCCTTGAAAACGTGCAGCGCCTTGCCGTCCGCATGGGTAATGGTCACCGAGGCAATGCGTTCGGAAGGAATATCGGCCAGCTCCTTGTGCAGCCAGTTGGCCGGATCCTTGTCTGGAATCAGGTTGCCCGTGGCCAGCCAGCTCTGCTCCTCGGCGCTGCGACGCACATAGGTGCCGCCGCCCTGCGCGTTGTAGATGCCGGCGATGAAGTCGATTGGCGCGGCCAGGCCATCGATCTCGATCGCGATACCCTTGGCGGTCGGGCTGCTGATGTCGGACAGACCAAGGTCGGGAAAGCGATCGGCCTTGGCGGTTTTCTTTTCGACCAGTTTCGCATCGGCGACCTTGAGCAGGTATTCGCGCAGCTTGCCGAGATCGGCCGGATAACCGCCCTTCTCGGCCACTGTCCAGATGCCCTGCTTGTTGTTCAGGGTCACTGCGGTCTTCTTGTTCGCCGTGGTCACTACCATGCGGCTGACATCATTGACGTGATCGCCGAGACCAGCGACCAGAGGCCCGGCCTGGTCGCTGAAATCACTGACCGGCTTGCGCGAGTGCTGCACAGCGAAAGCGACGACGACGACAGCAACGGTGGCGATGGCAAGGCCAAGCAGGCTCTTTTGATTCATCATTCTCTTATCCCCCTGTTCAAGCCGACTTGCGCCGGCGCACCTGCCAAACCGCGAAACCGATCGCGACCAGGGTCACCAGCAACGGCACGAGCACGATGTTGAGGAACTTCAGGCGACTGCCGAGCGATTCGATCTCGGCATCAAGCGAGCGACGCACATCGCGCAGCTCCTTGCGGATCTCGGCCTTGCGTTTTACAAAATTGTCGAGCTCGGACTTCTGCTCGGGCGACAGGATCATGGCCTGATCGTTGCTCTTTGCGCTCTGCAACTGGGCCAGCTTGCGCTCGGTTTCCTGCAACTCGCGCTGCAACTCCTGCTCCTTGGCACGGAAACGGTCATCGGCGCTGCGCTTTAGCGCCTCGACGGTGGTGAACGGCCGCTGCGAGGTGGCGCGGCCGCGGATCGAAATCAGGGCCGATGAGCCGGTCAGGTTGTCGATCGTGTTGAGCACGAAATCGCCGTTGTTGGCAAACGCGTTCATGATCTTCTGACCGAGGAAATTCTGCACCTGCACCCAGAGCCGATCGGCCAGCAGATCGGTATCGGCGACCAGCACGATCTGACCATCCTCCTTCGACTCGGCCAGATGACCGGTTTCGTTGCGCTCCGGAAATGCGGTCTTGAACTTGCCCTCGACGCGCCCGGCGATCACGTAGCGTTCACCGCTCGGCTTGAAGTCGGTGAGCAAGGCGCTCGGATCGGGCAGCATCTTCAAGCGGCTTGCCGGCGTGGTCATGGCATCGCCCGAGCTTTGCATCAGCGGCACGAGCTTGCTCGTCGCATCCTTGGCCAAACCGAAATAGCCGGCACTCGACAAATTGACGGTATCGAGATTGGCGGTGACCACGTCATCCCGATTCAGATCGGCAGCGGTCAGGCCGATGATGCCCGGATGATGCACCGGAGCACGACCCTGACCGACGCTGACCGCAACCGCGCGGGCGCGATCAAGGACGACGGTCTTCGGGTCGTAGTCGATACCCCAGGTCTTGAACAGCTTGGGCAGATCCGAGGAATGATCGGCGAACATCGCCGCCTGCGGATTTTCCGGATCGGCACCACTGGTATCGAGCTCGGCCTCGGGGTCGACGAAAACCAGCAGGTGTCCGCCACGCAGCACGAACTGGTCGATCGCGTACTGGGCCTCATCGGAAAGACTCTTCGGATGCACGAGCACGAGCACACTGATGTCGGGATCGATGCTCTTGATGCCACCCGGATTCAGGTCGCGCACATCGAAGGATTGCGAGAGTTGTTGCTGGATCGCCCACGGATCGCGCATCTGCCGTGTGGCCGGATCAAAGCCGACGCTCATCGGCAGACTCGACACAAGCCCGATCACGGGCTTTTTCGGCGTGGCCAGCTCGTGGATCAACTTGGCCACGTCGTATTCGAGGAAGGATTCCTTGTCCGGCTGGAAAAACGGGATCACCGACTGGCCATTGGTCGAGTTGGTGCCGGCCAGGCCGAGAAAAACCGTCTCGCCACCGGCGGTGATCGGCACGGCCTGCAGACCATAGGTCGTCGCCCGATCCTCGTCTTCCGAGAATGGTAGTGGATCGATCACTTCGAGATGGATGTTTCCGTTGGATCGTGCAGCCATTTCCTCCAGCAGCTCGCGTACGCGGGTCGAATAGGTACGCAGTTGCGGGACGTTCTGGCTGCCCTTGTCCGAATAAAACAGATACAGGTTGATCGGCTCGTCGAGCTTGGACAGGATTTCCTTGGTGCCACTCGACAAGGTGTAAAGGTTGTTCTGGGTAAGGTCGACTCGTGCGCCACGAAACAGCACGTTGACGACGAGCATGAGGCCGACAAACAACACGATCAGGATGACCAGTGCGCCGCCGGAGAGAGTCTTGCGATTGGATGTCATGGTCTGGCTTCCTCAGTCGGCTTTCTTCAGATCGATCACGATCGCGCTGGCATACAGCCAGAAGCCGATCATCAACACGAAATAGAGCAGGTCGCGCAGATCGATCACGCCCTTGCTGATCGAGGCGAAATGGGTGAGAAAACTCAGGCTGGCGATGGCATCGACCAGGGCCTGCGGAGCCCATGATCGGAACGCATCAAGCACCAGCGGAAAACCCGCCATGACCAGAACAAAGCAGGCGACGACGGTGAGGATGAAGGCGACCACCTGATTTCGCGTCGCCGCCGAGATGCACGAGCCGATCGCGAGAAACGAACCCGACATCAACCAGGCGCCGAGATAACTGGCGAAGATCACGCCGTTGTCCGGATCGCCGAGATAGTTGACCGTGATCCACAGCGGGAAAGTCAAGGCCAGCGCGATGCCAATGAAGGCCCAGGCGGCGAGGAACTTGCCCATCACCGCCTGCCACATGGTGATCGGCAGGGTCAGCAGGAGTTCGATGGTGCCGCTCTTGCGCTCCTCCGACCACAGACGCATCGACACCGCCGGCACGAGAAACAGATACAACCACGGCAGGAAACTGAAAAACGGCAACAGATCGGCCTGGCCGCGCTCGTAGAAATTGCCGAGATAGAACGTAAAGGCACTCGACAGGACGAGGAAAATGACGATGAAGACATAGGCGACCGGAGTCGCGAAATAGCTGCGCAGCTCGCGCCTGCAGACGGTGGTGATCGCACTCATGCCCGCGCCTCCTCTGCCCTGCCCTGGGTAATCGTGCGGAACACCTCATCGAGGCGGCCGCCTTCGAGGGCGAGCTCGCGCACGACGATATTGCGCTCCTGCAGGACTTGGTTGACCGCCATGTAGATCTGCTTGCCGGGCTTCGGGAAAGCGGTGATGCGACCATCCTGGGCATCGACCTCGATCGCCGCAACATCGGCCACGCGTGACAATGCCTCCTTGGCCGCCTTGGTATCGGCAGCGGTCAACGAGACTGCCTGGTAGTAGCGCGAACGCGCTTCGAGTTCGGCCGGAGTCGCGTCGGCGAGTACGCGGCCCTTGGCGATGATGATCGCGCGGCTGCACACGGCATGGACTTCTTCGAGCACGTGAGTCGAGACGATGATGGTCTTGTCGCGGGCCATTGCATTGATCAGGGTGCGCACCTCGTGTTTCTGGTTCGGATCAAGGCCATCGGTGGGCTCGTCGAGGATCAGCACCTTTGGATCGTGCAAGATGGCCTGGGCCAGGCCGACGCGGCGCTTGAAACCTTTCGACAGTGTCTCGATCGGCTGTTCGAGCACGCCTTCGAGATTGAGTCGACCCACCGCGTCATCGAAGCGCTTGTTGCGCGCATTGGCCGGGATGTTGCGCACATCGGCGATAAAACAGAGGAACTGACGCACGCTCATTTCACCGTAGCTTGGCGCGCCTTCCGGCAGATAGCCGACCACGCGCTTGGCCTCGATGGGCTGCGTCTCGACGTCGAAACCGCAGACCTTCGCGCTGCCCGAGGTCGGCGCCAGAAAGCCCGCGATCATCTTCATCGTGGTCGATTTGCCGGCGCCATTCGGGCCGAGGAAGCCGAGTACCTGGCCCGGCTCAACCTTGAAGCTGATGCCATCGACGGCGACCAGGTCGCCATAGCGTTTTCCCAGCGCATGGGTTTCTATCATTTCGAATCACCCTGAAGTTTCGAATTGGTGCGGGCTTCACCGGATGCGGCAAAGCGATCTCAAATCGCCGGCAATCCCGGCCCATTGGCACCCACCGGGGCGGAAAACCGGAGGGATCGGGTGCCGGGGATCGCGAGCGACCCGCAATGTACCTCACCGGAAAGCAAAAAGTTCCCGTTAGCGAGCCATTTGCTGGCTGGCGAATGGCTCCTTCACACCCTCTGGCCCGCCTCATCCTGCCTGAAACCGCTGCGGCGCCATTCAATTGCCTTGCTTGAGAGGTTGCGGCCCGGCGTCAGAGCCTGCCGACAGGCGGATAGCGACGGCCTGGTCGCAAGGGGCGAAAGCAGGGCGCTTCGGCAAGGAACCCCTCGTCAACGGCGGCGGTTCGCCAACCCGGTATTCCGGACAGGGGCAGCGGGCGCAAATGTTGCGGATCGCCAAGTTCGCTGCCGCTGGCGATCAGTTCGGCCACGCGCGCGTCAATCGCGCTGCGAGCACCCGCCATATCCGATCGGAGTCGGCCCAGCGCTTCCTGATCCGCCATCAAGGCAATGCATTTGGCGACCAGCAGGCGCTGCGGCTGCAAGGCCAGCTCGAGGATTGCATGACCGAAAACCAGCACCGCGATGCGCGTATTCCACGCCGATCGCTCAGCCCAGAACAAGCCATGCCAGTCATGCCGATCCCACATCGCGATGAGGGTGGGATCACTGCACAGCACGACCGCCCCGCCCTCATCGAAGTGCGTCATCGCGCATTGCGCGCGCGTTCGCTGGCGCGGCCCGACGCGGGCAATGTCCGCGCATTGCGCGACATTGAGCGCACGCTTGATGCGCGGATAGCGCAACCAGACCAGGGCATTCAGCAGGTCATGCCAGTTGCGCTCCCGGGTCGCGAGAAACCCCTGCCGGATGCGCTCTTCATAGTGCAGCCCATCGGCCAGCAGCGCGGCGGACTGGGCGACGAAGCGTGGTCGTTCGATGGCATCCAGGCGCTCGGTCGCGACCCGCAGATCCTCGAGTTGGTGCAACCCTGGCCAGTCGTCCAACCCCGACAGCGCCGACAGTTCCGCGCACCAATCCGACAACGGATGATGTTCGAATACCGAATCGTCGATCGATTCGATGGAGGGCACGACAAGACGCAAGGGTGAGGTCACTCGTATTGGACTGGCTGGCGGCGCGCGCATGATAACGAGTCGTGACGCATCGCGTTTCAGAATTGCGCTTGGCAAGGATGGGCTTCCTTGCACATGGCGGCATCATCTGCACGCCACCTGGACACAAACGCGTTAGCATTCGCCTTGGTCGTGCGCAACGGAGATTGATGCGGATGATCCGGGCCTGATCCATCTGCGGGATGATGATTCCTGCGTTCCCGCTTGCCGCTTCAGTCGACCCGGCTGGCACGCCTTGCGCCGCTGCGCTCGACGACCGGATCCGGGTTTTCGAGCGCGACAGACCGACCCATGGAGACGCAACCAATGCCTGAGTACCTCAAGATCAACAGCAGCGGCCTGCAGTGCATTGGTGCCTACCGTGCCGTGCCTGAGGGCATCCCCAAGGGCGGCATAATCGTCATCCAGGAGATCTTCGGCGTCAATGCGCATATCCGTGATGTCGTCGTGCAATTCGCCAACGCGGGCTATGTGGCGATCGCACCGGCGTTCTTCGATCACCTCGAAAGCGACGTCGAACTCGACTACGACGACGCCGGGATCGCGCGCGGTCGTTCGCTGATCGCCGAACTCGACATCGATCAGGTCATGGCCGATGTCGGCAGCGCGGCCGATTCAATCAGCTCGGCCGGCAGGATCGGGGTTGTCGGCTATTGCTGGGGCGGCACCATCGCGATGCTGTCGGCCAGTCGACTCGGCCTTCCCGCCGTCAGCTACTACGGCGCGCGCAATGTCGCCTGGCTGCATGAAACTTTCACCGCACCGCTGCAATTTCACTTTGGCAAGAATGATCGATCCATTCCGCCCGAGGCCATCGAGCGCCACCGGCAATCCTTGCCCGATGCCGAGATTTTTCTGTACCCGGGGGGGCATGGCTTCAACTGCGATTTGCGCAAGGATTTCGCTCCGCAAAGTGCGGCGCTTGCACGCGAGCGTACACTGGCATTCTTCGAGAAGAACCTGGGCCGATCCGATGAAGCCTGAACATTTTGAACTCGATGCGCGACTTGCCGCCGACAGCCATCCGCTGTGCCGGTTCGCGCTGTGCGATCTGCGCCTGATGGATGATGCAAACTATCCCTGGCTGATGCTTGTGCCGCGCGTATTCGGCTTGCGCGACCTGATTGATCTCGACGCCGGGCAGCGTCACCAGCTCTGCGACGAAACCGACCGCGCCGCGCGCTTGCTGCGCGATGCGTTCCGTCCGTACAAGCTCAATGTCGCCGCGCTCGGCAACGTCGTCGCCCAATTGCATGTGCATGTCATCGCCCGTTTCGAGGATGATCCGGCCTGGCCGGCGCCGGTCTGGGGGCGCGTCGAAGCCTGCGCGTATTCAGCCGAAGCCCTGGTCGATCGGATCAGCCTGCTGCAACGCTTGCTGCACGCATGAGTGGTTTGCTTGACGTCGAAACCCTGGGCGAGGATGCCTTGCTGCTGCGCTTTGGCGATTCGGTTGACGCATCGATCAATCGACGCGTCCATGCCTGCGCCGCCGCACTGCAACGCGAACGACCGGCCTGGTTGATCGAGATCGTGCCGGCATTTGCCACGCTGGCCCTGTGCATCGATCTCGACGCGCTTGCCGATTCGCCGGAACCACTCGCCAGGGTACGGCGCTGGCTGCAATTGCGCAGACTCGACACAGGCCCCGAGGATGCTGTGGCAAGTCTTCGCACGCACTCGATCAAGGTGCGCTATGGCGGCGAATCCGGCCCCGATCTTGAAGCGGTCGCCGTCCATTCGGGCCTGACCACGAGCGAGGTGATCGATCGACACAGTGCCGCCGAGTATCGCGTTGGCATGCTCGGTTTTGCGCCGGGATTCCCTTACCTGATCGGCATGGATTGCAGCCTGGCGATGCCGCGCCATGCCACTCCGCGTACACGAGTCGATGCCGGCAGTGTCGGCATTGCCGGCGCGCAAACCGGCATCTATCCGCGCAGCGGCCCGGGCGGCTGGCAGATCATCGGGCGCACCGATGAATGCTTGTTCGATGTGTTTCGCCACCCTCCGGCCCTGCTTCAGCCGGGTGACATCGTGCGCTTCACCAATGCGGCCCGGGCAGACCGCTCCTCGCCATGAGCATCACCGTTCTGACCCCCGGCTTGCTCAGCAGCGTGCAGGATTCAGGGCGAACGGGTTGGCGACATCTTGGTGTCGGTCGCTCAGGCGCGCTGGATCCGCTCTCGTATTCGATTGCCAACCTGCTGGTCACCAATCCCGCGGAAACGGCGGTCATCGAGATCACCCTGAGCGGGCCACGGTTGCGCTTTGACCATTCAGCGCGGATCGCAATCTGTGGCGCCCGGATCGATGCCCATGTCGATGGACTGTTGATTCCGGGCTGGCGACGGGTCGATATTCCGGCTGGCAGCGAATTGCGCATCGCTGCGTGTCGAGGTGGTGCACGCGCCTATCTCGCCGTCTGCGGAGGCTTCGCCGCCAAGCCGGTGCTCGGCAGCTTGAGCACCGATCTGCGGGCAGGTTTCGGTGGCCTGGCTGGACGAGCGCTGCAAGCCGGTGACCAGTTGGCGATCGCCGGCGGATTCCATCCGCCATGCGATCGGGTCGTCATCGACACACGCTGGATCGATCCCACCCCTGATCTTGATTTCTCCACTCCGGCCATCGTCCATGTGCTGCCGGGCGCGGACGCGCTGGCCACACCTGAGGCGCTGTTCGCCACCCCATGGCGGGTCGGCAATGCCAGCAATCGGCAGGGATTGCGTCTGCAGGGCAGCGCCTTGCGGATCGCCGATCCACGCGAACGCATCTCCGAACCGGTCATGCCCGGAACCCTGCAATTGCCAGCGGATGGCCAGCCGATCCTGCTGCTTGCCGATGCGCAAACCCACGGCGGCTATCCACGTATCGGCCATGTGATTCGCGCCGATTGGCCACGACTTGCCCAGTTGCGACCCGGCGATTCGCTGCGCTTGGTTCGTTGCCTTGCCCACCAGGCGCAACGGAAACTGATCGAACAACGCCAGCGACTCGCGCGCATGGCCATCGCAATCGCGGCTCGGCCATGATTTGGCTCGACCGCTTGCCATGCAGCCGATACCTGGCCTTGCTGCCGCGTTCATCGCAGCGACTGCCAGATCCGAACCGGCACCTTGTGCCGGCAAGCCAGGCGCCGAGCCAACGAAGGAGACATGAGGGATGACGCGTCGCATTGATTTCAATTGCGACCTCGGCGAAGGCTGCGGCAACGATGCGGCAATCATGCCCTTGATCAGCTCGGCCAATATCGCCTGCGGCGGGCACGCTGGCGACGAAACAAGCATGCGGGAGACGCTGCGCCTGTGTCGCAAGTTCGGCGTCGCCGCCGGTGCGCATCCGGGCTATGCCGATCGCCAACACTTTGGCCGACGTGCCTTGAGCTTGCAGCCGAGCGAGGCTGCCGCAATGATCCGCCAGCAGCTGCAGTGGCTCGGCACCCTGGCCGATGCCGA
Organism: uncultured Dokdonella sp.; assembly: GCA_964390215.1. GTDB lineage: Bacteria > Pseudomonadota > Gammaproteobacteria > Xanthomonadales > Rhodanobacteraceae > Dokdonella. The sequence continues at coordinate 277,363 of CAYMHF010000002.1, read as the reverse complement.
GGGCGTTCGCCTCGGCCATGTCAAACCGCACGGTGCGCTCTACAACCAGGCAGCGCGCGACATGCAGCTCGCCGATGCCATTGCCACGGTCGTATTCGATTTCGACCCCCGCTTGATCCTCGTCGGTCTCGGCGACAGCGAACTGCCGCGCGCCGGATTGCGTGCGGGATTGCGCATCGCGCACGAAGCGTTCGCCGATCGCCGCTATCTGGCCAATGCCAGGCTTGCCCCGCGCGGCACATGCGGTGCAGTAATTGAAGATGCCGAGGTCGCCGTGGCGCAGGCGCTTTCGATCGTGAACACGGCCCATGTCGACACGCTCGATGGCGATCGAATCCGGCTGCGCTGCGACACGCTCTGCCTGCATGGCGATCGCCCCGATGCGGTCGATTTCGCATCGCGGTTGCGTGCGGCATTCGATGCAGCCGGTATTGGCATCACCCCGCTCGATCCGCAGATTGCGCATGGCGGGTTAGCATGAAGGTTGCCTCTGCAACCGGAATTCGAAATGCCTGATGCCATCAACTACTGGCCCCTGCTCGGCGTTGCCGTCGTCATCATCGGCTTTGCACTGCGCTTCAACCCGGTTCTTGTCGTGGTGGTTGCCGGCATCGTCAGCGCGCTCGGCGCTGGCATCAGCATTCCGGATTTGCTCACCCTGCTCGGCCATACCTTTGTCGAAAACCGCGTGCTGCTGCTTTTCCTGCTGACCTTGCCGGTGATCGGGCTGCTTGAGCATTTCGGCCTGCGCGAGCGCGCTCGAAGCTGGATCGCCGGCTTTCGCGGACTGACCCTGACCCGATTCCAGGTCACGTATCTTGGCCTGCGTCAGCTACTCAGCATGGCTGGCCTGACCCATGTCGCCGGCCATCCGCAAACCGTGCGCCCGCTGGTTGCGCCAATGAGTGAAGCCGCCGCCGAGCGCACGCTCGGCGGCCCACTGACCGACGCGGAGCGCGCCATCGTCCGAGCCAGTGCGGCGGCCACCGACAACGTCGGCTTGTTCTTCGGCGAGGATGTGTTCATGGCCTTCGGCGCGGTACTGCTGATCCAGGGCTTCTACGCGCGCAATGGCATCGTGCTCGAACCGCTGGCGATTTCGCTGTGGGCACTGCCGACGGCAATCGCGGCCTTTATCATCCACGGCATCCGCATACGCTTGCTGCAACGAAGTCTCGAACGCGATCGGAGCAAGGCCAGGGGAGTGGACGATGCTGCGCGTTGAGTATCTCTACTGGCTGGTCGGTGCATTCCTGATCGCCACCGCCGCGTTCAACTTGCGCGAACGTCATTATTCAATCGCCGCATTCTGGCTGATCCTGGCCGGCCCATTCGTGTTTGGCGATGCGATTCTGGCCGCATCCAGGCAAGGCCAGCATTGGCCGGCCCAGGCCATGGGCATCGGCGTCATCGCACTGGGCCTGCTGGCCGCACGTGGACGCCTTCGAATCAAGGCCGACGGGCCCGGCGAGCAGGAGATTCGTGAACAATCCGCGGTACGTCTCGGCAATCGCCTGTTCGGCCCGGCGCTGGCGATTCCGGCCCTGACAATCGTGCTGTTCCTCGGCGGGAAATGGCTGTCTTCGCAGGGCCTGAACCTGTTCGATCCGAACAACCTGACCCTGACCGCACTCGGCCTGGCCAGCGTTCTCGCCCTTGGCGCAGCCTTTCACGTGACGCGCGCGAAACCCTTGCAATCGATCCACGAGGGCCGTCGCCTGCTCGATTCATTGGGTTGGGCCGTGCTGTTGCCGATGATCCTGGCCACCCTGGGCGGTGTGTTTGCGGCGACCGGTGTCGGCGAAACGATCGCCGCCCTGACCAGCGCCGTGATCCCGGTCGACAACCGCATCGCCTGCCTGCTCGCGTTTGCCTTCGGCATGATCTTTTTCACCGTGATCATGGGCAATGCATTCGCCGCATTTCCGGTGATGATGGCCGGCATTGGCCTGCCCTTGCTGATCCTCCAGCACGGTGCCAACCCGGCCATTCTCGGCGCGATCGGCATGCTCACCGGCTACTGCGGCACCCTGCTGACGCCGATGGCAGCGAATTTCAACATCGTGCCGGCGGTGCTGCTCGAACTGCCCGACCAGTACGGCGTGATCCGCTCGCAGGTACCGACCGCATTGAGTCTGATGGCGGTGAACATCGTGCTCATGATCGTGCTGGTGTTCCGATGAGCATGCCGATCGTGCTGCTGCTCGGTTTCGAGCCGTTCGCCGGCGAGGCGATCAATCCTTCCGCCGAGATCGCAGGCCGCCTCGATGGCCAGACCATCGGTGGTCACCAGCTGGTTGCGAGCGTGCTTCCGGTCAGCTTTACCGACGCGCCGATGCAACTCGCACAACTGCTCGACCGGCATCGCCCCGCACTTGTGATTGCCCTCGGCCAGGCCGGCGGACGCAAGGAGATTTCGTTTGAACGTGTCGCGATCAACCTGATTGACGCACGCATCGCAGACAACGCCGGGCTGCAGCCGATCGATGTGGAGGTCCTGCGCGGTGGCCCGGGCGCGTATTTCTCGACCCTGCCCGTGAAGGCCATGCACATGCAATTGCAATCGCTTGGCGTGCCCGCCTCGTTGTCGCTCAGCGCCGGCAGCTTCGTCTGCAACCAGGTCTTCTACTGGCTGGCCCATCTGCTCGCCAGCGAACACCCGCAGGCGCGGGGTGGTTTCATCCATGTGCCTTGGCTGCCCGAACAGGCCGAGCGACATGCCGGCGAGCCGGGCATGCCGCTTGCGCAGATGCTCATCGGCGTGCGCGCCGCGATCGACTGCGCCTTGCGTACGCGAACCGACCTCGGCGTGGCCGGCGGCAGCACGCACTGATCCTCAGCAGCCGTCGCCCTTGTTGGCAACGCGGGTGACCTCGATGACCATTTCGCCCGTATCGACATAGGGCAGCTGCGCGTTCACCGGATCGGTCGAATAGTAGAAGCCGGCCTTGCTCGATGCCTTGAGCTTGTCGCGTGATTTCGATTCGTAGAACGTGCCCGCAGCCGAGGCCGGTGTGGCCAGCGCGAACCGGCGCACCTTTTCGAGATTCACGCAGGCCAGCAGGCGGGTCGGTTTGAACGGCCGGATATCGATCTGCAGCGGCTCGACCAGCACGGAATCGCGCACCTTGCCGTCGTCGTCGAGCACATACAGGATCGGCTTGAACACGGCGTTGCCGCGCCCCTGCGGATTGCTCCCGGCGATCACCTGCACGCGCACCGCGACATGCTGGAACTCGCGCGACAGTTCAATTTCGCGAAAGCGACTGTTGCCCTTGGGAAATTCCCTCTGCTCCGCATCCGGCCCGACGACGATGCGCTCGGGTCGGTCGAAACCAAGGACGACGACGCCATCATCGGCCGCGCGTCCCACCCGCGGACTCGATGGTCGCTCGCCAAACAGGCGATCCTTCCAGATCGTGAACGGATTGCTCGCAAAGGCTGAACCGGCCGGCAGCATGACCCCCAGCAACAGCCACCACCAAGCCGACGGAATGCGTCGGCTGCGCAGCTCAGGCTGGCGCGGCGGAGTCGAATCAAACAAACCCGCCACGTCGTTTCCGGACTGCGGGAAGGCCTTATTCCATGGCCAGGGGGGTGAGCTCCTTGCCATCCTGGGTAAACGTTTCGAGGTGCAGGGTGTTGCCGATGCTGGCAACCGAATGCCGTTGTTCATCGGTTGCCTGGCTGTCCTTGCTGCGGCCATTCTTGAGCACGATCCCGGTGATCTTCTTGGTTTCCTTGAGTTCGCTGATGTAACCGAAAAGTTCAGCCTTGCCGAAGGTGAAGCTGTCGATCATGTAGCGGTCTTCCTTGGCCGGCGTGACCACGGCCTTGCCATCGCGGATGCTGCCCGCATGGGCGATCCCGCCCAGAAACAGACTGAGGACAAGCAGAAGCAGCAGTGTTTTCGATTTGCCGAGCAGAGTCTTCATGGTGATTCCTTAGGTTACCTGGCGGGTTCGGGTTCGGGTTCGAGCTCGGCCTTTGTGGTGGCACGAATCTCGTTGATTTCACCCTTTTCCTCGATGTACGCGGTGAATTCGAGAGCCACCGCGATGCGCGCCAAAGCCACAATGTGGCTGTCCTTGACGCGATTCTTCTCGCCGCGCTTGAGCAGCAGGGTCTTCATCGGCAAGCCCTGCTCCTTGCGGTAATTCAGCGCGGCGCGCAGATCCTGAGCGGTCAGCGGAACGTTCTGGTAATCGAATTGCCCGTCCTTCTCCGCCGTCAGGGTCACGTCGTAGCTGGCCGGCGCATTGACCGGAGCACGGGCCGCTTCGGTGCGCGTGCCGCGCGAGCAGGCCGCGACGATCACGACAAGAACAACCAGCGCCAGCAGGCGCAGCGGGCGATTCATCGCAGGCTGCCACATAAACGGACTCTCCAGACCAGAAAAAGACGCCAAGCCTACCACCGTTCCTCAGGTGCGCGGCAAGGTTACGCCCTGCTGGCCCATGTACTTGCCGCCACGGTCCTTGTAGCTGGTTTCACACTCCTCGTCGGATTCGAGAAACAGCATCTGGGCCACGCCTTCATTGGCATAGATGCGTGCCGGCAACGGCGTCGTGTTCGAGAACTCGAGCGTGACATGGCCCTCCCATTCGGGTTCCAGCGGGGTCACGTTGACGATGATCCCGCAGCGCGCATAGGTCGACTTGCCGAGGCAGATCGTCAGTACCTTGCGCGGGATGCGGAAGTATTCGACCGTACGCGCGAGGGCGAACGAGTTTGGCGGAATGATGCAGACATCGCCATTGAAGTCGACAAAGTTTCCCGATTCGAAATTCTTCGGATCGACAATGGTCGAGTTGATGTTGGTGAAGATCTTGAATTCGGCGGCACAACGCACGTCATAGCCGTAGCTCGAGGTGCCATACGAGATCAGGCGGCCACCCGACGGATTCTGCTTGACCTGTCCTGGCTCGAACGGTTCGATCATGCGGTGCTGTTCGGCCATTCGGCGGATCCAGTGGTCGGACTTGATGCTCATGCAAGGCTCTCGTTGATCGGATGATGGAAAGGAAGCGTTGCGGTCACGGCGCTGCCGCCGCCGCAAACCAGCGATAGTGCCCGCTGATTGGCCAGGCGAACAGTACGTCCTCGACGCGCACGCCGGCGCCGATATTGTGGATGATCAGCGGACGTTGCCGATCGGCGCTGGATTGGCCAGCGACGATGCCAATGTGCGGCAAGCCGCCATCGAGTCGCCAGGAAACGAAATCGCCCGGCAGATAGTCGCTTGCCACGGTCGTGACCGGCAGGCTCCGGCGCTTGCGTGCAAACCAGGTTTCCAGGTTCGGCACGCGGCGGTGATCGATGTTCGGATCGGGTCGCTTGAGCCCCCATAACGCTGGATAGGCCGCAAAATGAGCCCGCATGTCACGATGCAGCTCGACCTGCAGGTCGACGTTGATTGCCCGCATGGCGCGGATGATCACATCCGAACACACGCCACGATCCGCTGGCACATCACCTTCCGGATAGGCCAGGCGCGCATAAGCGGGGTCGTAGGTCGTCGTCACCCCGACCTGTTCGATCGCCGCCGCAAGCAGGCGATCGACATCATTCGCCGCCGACGCCGACGTCATCAGGACGATCAGGCCAAGCAGGGTGCCGAGCATGCGCACGATCACGTGTTCTGGACAACGATCTTGGGGAACTGGATCGACTTGTTGCGCGCCTGCATCGAAAGCCGTGCGGCGGCATTGCGGGCGATCTCGCGATAGCGTTGCGCCAGATCCGAATCGGGCAGCGCCGCAACCGTCGGCGTACCGCCATCGGCCTGCTCGCGGATACGGATATCGAGCGGCAGCGAACCGAGCATCGGCACACCGTACTGCCCGGCCATGCGCGCGCCGCCGCCTTCGCCAAAGACATGTTCCTCGTGACCGCAGTTCGAGCAGATGTGGGTCGACATGTTCTCGATCACGCCGAGCACGGGCACGTTGACCTTCTCGAACATTTTCAGGGCCTTGCGCGCATCGAGCAGGGCGATGTCCTGCGGCGTGGTCACGATCACCGCACCGGACACCGGTACCCGCTGGCACAAGGTCAACTGGATGTCGCCGGTGCCGGGCGGCAGGTCGATGATCAGATAGTCGAGATCGACCCAGTTGGTGTCACTGAGCAACTGCTGCAGGGCCTGGGTGACCATCGGCCCGCGCCAGATCATCGGCGTGTCCTCTTCGATCAGGAATCCGATCGACATGACCTGGATGCCATGATTGATCTTCGGCTCGATGCGCTTGCCATCCTTGGTATCGGGCTTGCCCGAGAGGCCGAGCATGCGCGGCTGGCTCGGCCCGTAGATGTCCGCATCGAGAATGCCGACGCTGGCACCTTCGGCACGCAGGGCCAGGGCGAGGTTGGCCGCCACGGTCGACTTGCCAACGCCACCCTTGCCCGAGGCAACCGCGATCACATTGCGGATGTTCGGCATCGGCGTCAGCCCCTCCTGAACCCGGTGCGCACCAACCCGGCAGGAAACCGAAACGGCGGCCGCTTCGACCGCAGGATCGGCTTCGAGAGCCATCTTGATCCGGGCAGACAGCGTCGATTGCCATGACAGCGCCGGATAACCGAGCTGGATATCAATCGAAACCCGCGCGCCAGATGCACCGATACCGCGCACAGCCGACCCCGAGACCAGATCCTGGCCAGTGTGCGGATCGATGATCGTGGCAAGAATTTCCCTGACTCGCGCTTCGAGGTTTTCGTTCATGGGCTCGATCAACCACGCAAAGACCGATAGTGTAACGTCTCGCCCGCACCATGCAGGCTCGACCATGCCATGCCGCCGACTTCGTTCAGCCAAACAGCGAACTGTTTCGGTATTGCGCAGTCCAACTCCCGCCGACCACGGACAACGATCCCCCAGGAGAATCCCGATGACCCGATGCCGAATGCTGCTGATCGCCCCCTTGCTGCTGATCTCGCTGACCGCCTGCAACCGCAATCAGCCATCCGGCGTTCCGGAGACGCAGGCGCTTCCGCCCAGCGCAACGCCGGCAGCTCAACCGCCGCCAGCAGCCGCTGTCGCCGAGACCCCGGCAGCGATTGAAGCCGCACCACCACCGCTCGACAGCCCAATACCGCCCTACGAGAAAACCGGCTTCCCGGATTGCGATGATTACATCGAGGCCTATCGGCAATGCCTGAACACACGCCTCGGCAGTGACGCACGCAAGATGCGCGGACAGGAGTTGCATGCCGCGTTTCGCGCGATCAGCGCAAATATCGCCCGCGGCGTTGATCCGGCACGCGTCGCCGCGCTGTGCAAGAAGTCGCGCAAGCTCGCTTCCAGCAAGCTCACCGACCTTGGTTGCCCTTTGTAGAGAACGCATTCCGACCATCACCGGCTCCGCACATGCAATAATTCCGCGCCCTGAAACGCGCGGAAACCGGACGGAATGATCACGCCTGCAAGGAAGATCCTTGTCACCAATGCCCTGCCCTATGCCAACGGGCACCTGCATCTCGGCCATTTGCTTGGCTATGTGCAGGCCGATATCTGGGTTCGCGCGCTGCGCATGCATGGTCATACCGTGCATTTCGTCTGTGCCGACGATGCGCACGGCACACCGATCATGCTCGCCGCCGAAAAGGCCGGCCTCAAGCCCGAGGACTACATCAAGCCGATCCAGGCATCGCATGAACGTGATTTTGCCGATTTCGCGATCAACTTCGATCACTATCATTCCACCCATTCGCCGGAAAACCGCGAGCTCGCCGAAACCATCTACAGCCGACTGCGCGACGGCGGGCATATCGCCCGACGCTCGATCAAGCAGTTGTACGATCCGGTCAAGCAGATGTTTCTGCCAGACCGCTATATCCGTGGCGAATGCCCGAATTGCGGAAGTGCCGATCAATACGGTGACAATTGCGAGAACTGCGGCGCGACCTATGCACCGACCGATCTGAAGAATCCGCGTTCGGTGATGTCCGGCGCGGAACCGATGCTGCGCGATTCCGAACATTTCTTCTTCGCCGTCGGCCACTTCGAAACGCTGCTGCGCGCCTGGTTCGCCGGCCAGTTGACCGATGGCAAACCGGTGGCCCATCCGGGGGTGATCGCCAAGCTCGGCGAATGGCTGAATGCCGACGGCGGCCTGCGCGATTGGGACATCTCGCGCGATGCCCCTTATTTCGGTTTTCCAATCCCCGATGCGCCGGGCAAGTTCTTCTATGTCTGGCTTGACGCGCCGGTCGGCTATCTGGCCAGCTTCAAGGCGCTGTGCGATGCCAGGGGCTATTCATTCGGCGAATACATCGATTCGGGCAGCACGACCGAGCTGCACCACTTCATCGGCAAGGACATCGTCAACTTCCATGGCCTGTTCTGGCCAGCCATGCTGCACGGCGCGAATTTCCGCGTGCCCAGCGCGCTGCACGTCAACGGCTATCTCACCGTCAATGGCGAGAAGATGTCGAAATCACGAGGCACCTTCATCCACGCCAGAACCTGGCTCGATGCCGGCCTCAATCCTGAATACCTGCGCTACTACTTCGCCGCCAAGTCCTCGGGCGGAGTCGTTGATCTCGACCTCAACCTCGATGATTTCAGTCAACGGATCAACGCCGACATCGTCGGCAAGTTTGTCAACATCGCAAGCCGCTGCGCAAAGTTGCTTGAAGCGAACTTCGACAACCAACTCGTGGCGCACTTCTGGACAAAGGAACCTTCTGCTGGTGCAGCCGATTTCGTGCGCAAGGCAAAACTGCTGCTCGATCAGGCGGTCGGACAGCTGCAGGATGCAGTCGAGCATTACCTGCGAGATGATTTCAATCGCGCGATCAACATGATCATGCAGGTCGCTGATCGCGCCAACGAATACATTGCCGAGACCGCGCCATGGGCGCTGGCCAGGGATCCGGCGAGACGCAACGAGCTGCATGTCGTGCTCTCGACCGGCATCAACCTGTTCCGTGCGATTGCCTGCGCGCTGAAGCCGATCCTGCCAACTCTGGTCACCCATGCCGAGGCATTCCTCGCCTTGCCCGAAGGGCGTTTCGAGCGTTTCTCCCAGATCGCCACGCATCTGGGCGATCATCGCATCCTGAGCTACCAGCCTCTCGCCACCCGCGTTGATCCGAAACAGATCGCAGCGATGATCGAAGCATCGAAGGACTCGCTGGTGGCGCCAGCCAATCCCGCAGTTCAAGGCACACCAACCACGACACCCGGCGGATCATCCGCAATCCTCGCCAGCGGTTCGCCGCTGACCAAGGATGGCGAAGCACCCGCAGTGGTGGCGTCGATGGATGATTTCGCCAAGCTCGACCTGCGCGTCGGCAAGGTGCTCGAATGCGCCTTCGTCGAAGGCTCCGACAAGCTGCTGCGTTTCAAGCTTGACGTCGGCGATCTCGGTGAACGCCAGATCTTCTCGGGCATCCGCGCCGCCTATGCCGAACCGGAAACACTGATCGGCCGCAACGTCATCTTCATCGCCAATCTGGCTCCGCGCAAGATGCGCTTCGGCCTGTCCGAAGGCATGATTCTTTCCGCCGGAAACGGTGGCGATGATCTGAAGCTGCTTGATGTGGATGCCGGAGCCGAGCCGGGTGCGACAGTCAGATAGGCGCTCGCGTCAAAGCAGACGTGACGCGCACACGTGCTCTCGGCAAGCCGGACTCGCGTAGTTCAATCGAACGAGAATTGTGGTCAACTCGTTTGTTGTGGAGAATGGATGCCACGCGTCGCCATCGAGTCCAGCTCATGCAGAGAAGCAAGCACAGCGGAACTACCAGGATGGCTTCCGCGCTCGCTCTGATTCTGGTGATCCTGTTTGCGTCGTATGCGTGGGCAGACACGGAATTCGAGCTGGAACGACTTTCGCCGGATCAACTTCGTGTCGCCCCTGGCGAATCGGTCTTCTACTCGCTACGAATCCACAACCGCGGGGACGTTGCAGGTGCCGCTCCCGTTTTCGGCAGGTTCTACATCCTGAACCGATTCCTGCCTGCTCCTTATTCGCTGGGGCAGTCGGTTGACGCGCGCTGCGGATTGGTACACGTCAACAATTTTGGTGACATGAGTTTCCTCACCACCGATATTGCGCCGGGCGACTCACTGGATTGTGCCTGGCCGATCACCCGCCCACTCGCATCGATCATCGATACCTCGCTTTTCTGGAGAACGGCCGTTGAGGACTCGTCTTTCTCTGGGTTGACGATGATTGGGACACTCACCAATACCTCGATTGCCACTCGCACCCTAAGCTTTTCGATTAACGAACAAGGCATCGGCCGCGCCATTGTCGAGTTGAGCATTCGCAATGGCGGAGAACACCCCATCGAAGAGCAAGGTGCCGGGGAGTGTTATTACGGAAACGTCGATGTGCTGGTGGAAGCGGACGACGGTAAAGAAAGTTGCGGCGAAATTAGCTATTCACCCCCTTGTTTCACTGGCGGCGGCTACGGTTTTACTTTGCCGGGCCTGCAACCGGGCGAGACGCGCCGCTGCACATTCAAACTTCGCAGCCGTCTGCCCTACGCGCACCCGCTTGCGGTCGATTTCCGGATCGAGCCGGAGCAGCCGACGGAGAATGGCGGAATGCTTTTCGATACCGACGTGAACGACAATCGGGCCTATGCCTGGCTCGCCCCGGTTGTAAATGCCGATATAACGCAACTGATCAGCCTGCGCTGGCCTGCGCTCGCTCTGATGATCCTGGTGCTTAGCTTTGTGGGGCTTCGCTACCAGCGGCGCAAAGTCCGTTGAATCATCCGTCGAAGGAAATGATTCATTGAAGCCACCTCTCGCCGACCAGATCGACTCCTTGTTGCCGCAAACGCAATGCACGCGTTGCGGCTATCCGGCTTGTCGTCCTTATGCCGAGGCCATTGCCCGTGGTGAGGCTGATATCAATCAATGTCCCCCCGGCGGTCAGGCCGGTGTCGATGCGCTGGCGCTGTTGCTCGGGCGTGAATCTAAACCACTTGATGCCAGATACGGCGTCGAAGCAGCACCGACCGTCGCGCTGATCGATGAGGATGTCTGCATCGGTTGCACCAAATGCATCCAGGCCTGCCCGGTCGATGCCATCGTCGGCGCGGCCAAACGCATGCACACGATCATCACTGCGGAGTGCACCGGTTGCGAGTTGTGCGTCCCGCCGTGTCCGGTCGACTGCATCGCCATGATCGTGACCTCGACACGGCCACTTGAGCGCGAGGAAGTCCTCGATCGTGCGGCGTCGGCGAAACAACGCTTCGAGGCTCGCAACCGGCGCCTCGCCCGCAACGAAGATGAACGCGCAGCGCGACGCGAAACCAATCGGCGCGCGGATGCTTCCAGTGCGAAATCGATCAGCCGTAGCGCCGTGCTCGAAGCCATCGCGCGCGGCAAGGCAAAGCGCGCGGCGAACTCCCTCGATGCGGATGGGACTTCGTCATGAAACGCGAAAACATCATCGAGATGTTCTCGCGCCTGCGCGAGTTCAACCCGAAACCGACCACCGAGCTGAACTACGCGACACCGTTCGAATTGCTGATCGCCGTGATCCTTTCCGCGCAGGCCACCGATGTCGGCGTCAACAAGGCGACGCGCCGCCTGTACGCGGTTGCCAATACGCCGCGGCGTATCCTCGAGCTCGGCGAGAAAGGTTTGAAGCGGCACATTTCGACCATCGGCCTGTTCAACGCCAAGGCGAAAAACGTCATCGCAACCTGCCGGACCCTTGTCGATGAGCATGGCGGCGAGGTGCCGCGCGATCGTGAGTCGCTGGAAGCGCTGCCCGGCGTCGGCCGCAAGACCGCCAATGTCGTCCTCAACACGGCCTTCGGCGAACCGACGATCGCAGTCGACACGCATATCTTCCGTGTCGCCAACCGCACCGGACTGGCCAAGGGCAAGGACGTGCGCCAGGTCGAGGACAAGCTGATGCGCGTCGTTCCCGTCGAATTTCGCCAGGACGCCCACCACTGGCTGATCCTGCACGGCCGCTACGTGTGCAAGGCACGCAAACCGGATTGCCCGGTTTGCCTTATTCGTGATTTGTGCAGTTTTCGACCGAAGACTGTGGATTAGTTCGATTCGATGTCCGACCAAGGGTGGGATTTGCCCCTCGTCAAGCGCACGCATACCGACCTGCTCTTTGCAGGAAGGGCATTCATGCCCGATGCTCTCCATCACGTGGCGAAGAGCATCGCGACCGAAGGAAGTCCCCTTTCGGGACGGCTAAAGCCGCTTCCTACAACGAAGCGGCAACGCACTAAACGTCAACGAAACCTGCGCCCCGAATCGGCATCTGTCGTAGGAAGGGCATTCATGCCCGATGCTCTCCATCACGTGGCGAAGAGCATCGCGACCGAAGGAAGTCCCCTTTCGGGACGGCTAAAGCCGCTTCCTACAACAAAGCGAAAGGCATCGCGGCTAAAGCCGCTTCCTACGACGAAGCGGCTACGCATTCAACGTCAACGGATGCCACGCCGCTTCGCGGCGCAAACATCAAAGCAAGACGAAAACCTGCGCCCCCGCGTACGCAGGGGCGATAGCACGAATGGCCAGGCCGCAGAAGTGCGCAACCTCGACATCACCTACCAGAAAAACTGCAAGCGTGTCTCGAAGATATTCGGATCGTCGCTCAGATTGCCGCCCAACGCTGAGTTGAATCTGGAACTGTTGACGGCGACGTAGTTGGCCATGATCTTGAAATTCGATCGCCAGTAGTAGTTCACGCCAACGGTGATGTTGTGTTCGTCGCCGCCCTTGATCGCACCATCGTTGAGGCTGGCATTGTCATAGCGAACACCCACCTGCCACATGCCGGCCGCAGGATCATTCGGCAACGACATGGTCGGGGTACCGCCCTTGTAGCCCCAGGTTTCACCGGTGATGTTCCAGACGCCGGAAACATACCAGCTGTCGCCCGAAAAATCCGAACCGGCAGCGTTGCCGACGCGCGTGGTCGTGGTGCGCATGTACTCGCTCTGGACCTTGAATGGTCCGCCCACCCAGACACCCTCCAGACCAAATGTGCGGTTGCGATCGGCGTTGAGTATGTTGCCGGTATCGATCAATCGCGCGGTCGCCAGATCGGCATCCGGGCGAATGCGCCAGCGCTGCGTATCGTTGCTGGTGTCGTAGTCGACCGCCGAAATACCGAAATGCAACAGGCTGCCGTCGGCGACGATTGGTGCGTAGTAGAAACGACCGCCAAAGCCCTGGCCCTGGCCGAGATTGCGGGTCAGTTCGCGGCCGAACACGTTGGCCGTGTAGCCCCAGTTCTTGCCGCCGTCACCGTAGGCAATACCCACGCGGCGACCCACCGCAAACGTATTGGTGACCATCGCCTTGGAAATGAAATCGTTGTTCTTGGTGCTGCTGAGTTCCTCAAGGCTGTTGACCTGCTTGAACTGACCGACCTGCACGTAGTTTGAGCCGATTTTCCACTTCAGATTGACATCAAGGTACTTGTTGGCCTTGGCATCGTAGCCAAGCACCCAGTCGAACATCGTGCCCTTGCCCTTGAGCACAAGCTCGGCCCGGCGCATCTCGAATTCGCTGTCCTTGCCATCGTTACCGGTCGAGCCGTTCAGATCGACGACATCATTGTTGAACCAGTTGCCATCAGACTGCACGAGGCCTTCGAAGCTGACCTCATAGCCGCCGATGACATCGAGAGCGACTTCAGCATGAGCCTGGGTAGCCAGGGTGGAAACAATCGCAACAGCAAGTAGACGGTGCGCAACGCGATTCATGGGATTTTCCCTTGATTTATGGACGGACTGGAAGTCGTCTGGGTAGGCTTCCATGGCTGCGCAGCTTATTGACGTTCTGTTACGGGAATATTGCATTCCGGCGACCTGATTGTTTCAGATATGCGACGACGCCCATGCTTCGGGCAGTTCGAATACTGGCCCGATATGGTCCCGTGAAAATCCCGATCCGGCAGACCGATGGCACCGGGATCAGCGCCGTCAGGACAGCGATTCACCCGGGGACAATGCCGATACGCTATCCTCCTGCCATGCCAGAAACCACCTCCGTCACGCGGATCGCCGAACGGTTCCGCGGATACCTTCCTGTTGTCGTCGATGTCGAAACCGGTGGTTTTGACTGTGAACGCGATGCCCTGCTCGAGATTGCCGTGGTTGTGATTGGCATGGATGCACAGGGATTCCTGTTTCCCGAACCGGCTGTTTCGACCCATGTCGAACCGTTTCCCGGCGCGAATCTCGATCCGCGCGCGCTGGAAATAACCGGCATCGATCCGGATCATCCGTTCCGAAACGCACTTGAGGAAAGGGCCGCGCTCGATCACGTGTTCGCGCCGGTTCGCGCGGCCTTGCGTGCCGCAGACTGCCAGCGCGCGATCCTGGTCGGCCACAATGCCGGATTCGATCTGAGCTTCCTCAATGCGGCTGTACGCCGAACCGGACACAAACGAAATCCATTTCATCCGTTCAGCAATTTCGACACCGTGACCCTGGCCGGGCTCGCCTATGGCCAGACCGTACTCGCCCGCGCCGTTGCCGCATCCGGCGTGGCCTGGGATGCCAATCAGGCCCATTCGGCCGTGTACGACACCGAGCGCACCGCCGAGCTGTTCTGCAAGATCGTCAACCGCTGGAAGCACATGTCGGACTTCGCCGGAGCCAGCGCCGAACCGGAGATCGGGCAATCATGTATCGATACGGATTGAATCTGTAGCGCGCTGCCCGCATTCTTCCAGCCATGCCGATCTACCAGTACATGCCTGACGATGTCGCCTGCGGGCATTGCCGCGACGGCATCGAACTGCTGCAACGACTTGCCGATCCCGCATTGACCGCATGCCCCGAGTGCGGCGCGCCGATCCATCGCGTCATCAGTGCTCCCCAGGTCGTATCCGGCCAGGCCCACCGCACCAGCGAAAGCCATGCCGGCAAACACGGCTTCACCCAGTACAAGCGGGCCGGCAAGGGCGTGTATGAGAAGACCGTCGGCAAGGGGCCGGCGTTTATTAGCGGGGAGTAGGTGGTCAGTTAGCGGATAGCTGTGAGCGGTTAGCGGGAAAACCCGTTTCCGCGACCTGATTGGGACGCACAAAGGCCGGGAGTAGTCGGCTGCTGGACCGCTACAAGCCGCAACGCTTCTACCGCTGACCGCTCACCGCCCCCCACCTCTGTCACAAACCTGAAACAAAATCCACACGATCCTGCAACCTTGAGCGGTTACAAAGTACTTCTCCCAAGCACATCCTCAAGGAGTCGCCCGCGTGAGTATTTCGATCAAGTTGAGTACGGCGGTCATAATGATCGCATCTTCGATTGGCATGAGTTCCGTCCACGCTTCCGATGTGACCGGCGCCGGTTCGTCGTTTGTCTTTCCACTGATGTCGAAGTGGTCAGCTGAATACAACACGGCCACCGGCAACAAGATCAACTACCAGTCGATCGGTTCCAGCGGCGGCATCGCGCAGATCAAGGCCGCGACGGTGGATTTCGGCGCGTCTGACAAGCCGCTGGACCCGAAAGACGTGTCCGAAGCAGGTCTGGTTCAATTCCCGGTCGTGATCGGCGGTGTCGTCCCGGTGGTCAATGTCGCCGGGATCGAGCCAGGCAAGCTCAAGCTGACCGGCACCCTGCTTGCCGAGATCTTCCTCGGCAAGGTCACCCAGTGGAACGACCCGGCGATCCGCTCGATCAACGAAGGCCTGGCTCTGCCTGACGGCAAGATCACGATCGTCCACCGTTCGGATGGCTCGGGCACGACTTTCAACTTCGTCAACTACCTGTCCAAGGTGAGCCCGGAGTGGAAGGAGAAGGTCGGTGAAGGCACCTCCGTGCAATGGCCGACCGGTCTCGGCGGCAAGGGCAATGAAGGCGTCGCCGCCTACGTCAAGCAGATCAAGAATGCGATCGGCTATGTCGAGCTGTCCTATGCCCTGCAGAACAGGATGTCGTTCACCCGGATGCAGAACGCCGCGGGCAAGTACATCATTCCGAGCGCCGAGTCGTTTGCCGCTGCCGCAGCCAGCGCTGACTGGACGAATGCCGTCGATTTCAGTCTTGTCATCACCAATGCCCCGGGCGATGGATCCTGGCCGATCAGCGCCACCGTATTCGTACTGATGCACGCGCAGCCGAAGGATGCCGAGCGCGCCAAGGCGGCCCGTGAATTCTTCAGCTGGGGCTACGAGAACGGCAAGTCGCAGGCGGCTTCGCTAGACTATGTCCCACTGCCGGACAGCCTGGTTGCCCAGATCAAGGCGTATTGGGCTGACCGTATCAAGTAGTCAATGCTGTCACGACCAATGGTTCGGTGGATTCACCGAACCATTGGCAAACCCGGAATGAGCCAGTCCGCCAGGGTGGACTGGCTCATTATGCAACTGAGACCTTCATACATTCCGCTTGCTGCGCCAACGGCAGAACCAGACCGATGATCGCTCTCCCATGACCACGATCGCTGCACGCGACGCTATGCCCAATCCCGATTCCCGCCGCGACGAGCTGCAGGACAAGGGCTTCAGCTACCTGCTCGCCTTCACTGCATTTTTCGTCCTGATCGCCCTTGCCGGAGCCGCCCTGTCGATGCTCTGGGGCGGTCGCGACGTGCTTGCCCAGGAAGGCTGGAGCTTCTTTTTTTCGACCGAATGGAATCCGGTGGAGAATCGGTACGGCGCGCTGATCCCGATTTACGGGACCCTGGTCACCGCCGCCATCGCCATGGTGATCGCGGTACCGGTGAGTTTCGGCATCGCCCTGTACCTGACCGAAGTTGCGCCTTCATGGCTGCGCGGTCCGGTTGGTTCGGCGATTGAACTGCTCGCCGGCATTCCCTCGATCATTTACGGCATGTGGGGTTTGTTCGTGCTCGTGCCGGTGATGACCGAATACGTCACACCCTGGCTCAATGACCATCTCGGCACGCTGCCCCTGATCGGTGCGGTGTTCCAGGGGCCTCCGATCGGCATCGGCATGCTCACGGCGGGCTTCGTGCTCGCAATCATGGTCATTCCGTTTGTTTCATCCGTCACGCGCGATGTGTTCCTCACGGTACCGACGCGACTCAAGGAGTCTGCCTATGCGCTCGGCGCGACAAAATGGGAAGTGGTCTGGGATGTCGTCCTGCCCTACACCAAGTCGGCGGTGATTGGCGGCGTGTTTCTCGGCCTCGGTCGAGCGCTCGGCGAAACCATGGCAGTCGCCTATGTGGTCGGCAACACCGTGCGCTTCTCGGTTTCGCTGCTCGAACCCGGCACCACGATCGCCGCCCTGATCGCCAATGATTTCGCCGAGGCCACCGACACCTATCGCTCGGCCCTGCTCCTGCTTGGATTTGTCCTCTTCATCGTCACCTTCCTGGTGCTTGCGATCGCGCGCCTGATGCTGATGCAACTGCAGCGACGCGAGGGTTTGAAATGACCACAACCGTCAGCGCTTCGAAGCCATCACGGACTGCCGAGCGGCTTTACCGCAAGCGAGTCATCATCAATCGCATCGCCATCCTGCTTTCGTGTGCGGCAGCGCTGTTCGGCTTGATCTTCCTCGCCTGGATTCTATGGACGACGATCAGCAAGGGCATTGGCGGCATCAACATCGCCCTGTTCACGCAGAACACGCCGCCGCCACAGGAGGCGGGTGGCCTCGCCAACGCGTTCTTCGGCAGCATGGTGATGTGCGGCATGGCCATCCTGATCGGCACACCACTCGGCATCGCCGCCGGCACCTGGCTGGCCGAGTACGCCGGGACACGCAAGATCGGACTGGTCATCCGCTTCGTCAACGACATCCTGCTTTCAGCACCCTCCATCGTACTTGGCCTGTTTGTCTATACGCTGATCGTCATGCAGACGGGCGGTGGCTTCTCGGCCATTGCCGGCGCGATTTCGCTGGCCTTCATCGTGCTGCCGGTGATCGTGCGAACGACCGACGAAATGCTGCGCCTGGTGCCCTCGCAGATGCGCGAAGCCGCTCTTTCGCTCGGCGTGCCGCAATGGAAGGTAATCGTGCAGGTGCTCTATCGCGGCGCTGCCCCAGGCATCGTCACCGGCATCATCCTCGCCCTCGCCCGCATCAGCGGCGAGACCGCGCCCTTGCTCTTCACCTCATTCGGCAACCAGTACTGGAGCACCGACCTGACCCAGCCGATGGCCAGCGTGCCGGTAGTCATGAACCAGTTCACCGCAAGCCCGTACGAGAACTGGCAGACCCTGGCCTGGGCCGGCGCGCTGGTGCTGACGTTCTTCGTACTGGTGCTCAGTCTGCTCGCACGAGCCATTCTCTCGAGGAACAAATCCCGCCATGAATGACCTGACATTCTCCATGTCGGCTCCAACAGTCGGCCCGGCCCGTCGCGAAACCGACGCCGGCAAGGTGCCGAAAATGAGTGCGAGGAATCTCAACTTCTTCTATGACCGTTTCCAGGCGCTCAAGGATGTCAATCTCGACATTGCCGAGCGTCGCGTGACCGCCCTGATCGGGCCATCAGGTTGCGGCAAGTCGACCCTGCTGAGGATCTTCAACCGCATCTACTCGATCTATCCGAAGCAGGAAGCCATGGGTGAAGTGACCCTCGATGGCGAGAACATCCTCGACGCCAGGTACTCGCTCAACCGCCTGCGCAGCAAGGTTGGCATGGTGTTCCAGAAACCCGTGCCGTTCCCGATGTCGATCTACGAGAACATCGCCTACGCGATCCGCCACTACGAGAAGCTCAAAAGGCCCGAAATGGATGCGCGTGTCGAAGAAGCGCTGCGCCAGGGTGCGCTTTGGGATGAGGTCAAGGACAAACTCAAGCAAAGCGCTCTCGGACTTTCCGGTGGTCAGCAGCAACGCCTGTGCATCGCCCGCGCGGTTGCGCTGAAGCCACAGGTTCTGCTGCTTGATGAGCCGACATCGGCACTGGATCCGATCGCGACCAGCAAGATCGAGCAGTTGATCGCCGAGCTCGCCGAGCATTTCACGATCGCCATCGTTACCCACAACATGCAGCAGGCCGCGCGCTGCTCGGATTTCACTGCTTTCATGTATCTCGGTGAACTGATCGAGTTCGGCGAAACGGAAAAACTCTTCACGCAACCGGCGAAGCAGCAGACGGAAGACTACATCACCGGCCGCTTCGGCTAAGGAATACACAATGTCTCTTTCCAGCGAACATATCGTCAAAAGCTACGACAACGAACTGGCCCGCCTGACCGGCGAGATCCAGCGCATGGGCGATCTTGCCCTGAACGAGCTCGAAGCGGCGATCACTGCCGTGATCGAGCGTGACAGCGATGCTGCCGAACGCATCGTCGCCAGCGACAAGGCCGTCGACGATCTCGAAAATGAAATCAGCCAGGATGTGATTCGCATGCTTGCGCTGCGCCAGCCGATCGCACGCGATCTGCGCGAGGTGCTTGCCGCATTGCGCATCTCATCGGACATCGAACGCATCGGCGACTACGCGGCCAACGTGGCCAAGCGCGCGATCGCGCTCAATCGCGTTGATCTGGTGCGGCCGGTATTCAGTCTGCCGCGGCTCGGCAAGCTCGCCGCCGAAATCATCAGCGAAGTGCTGATTGCCTACCGTGACCGCGATGCCGACCGCGCCCTGCTCGCCTGGGCCCGCGACGAGGAGCTCGACAGCCTCTACACCGGCATGTTTCGCGAACTGCTCACCTACATGATGGAAGATCCGCGCAACATCACCGCCTGCACGCACCTTCTGTTCATGGCCAAGAACATCGAACGCATCGGCGATCACGCGACCAATATCGCCGAGAACATCTACTTCATCGTCCACGGCACCCAGATCGCGCATGAACGACGCAAGGGTGACAAGACCGCCTCGATGGTCGCCAAATCTGGAAGCATCCAGGGGTAAATCGGGGAAATCACGATCGATCGCGCAACAATCAGTGTGCGATCGTCGGCTGCATCCCGGACGATTGCATTGCAGACCTCAGCTTGCAGAAACAGCTGGCCGCCTCAGGCAAGCCGATCGACGAGAGCAGCCGACTTCGATTCCTGCTGCAGCGTCGCGCGCAATGGAGATTACCGTGGTGGCGATTGCTCCGCCGCAATCACTTGGCGCATTTCGCGCATCCCTCGCGTGCCGCGCACCCTCTCCCGGATTCCCGGGCACGCGCGGCCAGCGAAAGCAGTGCTCATTCGCGGATCAAGCGCTCGTCTACGAGATTGCTGACCACCGACGGATCCGCCAATGTGGAAATGTCACCGAGTTGCTCGGGTGCATTTTCCGCGATCTTGCGCAGGATGCGGCGCATGATCTTGCCCGATCGGGTTTTCGGCAGGCCTGGCGCCCATTGCAGATGATCGGGCGTGGCAATCGGGCCGATTTCCTTGCGCACCCAGGCCACCAGTTCCTTGCGCAAATTGTCGCTCGGATCGACCTCGGCCTTGAGGGTCACATAGGCGTAGATGCCCTGGCCCTTGATGTCGTGCGGGCATCCGACCACGGCCGCTTCGGCCACCGCTGGATGGGCAACAAGAGCGCTCTCGACCTCGGCCGTGCCGAGGCGATGCCCGGATACATTGATCACGTCATCGACGCGTCCGGTGATCCAGTAATAGCCATCCTCATCGCGACGCGCGCCATCGCCGGTGAAATAGCTGCCCGGATAGGTTCGGAAATAGGTGTTGATGAAACGCTGGTGATCGCCATACACGGTGCGCATCTGACCTGGCCAGGAGCCGGTCAGGATCAAATTGCCCTCAGCAGCACCTTCGAGCACCGTGCCGTTGGCATCGACAATCGCCGGCTTCACGCCAAAGAACGGCACCGTCGCCGAGCCGGGCTTCAGATCGGTGGCGCCGGGTAGCGGCGAAATGAGGATGCCACCGGTTTCAGTCTGCCACCAGGTATCCACGATCGGACATCGATTCTCGCCAACCACACGGAAGTACCATTCCCAGGCTTCCGGATTGATTGGCTCGCCCACTGATCCGAGCAGGCGGATGCTCGCCCGCGAGGTCTTCTGCACCGGTTCCTCACCCTCGCGCATCAGGGCACGGATCGCCGTCGGTGCGGTGTAGAAGACGGTGACCTGATGCTTGTCGATCACCTGCCAGAAACGCGAACTGTCGGGATAGTTCGGCACACCTTCAAACATCAGCGAAGTTGCCCCATTGGCGAGCGGCCCATACACAAGGTAGCTGTGGCCGGTGACCCAACCGACATCAGCGGTACACCAGAAAACATCTTCCTCGCGCAGGTCGAATACACACTCATGGGTGTAGCTGACATGCACCAGATAGCCTGCCGTCGTGTGCAGCACACCTTTCGGGGCACCAGTCGAACCCGAAGTGTAGAGGATGAACAGCGGATGCTCGGCTTCGCAGGGCACCGGCTCATGCTGCTCGGATTGTCCTTCCATCAGGGCGTGCCACCAGCGGTCGCGCGGCACCTGCATGTCGACGCTTCCACCCGTACGACGTACGACAAGAACGGTTTCAACGCAGTTCGTGTTCGGCCGCACAAGCGCGGCATCGACATTCGCTTTCAGGGGCACATGCTTGCCGCCGCGCAAACCTTCGTCAGCCGTTATCACCAGCTTGCATTGGCAGTCGGCAATCCGGCTGGCCAGTGAATCCGGAGAAAACCCGCCAAACACGATCGTGTGTACGGCACCGATCCGCGTGCACGCCAGCATGGCCACCGCCACTTCCGGAATCATTGGCAAATAGATGGCGACACGGTCGCCCTTTTCGACGCCCAGGTGACTGAGCATGTTGGCCGCCTTGCACACTTCCGCGTGCAATTCACGGTAACTGATGCGCCGGGAATGACCCGGTTCGTCGCCTTCCCAGATCAGCGCGGTCTTGTCCCCGCGCGTGGCCAGATGACGGTCCAGGCAATTGGCCGAGACATTGAGCAGGCCGTCTTCGTACCAGCGCACATGCAGATCACTGGCATCGAAGGAAACATCACTGACCTGGGTGAACGGCTTGATCCAGTCGAGGCGCTGACCGACATGACCCCAGAATGTCTCGGGATCGGCGATCGACTGGGCGTACATCTCGGCATATTTCGCCTTGTCGATGCGCGCGTTCGCGGCGAACTCGGCGGGCACGGGATAGAGTTTTGACATGGCAGTCTCCTCGATGGCAGTCAACTGAATACTTTTCGATGATGCCACGCCGACTGGCTCCTGGTTCGCACATTCGACTTTGCTCGCGCATGCACGAATGGCTGCTGAAAGCTGAACGAAACCATGCGCATCCGCACCTCGCCACCAATGGGGAGGAGTGCCACCATGATTCTGAACAAGTTCGACTGGACACGGACTGCAACTGACGACTCGCAGGCCCTTGGTGGCTGCATTGGGTCAATCCGCTTCGGCTTGTTGGCCGCGAGAACGGATTCGCAATCCGTCGGGACAGAGGCCGACCGTCTGCCGGGCTGGAATCGCGGATCCCCACTGAGCAACCGGCCAGGGTGTGCCTGCAGCAATCGCGTCCCCGGCATTCCCGAATAGCACCCTGCGGACAATCGGGAGGTTATTGCCGAAACCCTCACAAATCCGCTTGCAAGCCCGGCTCAAGCTCTGCATTATCCGCCGCGGGATGGGATCGAAGTCAGCCTTGCGACCGACTTCGGCAACGCCAGCGATGCAATGAAGGGACCGTGGGCGCTGTTCCCGCCTGCGGATATTGCCTGTTGGCTGAGGTATCTACGGGGCGCGCACTTTGCGGCTTTCATTGCTCTGCATTCTTGTTTTCGCCGTGGGCGGCTGTGCCTCGACAGCGCCTGTGATTCCCGCTGCTCGACCCGAGCTGGTCGATGCGCCGACTGCCCCCTTTGAACTCGTCCGCCAGGATTTCTCGGCACACCTGGCCACAGCCCAAGCAGTCGTAGTCGACAATCCCTACGGCGACGTTCGCCTCCGCTTCGGTGGATATGAGGACCAACTCGAAATCCATGCCATCGCCCAGCGACCGGACAAGGCGACGCCCATCCTTCTGCAGCCCGCCGTTGTCGATGGCAGCTATCGGATTGCGCCGCGACTCCCGGCCAATAGCCTGGTTGCCGAAGGTCAACGCCTCGATCTCGTCATCTTCGTTCCGCTCGGACATGCCGTCGATGCACGCACCGAGAGCGGCGTGATCGAAAGCCGCGGTATTCGCGCCGATATCGACCTGCGCAGCACCAGCGGCGATATCTCGATCCGCGGCACCAAGGGCCGGATCAAGGCCGAAACCGGCCCGGGAACCATCGAGGCCTCATTGCTGCGTGCACCGCCCGGCTCGCTGCAGCACTTCACAACGAGCACCGGATCCATCGTACTTGCCGTCAACGACGATCTTGATGCAAACCTTGAAATGTCGACTTCGGCCGCGTTCGCGACCGAATACTCGCTGCAGATCGAACACCTGCCCGGCCGGGAGCCAAACAAGCGCGCGATCGCGCGCATTGGCGAGGACAGGGCTGACGTGGTTGTGGAAAGCCGGCGCGGCGAAATCCGCCTGCAGCGCTGGAGCGGATTCAGGACAGCGGATGGAAAACCCGTCGAGGATGACGAGGAAGCGGATACCGACAACGATTGATGACCCTGGCCGCCATCGTCCAATTGATATCGATGGCGATTGAAAGACCAACGATCCAGATGAACGCATTGAGGACTTCATGATGATTTTCAATAATTGTAGAATCCCGATAATTCTGATCGCCGCATTGCTGGCAATGCCGGCAATGGCAAATGACGCGTTTGAACCCACCACCTCGGTCGGCGTGCAGGTCGGCGAGCCGGTCAGCGCGATCAGCATCGATGTCGATCTTCGCGACTTGCCCACAGCTGCCGCATGGCGCCCCGGCATGCCGATCAAGGAAGCACACAAGCGCCAGTTCTTTCCGCCGGATCGGATCGACACATCGGCGCCGAGCTGGCTCCTGACCGAGCCGGATCGCCTGCCCGAACTGCAGAAAATGTGGGATGACAACGCCTCGCCGTTGTCGCGCCAGACCCGCTCGCAAACGCACGTCAGCATCAACAACAGCTCGACCGGCGTGTCTCCGGGTGACCCGGTCGTCGACGTCAGCGCCAATTACATAGTCTACGGCGTCAACGGCAGCAGCGGCACGAGCTTCACCATCTACAACAAGTCCGGCACCAAGCTGGCCGGGCCGACCACGTTCAAGTCGCTGGCTCCAAGCGGCGATGGCTGCAGCACGTCGGTGAGCGATCCGATCGTCCTGTTCGATCGTCTCGCCAACCGCTGGTTCCTGCTCGAAATGGGCGGCACCTCGTCATCGGCGAAGATGTGCATCTACGTCTCCAAGACCGAAAATCCGGTCTCGGGCGGCTGGTGGTTCTATGGTTTCTCGACACCGACCCAGAACGACTATCCGCATTGCGGCGTCTGGAACAATGCATACGTGTGTACCGACAACGAAGGCGGCAGCAATGTCACCGCCTACGCCTATGACCGTGCCAACATGCTCAACGGCGCGACGGCGCGTGCCCAGCAGCGCTTTGTCAGCGTTCCCAAGCTGAGTGGCTATGGTTTCCAGGCGCTGACTCCGGTCACCTTCATGGGCGATTCCGCGCATGCGCCGCCCGCGTCGACGAAGCAGATTCTCGCCCGCCACAATGACGACGAAGCGCATGCCGGCAGTTCGGCCGATGCCACGCGCGATTTCATCGACCTCTATTCGATCAACATCGACTGGAACACACCGGCCAACAGCGGTATCTCGACCCTGCCGCGTATTGCCATTACCGAGTTCAACAGCTGGTTCCGTGACTACTCGACGTTTGCGACCGTGCCGCAACCGGGCTCGACATCGCGCCTCGACCCGATTCGCGAAGTGATCCTCAACTCGCTGGTTTACCGCAATATCGGCAGCTACGAATCGATCGTCGGACAGTTTGCGACGAACGTGAATGCGGCCCGCAGCGGCACCACGGTCAACGCCGGCATCCGCTGGTTTGAATTGCGCCGTATCGGCACCGGCAACTGGACTCTGCAGCAGGAAGGTACCTATGCACCCGGTGACAGCAACACCCATCACTTGGTCGGCACCATCGCCACCGACAACAAGGGCAATATCGGCCTCGGCTACAACGTGACCCGGACAACGACACCGACCACCTATGCCAGCCTGGGCTATACCGGACGCATGGCTTCGGATCCGGGTGGCGTGATGACGCTCGGCGAAAACACCGTTGCCGCCGGCAGCGCCGCCGAGACTTCCGGCCGCTGGGGCGACTACTACCAGATGGCCGTCGATCCGAGTGATGACTGCACGTTCTGGATGGTCGGCATGTATCGCCCATCCGGCAGCTGGAATACGCGCGTGCAGGATTTCAAGTTCAGCGACTGCGGCGCCGCACCGACCACCTATTCGGTTTCCGGCACGGTCAGCACAGGAACCGGCGTCGGCATCTCGGGCGTTACCGTCAGCACCGGCTCGGTCAGCACGACGACCAATTCGAGCGGCGCCTACACGCTCGGCAGCCTGGCCAACGGCAGTTATACGCTGACCCCGAGTCTGGGTGGTTACACATTCTCGCCGAGCAGTCGCAGCGTGAGCGTCAGCGGCGCCAATGTCAGCGGACAGAACTTTACCGGCACGGCGGCAACCAACAATCCGCCGGTTGCCAACTTCAGCTTCTCGACCAGCAATCTGGTCGCAACGTTCACGGACAGTTCGACCGACAGCGATGGCAGCATTTCCTCGCGCTCGTGGAACTTCGGCGACAGCACGACATCGACCGCAACCAACCCAAGCCACACCTATGCCGCCGCTGGCACCTACAGCGTGGCACTGACTGTGACCGACAACGGTGGCGCGACCAATAGCGTGACGAAATCGGTGACCGTCACCGCACCGGCAAGCAACGTGCTGCAGAATGGCGTGACCGTCAGTGGCCTTGCCGCCACCACCGGCAACGACATCAACTACACGATGAATGTGCCGGCCGGCGCATCCGGACTGACCTTTGTCATGTCGGGCGGCAGCGGTGATGCCGACATGTACGTGAAGTTCGGCAGCGCACCGACCGATTCGAGCTACGACTGCCGTCCGTATGTCAGCGGCAACTCGGAATCCTGCCCGGTCAACCCGGCCCAGGTCGGCACCTACTACGTGCGCGTCAAGGCCTACTCGACCTTCTCGGGCGTTTCACTGACCGGCAGCTATTCGACCACAAGCAACAGCGCACCGACCGCCAACTTCAACTTCACCAGCAGCGGGCTGACCGCCAGCTTCACCGATACCTCGACCGACAGCGACGGCACGATCGCCTCGCGCTCGTGGAACTTCGGCGACAGCAGTTCATCGACGGCAACCAATCCGAGCCACACCTATGCCGCCGCTGGCACCTACAGCGTGGCACTGACTGTGACCGACAACGGTGGCGCGACCAACAGCGTGACGAAATCGGTGACCGTTTCGGCTCCGACCGGCTGCACGCCAGCGGGCACGGTGCTCTGCAACGGCACGACCATCAGCGGATTGTCGGCGAGCAAGAACAACTGGACGTCCATCTACACCCTGGTTGTTCCGGCCGGCGCAAGCAATCTGAGTTTCTCGATCTCGGGCGGCTCGGGTGATGCGGATCTGTATGTCCGCCTCGGCTCCGCGCCAACGACATCCAGTTATACCTGCCGTCCGTACAAGTCAGGCAACAACGAAACCTGCTCGTTCACGGCACCGACGGCAGGCACCTATTACGTTGGCATTCGCGCCTACACGACATTTTCGGGCGTCAGCCTGACCACCAGTTACACGCCGTAACGCATCGCGCGACGGCATGTTCAGCAACGGCGACTGGAGCAATCCAGTCGCCGTTTTCATATCTCCTCGACACACGGGAAACGTACGGCTCAGCGCAGCTGACTGTCCTTGCTGCCACGCCGGTTGATGCCGGACGCGCGCACTTCGCGATCACGTGCGTCCTGACAGGCGACGCACAAGCGCACCCCCGGCACAGCCTTGCGCCGCGCCACGGGAATCTTCGCATCGCACTCCTCGCAACGCTTGAGGCCCGGCCCCTGACGCAATTGGGTGCGCGCCCGCTGGATGCCCTCCTTGATCGTGGCATCGATTTGATCCTGTACGGCTCCATCGCCGGCCCATCCGGTTGCCATGATTGCCTCCCCGAGCTTCGCCTGCGCCTGATCGACAAGCATAGCGCCGACCGTGTCGGATTTCCGGCCCGCTGCGGCGCTTTGATCCAAGCCCGATCTGGGGACGCTCGGGCAACAAGGCAATCGTCAAACCACACAAGCTGGGGCACAATGCCGCCCGCCGAGCGCTCGCGCGAGGCAAAACCTGCCCGAGAACGGTGTGCGTCGACCATGAAGGATCTGAGCGAAGGGCCGATTGCCCGCCATATCGTCGAAATGGCCGCGCCGATGGCGATCGGCATGTTGATCCAGACCCTGTATTTCCTGGTCGACCTGTACTTTGTCGCCAAGCTCGGCGATGCGGCGATTGCCGGGGTCAGCCTGGGCGGCACGGTCATGTACATCGTGCTCGGCCTGACCCAGATGCTTGGGGTCGGCACCGTGGCCCTGATCTCGCATGCGGTCGGACGCAAGGATCAGCCCGATGCCAACCTGATCTTCAACCAGTCAATCGTGCTCTCCGCCCTGTGTGCCGTGCTGACCCTGGCTGGCGGATACACGCTCGGCGCCCGCTATCTGCAAACGGTCGGCGCCGATGCCGAAACTGTCGCTGCCGGAATTTCCTATCTGTATTGCTATATTCCAGGACTGGCCCTGCAATTCGCCCTGATCGCCATGGGCTCCGCGCTGCGCGGCACCGGCATCGTCAAGCCGACGATGATCGTGCAGGTACTGACCCTGCTGCTCAACATCGTGCTTGCGCCGATCCTGATCGCCGGCTGGGGCACCGGTCATCCGCTTGGCGTCGCCGGCGCCGGCCTGGCCAGCTCGATCTCGATCGCCGCAGGGGTTGTCATGATGGCGATCTATTTCGCGCGCATGGAGAAGTATGTCGGCTTCCATCGTGACCAATGGCGCCCGCGCCTGCAGACCTGGAAGCGCATGCTGGCGATCGGCTTCCCGGCCGGTGGCGAATTTGCCTTGATGTTCATTTTCATGGCCGTGATCTACAGCGTGATCCGCGATTTCGGCGCGCCAGCCCAGGCCGGATTCGGTGTCGGCGGCCGCGTCATGCAGGCGATTTTCCTGCCCGCGATGGCGATTGCATTTTCGACGCCGGCCGTGGCCGGGCAGAACTTCGGTGCGCGCAAGCCCGAACGTGTGCGTGAAACCTTTCGCACGGCTGCGGCAATGAGCAGCGTGGTCATGCTCGGGCTGACCCTGCTCTGCCAATGGAATCCGGCCTGGTTCATCTCGCGCTTCACCAGCGAGGCCGAGGTGATTGCCGTCGGCGCCTTGTTCCTGCGCATCATCTCGCTCAATTTCGTCGCCCAAGGCATCATCTTCACCTGCTCGGGGATGTTCCAAGCGCTAGGCAACACCTGGCCGGCACTGGCCAGCACATCCACGCGCCTGCTTACCTTTGCCGTGCTCGCACTCTGGTTGGCGCATCGACCGGGCTTTCGCCTCGAACACGTCTGGTACCTGTCGGTTGCGACCGTCGCCCTGCAAGCACTCCTGAGCTGGCTGCTGCTGCGCTGGCAAATGGGCAAGCGCCTTGCCGCGCCAGGCTGAGCGCGCCGCAGATTCGTGCGCGCTCAGAATGCTGCGGAGAAATCGTAGTCAAGCCGGGGGCCGGTTGCGGCAAGCGCCTGCCCACGCAGATAGTCGACACCGAGTCCGGCCAGGCGGCTGACCGACCCGGTATCGGACACCGAGTCGACGATGAGCTGTCGCCCGTGCGCCTTGAAATCGCATACAGCCGCGCTGAACTCCGCATCCGTGATCGAGGCCACGGCCACGTAGGGAATTCGCAGGAAATCGACTGGCAGTTTCGTCCACAGCGTCAACCGCGCAAGATCCCCGACCTGCTCGCTCAGGCTGACGCGCACACCAAACCGGCGCAGACTGACGATGCGCATCAGGTTGTCCTTGTCGGTCAGATCCGGGGTTGCCGGCAGCTCGATGATCAGGCGATCACGCAGCTGCGGGCGACGGCGCAGTTCCTCGACCAGCCAGCGCCAGGCCACACCGCACAGGGTATCCAGCTCGATCGGCACCAGCAGTCGGGTCTTGCGCCCGGCGCGAAGCTCCTGTTCGAGAGTCTCGAACGCATGAAACAGGCTGATGCGATCGATCATGATCATGGCGCCGGCCTCGCGGGCCATGCGCAGATATTCACGCCGGTAGACGCCGCCGAGCGGCGCACGGTAGTCACGCAGCTTGGCGTGCACGGAATACAGCTCGCCGGCCTGTGTGCTGGCCGGCATCAACGGCTGGAACTCGACGATGACATTCTTGCCGACCTTCGCTTCAGCGACCCATTCGCGAATGATCAGCACGCGCTCCGCCGGCATCGGCTCGTATTCGCGGCTCAGCACGCCTTCGTGTCGATTCCCGCCATGGCGACTGGCAATGCCCTGCGCGGCATGCGCTGACGAAAACCACTCCTGAGCGCGATTGGGACAAGATTCATTTGGCGAGAGTGCGAGACCGATCGAAACCGACAGCGCAACCTCCTCCGCATCGATGACGAACGCTTCAGCGGCGATTGCAGCGCAGATCCGGCCAGCCAATGCCGACACTTCATCAGCGCTCTTGCGCTGCACGAGTACACCAAATCCATATTCAAGCCAGAGCGTGATCGAATCCTCCGGCTCCAGCGCGGCGGCGATGCGCGAGGAAATTGCTTCCTCAAGTGCGAAAACCGCGGTTCGATCAAGGCGCGCATCCAGTGCGGTCGCCTGGTCGAGACGGATGGCCATGAGCACGCTGACCTGGGACTGTGTTTCACTCAGAGAACCCAGTTGCAGAAGGAAATCCGATCGCCGCAGCATGCCACCCGCCACGATGGGCGGCGCCGACCGGCCGTCATTCGCGGCACCGGAGTTCCTCACCGGCACGTCGACGATATGAGCCCTGTCCTTTCCTGATCGAACATTGCCCGCCTGCGCCAATGGCGAGACAGCAACGGCTGGACTGCCGGAACCGGGCAATGCCGACAGCGAGTGATCCGAGCTTGGGCAGGCCGAAACCACCCAGCCGGCCTTGATCCATGGAGCCTGCCAGCCGGCTGGAAGTATCGCACCGGCCGGAAACACGATGATCGCGCTGCGCGCTTGCGAATCGGTGACCGAAGGCTGCTGTGATCCAGCGTGCGCGGCATCCTGCGCAAGTTGACGTGACACTGATTCCATTCCCATGAGTGCGCACTCGATTCAGGTCGAATGCCTTTATCACTGCAATTCCCAGGCCATGCCCGATTGCTGCACCTCCGGGTTCATCACGACAAGGCGTGTCGGAGAGCGACAGCCAGTGACAATGGCGGCGTATCGGCAATCCTCAAGAACCCAAAGCTTCTTGCCTTGCGCCCACTCGGCAAAAGAGGCCGCCGAAGCGGCCCCTTTCACGCCTTCACCAGACCTTCACGCGCTGATCGGGTGCCAGATAGAGCGCCTGCCCATCCTTCACATCGAAGGCCGGGTACCAGGCATCAATATTGCGCACGGTTTGCGCGCGGTACTGCCCCGGCGCGTGGCCATTGGTCAGTACCGTGTTGCGCAAGGCCTGTTCGCGGAACTTGCTGCGCCAGACCTGGGCCCAGCCTAGGAACACGCGTTGATCAGGCGTGTAGCCATCCAGCGTCTCGGCCGGCGTGTCGGCGTGGGCGAGCTTGTAGGCATCGTAGGCGGTTGCCAGCCCGGCCACGTCGGCAATGTTCTCGCCCAGGGTCAGCTTGCCGTTGACTGACAGATCCGGGAATGGCTTGTACTGGTCGAACTGCGCAGCCAGCGCTGCACCGGCAGCCTCGAAACGGGCGAAATCCTCCTTTGTCCACCAGTTCTCGAGCTTGCCGGTCTCGTCGAACAAGGCGCCGTTGTTGTCGAAGCTGTGGCTGATCTCATGGCCGATTACGCCACCGATACCGCCGTAATTGATCGCATCATCAGCGGCACCATCAAAGAACGGCGCCTGCAGGATGGCTGCCGGGAAGATCAGGCGGTTTTCCAGCGGAATGTTCAGCGCGTTGACCGTCTGCGGCAGCATGAACCATTCGCCGCGATCAATCGGCTGACCGAGCTTGGCCAGATTGCGCCGGTAGTCGAACAGCTCGGCGCGCTCGGCATTGCCGAGCGCATCCTCGCGACTGATCTCAAGCGCTGAATAGTCGCGCCATGTTTCGGGATAACCCATGCCGACTCTGAGCCCGCTCAACTTGGCCTTGGCGCGCGCCTTGGTTGCTGGCGTCATCCACTCGGCGGCGTCGATGCGCTTGCCGAATGCGGCAATCAGCTTGCTGACCATCTGGTTGGCGCGGGCCTTGGTTTCGGCCGAGAAATGCTCCTCCACATAGATCTTGCCGATTGCCTCGCCGAGCGCGCCATCGGCCTCACTGACCGCGCGCTTCCAGCGCTCGCGCAGCTTGGGCGTGCCCGACATGGCCTTGCCATTGAAGGCGAAATGCTCATCAACGAACGCCCTGGACAGATACGGCGAAGCGCGCTCGATGGCGTGGAACACAAGATAGTCCTTCCAATCCGACAATGGCTGCCTGGCAACAATCGCCGCCATTCCAGTGACCGCCTTCGGCTGCCAGACGATGAATTCCTGCTGCGCGGAAAGTCCGGCTGCATCGAAGAACCCGACCCAGTCGATGCCGGGGGCCTTCGCCGCAAAATCCGCCTGCATCCAGGTATTGGCGCCCTTCTCGACGTCATCGGTCTCAAGCGCCGTCGCATGCACCTTGGCGATCGCCGTTTCCAGCGCAAGGATCTTCGTCGCTCTGGCCTTGCCGCCAGCGATGCCGGCCAGTTCAAACACCCGGGCAACATGCGTCTCATACTGCTTGCGCAGGTCGGCCATGCGGCCGCCTTCGAGATAGAAATCCCGATCCGGCATGCCGAGACCACCCTGAACCAGATAGGGCACGTACTGATCGGGCTTCAGCAGGTTGGCGCTGATCCACAGCCCGAACAGCCGGTCGGAATAGCGGTCGGTGGCGTTGAGCAGATCGACATCGGCGCGCAGCGAGGCGCCGAAAGCGCGCGACAGGGCCTTCTTGTCGGCCAGCGCAGCGATCGTGTCGAGTTCGGCCCGAATCGGCGCGAGGCCCTTGGCCTCGATGCCCGCTTCATCCATGAATGCGGCGTAGTAGTCGCCGATCTTGCGGATGTCACCGCTTGCCGCGGTATCCGCTGCCGCCTTTTCGAGGATGGCGCGAGTGTCCTTCTGCGCCTGCTCGCTCAAGCCTGTGAAGCTGCTGTAGCTCGAACGATCGGCGGGGATTTCGGTGTTCCTGACCCAATTGCCGTTGACGTAGTCGAAGAAGTCATCGCCCGGCTGCACACTGCGATCCATGCCGGCGGCATCGAACCCAAAATCCCCGAGTGCGGGTTTGGCCGGGGTTGGCGCGGGCGTTGTCGTCACCGCTGCCGGCATCTCGGCGGGCGGCTCGGAAGTGGTTGGCGAGCAGGCGCCAAGCAGGATGACGATCGTGGCCAAAGCCAGTGGAGCGGCATGCCGGACAAACAAGGATGAGCTTCGGTCGTTCACGAGGGCTCTCACGTATCGATGGGCCGACTACCCTAAAGCCATTCCTTGTCGGCTCCAAGTGCCAATCGGGCATGTGCACGGCGGCCGTCCGTGCGGCAACGATGCACGGCCGATGCGCCGGCATCACGCGCGACGCGGGCCTGCTCAATCGCGCCGGTCGCCCATCGCGAAATCGCACGGAGCGTGCTTCAACCTGCGCTGCAGGATCCACAACAACAGGCCATCGTCGGCATAGGCGCGCGGCCAGATCACGTGCATCTCGTTCGGATACTCGGTGTAGCGCGGATGTCCGCCCATCGCGCGCAAGGCACGCACCACCGCGCGCGAGCCGACCATGGCGCCGCCATAGCCGGTTTCGACATCGGTGTCGTTGTCCCTGGCGCCATGGAAAACCCATTGCGGCACGTCGCGGATCGAGGCGAGGCCGGCCAGCTCGGTCATCCCTGACATCGGCACGCCCGCCGCGAAACAGCGCGGATACGCCTTCAGCGTGGCCCAGACACCGGTCGCTCCATCGGAAAGACCGGTCAGCACGATCCGCCTTGGATCAACCGGGAACCGCTGCAACACATCGGCGACAACCTCGGCTATCAAGGCCGGCGGCCAGATTTCCTGGTCAATCTGGGGGGCGACAAAAACCAGCGGGATGCCGCCCGGCTCGGCCGCATCGACGAGTTCCAGCGCGCCGTTGGCGTGCCCCTGCAACTGGCTCTCGTTGTCCGTGCCGTCCTGACCGCTGCCATGCATGAAGACGATCAAGGGCAGCAACTCGCCGTTCTGCCGACCCGCCGTTTCGATTGCGCGATAGACCACCGGCACGGCGGACGCCGTCCGGTAGCGGCCCAACGCGGCGGCATCAACTGCTGCAGCCTGCGAAGCACCGCCAAGACCAAGAATGCATGCCACCAGGCCGACGGCGGCCCGACACGGGGAAAGGAATCGCATCGATCAGAAAACAGGAGAGGTCGCGTCGGAGCATAGCGGTTTTCAGCCCGATGTCGCGAGCGGACGCGCTTCCCATTGCACCAACGGCCTTCTGTTCGCGTTGACGGTTTCCACGCCGACCGCTACATTGCGCATCCATCCTTCAATCAAGATGAAAGGATATTTTGTGGATCTGACTGCCACATCGTCCCTGCTGCGGTTGCTGTCTGACCCGACCCGGGTGCGCCTGCTGGCCCTGCTCGAGCGCGAGGAACTGACCGTCGCCGAGCTCTCGGCGATCCTGCGCCTGGCCCAGCCCCGCGTATCGACCCACCTGGCCAAGTTGAAGGAAGCCGACCTTGTGCGAGATCGACGCGCCGGGGTTTCCTCGTATTACCGGATCAACGGTGAACTCGCGCCGCGGGAGAGTGCCTTGCTGCATGCGCTCAAGGAAGCGGTCGATGACGCCCTGCTCGTCGATGACGAACGCCGCCTGCCCGGCATCCTGGCCAAGCGCGCGCGCGCCGAAGGCTGGGCCGATAGCGTGGCCGGTGACATGGAGCGCCACTACTCGCCCGGTCGCACCTGGGAAACGCTGGCCCGCGCAATGACCCAACTGGTCGATCCCGGCGACGTGCTCGACATCGCTTCGGGCGATGGCGTGCTCGCCGAACTGCTGGCACCGCGCGCACGTTCGATCATCTGCATCGATGCAAGTCCGCGCGTGGTTGGCGCGGCACGGGAGCGCCTGAAATCCTTTGCCAATGTCGAAGTCATCAGCGGCGACATGCACGCGCTGGATTTCGGCCGCAAGCGCTTCGACCTGGTTCTGCTCATGCATGCACTGACCTACAGCGAGCAACCGGCCAGGGTCGTCGCCGAGGCCGCGCGCGTGCTTGCCAGGGGCGGCCACCTGCTGGCGGCAACGCTCGGCAAACATGCGCACCGCACCGCAGTCGAACCGTTCGATCATCGCAATCTCGGCTTCAGCCCGGCCGAACTCGGCGGATTTGCCAGCGCTGCCGGGCTTGAGGTGCTGTCATGCAAGCGCATCACGCGCGAGGTCAAGGCCCCGCATTTCGAGGTCGTTTCGCTGCTGGCGCGCAAGCCATGATCGGCAGACCGCTTGCGTGGCTGCACGCCGACCGAGTGCAGGCCCTCGAACAGGCCCTGGCCGAGCGCATCCTCGTCATCGATGGCGCCATGGGCACGATGATCCAGAGCCATCACCTGGAAGAGGCGGACTATCGCGGCCAGCGCTTCGTCGATGGCTTCGATTCGACCCATGCACACGGCGATGGCTGCGGACATGATCTCAAGGGCAACAACGATCTGCTCCTGCTGTCCCGCCCCGAGGTGATCGCCTCGGTGCACAATGCCTATCTCGAAGCCGGCGCGGATCTGGTCGAAACCAATACCTTCAACGCAACGTCGATCAGCCAGGCCGACTATCACCTGCAGCACATCGTCCGCGAGCTGAATCGCGAAGGCGCCCGCATCGCGCGCGAGTGCTGCGATGCCTTCAGCGCACAAACACCGGACAAACCACGCTTCGTCATCGGTGTACTCGGGCCGACCAGCCGCACCGCGTCGATCAGTCCGGATGTCAACGATCCGGGTTTCCGCAACACCAGTTTCGATGAGCTGCGCGGCACCTATCGCGAAGCGGTCGAAGGTCTGATTGACGGCGGCGCCGACACCATCATGGTCGAGACGATCTTCGATACGCTCAACGCCAAGGCCGCGTTGTATGCGATCGGCGAAGTCTTCGAACAACGTGGTGGCCGTCTGCCGATCATGATCTCGGGCACGATCACCGACCGCTCCGGGCGCACGCTTTCCGGACAGACCGCCGAAGCGTTCCACGCCTCGCTGGCACACAGCCGGCCGCTGTCATTCGGCCTCAACTGCGCGCTGGGCGCCAGCGACATGCGCGAGCACGTCGAGACACTCGCCAGAATCAGCCACAGTTTTGTCAGCGCACATCCGAATGCGGGCCTGCCGAATGCGTTTGGCGAATATGACGAGACACCCGAAGAGATGGCGGTGACCCTGCACGAGTTCGCGACATCCGGTCTGCTCAACCTGGTCGGCGGTTGCTGCGGAACCACACCGGCGCACATCAAGGCGATTGCCGACGCGGTGCGCGGAATACCACCGCGACGCCTGCCCGGGTTTGCCGAGGAGCAAGCCGCATGACCGTGCACCCTCGTCATACCGTGCTGTCCGGGCTTGAGCCGCTGGTCATCACGCCCGAACTCAACTTCATCAATGTCGGCGAACGCACCAATGTCACCGGCAGCGCCAAGTTCCGCAAGATGATCAAGGAGGGACGCTTCGAGGATGCCGTCGAAGTCGCCCGCCAGCAAGTCGAAAGCGGTGCGCAGATCCTCGATGTGAACATGGACGAGGGCCTGATCGATTCGGAAGCGGCGATGGTGCGTTTCCTCAATCTGATCGCCTCGGAACCCGACATCGCACGCATCCCGGTGATGGTCGATTCGTCGAAATGGACGGTCATCGAAGCCGGCCTCAAATGCCTGCAGGGCAAGGGCGTGGTCAATTCGATCTCGCTCAAGGAAGGCGAGGAGCAGTTCCTCGAACACGCGCGCGAGGTCATGCGTTACGGCGCTGCCGCCGTGGTCATGGCCTTCGACGAAGAAGGCCAGGCCGATACCTGCGAGCGCAAGGTCGCGATCTGCACGCGTGCCTATCGCATCCTCACCGAACAACTCGATTTCCCCCCCGAAGACATCATCTTCGATCCGAACATCTTCGCCATCGCCACCGGCATCGAGGAACACAACAATTACGCCGTCGACTTCATCGAGGCGACGCGCATCATCCGCCAGACCCTGCCGCACTGCCATGTCTCCGGCGGCGTCTCCAATGTGTCGTTCTCGTTTCGCGGCAATGAAACGGTGCGCTCGGCAATCCACGCCGTGTTCCTCTATCACGCGATCCGCGCCGGCATGGACATGGGCATCGTCAATGCCGGTGCGCTGGCCATCGTCGACGATCTTGATGCCGACCTGCGCGCGCGCGTCGAGGATGTGGTTCTGAATCGGCGTGACGATGCGACTGAGCGACTTCTCGAGATTGCAGATCGCTATAAAGGCGGGAGTCGGGAGTCGGAAGTGGGGACTGGGAAGGCCGATGAGTGGCGCTCATTGCCAGTTGCCGAACGCCTCGCGCATGCCCTGGTGCATGGCATTGATGCCTATGCCGCGGTCGATGCCGAAGAAGCACGCCTGCAATCCTCGCGACCGCTGGATGTGATCGAAGGGCCGCTGATGGACGGCATGAATATCGTTGGCGACCTGTTTGGTGCCGGCAAGATGTTCCTGCCGCAGGTGGTCAAGTCGGCACGTGTCATGAAGAAGGCGGTGGCCTGGCTGCTGCCCTTCATCGAGGCCGAGAAGCTGCGCAGCGGGGATGTCGGCAAGTCCAATGGCAAGATCGTCATAGCCACGGTCAAGGGCGACGTGCATGACATTGGCAAGAATATCGTCGGCGTCGTCCTGCGCTGCAACAACTTTGAAGTCGTCGATCTCGGCGTGATGGTGCCGGCACAGAAAATCCTCGATGCGGCGCGCGCCGAGAACGCCGACATGATCGGCCTCTCCGGCCTGATCACGCCGTCGCTGGAGGAAATGGCCCATGTCGCCCGCGAGATGCAGCGTCAGGATTTCCACCTGCCCCTGCTGATCGGCGGCGCGACGACGTCGCGCGCCCACACCGCGCTGAAGATCGATCCGCATTACAAGTCACCGACGGTCTGGGTCAAGGATGCCTCACGCGCGGTGGGCGTCGCCCAGTCGCTGATCACCAAGGAACTGATCGAACCCTTCATGGACAAGATCCGCGCCGAATACGCCGACATCCGCGAGCGGCACAAGGATCGCGGCAACGGCAAGCGCCTGGTTTCTTTCGAGAAGGCGCGCGCGCAACATTTCGACGGCGACTGGGCCAACTATCCGCCGCCCGTGCCGAAGCAACCCGGCATCACCGTATTCGAGGACTTTTCGCTCGAAGAACTCGTTCCGTTCATCGACTGGTCGCCGTTCTTCAACGCCTGGGAACTGGCCGGACGCTACCCGGCCATCCTCACCGACGCCGTGGTCGGCGCGCAGGCCAGCGAGTTGTTCAACGATGCGCAAACCATGCTCGACCGCATCATCAAGGAGAAGTGGCTGAAGGCAAGTGGCGTGATTGGCTTGTGGAGGGCCAACAGCGAGGCTGAGGATATCGAAGTGCTCGAGGCGGATGGCTCCGTCCTTGCACGCTTGCATTGCCTGCGCCAGCAAGCCGACAAGCCGGTCGAGCGACCGGACTTCTGCCTGGCCGATTTCATCGCACCGAAGGAGTCAGGCGTCGAGGACTGGATCGGTTCCTTCGCGGTCACCGCCGGCATCGGCATTGATGCGCATATCGAGCGCTTTCAGAAAGATTACGACGACTATTCGGCGATCCTGCTCAAGGCCCTCGCCGACCGACTTGCCGAAGCCTTCGCCGAATGCCTGCACCGGCGCGTGCGTCGCGAGCACTGGGGCTATGCGCAGGATGAAAGCCTCGACAACGACGCCTTGATCGCCGAGAAGTATCGCGGCATCCGCCCGGCCCCCGGCTACCCAGCCTGCCCCGACCATACCGAGAAAGCGACCTTGTTCCGCATCCTCGATGCAACGGCAAAGGCCGGTATCACGATTACCGAAAACTTCGCCATGGTGCCAACCGCTGCGGTTTCCGGCTGGTATTTTTCGCACCCGAAGAGCCAGTACTTCGTGGTCGGCAAGATCAGCAAGGAACAGGTCACCGATTACGCGAAGCGCAAAGGCTGGAGCCTGCTGGAGGCCGAGCGCTGGCTGGCACCGAACCTCGATTACGATCCGGAATAGCCACGGATCGGGAAAGAACGCGCCGGCCTCGAAAGGCAGGCGCGTCCGATGCTACATGCCAGCCGAGCCGGCTCCATTCATCGCAGCCATGAAGGCCATTCCACCAAACAGGAAAAACAACACGATACCGATCAGATAGAAGATCAACGCTGCCTTGCAGAAGTTGGACTTGTTCGGATTCGCGCTGCTCGAGAATCCCCACACGAACAACATGACGAAGCCCACGATAGGTATCGCCAGGACAATCATCGTGATGATCCAGTCGCCGAGCGACATGACCGGTGCACTGCTACGATTTTCCATGCTTGCCTCTCCCCGAGGTTGACGCCAGGCGGTTACCTGACCGCCCGATTCTTGCATGAACCTGAACGTCATGCATCCGTTCAGGAATCGACCCGTTGGCGCCGGTGACGGTAGTCGACAACCAGGTTGTAGACCGAGACAAAGGCCGGGAACGCGTTGGAAAGGATGCCCACCGAGTCGTTCTTGCCAAACGTGAAGTAGCTGACCAGCATCAGGCTGCCGCACACCGACAGCCACCAGAACGCGCGCGGCATGTGCACGCGCTTGAGCTTCCTGGTCGCATACATCTGCACGAACCAGCGGCTCGTGAACAGCAGCACGCCGATGTAGCCCACCAATTTCCACGGCGTGACGCCGATGTTGTGGATATGAAACAGAACCTCGTTCATTGCCCTGCGACACCTGAAAAAAGGGTGGCGCATTCTAACGTGCAGACCCTTCCCCTTCGTAGGTAACATCTTCAGGCGCGATGCTCTTCGCCAACCCACCGCAAGCCATCGCCCGTAAACGGGCCTCCTACAAAATCAGCCGCGCCAGCCCCACGCCCCTCGATACACCCGTAGGAAGCGCCTTCAGGCGCGATGCCTTTCCCGTCAATTCGCAAGCCAAGCCTCCCGCATGAGCGGGCGGCACGCAGAAGCTGAAAATCAGGCCCTGGCCCTGAGCCAGTCGTGGATGGCCGGGGGCACTTCGCGTTGGGCGCGGGAGGACACATAGATGCCGATATGACCGCCCTTGAAGGCGATCTGCGTGTAATCCTTGCTGCCGACCGCCGCTTTCAACGCACGCGAGGAATCGGGCGGCACCAGGTGATCCTGCTCGGCAAAAATGTTGAGCACGGGCATCGTGATATTCTTCAGATCGACCTCGTGCTTGCCAAGCCTGAGCCCGCCGTTGACGAGCTTGTTGCCCTGGTAGAAATCACGCATGAACTGACGGAACGCTTCGCCGGCCTGATCTGGTGAATCGAATATCCACTTTTCCATGCGCAGGAAGTTCTCGAGCTCGGCCTTGTTGTCGAGGATCTCGACCATGCCTACATACTTCTGCTGGAGCAGGCGCATTGGCTTGAGCATCAGGTAGCACCAGTTCATCAGATCGGCCGGCACATTGCCGATCGTGTCCACGAACAGGTCGGCATCCATGTTGCGCGTCCAGTTCGAGAGCATGTTGTCGGGGGTGTGGAAATCGACCGGGGTAACCATCGTGATCAGGTTCTTCACCTTGTGCGGATGGATCGCCGAGAAGCACAGCGAAAAAGCGCCGCCCTGGCAGATGCCAAGCACGTTGATCTTCTTCACTCCGGCCTTCTTCGCGACTGCATCGACGCTGCGACGCATGTAGCCGTTGATGTAGTCATCGAGGGTCAGCCAGCGATCAGCCAGATCCGGATAGCCCCAGTCGATCAAATAGACATCCTCGCCTTGCGCAAGCAGGTTGCGCACAAGGGATTTGTCTTCCTGCAAGTCGACCATGTACGGGCGATTGACCAGCGCGTAGACGATCAGCGTAGGTGTCTTCGCGGTCGGCTTCCTGTCGCCACGAAAGCGGTAGACGACGAGCTTGTCCTCGCGATAGATCTCCTCCTTGTCGGTGACGCCGAATTCGACGTCATCGAGCGTACGCAGCACCTGCATGCCGGCAGTCATCTTCTTCTGGAACTTCTGCGCCTCTTCGAAGAATTTGAACGGTTCGATATTGAGCGGCCCCATCACTTGCTACCTCCACGCTTGGCGGACTTTGGCGTGGCGCGCGTCAATCCACGTTTGGCCGAGGATTTCGACTTGCGTGCAAACCGCGCGAGGCTGGCAGCGAAATCGCCCGTGCTGGTCGTGCTCACTTCCCTGGTCACCGCGGTCTTGCCGGCTGCCGCCTTGCGCCGATTGCCGCGATGGGCGGAAGCCGGTTTCCTGAGGGTCTCTTGCGATGACTTCTCGGCATCCGGCCGGGCCAGTACCGCAACCTTGGTTGTCGACTTGGCCGTCTTGACCACCTTGGCGGCGTTCTTTGGCTTCTTTGTCGTTTTCGACTTTTTTACCGACTCAGGTTTCGAGCGCTTCGCCGAATCTTCTGGCGCGGCTTTCAGCGCCGCCAATTCACGTTTCAGCCCGGCCACCTCGGCGCGCAATTGTTCCTGATCATGCGCGCCCTCATGCTGCTCACGGAGCTCGCGACGCAAGGCCTGCAGGCGTTCGCCAATGCTGTTGACCTCGCTGCGCGTCGGCATGCCGAGCTGGTTGCAGAACTTTTCAATCTCGCCCTGCACCTG
Organism: uncultured Dokdonella sp.; assembly: GCA_964390215.1. Classification (GTDB taxonomy): domain Bacteria; phylum Pseudomonadota; class Gammaproteobacteria; order Xanthomonadales; family Rhodanobacteraceae; genus Dokdonella. The sequence goes on along the minus strand of CAYMHF010000002.1, from coordinate 236,407 downwards.
CTGGCGTACTCGCATCTGCGCATCGACAACGGCGGCATAGACCTCGCGGAACTCCTCGGACAAGGCGATCTCGGCATAGGCCTCCTCGGCCGCATCGATCCAGACGTCGTAAAGGCCACGAACCGAATCAATCTGCCGTCCGGGCTCCTCGCGCTCGGCAAGCTTGAGCTGGAAGCAGGCAAACGCCTTTTCACTGACCTTGAGCATCAGCCGGTCGTAGCGCGCACTCTGTTCCTGATAGTCGATGAAGACCTGGGCGGCGTGCTGGCGGTTCTCCTGCTTTTCGCGAAACGGGCCGAAAGCCGGCATGTGCAGGGCGCCCTTGGCCTTGTCGAACATCGGCCCGGCAGCGGCGGCAAACTGTTCCATCATTTGCTCAAAGCCACTCGCGCCCTGGTTGCCGAAGCCACGCATGGCTGCCGCGAAGGGATTGTTCATCGCCGAAGGTGGAAATGCACCGGCGAATCCACCCACGCTGAAAGGCATGGCGAAGTCAGGTGCGGCTTGCCCGCCAGCGGCGCTGGCGAGGCTCTGCAGCATGCCGAGATAGCCCTGCGCACCAGCGAGCAGATGTTCGATCGCCTCACCCTGTTGCTGGCCAGCGGGAAACGGGTTGGCCTGAGCCATGTTGCTGAGCCAGGAAGGCGCCGGCCTTGCTGCGCCGCCCCAGGCGGCTTGACCCGGAACACCGCTCATCGCGGACTGGGCCTGGCGCGCCATCGCCTCCCAGTTTTTCGCCCATTGGCCAACATCCAGCGGATCGCTCATGACTCATGCTCCGGTTGCAGATCAGGTGCGGCCATCACGCCGCAAGGCGCCCATGATAGCGGGGCATGTGCTGCAACGGCGAACCCACCAGCGGAGCCTCAGTATTCGCCGAGCTGGCTTGCTCCCAGTGGTCCGTTGCCGCGCGGCGTGGTTGCAATATCCCGGCTCGATGGCAGCGGCTCACCGGCGACGACGTGCGCCCACAGCTTGTCGAGCGCTGCATAAGCGTACGGCAGCATCGGCACATGTGCATCACCAAAACCCGGAAACGCGAGGAAGGCATCGAAATGCTGGGCGTGTGCGACTTTCCAGAACACCGGCTTGCGGCCATTGGCTTCCAGCCAGCGCACATACGGCTCTGAACTGAAAGCGACCGGCACCAGACCATCCGCCTTGCCATGCACGATGATCATCGGCAGTTCGGCTCGCGGCAGCGAGGCTTTCGTTTCCTGCGCACCCTTGTGCAGGTTCGCGGCGAGCTTGCTTGATTCGCTCCACAACTGGCTCAGGCATTCCGAACCCGGCCATGATGCATCCGCGCCCGCGGCCATGCTATCGAGAATGCCGACACCGGCACCCGGCGGTATGCCGGTCGCATCGGCCCACCAGCCGGCCTGTTCGACCGGCGACGCCACACGGGCGTTGCCGCCTGCGTCGGTCGCGGCCAATCCGAAACCACATGGCATCGGGCCGACGCCGGTTCGCGCATACGCCGCGGCGTAGGTCACGCTGACGGCGCGCCACAGATCGAGCGCGGTCGATGTCGCCGCGCTGGCCAGCACCTCGTCGGTCCAACCCGTCGCATGCAGGCTGTCGAGCGCTTGCGCGGCGGAAGACAATGCCGAACCGGCCGATTGCCAGCGCTGATCGGTGAGGGTTTCACAGCGGGTCACCCAGGCCGGCGGCGGCCCGCCATTGACGCGCGCAAACGGGGTTTGATCGAAACGCGGATCAAGCAGGGCGCACGGCATCAGCAGCATTGCTTCCGTTGCATAGTCATAGAGCGCACGACCGCCCTCACCCGCCCAGATGTTCGGCTCGACCGCAACGACGCCATCAAGCAGGCCCTCGTCGGTCTCCGCCGCGCGCAAGACGGCGCCGCCGCCATTGGAAAGTCCGGCGGCAATGATCCGCGTGTTCCCGGCCGTGAACGGTGCCTGCTCCGGAAACGCCTGATCGAGCGCGGCCAGGGCAAAGCGCGCGGCCTGGATGACGTGACGTCCCCAATCGGCCTCGGGGTTGTCGCCGGAATGGGCATGCTTGACCAGCACCTGATTCGAGCCGGCAACCGTGGCTTCTTCGGCGGGCGCGAATTCGAGCTGGGTGCTGCCACGTTCCGCTCGCGTCCCGTCGAGTGCAACGCCGGTGTTGCTGGCGACATCGAAATAGCCGCTGCCGGTGCCCTTGTCGGTATAGGCGACCGCGCAGCCGCGCGGCAGGCCCCAGGCGCCGGCCAGCGCGATCGCGCCATAGATTCCGCGTGAGCCGGACGAGGCGGTGACAATCACGCAACGCCTGTCGCGATCAAACAGATCCGGCACCTGGACGAGGACGCGATGCGGCGAGTTCGCCTTCGGCAATTTCGCAAACGCACTGAACTCGCGCCCGGTGACCAGCGGTACCGCACCATATATTTCGCCATAACCACCGAGCGGGCCGAGATCGGCGATGCCGCGCCAGCTCGAATAAATCGCGCGCCGCCGCAACTCGGCCGGCGTCGGCAACTCAGGATTCGCAAAAGCCGGTGCCGATCCGCGCAATCCGGCCAGGCCAAGCCCCGCACTGAGCAGGTCGTCATCGCCCTGATGGGTGGTGACGCGGATCTCGCTGATCAGTCCATCGGACATGGGGGCTTTCTCCGAAGCGGTGCGATGGCTCGCGCAAGCGGCCAGTGCGAGTGCGCCAAGTACACCGATGCTGATTCTGGAAAGGATATTCATTCGTGCACCGTAGCAAGCACTGATCCGGCTGTCATCGGACAAAGGTACAGGGCACAAGCCCGATCACGGCAATGGGCGCGGCGATGCCAGGTAGAGACCACGCAAGACACACGCATCCACGGATCCGCGCGGCTATCGCTTGATCGTGCGACACTCGCTGCGCATCCGGATGTCCGGATGCGCAGCGGGACTTGTCGCGAGCCCTTCGAACCTACAGTGCGCCGCCACCGAACTTGGTGGTGAACTGCAGGTAGTAGCTGCGCCCCACCGAATCAAACCAGGAAACATCGTAATAGGGATACGAGGTGTAGGTCGGATCCTTTGGCGGCATCTTGTCGAACAGGTTGGTCACCGCAAACGACAGGCGCATGCGTTCGTTGAAACGGTATTCGGTCGACAGGTTGTAGCGGTAGGTCGCGCCGATCCAGGCTTTCTCGCCAGCGCCGGTATCGACAATCTGGTCATAGGAATCGGAATTCGGCAGACGACCCAGTCGGTCGCCATGCACGGTCACCGTCCACGCGTTCTTCTCCCACGACACGCTCGCGCTGGTCTTGTTGCGCGGAATGTCGAAACCGCTGTTGACGGCGAACTCGTCAACCTCGGCATCGCCCGTGTACTGCTGGAACAGGTGTTCGCGCGTCCACGTGTAGTTGCCCGAGAAGCGGAAATCGCCGATGCCGGTGGCGAGCTTGTAGTGCGCGCTCAAATCGATGCCGCTGGTACGTTCGCGGGCGACATTGATCGGATTGACCCTGACGCCGTAGAGGTTGCCATTGGCCAGGCGGTTGATGCGTGCGATGGCGTCGATGCAACTCGGTGAGGAGACATCAACCGGATTGCCGTTGACGTCGGTGCCGATGCGGCAGTTCGCCTCAAGCTGGAGCAGGCGATCGGTGCTCAGATCCTGCACCTGGTTGCGCATGTCGATGTTGAAGTAGTCGATCGACACATCGAAGTTCTCGCGTGGCGAGAACACGAAACCACCCGTCCACGAGGTGCTGGTTTCCGGCCCAAGGGCGCGGTTGCCACTGCGCGTGCGGATCAGGTTCTCGTCGGAATACGAGCAATCCGTGATGTCCTCGCCGGGCTCTTCGGTGCGGCAGCGGTAGTAGTCGGTGCCACCGGTCTCGTCGTTGCCGATGCCGGCATACACGTAGTGCAGATCGGGAGCACGGAACGCGGTTCCGTACGAGCCGCGCACGAGCAGCGAATCAACCGGGCGCCACTCGAGGCCGGCGCTGTAGGTGAACTTGTCGGCGCTGTTGCCGGCAAATCGATAGTCATCGTAGCGACCAGCCACGCTGAGGTTCAGGCTGTCGAGCAAGGGCACGCGAAGCTCGCCGGCCGCCGCCCAGCGGTTGCGGCTGCCACTGCCATCGGAATCCTTCCAGCTGTAGTAGTAGTACTGGGTGGCCAGCGGATCGGGCTTGAGATCATAGGATTGATAACCGTACTCGACGACACCGGCAAATCCGGCCGCCCCGGCCGGCATCTGGAACAGGTCGAGATTGGAGAACGTGAAAGCCAGCGTGTCGCTCTGCGACTGCGGGTGATAGACCGTGCGTTGCGCGATCGAGTCGTACTCGCTGCGGGTCAGCGGGGTGTACAAGCGGCTCGGGTCGGCATTGAAGATCGGGTAGCCGCTGTCCTCGTCGATACCGAGCTGCGGGCCGAGATAGAGATTGTTTGCCAGGCCGGCCACGATCTGTGGCCAGCTGATCGTGGCGTCGTATTGCGAATGGCTGAGCGAAGCCTCGTAATCCCAACTCTGCCCGAATGAACCGCGCAGGCCGGTGGTGAAGCTGAAGGTCTTCTGCGTGGTTTCGATCATGCCGCGATTGAGCCCGCCCATTTCCTCGGGCGTGAACTGGCGTCCCCAGTATTCGACCTGCTCGGTGGCCTGGTTGTAGAAATAGCCTTCCTCATTGCCATCCGGAGCCATGTAGCTCCACTGCTCGACATCGCGGAACAGGTTGACCTTGCTGTAGCCGGCCTGGATGTCGGCGAACCAGTCGAGCGAATCACCCAGGGGCATGTTCATCGAGGTGTAGGTGTTGATGCCCTTGCGCTCGCTCTGGATCGTGCCGTAACCGATCGACTCGCGGCTGCCGCAAAAATCACCATAGTTGCGACGGTTCGCATAGATTGTCGTACCGCCATTCAGGCTGGCCAGACCGGCGCAGACATCCTCGCCCGGATCGATGTAGTCGTCGTAGTAGTCGGTGCGCAGGAAGGTGCGTCGCGGCGTCTGCGAGCGCGAGGTTGGCGCATCGGCGGTGGAGTCCTGGATATCACGGTCATACGCCCACAGGGGCTTCTGATTGATGATCTCGGCGCCGAAAACCAGGTTGAAATCGTTGCTCGAAAAGCCGGTCGACAGATTGAGCTTGTAGGACTCGCCACCGCCGTGCTGGGTATCGCCATAGCGGAAATCGAGCGTGGTGCCATCCGCCTTTTTCTTGAGGATGAAGTTGACCACGCCGGAGATCGCATCCGAACCGTACACCGCCGAGGCGCTGCCGGTGAGGATCTCGATGCGATCAATCATGCCGATGGGAATGCTCGAAATGTCGGTGAAATTGCTGCGTCCCTTGAACGGCAGCGGGAAATCGGCGATGCGACGGCCGTTGACGAGAACCAGGGTGTGGTTCGGACCGAGGCCGCGCAGATCGACTTGTTGCGCACCGGGCGAAAAATCCGCGCCGCTGGAGGATTGCTGGCTCTGGGTCTCACCGCCATTCTGGGTAATCGAGCGCAACACGTCCGGGATACTGCCGAAGCCGCCGGCCTTGATCTCCTCGGCCGTGACCACCGTGATCGGCGCCGGCCCCTCAACCTGGGCGCGCGGAATGCGTGAACCGGTCACCGTCACGGTTTCCAGGGTCGTGTCGGGATCGGTTGAGTCGGTATTGGACTGAGCAAGGATTGAACCGCTCGCGAGGACGAATGATCCGTACAGGGCAAGTCGGATGGGCAACAGCAGGAAGCTTCTGCGCATGGGAGTACTCGATGGGTGAACGGCAACGATCGGTGGAGAAACTTTGCGGATGCGGGCCGCGACGACCCCTTCAAGCTTGTCGGTCAGCCCTTCCGCCCTCCCATTCTGTGCCTGAATCCGGCCATTGGGAAGACGACCAAAGTACAAGCCGATCCAATTGAGCAGCGCCCTGAGGCGTGCCAAGATGGCAGGCCATCCGCACAGGTCACAGGCATGCTTTCCGCGTTGAAGTTCCACTGCGCCCGGCTTGCCGCAAGCCTTGTCGTCATCGCCCTGTGTGGCCTTGCCGCCAACGTCGCTGCCGATCAAGGTCAGCATCCCGGCTTCAGTTATCACTCGGTTGGCGACACAAAAGCCGAAACACCCGCGCAGCCGACATTCGGACTCATGCTGATGGGGGGCGGCGACTGGGTCGACGACGCCTTCCACTGGTTCATCAAGCGTGCCGATGGCGGTCACATCGTGATCCTGCGAGCTTCCGGTGACGACGACCTGCAACGTCGCCTTTACGACACAATTGGCGGGGCCCGCTCGGTCGAGACCTTTGTCTTCAGCCAACGCGAGGCGGCGGAAGATCCGTTCGTCATCCAGGCGATCGAACGCGCCGATGGCGTGTTCATTGCGGGTGGTGACCAGGCCAACTACATCCGCTACTGGAAAGGCACGCGATTGAACGCGGCCCTCGATCGCCATGTTCGCGAAGGCAAACCACTGGGCGGAACCAGTGCCGGCCTCGCCATCCTCGGCGCAACCAGCTACGGGGCGCTCGATGGCGGCAGCATCACCTCCGCGGAAGCGCTCGCACATCCGCTCGGCGCCGCCGTGACCCTCGATGCGGGCTTCCTGCATCTGCGCTTTCTCGATCGGATCATCACCGACAGCCATTTCGGCAAGCGCGACCGGCTCGGCCGCCTGATCGCGTTTCTGGCCAAGGCGCAATCGAGCCACCTGATCGAGCATCCGATCGGGATTGGCGTCGACGAAAACAGCGCACTTTGCATCGACAACGATGGCATCGGCACCCTGTTCACCGGCAGCGGCGGCTATGCCTGGCTCGTGCAGTCATCCGCTGCGCCAAGCATCCTCAGCGCAGATACGCCGTTGAGCTGGATCGGCATCAAGGTCACCGGCATTGGTTCTGCCAGCCGCATCAACCTGCAAACCCTTGCCGTTGAACATCCGGCATTCGAACGGACAGCCGATGTCGAGCGTGGCATCCTGAACATCCACGAAGGCGCCGAAACATCGGCACCCTCCGCATCCCGACGAGGAAAGCCATGAACCGATTCCATCCGTTTTTCGCCGCCGTACTGCTCGCATCCAGCTTCGCCGTGAACGCCGCAGAAACCAAGCCCGTGCTGGTCATCCATGGTGGCGCCGGCGTCGTGCGCAGCGAAATGACGGCAAAGAGCGAAGCCGAGATCCGCGCCGCCCTGCTCAAGGCAGTCAACAAGGGCTACGCCGAACTGAAATCCGGCAAACCCGCGCTCGATGCCATCACCGCGGCGATAACCGTGCTTGAAGATGATGCGAACTTCAACGCCGGCAAGGGTGCCGTGTTCACCCACGACGGCCACAACGAACTCGATTCGGCGATCATGGACGGCAACACGCTCAAGGCCGGTGCCGTTGCCGGCGTGCGCACCGTGCGCAATCCGATTCTTCTGGCGCGCGGCGTCATGGAAAAATCGGAGCACGTGATGATGGCCGGTCGCGGCGCCGAAGACTTCGCCAAGTCGATTGGCATCAGCCTGGTCGATCCGGCTTACTTCCGGACGGAGCGCCGCTGGCAGCAACTGCAGAAAGCATTGGCGGAAGAGAAGGCTGGCGTTGCCCACGCCGATCTTGAAACCGCGAAGCATTTCGGCACGGTCGGCGCCGTCGCCCTCGACAAGAACGGCCATCTTGCGGCCGGCACCTCGACCGGCGGCATGACCAACAAGCGCTTCGGCCGCATCGGTGATTCACCGGTGATTGGTGCCGGCACCTACGCCGACGCCCAATGCGCGGTATCCGGCACCGGCTGGGGCGAGTTCTATCTGCGCACCGTTGCCGCGCACTCGATCTGCATGCGCGTCGGCCTGCTCAAGCAACCGCTCGCCGAAGCCGCCGAACAAGTCATCAACAAGGACATCCCGAAACTGGGTGGCGATGGTGGCGCCATCGTTCTGGGTGCCGATGGCAGCATGGCCATGCCGTTCAATACGGATGGGATGTTTCGCGCGTGGATTGGTGGGGATGGTGTTGCGCATGTGGCGATTTATTCTGATGAGGAGGATTCGGCGAAGTAGTTCGCAGGATCGGCGATGCCTTGTCGCTTTCTTTACCTGGAAAGCGCTTCCCGCCCTCGTCGCCCTGACCTTCGACAAGGACAAGCTTGGCTGCGCCCGACTCTGCAGGAGAGGCCTTCAGGCCCAACAACAAAGCAGTAACGCGGGACAAGTCATCGAATCCCGCGTCGCCGTTCGCCCGCTCTTCGTAGGAAGTGCATTCATGCCCGATGCCTTTTGGCCGGATTGACGAAAAGCATCGCGGCTGAAGCCGCTTCCTACAACGAAGCAGCAACGCATTAAACGCAAACGAATCCCGCAACCTGGATCGGCATCCCTTGTAGGAAGGGCATTCATGCCCGATGCC